>JAQUWH010000007.1 GCA_028692955.1 Clostridia bacterium
GGACCTACTGGTATTACTGGCGTTACCGGTCTTACTGGACCTACTGGACTTACTGGTCCTACTGGAGTTACCGGTCCTACTGGAGTTACTGGTCCTACTGGACTTACTGGACCTACTGGACTTACTGGGCCTACTGGACCTACTGGTCCTACTGGTGCTACCGGACCTACTGGTATTACTGGAGTTACCGGTCCTACTGGACTTACTGGGCCTACTGGACCTACTGGACCTACTGGACCCGTAGCGAATACAACTGCATGTTCATGTGTAGATCAAATGAGAAATATTATACAACAGATAATTACTTTATATCCAAATGATAACTTAATTGTGGCAATGGAAAGTGGAAATAATGTTAGTGGAAGAGCTGGTTCTCTATTACCAGCACCAAATAATAATCCTAATTCAGGGTTATTTCAGCTAGTCAATAATCAGGGTGCTCCTCAGGAAGCGGTTTCATTATGCAGAATTGCTTCAATTACAATCACTAGTAGCACGTATAATGACGCTATAACATTTTTACCAGCTCCCGTACCTGCACCAACAGGTTGTGATGCAAATTGTGAAAGTGCTATTAGGGAATATTTACCTATCAATACGACTAGCGTAGATATAAATGCAGGCGGTCAAACTGTTGCACAAGGAACTATTCTAAAAAGTGAATTTGGTATGGTTGTAGTTGTTGGGCCAAACAATTCAAATCCAGCTTTTGTATCATTATGCAAAGCTGAAGTTATCAACAAATAAAAATCTTATTAAAAATTAATAAATAATAATGATAAATAAATTTGTTTCAGATAATATATCATTTAAACAAAGTGAATCCTAAATATCAATTTAGGGTTCACTTTATTAATCTTTTTTACCTTTATAGGTTTATAACGAAGTAACATTTATTAAGCAATAAATATTACTTCATTGCCATAATATAAAAAATTATCTACTTGTATATAAAATATGTACAAAATGAATTTAATGTGTTAAACTATCAACAAATACATATGAAATAAATTTAGGAGGAAATGATATGGAGAAAATTATTGAAGTAATGAATTTAACTAAAAAATACAAAGATTTGAAAGCAATTGATCATCTTTCATTTGATGTATATAAAGGTGAAATTTTAGGGTTACTTGGTCCAAATGGGAGTGGAAAATCAACGACTATTAATTGTATTTTATCACTACTAAAGTTTAATGAAGGAAATATTACCATATTTGGTAAAGAAATGACACCGGATTCCTATGAAACAAAATCAAAAATCGGTGTAGTATTTCAAGAGGTAGCTGTTTTAGAAGAATTAACTGTTTATGAGAATATCGATTACTTCTGTGGCTTATATATAAAAGATAAAACAGCTCGAAAAAACTATGTAAATGAAGCGATTCATTTAGTAGGATTAGAAGACTTTAAAAAATTTAAGCCAAAACAACTTTCAGGGGGATTATTAAGAAGATTAAATATTGCTTGTGGTGTAGCACATAAACCAAGTTTGATTTTTTTAGATGAACCAACAGTAGCAGTTGATCCACAAAGTAGAAATAATATATTAGATGGAATCAAAACACTACGTGACCAAGGTGCTACTATAGTATATACTACACATTATATGGAAGAAGTAGAAATACTTTGCGATAGAATTATTATAATAGACAAAGGAAATATCATAGCACAAGGAACAAAACAAGAGTTAAAAGACCTAACTGGTATAGAAGAAAAAGTAACAGTTGAAATAGATAATTTGGAACCTAATAAAATAGAGGATATCAAAAAATTAGACAATGTAAAAGAAGTAAATTATAACAATAATACACTATTAATTACCTATAAAAATGGAAAAAGTAATTTTGGTAATCTTCTTCATTATTTGAATAAAGAGAATTTAGTATATAACAAAATATATTCCGAAAGACCTACTCTAAATGACGTTTTTCTAGAATTAACAGGAAAGGAGCTTAGGGATTAATGTTTTTCCATAATTTTAAATATACGTTAAAATCTCTTTTTAAAAATAAAAGTCTAATATTTTGGGCATATGCTTTTCCAATTATCTTATGTACATTTTTTAATCTTGCTTTTTCTAATATTGAAAATAGTGAGAAGTTAAATATTATTGATATTGGTATTGTTGAAAACAAATATTTTCAAGAAGATACCGTTATAAAAGAAACTTTTACAAAATTAAGTGACAAAAATAACAAGGATCAATTATTTAATATAACTTATACTTCTTTAGAAGAAGTAGCCTCTTTATTAAATAATGATAAAATTACCGGATATTTAATCTTGACAGAAGATAGTAATAAAGTTGTAATCAAAAACAATGGAATCAATGAAACTATATTGAAATATGTTACAGAAGAAATTTTTCAAACAAAAGAATTGATAACAAATCTTGCCACTAATACCATAAAAGAAGAAATTCAAAATGGTAATTACCCTATTGATTATGAGAAGATATATCAAGGTGTTTTTGATATCATTCAAAATCAAGAAGTTAAGATAAATGATATTTCGAATAAAAATTTGAGTTACACAATGATAGAATACTATACATTAATTGCAATGTCTTGCCTTTATGGTGCTTTACTTGCTTTTACTGCTATCAACAGAACACTTGCTAATATGAGTCATACTGGTAAAAGAGTATCGGCGAGCCCAGTGAAAAAATGGAAACTTATCCTAAGTAGCCTTTTAGCTAGTTACGTGGTACAACTGATTGGAATCACTTTACTACTACTATACACTATTTTTGTTATACATGTAGACTATGGCACTCAAATCTTACCTATCATTTCCCTTATCTTACTAGGAAGTGCAGCTGGTCTTAGTTTAGGTGTTGTCATTAGTACTGCCTTTAAAATCAGTGAAAATTCAAAAACTGGTATTGTTATTGGATTTACGATGCTTGGAGTATTTTTATCTGGTATGATGGGAATTACAATGAAATATATTATAGATGTTAATATCCCTATTGTGAATATACTAAATCCTGCTAATATGATTACAGATGGATTTTATGCGTTATACTACTATACCAATACAGATCGTTACTTTTTCAATATCATAAGCCTAGCAATTTTCTCTTTTATTATGATTATAATATCATCCTTTCTATTAAGGAGGCAAAAATATGACAGTATTTAAATACTTTTTTAAGGTATTAAACAGCTATAAATTTTTTATTATACTCACAACTGTGTTACTGGTTGGATTTGGTTGTTTTTCTCTTAAAACAAATGATACGACAACTAATTTTGTAGCCAATGAACCAACTTCTATAATTATTAATGAAGATGGAGATAATGATATCACAAAAAATCTCTGTGAATATATTAAGAAGAATTCTACAATCAAAGAAATAAACACGGATGAAGATTCAATTAACGACGCCATTTTTTATAGACAGGTGAGCTATGCTATCTATATTCCTAATAACTATGGTGAAGATTTTCTAAAAGGTAGTAACCCCGAGATAAAGATAAAAGCAACGGGAGACTCCAATTCAGCATATATGAAGATGTTACTGGAAAGATATATTAAGATAGTAAACATTTATCAGCAAGAAGGTCTATCAGAAAGTGAAATAATACAAAATGCCAATAGAGACTTAGAAAAAAATATTGAGGTTGAGATGACATCTAAAATAAATGCTAATTCGCTTTCACAATCTACTTTTTTCTATAACTTTGCTAATTATAGCTTACTTGCTGGTTGTGTCTTTATTGTAGCGATGGTATTAAGCAGTTTTAGAAATAGATATATTAGAAAAAGAACAATTGTCAGTAGTACAAAATATACCTCATTTAATAAATCCTTGTTCCTTGCTAATGCAATTTTTGCCCTAGCTTTATGGGCTATCTATGTTATCATTAGTATTCTATTAGTAAAGGACGTTATGCTTTCATTATATGGTATATTATATATGATAAACTCTTTTGTGTTTACTATTTGCTGTTTATCTATTGCCTTTTTAATTGGCAATGTTATCTCAAATAAGGATGGAATTAATGGGATTGTTAATGTGTTAGCACTTGGTTCAAGCTTCTTATGTGGTGCCTTTGTACCAGTAGAATTTCTACCAAGTTCCGTACTAACTATTGCACATATTCTCCCTTCTTATTGGTATATACAGAATAATCAATTTATTAGTACTTTAGAAACGATTAACTTTCATACGTTAAAACCCTACCTTGTTAATCTAACTGTTATTGTATTATTTATCATTGGGTTTATCGTATTAACGAATATCATCACCAAACATAAAAGAAAAGAAAATTAGTTTTTTTCATCATAACTACCCATATAATATTATCATATTAAAGCACTTGATGAATATACTGTATTAGATTATAGGGTTAGGTGAATATTATGTTTGTTGTAAACTTTAAATTAGATTTCAAGAAGATTTTTCTAGTATGTATATTAGTAGCAGCAATTGTTGCTACCATCATTGAATTTGGAAACAACGGTTCTAAAGTAGTAAATTCAAATGTAGATCATAATTATGATTTTGTTTTAACTGAAGATAATTATACCTCCGTATTAAAACAAATTCATGAGAATATAGATGTCAATATTGGTAAAACCATTAAAATGACTGGATTTGTATTTAGAATGCCAGACTTTAAAGAAAATTATTTTGTGTGCGGAAGAAATACAATTGTTAATAATGAGGATACTGTAGCTGGTTTCTTATGCGAATATGCAGATGCAAAAAAGTTGATTGATAATGAATGGACTGAAATTACTGGAGTCATTATAAAAGGTGAATACAATGGTGCTATGCCAATTATTAAAATTGGTAATATGACAAAGGTAACAGCACCAGCCAATACCTTTGTGAATAATTAAAAAATATGCTATGGGGTTAACTTCATAGCATATTGTTTTATTTTATTTTTTATTGTCTTTTTCTAATTCAGCAAATCTCTTTATTTTCATTGTAGTTGTTTTAATAAAATCATCTTTTTTTACTTCTAATTTTTTAATCGCTTTATATGAAACTAAAGATCTATTTATTTTCTTGATTTCTTCCCATATTTCCTTGTATATTGCGTCATCAGATGGTTTAGTAGAACCATAAGTTGCTTCTATATATTCTTCATCTAATGTCACTTTAGCAGTAACAATTAATTCTTGTTTGTTCTTTGGATCTTTTGCTCCATATACCATAGATTCATTCACTAAAGGTATTCTATTAATTAAGGTTTCTAATTCTTCAGGATAGATATTTTTTCCATTAGAAGTAACAATAACATTCTTTGTTCTACCAGTAATTACTAGGTTTCCTTTGATATCAAAATAGCCAAGATCCCCAGTATAAAACCATCCACCTTTAAGAGCTTCAGCAGTCTTTTCTTCATCATTGTAATAACCTATCATAATATTATCGCCTTTTGCAATAATTTCACCTATATTGCTGTTTTCATCTTCATTTTTACTTAAATCAATTCTTACTTCTGTTCCATAAACAGCTTTACCACAAGTACCAGCAACTCTACCATCTTTCGGAGTTCCTGCAATTAATGGAGATGCTTCTGTTACTCCAAATCCTTGGAAGAATTTAAATCCATAACTTTCAAGCTTTTCTATAATGTCTTTATCGATAGGAGCTGCACCACAAAAAATATGTGTCAATTTTCCACCAAAATTTTCTTGAACAGATTTAAATAATTTTCTTCTAAAATCAAGACCAATTTTGCTTAAGCCAATAGCTACCTTGCCTGCTGTTCTAATCACTTTTTCTTTACCAGTATCAGCAATAGCTTTATCTATTTTTGCGCTTAATTTTTCTATCAATGCTGGTACAGCAAATAATACGTTTGGACGTATTTCTTTCATATTTTTAGCAACATATTTTAATCCTTCACAGATTCCTATTGTTGCTCCTATAAACGTTCCGTAAATATATACCAATGAAAATTCATAAGTATGATGAATTGGTAATACAGATAAATAAGTAAATTCTCCCATTTCTGGAACTAAATGATAGCAAGCAGCAATATCAGTACAAATATTTTTATGACATAGCATAACTCCTTTTGATGCAGCAGTAGTTCCGGAAGTAAATAACAATATTTTAAATTCATCTCTATCAATTTTGGTATCAATGTATTCTGTTACACCTGTATCAACAAGTTCTTTTCCTTCTTCTACTAATTCATCGTAAGAATAACTGAAATCATCAGAATTTTTTTTGCTCATTTCTATATAGATTATATCTTTAGGTAGGTTACCTCTTATTTCTTCAATAAGGTCTTTTTTTCTACTAGAATATACAATACAACTAGCTTCTGATCTTTCCATTAAATTTTGAATTTCATTGGATGGCAATTCTTTGTCAAGTGGAACAATAATACCAACACCACAAGCAACTGCCATATATGTTGCATACCATCTATAACTATTCTCACCAATAACTGCTATTTTTTTATCTTTTAAATTTAATTTTTTAAGCATAATAGTCCCTAATGCATTTACATCTTCTTTTACTTGAGAATATTTTATTTTTCTAAATTCTTTACTACCATCTTCTTTTTCTAAAAAAGCCACTTTATCTTTAAACATATCACATCTAACATTGATAATATCTTTTAAAGATTCAACATACTTTATTTCTTCCATATAAATCCTCCTAAATTCTTTTTACATTATACAATTAAGTGAATGAAAAGTCAAATTTTAAGCAATGAAAAAATTATCAAAAGGATCTCAACGTGACATAAAACTTGACTTTTTACATATTTTGTAGTATAATAATAAGTATATAAAAAAATAAAAATAAACCACATTTGGTTTATTAGATAAATAGTATGAATATATGCTATGTTATTTAATAAACCACATGTGGTTAAATTACAGGAGGAAGTTACCATGAAAAACCTTACCTTAAAGAATTTACTTCATATTTTTGCAGCCGTGGTCTGCATTTCCATTACCTTTACCCTATTTGTTACAGGGTTAGAGGTAGTTATCAACGCTGAGTGTGAGTATGACTCCTATAAGACGACTACATATACTCAAGGGTTGGGCTTTGTTGCTCCAGACTCTGTTCTGGGACAGCAACACGCAAGTGCCGTTGCTAAGCATGAAGCTCTTGTCGAGCGAATAGATAGCAACGACCACACCACTGATGGAGCAATCCAAAAGTGGTTCCGTTCACTAACAGCAATCGGCATGTTGGTAGTGTTCATAATAGCCGTAGGTATGTCGTGCATTAGCGTGATATATTTACGAGGAGAGTTGATTAAGTTCCTTCGGGAATTTAATAGAAACTCCAGCCGGAGAAGACGAGCTTAATTGCTCGCCTTCTTTTTTGTTATATTTCATCTTCAAAATCATCTGGATTTTTTTCTTCTGCTGCAGTTCTGCTTTTCTTTTCTTCCTTTTGGCTTTTCATAGTTTGTTTTAATACTTTATCAGGATTTTGCATTCCTTTTTGTATTAATTCTTGTGCTTTATTAACTACATCTGGTACAATATCCACTAATTTTTCTATTGGACTTACACCATTCATAGTTAATAGCTTTGTATTACCATCTTTCACAATTAGAAAAGCCATTGGTGAAATATTCACACCAGCGCCACTACCACCACCAAATGGTAGATTTCCATTTTCTGAAAACTTGTTTAATTTGTTAGTATTAAACTCGCTTCCACCAGCAGCAAAGCCAAAACATACCTTTGATACAGGTATAATGAGTGTGCCATCTGGACTTGTTACGCTATCACCTACAATTGTATTCACGTCTACCATACTTTCAAGAGAAGTCATAGCTGTCATCATTAAATTTTCTATTGGATGTTGTTTGTTTTCCATCTTTCTTTACCACCTTTTTTAACTTAATAATTGATTTTATTATTACAATAATAGTATTGGCGAGTTTTAAATTAATTATACTATAAAAATCAACATCATAAATTTTATTTGAAATATATGTACTATATTTTGTTCTATCTATATTAAATTTATCTATATTTTTGGCTAAATATAGATTAATAATCGCATTTAAAGTTGCCATTGCATAAGCATTTAAAATGGAATCAGATAAATTATACCCAATATTTAAATAGAATTTACTATAGAAAATATTTTTTCTTAATTTAACAAAATCTTGTTTATTAAATAAAGCAGAATCTTGTTTTTCGTATGACATAATACCTTCTATTACTTTTACAGAAGTATCTAATATTTTTTTTGTTGTATTACTGTTATTTTTGGCTTCTTTATCCGCCTTTTCTTTTTGTTTCATATCAATTTTTTTTACTCGAATGAATCGTAATAGATATATTTTCACATAATTACTAACCTTGATATCTTCATTTTCATCCTTATTTTTTGATTTCATACTAAATTTTATATCTATTTTTACTGGAATGAATAAAACAAGTAGGATTAACAAAATAATACTACCAAGTATTATATATAGTAAATTCATATTACCACCCTACATAGTATTGCTCACATTTTAACTATTTACTTATATATTCTATTATCTCGACAAAAAAACCAATAACTTTCATTATTGGTTCTTCTTTTATTCACTATATTCCATTTGATAGCCAAGGACATCGATAACGTCGCCATCTTTAAGTCCTAGTTCTTTTAGTTTATTCATTACGCCCATGTTATTTAATACTCTTTGCATATATTGTCTTGATTCTATATCAAAGATATTAACCTTTGCCATCAATCTTTCAATTGGTGCACCAGTGACTAAATAATAGTCTTCTCTCACCTTTTCAGCATTCCATTCTTGATCTAACATTTCCTCTTGTTCATAATTATCATCTATTGTAACAATATCTTCCTTTGGTATTTTAGTAAGTTCCAACGCTAAGTATTCAACCAATTCGTTTAAACCTTGATTGGTAGCAGCAGACACTTGAAACAGTTTTAATTTTTCTTTTTTACAAACTTTTTCTAATTCTTTTAATAGTGATTCATCCGAAAGTGAATCCATCTTATTGGCAACTACGATTTGTGTCTTTTTAGCTAATTTTTCACTATAATTTTTTAACTCTTCATTAATTTTATAGAAATCTTCTGTTGGGTTTCTACCTTCTTGTCCAGTGATATCTATTACATGAAGCAATAATCTTGTTCTTTCAATATGCTTTAAGAATTTAATACCAAGTCCTACTCCACTACTTGCTCCCTCTATAATACCAGGGATATCTGCCATAACAAAAGGTTCACCATGTTTAGGTTTTACAACGCCTAATGCTGGTTCTAACGTAGTAAAATGATAGTTAGCAATTTTAGGTTTTGCAGAAGATACAATAGAAATAATTGTTGACTTTCCGACATTTGGAAAACCAATTAATCCAACATCTGCAAGCATCTTAAGTTCTAATTCTAGATTTTTCTCTTTTGTTTGCTTGCCAGCTTCTGCAAAGTTTGGAACTTGTCTTGTTGGAGTAGCAAAGTGTTGATTACCTCTTCCGCCTCTTCCGCCTTTTGCAATAATATACTCTTCACCATCTGTTGATAAATCAGCAACAACACTACCTTTATCGATATCTTTAACAATCGTTCCTTTAGGGACAGATATGTATAAATCAGGCGCTGATTTACCAGAACGTCTACCACCCTCACCTTTTTTACCATCTTCAGCTTTAAACTCTTTTTTATATCTAAAATCAAGTAAGGTATTTACACTGGAATCTACTTTTAAAATCACATTACCGCCACGGCCACCGTCGCCACCATCTGGTCCTCCGTTTGCTACATATTTTTCTCTCCAAAAGCTCATAGCTCCATTACCACCATTACCCGCTTTTACTTTTATTTTTACATAGTCTATTACCATTCTTTTTCTCCGTTCTATGAAGTAGTTTTTCTATATACTACTCAAAATAGTTTATCTTCATTGCCTCTTTTACTTTTTTCATTGTCTCTGATGCTGTCTTTTGTGCCTTTTTGGTACCTTCTAGTAAAATATCTTCAACCAGTTTTGTATTGCTTTCATAGTATCTTCTCTTTTCTTGTATTGGTGCTAAATACTCACATACATTTTTAATTAATTGCTTTTTACAATCGACGCATCCTCTATGTCCAGCCTTACATTCTTTAAAGATAATATCTTGTTCTTTTCCACTAAATAATTTATGATAGTAACCAACCATACAAACATCTGGACTTGCTGGATCATCTTTTTTTATTTTTGTAGTATCGGTTAAAGCGGACATAATCTTTCTTGCTATTTCTTCTGTACTATCACAAAGGTAGATTGCGTTTCCTAAGCTTTTACCCATTTTAGCATTTCCATCTAAACCTTTTACTCTAGACATTTTACTAAGCATGATTTCTGGCTCTACTAAAACATCACCATAGAGGCTATTGAATTTTCTAACAATCTCTTTTGTCTGTTCTATCAATGGTTCTTGGTCTTCCCCAACAGGAACAACGTTAGCATTAAATGCTGTAATATCAGCAGCCTGGCTAATAGGATAGCCTAAAAAGCCATAGGTAACCAATTTCCCATCATTACCGAATACTTCTTTTTTTTGTTTTATTTCAGTCTTAATCGTAGGATTCCTTTCCAATCTTGCTATTGTTACTAGATTAGAATAATACATTGTAAGCTCGGCAAGTTCCGGTATCATGGACTGAATAAAAATGTGACTCTTATTTGGATCAATGCCACATGATAAATAATCAATTGCAACTTGCATTACATTTTTTCTTACCTTATCTGGGTTATTAAAATTATCTGTTAATGCTTGCACATCTGCTATTAAAATATATTGTTCATACTCTTCTTGTAATTTTACCCTATTTTGTAATGAACCAAAATAATGGCCAATATGTAAATTACCAGTTGGTCTATCACCTGTTAAGATTATCTTTTTCTTTTCCATTACTATCACCCTTAAATCATACTATATTATACAATAAACTTAGCCAAAATACCAGTTTTAACTCAAAAAATGTCATAAAATCTAATAGATTAGAACAATAACAGAAAGAAATAGGGTAAACAATATTTCATTTACCCTATTTTAAACTTATTTTATAAACTTCATTTCTACTTATTCTGTATACTTTTGGTTAAAGTTTCCCTGCGCCAATTGCCCATATTCATTCCCCCCTATACCTCAAAGACTTTCAACATTTTTATTTATTATCTCCATGTACTAAAAAAAGATACCTATTTACAATAAAATTGAATTCAACTTATCGTAAATGGTATCTTTTTTTGTTAACTATTTTCTTTTTGGATAATGGCCCTTGCTGCAATAATTCCACTTGCACCTGCTTGCGCAAGCCCTCTTGTAATACCCGCGCCATCTCCTATAGCATAGAAGTTGTCGTATCCCTTTACTTGAAGGTTTTTGTCCAGGTCAGGTTTATCGCTATAGAACTTTACTTCAAGTCCATATAACAGGGTATCGACATTAGCTATTCCGGGTACGATATTATTTAACACTTCTATTGTTTCAATAATATCTTGCAATGGATCATGTGGAATAGCAAGGCCAAGATTACCAGGTGTTGCTGTTAACGTTGGCTTTACAGTAGAGCGATTGATTTTTTCTACAGTAGAACGTCTACCCTCTTTTAAATCACCAAAACGTTGAACGATGATATCATCTCCACCAATCATATTGACAAGAGAGGCTATTTGCCTTGCATACTTATTTGGCTCTTTAAAGGGTTCAGTGAATGTTAGACTTACCAAAAGTGCAAAGTTCGTATTTTTGCTTCGCATATTAACATCTGCATAGCTATGCCCATTCACTGTAATAATGCCATCCACATTTTCATTGACAACATAACCATATGGATTCATGCAAAACGTTCTAACTCTATGTTTATGGCATTTAGTAAGGTAGGTAAGTTTTGCCTCGTACAACTCGTCCGTTACTTCTTCCATAATCTCTGCTGGAAGTTCAACTCTAACACCAATGTCAACTTGGTTATTGGATAATTTAATTCCAAGCTTTTGACATTGTTCAGAAAACCAAACAGAGCCAGATCTTCCGGGAGCGGCAATTAAGTATTGGCAATGAATATATCCCTTTCCCTCTTCAAGAGATAATTGATATGGGTACTTCACTTCTTTTGTTAACTTTTCTATACTGCTAATTTTTGTATTGCACATTATTTTAATTCTTTTTTGAGATTTCAAAAAATCATACATTTTAGCAAGTATTTCAAAGTTATTTTCTGTACCAATATGCTTTACTTTTGCTTTTTGTAGATGCAAGTCATATTCCAGCGCCTTTTTGCTAAATTTTTTAACAAATTCACTATCATCATCGGTAATAGTGTTTATAGCGCCAAATTCCATATTAATATCATCTACATAGTATATCATTTCCATTACTTCTTCATCAGAAATATAATCGGAAAGCCAACCACCAAACTCTGTCGTGATATTATACTTGCCATCTGAAAAACTTCCTGCGCCACCAAACCCCTTCATGATACTGCAATTCCTACATTTCAAGCATTTCGTAATACTTTTGTCTTTTAGTTTAGGGCAACTTCGTTTTAAAATTTCATCCCCTTGTTCCACAACAAGAATAGATAGATTTGTTCTCTTGTTTAACTCATATGCCGCACAAACTCCAGAAATACCGGCTCCTATGATACAAACATCATAGCGTTCATTTAACATTTTTGTTCCTCCCTTTTAATTAAAAAGTTGTATAGAATGATTTCCACTCGTATTATATATGACCAAATCCTAAAAGTCAAATAAAAAACTAGATTAAGTAAATAACCTAACCTAGATTCTATATTTTTATATCATAATTTTAATATGATGTTTCTTTTTTCATTGCCTCTTTATTCTTCTCTAAATATTCATCATAACTCATTCTATAGTCTTGCACTCCATTGTCAGTTACAACGATAATTCTGTTTGCAATTGTTTGGATAAATTCATGATCATGTGAAACAAAGATTAATTCAGCATTTGTTCTTTCTAACCCATTATTTAGGGCAGTGATACTCTCTAAATCTAAATGGTTAGTTGGTTCGTCTAAAAACAGTAGATTAGATGCCTCAAGCATTGCCCTAGAAAGCATACATCTTGCTCTTTCTCCACCAGACAATACATTTACCTTCTTTAATGCTTCTTCACCTGAAAATAGCATTCTGCCAAGGAAACTACGGATGATTGTTTCATCATTAATATTATACGCATCTGCAATCCACTGCGTAATTGATTTTTCAGAATTAAAGTATGCTTCATTATCTTGTGGAATATACGATGCTTTAATTGTTTTACCATAAGTAATTTTACCTTTATCTTTTTGTATTTCACCCATTAAAACTCTAAACAATGTAGTTTTTGCTATTCCATTATCTCCAAGTAAAGCAATTTTATCACCCTTTAATATTTTAAAAGATATATTTTTTAATACTTGAACACCGTCTACAGAAGCGGAAATATTATCAACATCTAGTATCTCTTTTCCAGATTCTCTTTCTGGTTTAAATTCAATAAATGGATATTTTCTAGTAGATGGCTTTATTTCATCAAGTTCTATTTTCTCAAGAGTCTTTTTTCTTGAAGTGGCTTGTTTAGATTTTGACGCATTGGCACTAAATCTACGAATAAAGTCTTCTAATTCTTTAATCTTTTCTTCTTTCTTTTTGTTTGACTCTCTCATTTGCTTTAAAGCAAGCTGACTAGATTCATACCAGAAATCATAGTTACCAACATATAACTGGATTTTACCATAATCGATATCTAATGTATGCGTACATACTTTATTTAAGAAATGCCTATCATGTGATACTACGATGACAGTATTATCAAAGCTAATTAAAAATTCTTCAAGCCAAGCAATAGCAGCAATATCTAAGTTGTTGGTTGGTTCGTCCAGTAGTAACACATCTGGATTACCAAACAAAGCTTGTGCAAGCAGTACCTTTACTTTTTCTGGTCCTGTTAATTCTTTCATTAACTTTTCATGTAATGAAATATCAATTCCAAGTCCAGATAATAATTGTGCTGCATCCGTTTCAGCCATCCAACCATTCAATTCAGCAAATTCAGCTTCTAGTTCTCCTGCTTTTATTCCATCTGCATCACTAAAATCAGGCTTTGCATATAGTTCATTTTTTGCTTCTGTGATTTCAAATAGTCTAGTATTTCCCCTAATAACAGTATCTAGTACTCTCATCTCATCATACTCATAGTGGTCTTGCTTTAAGATGCCAAGTCTTTCTTTTTCAGACATATATACGTCGCCTTCACTCGGTTCAATTTCACCAGATAATACTTTTAAAAAAGTTGATTTTCCTGCTCCATTTGCCCCTATAATTCCATAACAATTACCATTTGTAAACTTTATATTAACGTCTTCAAATAACGTTCTTTTTCCAAATCTTAATGTAACTCCATTTACCCCTAACATGACATTCTCCTTTAACAATCTAGTACATTATACCATATACCTACCTATATTACAACAAAATAGGAAACAAAAAAACCAGATTAATCTCTGGTTTTTATCATTTATAACAAATTATTTTTTGTTAACTAGATCTTTTAAAGCTTTTCCTGCTTTGAAAACAGGTGCTTTAGAAGCTGGTATTTTTATTTCAGCTTTAGTTTGAGGATTTCTTCCTTTTCTAGCAGCTCTTTGTCTTACTTCGAAAGTACCAAAACCAACTAGTTGAACTTTTTCTCCTTTTTTAAGAGCACCTTCAACACTAGTTACGAAAGCATCTAAAGCAGTTTCTGCTGCTTTTTTTGTTAATTTGCTTTCTTCAGCAATTTTAGCTATTAATTCAGCTTTATTCATTATAAATCCCTCCTATTTCAAGATTACAATAAGAATATACTACAAATAAAACGCAAAGTCAACACTTTTTTACATTTTTTTCGACTTTTTTAGTTTTTTTGCCTATTTTGCTCAATTTATCGCCAAAAGGGAGCTGTTTTAACTCTTCTGCATTTAATATATGAAATTTAATAACACAGAATCCATACGTAATAAATGCTATTATTAATGAAGATATTGTACTAATTGCATTTCCTAAATTTAAAAACATAAGTAGTTTATATGTTAGAAATGTAATAATCGACATACAGATTGTAGCAAATATTGGTTTAACAAATAATTCTTTCATATTTGGCTTTTGTTTTAACGTCCTAAACAATATAATAAAGCAAAGTGCACATGCGGTAAAGTTATATACAATTGTTGTAATCGCAGGAATGACCTCTCCATAAATTGGAATTAAAGTCACATTTAAAATATATTTTAGTATTGCTCCTATAGCAAGACATGCTCCTGGCACATAAAGCTTTCCTAAACCTTGTAAAGAACCAGATAAAGTCTGATCAATGACAGCAAATATAATCATCCAGCATTGTATTTGTAATAATCTTGCTCCTGCAGTTGCATTAGGAAAGACAAGTTGAAAGATAGGTTCGGCAAGTATAAATAACCCAGCTGCACATGGTAATGCAATTAGTGATGATATTTTTAGTGAATAATTTATTTTTTTTACTGCTTCATCTTTTCTATGTCTAGCAATAGCCGATGAAATAAATGGTACTAATGCCACAGAAAAAGCTACATTAATAGAAAGTGGAATCGCATTTAATATATCAACTTTTCCAAGAAGGATCCCAAATTTCTCATTTGCCGTTACAATATCATAACCAAATTTTTGTAATCCATCCATTACTGTTACAATATCAATAACACCTGACAGCGCAACAACAACACTTGCAAAAGAAAGTGGAATAGCATAAGATATCAATTTTTTTGCAATTTTCTTTTTTGGTTCTAGTGCAAATTTTTCCGAATGTTTAATATCTTTCCACAAATCTCTTTTATTTTTATTATAATACCTTAGTAAATAAGCAAATGCTACAGATGCTGCCACTGTCGTTGCCAGCGTAGAACCAGCAGCCATGATTTCTGGTGTTGCACCAAGTAACATCACAACAAAGATAACGGAAAATACACTGTTGACAATTTGTTCTATGATTTGTGTTTTACTATATTGTGTCATATTTTGCATACCTACAAAATACCCTCTCATCGTAGCAGACATAGCAACAAATATAATGGCAGGCGATAGGGCCATAAGCGTATATTTAACACCTGGATTTTTTAGAACACCAGTTGATATCGCATCTGCGCCAAAGAATAAACCTAAAGCAAATAATACAGCAATTGACGTAAATACAACCATTGCGGTTCTAAATATTCTATGTGCTCCTCTTTTATCACCTATTGCCATTTTTTCAGATACAAGTTTTGAAATAGTATTGGGAATTCCCATCGTTGCTATGGCAAGTATTAAAGTATATACTTGAAATCCTGAACCATAATAACTATTTCCTTCGTCAGCAAACTGTGGAAAATTAGTTAATATGATTCTATATATAAATCCTAATAGTTTTATTAAGACTTGTGAAAACATAATAATAAGTACGCCATTCATAAAAGTCTGTTTCTTAATTGCCAAATTATCATCTCCTTAATAACTTATACTTAATTTCTTTTTAATTATACCATATACTTTAAATTTTGTGAACAATAAAACCGTTTTTACTTAATATTTTTAAATAACTATTCTTTCAATGATATTTGTATTTTTTCATTGTTTTTATACCATAATCCATGTATAATTTGTGTATATCAACAATAAGAAATTTTTATGATAATGATCAGACTATGCTCTGATTTAAGAAACAATTATAACGAAATTTTTAGGATTTGCCATGAAAAAATAGCCAATGTATATCACAAGAAATGGCTTAAACGATTTAGTAGTGTTAAGTGATAAAGCTTTTGAAACAATTACTAACCATCATGATGAAACAAAAGAAGAAAGAATTAATAGACTGATATCTGAAAAGTTTAACAAACATTATGAAAACAAAGAGCCTATCATTGCTAAAATTTAGATAATAGACTCCTCAAAAATGTATATTCTTTACAATTTTTCCAAGAAAGATATGTAAAAGTCACTAATTTTAAAAATAGAAATCTACGAAGATCCCTTATCGATTAGTATAGTATCATATATGATACTCGGTAAAGTATTCATTTTACATATCTTCCATGGTTATTACAATTATTTTAATCGATTATAATTTAATTCATTACAATTTAATAATATTCTTTATTTTATCAATTTAAATCCAAGTTCATTAATTACTTTTTCTACTTGATCCATATCTAATTTTGACTCTTCATACTCAATTTTTGCACTACCTTTTTTGAAATCGGCTTTGACTGTTTTGATGAAATCCAATTCTTCTAATCTTTCTTCTAAACCAAGTTCACAGCCTTTGCAATGCATGCCTTCTATTTTTAATTCCATTTTATACACCTCATTATTATTATACCATAAATTTTCATTTATAAACACAAAAAAGGCCAGTATCTTTCAACTGTACCTTTTTTTGTTATTTTCGTATTGTTGCTTTAAGTTCATTTTCAAGTATATCAAATACTTTTGTCATAGATTGTACAATATCTTGTTCATTTAATGTTTTTTCTAAAGAACGTAGGAATATTTTGTATGCCATGCTTTTCTTTTTATCCTCGATTTGTTTTCCTTGGTATACATCAAATAGTTCTACTTTTTCCACATATTCCACTTGTTTTAATGCCTTTTCAATTTGAATTGTTAAAATGTCTTCATCAATGACAAAGCTTATATCTCTTTCAACAGCTGGATATTTAGGAGGCTCAACAAAATAATAATCCTCACTTGCATATTTTATCACTTGTTCAAAATTGATAATAGCAATATATGTATTTTCTGGTAGCGTGTAATTTTTTATAACTAGCGGAGAAACTTTACCAAATCTAGCAATTTCTTCTCCTTTTATTGTTATTTTTGCGCTAATACCAGGATGAAATTCACTTTCTTCCTCAATTCTTGTGATATCATATTCTTTATCTAGTATCTTGTAATAGTTTAATATGTTTTCTACTACTTTTTTAATATCATAGAAATCCATGTTGTTGGCATAGGCACCAAGTGTTAGTCTTTGTTCTTCATTTACCAGTTCACCTTTTTGTATATTGTTTGCATTCAAGAATATTTTTCCAAGCTCAAACAATTTCACTTCTTCATTTTTCCTTGTATAATTTCTTTCTAATGTTTCCAACATCAATGGAACGGTAGTTGTTCTCATATATTCAAAATCTTTACTTAAAGGATTAGAAAGCTTCACTAAATCGTATACTTTGTTATTTTCACTGTAACCAAGTCTATCTAGTGTATCTTTACTAAAGAAAGTGTAAGTATAAATTTCACTATAACCATTTGCCATCGCTATTTCTTTTAGTTTATCTGCGATTTTTTGTTCTACTGTCTTACCACCAAAAGTAAGCTCTGTACTTGGTAGTTTTGCTTCTAGTTTATCATAACCATAAATTCTTGCTATTTCTTCGCTTAAGTCTTCGATAATTTCAAGGTCTTCCCTAAAATATGGTATCATCGCTTTACCCTCTTTTATTTCTACCCTGATTGCCTTTAGAAATTGGTCTATTTTATCATTTGAAATCTTCGTCCCAATAACGCGGTTTATTTTTTCATAATCCAAGTCAATTACTTTTTTAGTTTGTTCTTCTTTAATAATATCAATTACTCCATTTGAAATCGTTCCACTTACAGTTGCATTCATTAAATTAATTACTCTATTCATAGCATGTACTGTTAAATCAATAGGCAAACCTTTTTCAAATCTTCCAGATGAATCACTTCTTAACAACAATTTTCTTGAGGTATTTCTAATACTTCCTCTTACAAAGTTGGCAGCTTCTATCACTACTGATTTTGTGTTTTGGTGAATACCAGAAGTTTCTCCGCCCATGATTCCAGCAAGTGCAACTGGTTTTGTGGCATTGGTAATTACCATCATAGAAGAATCTAGATTTCTTTTAATTCCATCTAAAGTTTCTAATGACTCCCCTTCTTTTGCTTGCCTTACTACGATTTCATTAGATGCTAACATCTCTTTATCAAAAGCATGTAATGGTTCACCCATCTCCAGCATGACATAGTTAGTAATATCAACAATGTTATTAATCGGTCTGATACCACATTTTATTAGTTTTAATTGCATTTCATAAGGGGCATCTTTAACAATAATATCATTGGCAACACCCATTGTATATCTTTTACAATTTGGTGTATCAATAGTTACAGTAATACCACTCACATTATCTTTTTTTACTAGATTAGGCTCTGTATATTGCCATACTTTTGGAAGAGGTTTACCAAATGTTAATGCTAGCTCATTTGCCATTCCCTCGATTGATAAACAATCTGGTCTATTAGGAGTTATTTCAAATTCAATAATATAGTCACCTAAACCAAGAACATCATTTACATCCATTCCCGCTTTTACATCTTTTGGAAAAGCAATCAAGCCAGAAGGTTTGCACCAACTTAGTACCTTTGCATCTAGTCCTAAATCTTCAATATGGCAAACCATACATTCAGATGTAACGCCAGCAACATCACTTTCTTTTACTTCCTTTCCAATAATAGCCGCACCTGGTAAGGCAACCGGAATAATATCTCCCACTTCTACATCTGGAATTTTAGCAACCGCTGTTACCACTCTACTTCCAATATTCATAGTTAATACTTTGAAAGACTCTTCACTTGGATGAGAAGAGATTGCTTCAACTATACCAGTAACAACATTTTTTGTCTTTTTACCAAATTCTTCATATGTTTCAACCTTACTTCCAGACATGGTAAGTCTATCTGTAATTTCTTTTATACTAATACTTTCATCAATATCCACATATTCTTTTAACCAATTTAATGATACATTCATACTTCTTCTCCTCCTTAAAACTCATTTAAAAATCTTTGATCATTTTCATATAAATATCTCATATCTGAAATACCATATTTTATCATGGCAATTCTTTCAACACCAACACCGAAAGCAAATCCTTGATATTCCTCTTTATCAATTCCACTGTAGCTTAACACATTAGGATGAACCATACCAGCTCCTAGAATTTCAATCCAGCCTTCCCCTTTGCATACTCTACATCCTTTTCCACCACACATAAAACATGATACATCTACTTCACAACTTGGCTCTGTAAATGGGAAGTGATGTGGCCTTAACTTTATTTTAGTTTCGGGTCCAAACATTTTTTTAGAAAACATCTCAAGTGTTCCTTTTAAATCAGCCATTGAAATATGTTTATCTACTACCAAGCCTTCTATCTGATGGAACATTGGGGAATGGGTAGCATCAGCTGTATCTGAGCGATACACTCTTCCTGGTGCGATGATCTTAATAGGAGGCTTTTGTTGCATCATGGTTCTTGCTTGAACTGGAGATGTTTGACTCCTTAAGATAATATCATCGGTAATATAGAAAGTATCTTGGGAGTCTCTTGATGGATGGTCCTTTGGAGTATTTAAGGCATCAAAGTTTAAATTTGCAAATTCTACTTCTGGGCCTTCTGCAATACTATATCCCATTCCAATAAAAATTTCTTTTACTTCATCAAATACAATAGAAAGTGGGTGCTTATGGCCATAGGCTTGAATATTGCTTTTAGACATAGAAATATCTATCTTTTCACTTTTTATTTTGTTTTCAATTTCAATAGTTTTTAGTTCTTCCTGTTTTTTAGAAATTTCAGCCTCTATCATATTTCTGATTTCGTTGGCTTTTTTTCCTACTTCTTTTCTTTCTTCTACTTCAAGAGCACCTAAAGATTTTAATTGTAGAGTAAGTTCACCTTTTTTTCCTAAATATCCTACTCTAATTTCTTCCAACACTTCTTTTGAGTTTGCATTGGAAAGTTTTTCTAATGCTTCCTTCTTAATTTTTAATAACTTCTCTTGCATATCTACACATCCTTTAATAAATTTGGTCAATAAAAAAGTCACTTCATCCTAATAATTAGGACGAAATGACCATGATTCCGCGTTACCACCTAAATTTCATTTAGATTACTCTAAATGCTCTTCATTACAGCTATTACGGGCCTACCCGCTCTTTCCTACTCATTATCTGTTCAAAAAGAGACCTCCAAGGTGAAATTTCAGTTAAGATGTATGAATAGGTTTCCAGCCGATGACCCATATTCTCTTGCATACATATTCTTTTCCTACTTTGCCTTTTCATAGGTTTTTATTTAATATATGTTTATTATATCACAGTGATACTACCTTGTCAAATTTTATACAAATAAAAATGAGAAGATAGCAAGAACTATCGTTTAGTTGACTCTTTGTCTGAACTTTTGAACAACATTCGTTGTATTTATATGTACTAAATTTCATGCTAAATGTCAAGGAATTCATTTCCTTTTTTATTTCTTCATACCTCTATATATAAAATATATCAATGCCCCAACTCCTATTGTTCCAAGACCAATAAAAATATCAGCATTATTCTCATTATTCTTTGTATTAGTCTTTAATTTTTCTGCTGTTGGAATGTGAGAATTAACTTTTTCATCTTTTATCTTTTCTACATTATTTTTTTTACTTTGTACCTTTACTATTTTTATATCTTGCTTGCCATTACTAGCAATTGCCCTAACAGTTGTTTCTCCTTCCTTTATTCCTGTAATTTTTCCATTATCTGATATCTTTACTATTTCCTCATTATTACTTTTCCATTCAACTCTTGCATCATTTACATTCATCGGTTTTATAAGATAAGACAAACCTTTTTCTTCCCCTATAGCTATACAAATATTATCCTGATTGATAGTTACTTGTGCCACTTCAATAATATCTTGTTTCTTTTCTTCTATGACTGGAGCACTAGTGGAAGCGGCAACTTTTGGCTTTGGAACGACAACTTGTGTCTCTACCTTTTTAGCAGCATATGGACATACGCCATTATCATGTAAATGAGGTCCATATCCATTACAATGATAATGGTACCCACCAAGCCCACTAACATTGTTTTTATCTTTATGACCACCATGACTATCTGTTCTTCCAGAATGTGCGCTAATATTACTAGTAACAGATAATAAAATAATAGCAAATATTGAGCACATCATTTTAATATTTTTCATATTTTTCATATTCCTCACCTATACATGTATACAATATATCACGCTACTAGCTTTTATTTTGTCGAAAATTGTCATATATGATGTTTTTTCACCTTACCTATATGTAAGTGTTGGTCGTATTTCTTGCTTTTTTAGTAGTTTAAATGTATAATAGTATCATGAGAAAAATTTATGTAAAAACGAAACAAGAGACAATAGTATTATCAAACTATCTCTTGAATATATTTCCAAATCTAAAAAAATCAGTTTTGTTTAAGGCAATTAGAAATAAAGATATAAGAGTAAATGAAATAAAGACATCAAAAGATATAATGGTAAAGAACGATGATCTTGTAACAATTTATATCACTGATACCTTTTTGTTTAACTTGCCAAAACCGTTGAAGTATATTTATCACGACGATAATATAATAGCAGTATACAAACCTCAAGGTTTATTATCTAATACTGAATATTATGATAATGAGAATTTAAGCGAAAATGATAATCGTATCGGTGGAGCTGAACCAACTTTAGAGGCACTCGTTACAAATGATTTTCCAAATGCTAGAATCTGCCATAGATTAGATAGAAATACTTGTGGGATTGTACTTTTTTCTAGTAATGATGAAGCATATTCCGAACTAATCGAATCTTTTAAAAGAGGTTATATTACCAAAGAATATATTGCCTATGTTTCAAACGCCAATTTTGAGCACGATTCTTTAGTATTAGAAAATTATATTTTAAAAGATCCTAAAACAGGTTATAGTATTGTATATGATACGCCAGTAAGAAATTCACAAAAAATTATAACAAGCTATACAGTATTAGAAAAGAATCATAACATGGATTATGCGATTCTATCTATACTAATCCCTACTGGAAAAACGCATCAAATACGAGCACAAATGAAACAAATCAACCATCCTATTATTGGGGACTCTAAATATGGAAAAAATGAAATTAATAAAAAATTTAGAATGTATCAACAAATGTTATTTGCCTATCGATATGCATTCGATTTTCCAAATACATCCGTATTGCATTATTTAAATAATATACTACTAAAACTAGACGAAGAAATTTATATAAAAAAGCTAGGTGAATAAATGTGAAAGAAACAAAACATAGACAAGAAAATTCAAACATTGAAGCATTAACTGTGTCTAATACAAATAAAATTATTTCTATCAAGAGATTCGATAAATTTGATGAAGAAGAAAGAAAAGTTACCTTTGAAAATGTAGTTTTTGTATTCTTTATATGTGCTGTGATAGGATTTCTTGTCGAGACTATTTTTATCTTTTTGATGCATGGTAAATTTGTGAATAGAGGTATGACATATGGCCCCTATTGTACCATTTATGGTGTTGGTGGCTTAATTTTATACTTATTCTTCCATGACATCAAACCAATCAAGAAAAATATTCCATATACTTTTATCTCCACTGCTATTGTGATGGGTACGTTTGAACTTGTATCTGGATTAATATTAAAACACCTATTAGGAATTGAAATGTGGAATTATGATACTGAATTTTTACCAATCTTACATTATACTTCTGTCCCTGTTATGATTGGTTGGGGTATCCTTGCTACTATGTATGTCTATTTTATACAGCCACTTCTTTTAAAATTCATATCACTATTTCCTAAACATATAATGAAAAAACTTGCTGTTATATTACTGTTTATTTATACCATTGATTTAGGATTATCTACCGTTAATATTTATACAAACCCAGAAGTATTATACAAATTAGTAAATCCAAGTATTTAAAGTTCGACATATTATTCTAAAATATTTTAACATCTCATATTGTGTATTGAGGTGTTTTTTTATGATAAAATGTGCAATAGTAGGTGCAACTGGACTAGTTGGCTCTACTTTTTTAAAAGTATTAGAGGAGAAAAGACTGCCTATTGATGAATATGTGTTATTTGCCTCTAGTAAATCTAAAGGAAGGTCAGTTCGTTTTTTAGACCATAACTATGAAGTGGAAGAACTAACAGAAACTTCCTTTGATGACAATAGATTCAACTATGCGTTATTTTCAGCTGGATCTGATATTAGTATAAAATATGCAAAGATTGCAAAAGAAAATGGTTGTATTGTAATTGATAATAGCAGTGCTTACAGGATGCATGATGACGTACCACTTGTTGTACCAGAAGTTAATGCAGATAAGATTAATCAACATAATGGAATAATAGCAAATCCAAATTGTTCCACCATCCAATCTGTTATACCACTTAAGATATTAAATGATTTATATAAAATTAAAAGAATTATCTTTTCTACTTATCAAGCTGTATCTGGCGCTGGTGTAGAAGGAATCAATGATTTAGCCAATACGTTATGTGGAAAAAAGGCAAATAAATTTCCTTATCCTATCGCAAATAATTGTATTCCACAGATTGATACTTTCCTTGAAAATGGTTATACAAAAGAAGAGATGAAGATGATTGAAGAAACCAGGAAAATACTAGATTTACAAAACTTAGATATAACAGCTACAGCAGTTAGAGTTCCAGTGAAAAATTGTCACTGTGAAAGCATTAATGTTGAATTTGAAGAAGAATTTGATATACTCGATTTAAAACAACAATTAAATAAACAAGAAGGAATTGTGGTACACGACATGCCAGAAAAACAAATCTATCCAATCCCAACATTTGTAGATGGAAAAGATGAAGTATTTGTTGGAAGAATTAGAAGAGATTATAGCGTTAATAGTGGTATTAATTTTTGGTGTGTAGCAGACAATATACGAAAGGGTGCAGCAACAAATGCAGTACAAATCCTTGAGTATTTAATTAATTTGAAATAAAAGAATTGCGGTGGAATAAGTTTCACCGCAATTTTTTTAAAATTATAAAAAAAGCTCTACTCACTTCTTTCTAATTCTATTTGTATACAGTTGATTTAATTTTTCATCACTAAAGTGCTCATCTAAAAATCGTTCCATTTGATTGCTCGCTGCTATACCTCTATATCTTTCTGTTTGTCTAAAAGACGTTAGTATAGTAAGACATATATTCATACTCATGAAAATAATTAAAACATTACAAATATATGAAAAAATCCTTGTATTTACCTTTGATAACACCTCTACAATAACAGGATATATATAACGTATATATGCAAAGCCAATGACTCCCCAAAATAGTGCAAATATAACACTAGTTCTTCCACCTATATTTAAAAACTCGGTTGGATAATCCCAAGATACCGTGCCAAATATCAATTCTTGAATCAAAGAATATAAATATTCAAATATACCACCAATAAGCATAGCGGCAATAAATGTATCAAATTTTTTACTCATATTTTTCAAGAAAAATGTAAATAATATAGCTCCTATTCCGTAAACAGGAACAAAGGGACCAACTAATAATCCTTGCTTGCTATACAATCCACCAAAATGATAAATTCCAAGCAAACTTTCATAAACAAATCCAACGATACAGCCAAGCATAAATACTGAAAAATATAGGTATATCTTATTAATATTTTCATCTTTTTCTTTTATTTTAATTTTTTGCTTCTTTAAAACCAGAGTATTTTCCATAAAAAAATCACCTATCATCATTAGTATTATTTTCTGATGATAAATGATTTTTATACTTAATAAATCGTTTTATTCCATTTTTTTTGCTTGCGCTTTATATGCAAAATACATGAGTAATTTATCAGGTGTCACTTTAGATAAAAATCTCACTATTTTATTTAGTAATCCTGGTACAATTACATTTTTATTTTTCAAAGTTTTATCAATAGCATACTTTGCCACATACTCACTTGTCAACGGTTTTATATTAAAATGAACGCCCGCTACATTGTTAAAATTAGTGTTGACAGGACCTGGGCATAAGATTGAGATACTAACATTAGATTTTCTAATTTTAAGTTCTTGATAGATTGCCTGAGATAATCTAACAACATATGCCTTTGTTGCATAATACGAACTCATGAGTGGACCTGGCATAAATCCTGCAATAGAGGCAACATTTAAAATTTTTCCACTATCTTTTTTAATCATATCTTTTAAAAATAATTTGGTAAGAACATCTACTGCTGTAATATTCGTATCAATCATTTTTCTTTCTTTGTCTATATCAAGTGTATGAAATTCTCCAAATAGTCCAAATCCCGCATTATTTACTAGTAGGTCTATTTCTTGATCTGAAACTTGCATATATAATTTAGCAAGATTTTCATATACACTTAAATCGGATAATATAATCTCCACATTGGTGCTACATTCTGTCTTCAATCGATTCAAAGCTTCTTCATTTCTTGCCACTGCAATAATATCATAACCTAGTTTTGATAAATATTTTGCAATATCGTATCCAATTCCTGAAGATGCTCCTGTTACTAAAGCTTTCATTCTCCTACTCCTTTATCTCATTATTTAACTTTATTTTAACACAAATTAGTGAATATATCAATAATTTAGCTTTTTTTACTATTCTATTGCCAATAGCGATATATCTATTTTAAAGATATATGCCTTGTTACCATTTTTGTTATCCATATTTGTCCCTTTTTCTATTTAAAAATTGCAGTCCAATATTCTTGAATAGGTATGCTTTCTGGAGGTAAATCTGGGTCTTCAATAGAATAGGGAGCAAAACTAGATTCATTTGATTGATATTGTTAAATTTTAACAAAAGTATATAAATATATTGTATTAAATTATATAAAATCCAATAAAGTGTATATTAATGATTAATTGTGCTTATTTCACTCATTTTATTACCTTTATCGTATAAACAAACAAATATATTCAATACTATAACTGAGGTGTTAAATATGGGTTCAGTCTGGTTAAATAGTGTAGAATTACCAAAATATAAAAAATTAGAAGAGGATATTTCTACAGATGTATGTATTGTTGGAGGAGGTATTACAGGAATTACGTTAGGGTATAAACTAAAAAAAGAAGGAATTCCTTTTGTTTTAATTGAAAAAGATATGATTGCATCAAAAGCTACAGGGCATACAACTGCTAAAATAACAAGTCAGCACGGTTTGCTATATCATTATTTGCAAAATGCATATTCAAAAGAATACGCAAAAGATTATTTATATGCTAACCAAGAAGCAATTGAAGATATCTCACGTATTGTATCAAGTGAAAAAATTGATTGCGATTTTGTAAGACAGAATTCCTATGTTTTTACAAATGATGAAACAAAGGTAAATGACATTAAAAAAGAATTTGATGTATTAAGTGATATTGGTTTTGACGCCGAAATAGTTAATAAGCTTGATATTTCAGTAGATATATTATCTGCCATTAAATTTAATAATCAAGCTAAATTTAATCCGTTAAAATATATAGCTGGTCTATTACCCCACTTTAGTGAATCTATCTATGAAAATACAGTAGCATTGGATATCAAAAAAAATAACAATGGTTTTTTTATTCAAACAGAAAATGGTAGTTGTATTACTTGTAAAAAGCTAGTTATAGCTACAAAATACCCCATCAAGGATATCCCTGGTTTTTACTTTACTAAGCTTTACCAAGAAACATCCTATGTTCTTGCCATTACTACTGATACTAAAATAGATGGTATGTACATTAGTTGTGACACACCTAAAATATCTTTAAGGAGTGCCACATACAACGGTAAAGAGGTTGTTTTATTGGGAGGAGAAAATAACAGAACGGGTGAAAAAATCAATACCTTGAATGCGTATGAAAATTTAGAAAACATCGCAAAATCATTATTTAATAATTATACTGTTCTTGCAAAATGGAATACAGAAGATGCTATATCACTAGATAAAATTCCATATATTGGCGATTTTTCAAAATTATATCCAAATTGCTATGTAGCAACCGGATTTAATAAATGGGGTATGACTTCTTCCAATGTGGCAGCAAACATCCTATTTGATAAAATCACTAATAGAGAAAATAAGTATGCTTATGTATTTGATTCTACTAGATTTCATATGATTAAGAACCGAAAAGCATTGAGTGAACTTATCAAACAAAGTGTGAAAGGATTGCTAGGAGATAAATTAAAAGTAAAAGATAAAAATTATTCTGATTTAGAAAAAGGAAGTGGAAAAGTAATAAAAGAGAATGGTAAACTAATTGGGGTATTTAAAGATAATTCCGGTAAGTTATATAAGGTTAATCCAAAGTGCACACATCTAGGGTGTTTGCTTCACTTTAATAGATTAGATAAGACATGGGACTGTGCATGTCATGGCTCTAGATATCAATTTGATGGTACCGTCATCTATGGGCCAAGTTCTAGAGATTTAGAAAAACTAGATTAAATAAAGAGAGAGCCTATCTCTTTGATAGATTCTCCCCTATTTTCATCTTACTTTTTGATATAGTTTGATTTAAATTTTGTTTTTAAGAATTCAATTGCATTTTCCAAATCTTCATTAAATCCTGACTTACTAATTAAAAATGCTTGCCTTGTATTTATATAAATATATAATACCTCTTTTGTATCATATACTCTATATAAATCTTCATACTTTATTTTTGTATTTCCAAATGGATTGCTCACTTCGAATTCATTTTCATAAAATTTATATTGATTTTCATTATTTTCAAATGTTTTATCAAACTTTAGTATTCTATTGACACTAATATTAGGTAAATAAATATATGACAATACAATTACTGCTGAAAGAATCAAAAAAGTAACTCCCGCACTAATATCTAACTTTAAAAAAATCAATAGTAACGAAGAAATTATCATAATG
This sequence comes from Clostridia bacterium, assembly GCA_028692955.1. Lineage (GTDB taxonomy): Bacteria > Bacillota > Clostridia > TANB77 > CAG-465 > CAG-465. The sequence continues at coordinate 28,742 of JAQUWH010000007.1, forward strand.
CCCATACAAATATATAATGAGATGGACAATGCTTTATTTCTGGTTCTTAAATGAAATTTATTAAAGTTAAGGTATAATTCTTTTGTATAAATTGTTTTATTTTTAAATAATACTTTTTCTGCTGTCTCTTCCATGTTTCCCCCTAATTATGTCTTTTATTATTTTCTTTTTCCAAAGATAGCTAATAATTTAATAAATATATTAATAAAATCTAGATATATTTCCATAGCGGCATAAATATGTAATTTTTCTGCATGTAATTCTGGTGTCTGTGACCATTTTTTAATTCTTTGCATATCGTAGGCTGTAATTCCAAAGAATATAATTAAAATAAGCCAAGACAAAGCAATAGTCATCATTGAGCTCCCCATAAATAGATTAACAACACTTAAAATAATTCCAACAAATAACACCCCAAGTAATATATGTCCTATTTTTGTTAAATCAATCTTTGTTTTGTAACCTATAAAAGCAAATATTCCAAATGTTGCTGCAGCAGCAAAGAATAACATATAAATTGATTCTAACTCAAAAGTAGCAAATATGACTGATAAACCAAAACCATTGAGAATGGCGTATATAAAATACAAGATTCCTACCACAGCTGGTGGTAGTTTTCTAAATAGAAAACTAAACAATAACACCACAACAATTTCTACAATAGAAACTACTGCAAACATCTCACCGAAAACGGCATTTTGTAATAGTCCTGAACTATACGTATAAACTGATACAATACCTGTTGCTAATAGCCCAAGGAACATCCAAAAGAATGTTTTTGCTATAAAATTTGGTTCTTTTTGTATAACATTGTTCTCACTATTTTCAATTTCTGACATATGATTTCCTCCTTAAATAATACTAGTATTATATAACATTTTTATCATATTATCAACAAAAATCGGATAACTAGTACAGTTTTTTTCAAGTTTATCATATTCTATACAATATATTTTATTTTACAATCCTTAAAATTTTGTATCAATAGTTCTTTAATATATTGTTTTGCTTCTTCCTTTATACTCTCTTTATAATGATATTTCCCAATTCCTCTTGAGGTCATTATTTCTTGATTATACAAATTAATTGCCTTTGGAAAAGCCTCCTCATTGATTTTCCTATGAATGAAGCTATAAGTCATAAATATTACTTCAAAATTCATATTCGATTTTGCTTTTTCATTTAATTTTTCTTTCATAGTCGTAATTAAGTTATCATAATCCTCTTTAAAATTTTCTGTAATAATTACTGGTGCTATCAAAATATACGTTTGATATCCTACATCTACTAGTCTATTAATAGCCTCAATTCTCTCTTCTAAATTGCTAGTACCAAATTCTACACTTTCTATTATACGTTGAGGGTTTAAACTCATTCTAGGTAAAACTCGGTTTTTATCTGATATCTTTAATAATGGTTCTATCATATCAAACTTAGTAGGAAAAGTAAGTTTCCCCTGATTAGCATTTTTTAAGAAATATTCTATATTTTGCTCTAAGTCTTCTGTTACCAGATTTTCTAATAGCAGATCACTATTACTACCAATTTCAAACACCAAATCTTCAGTAGCGCGGTTAGAAAACTTAATTAGCTTATCTAATATTTCTTCTTTATTGACAAATACTCTCAGATAAGAACATTTATTATAATTACAAACTAGATAACAATACATACACATTGCATAACACCCAGAAGAAGTAAAAGGCACTAAATAATGAGAAATTTTGTAATTAGGTGTATATTTATGTGTTTTCCTTATTCCAACAATAAGATACCTTTTTAATTTCGCAAAGTCTTTGTTTTCATATTTTCTTAATTCTTCTATATTATTGTGAGAATCAATTGGTATATTGGGTATAGTAGCATATTTATCTAATAAAAATCTTCCTAATTCATAATTTTCAACATCCCTTTCATAATATATCCTTGTAAATGTTAATTTTTTCTTTTTCATATCATCACCATTTATAGTATGTTAATATCAAAAAAGAAAAATACAGATATATGGTTAATATCAGTATTTTTTCACAAATTATATGATTTTATATGTAATTAAAATAATTCTTCATATCTACTACTTGCTATTTTTTGAGTAATTGACTTCCATGTATTGCAACCTACAATTCCATCTTGTGCTAATCTGTTATCTCGTTGATAACGAACCACAGCATTTTTTGTATTTGCTCCAAACACTCCATCAATAGCACCAGCATTGTATCCTAATGTATTTAATGCATCTTGTAAAACAGCAACATAGACACCTTTTCTTCCCTGTTTGACAAGCGGATATCCACCTGTGGGGCAAGCCGGTTTCACATCACGTTTATCGACGTGAACCCAGGTAGTCGCTAATTTGGAAATTTATTTTGGACTTTGAAATTTGCAATAAATATTTATATTTTTTTCGCCATTGGCGTTTTTATAAACTGTAATTTTATCTATTAACACGCTTAATATATTTCTGTCTAATTTTTTGAATTTTAAAAACTCGTTTATTGCTCTATCAATCATGTCATCATTTTTCACATTAGAAATACGGTCTATTTCATTATCGATTACAATTAAACGTTGCTCCAACTTTTCTCTTTCCCCTGCTGACTGAATTTGTAACGAAAGAAAACAATCTTGCGTTATATTACCCACTACTTTGTCTTTGTATAATTCGTACTGCAAGTTTGAATTCTCTTCTATTTTTGACATAATAATTTTCTTTTCATGTTGCTTATCTATTAATATCTTTTTTGTTTGCTCTTGGTATGTTTTTTCAATGGCATTTCCACGATTAAGATAAGTCAATCCCATTTCACTTAAAAATGTTTTTATTTGCTTTTCAATTTCTTCTTCATGAATAAAACCCATATCACATTTACCGATTTTTCTAAAATTTTTTGCAACATTGCAGATACAATAATATTTTCCTTTTTCATGTCTAGGTAAAAAAGTAACCCTAGAACCACAGTTTGAACAAAACAAAAAACCGGTTAGCGTATGACCGATACCCTTTTTAGGTATATAAGACCTTTTCATGAGTATTTGTTTAACTGTATTAAAATCATTAAGGTTAATAATTGGTTCGTGTCTATTCTCCACGCGTACCCATTTCTCTTTTGGGTTGGCTCGTTGCTTTCTGATTTTATAGTTAATACTCTGTTTTTTGTTTTGTATCACGTGTCCTATATACACTTCATTTACTAGAATTCTTCTTATTGTCGTATCACTCCAAGCACCCGCTACAATTCTTTGCGTATTCTTTACTTTGCTATATTCGGACGGTGTCGGTATACTATCTCTGATTAAGTCTAGTGCTATGCTATGTATAGGCTTACCATCTAAAAATTCCGCAAATATTCTTTTTACATATAGGGACGAATAAGGGTCAATTAATAATTTTCCTTTTGCTTTTTCATCTTTCATATAGCCAAAGGGTGCTGACGTCCCTAAATAGTCCCCCCTTTGTTGCTTTATCTTAAAAGCTGTTCTCACTTTTTTTGATATGTCTTTAGCGTAAAGGTCATTTACCACCCCCATAAATGCGCTTGTACTGTTATCTTCATTTTCATAAGTATCAACACTGTCGTTAACCGCTACATACCTTATCTGGTGCTCTGGGAAGTATTCGTCAATATAATAACCAGTTTTAGCATAATTTCTTCCCAGTCTTGACAAGTCTTTTGTAATAACTGTATTGATAACTTTGCCCTCAATGTCCATTAACATCTTCTTAAAACTTGGTCTTTCAAAATTCGTACCAGTATAGCCGGTCATCAGAATAAATTTTAACTATATGCCAATGATGTTCTAAAGCGTAGTTAATGAGATAATCAATCTGATTCCTAATGCTTTCCGAAATTTTTAAGTTTCCATCATCTTTGGACAATCGAACATATATACCAACACTTACTGAAGAATTGGCAAATAGAAGTGAATATTTTTTTATTATAGATTTTATGTAGTCATAATTTTGCATTGTTCCCCCTAACCGCAAATTAGTCAGAACAATATATTGTGCAAATACATTATATAACATTTACATTATTTTTTAAAGTATTTACTATATTTTTTATAATAAATTTGTCTATAACACCGCACATTATATCATCAAACGTTTGCCCCTTCTCATCAAATATCACTTTAACATTAAGTTCATTCAATTTTATTGCACCACCTTATTACATGTATATGTGTTTTATCGACATAAAATAACAAGTATTTTTTACGCAATAAAAAACAGAGTGTTACAAGCTATAAGCTATTGTAACACTCTGTTTTTCTTTGCGCTTGATGTCTGTAAGGTAACAATGAGAAAAAGGGCTTGCATACAAGCCTTTTTTCATGTTACGAATAATGGACAACCATATAATAGTATAATTACATGGTGATTGTTATGATAATTCAGAGCTATCAATTAGATGAAACGACCATTGAAATCCATGATGATTTTATTCCCGATGAAAAGGAAAAGGAAAAGCAAAAACAAAAAATATATGAAATGAAATCTATAGCAAAAGCTATTATTAAAAATTCTGAAAGCAAGAAAGCGGGACTATAATTATAGTTCCGTTTTCTAATTTTTTCCACTTGCAACTGCAATGTTCCGATTCGTTGGTGCAATGCAGTTGCAAGTAAACTTGTAAAAAAAATAAGATATGTTGCAACAATAAATTTAAGACGGTACTTTGGGGTAGATTTTTAGCTCAAAGTTTGCAGTAACTGAATCCGAAGCTTTTTCGTATTTATTGTAGACTACCTTTTCAAGCACTGATTTAAGTAGCATGTTTTTTTCTTCTATGTCCTCCGTCATATAATATACATCAATTACATTAGAAATCAACGGCATAAGGCTTTCAGCATTTTCTTTCAGTAGCTGGCTTTTCTTTAATGTGCTTTGCTGGCTTTCTAGTACCCCCTCAAGCGTTTTTATTTTACTTATGATACTTGTAGAACGCTCTTTATAAATTTCTCTAGTGTAAGAACCATCCTCATATAAATCACAAATAGCGTCTAATTTCTTCCTAAAGGTCTGTAGTTCTTTTTCTGAGGATGAAATGGATGATTGCATTAATTTAATTTCATTATTGTCTTTTTTCTCACGTGATGAAAGGTCTATTTGATAGTTTTTTAAATAAAGTCTTAAGCTTTCTATAAGTTTACTTTCCACTAATGCTAAACTAGCTCCAATATTTTGACATTCGGTATTAACACAAATAAGAATTTCACTTGGTGTTTTATTTGACTTGCATAATTTTCTTTGTAGCTTTTGGCCACACATCCCACATATGAGTAATCCAGCCATTGGATTTTTAGGAGCGGTTTGCGGTATTCTTTTTATCTGCTTCATGCTCTGTACTTGATTCCATGTTTCTATGTCTATAATTGGTTCGTGTAAGCCATTTGCCACTACGACATCATTGCTTTTATTGCGTGGGCGGGTAATTACTATTTTACCCTTTTTCATTGCTTTAACCGTTTTCCTGCGATTCCAATGCACCTTGCCAATATAGAGGTCATCATACAGAATTTGTCGCACCATGGGTTGACTCCATTTTTCAGCAATTAGTGGTTGCACATTTAATTCATTCAACTTTTTAGCAATTGCAATATATGAGCTGTGTTCCTTTGCCCGCCACTTGAAAATTTGGCGAATGACTGTTGCATGCTCTTCGTTGATAACTAATTTGTAGCCTTTTCCTTTCAATTTTTCTTTTGTATATCCATATGGGAGTTTGCTCCCAACGTATTTACCCTCTCTCACAGAAGCTAACCGTCCAGCATTCATACGCTGATTGATTTTTTTGTATTCTCTGCGTGACATAAACAAACTGAATTCAAAATATTCTTCATCTTCATCTCGCCACGGTCTATATGTTTTCAGCGGGGTTATTATTTCTGTATTACTGTACTTAAATACTTGTGCTACTAACCCCTGGTCTAATGTGTCACCACGTGCCAATCTTTCAATCTCAACAACGAATACACCCGCCCACATATCATTTTCAACGTCTGTTAGCAACTCTTGCATAACTGGGCGTGCTGCTATTGTTTCACCCGATACGATTTCTTTATAAATTCTCTTGGGGACAATTTTCATTCGCCTTGCCAGTAAATCTAATATTTCTTCGTGTCTTTTAAGTGTATCAAATTCTCCGCCTATTTCAGCCTCTATATCGACTCTCGATTTTCTTAAATAGAAACAATAATCTTCATCAATTTGCATAACATACCCTCCAAACATACAGTAATACATATGAATTAACTGCGTGTCCATATTCTGAACACACATTCCTTTGCCCATAATCGGGGCAAAATATAGTTCGACTACATATATACTATATTCAGTTATATAAAAGTATGTTACATATACTTACAATAAAAAAGAACAACCCATAAAAAGTTGTTCTATTCCGTATTAATAAACTCAAGGTAATCAGCATGTTTACTGGCGATTATCTTTCGTCTGCATATTTCGCATATATATTTTTTACCAAAGCGCAATAGCATAGCCTTACACCCACAAAGCGCGCAACAATCGACTGAATTTGAAAGCCGTATATTTTTCCCTTTAAATTCTACTTTAAGCCTATCACCATAGCGAATGTCGTACGATTTACGAATTTCTACTGGTATTGTTATTTTGCCTTTTTTATCTACTTTTCTATATGCCATATTATTATTTCTCGCCCACAATTATTTTACTTATTCCCTTGAATTATGATATTCCTTTTTTTCTCTTCATCAATTAATTTGCACTTGCAATATTCACAAATTTGTTTATTTTCAAATTGTGTTAAAAGCCTTGTATTTCCACAGAAAACGCAACCGTCCATATACTTTTGTATTAATATAGACTGTTCAGTGCAATTTATTATTATTTTATCCCCAATAGAAATTTTTAAAGCTTTGCGAAAGTTTATCGGAATGCGTATTCTGCCCTCGGTATCAATTTTTCGTATTTCCAAAATATTTTCCCCCAAAGCGTGAATACTAAAATCATAAAACCGCAAAGTGTATAACTTTACGGTCAATATATACAATAAAGATAGTATATAATATGTACTTAAATTTGTCAACTTTTTGGGAGTGAAAAAATGAAAATTTGTTATGTTTTTGATGAATTTATAGAAAATAAAAGATTAATTGCAAAAGAATCCACGATTGCGAATTATCATACTATGTTTATAAACCATTTTCCATTTTGGAATGAAGATATTACCGAAGCAACAGAGGAAGAAGTAAGGAAACATCTATTGTCTTTAAAAGATAGGCTTGCAGACAAAACAAGATACGATATAATAACGCTTATTAATGGCTTTTTTGCTTTTGCGTTTAGTAAAGGCTATATAAATCAAAAAGTTAATTTCCCTACACCAAAGCTTTGTAAAAAGAAAGTTATAATCTTCAACGAGTCAGAAGCAAAAAGAGTAGCGCATTATATACTTGATAATTTTTCATGCATTAATTTGTCTGCAATTTTAGCTCTGTTTTTAGGTGTTAGAATTGGAGAAATATGCGCCTTGCAGTGGCGAGATTTCAATTTCAAGAATGGGACTATTAATATTGAAAACACTTTGCAACGCATAAAAGATTTAGATAATTCGAATAGTAAAACAAAAAAGACTAAAATAGTTATAACCTCACCCAAAACGCCTAGCTCATTGCGTGAAATACCCTTGCCAGATTTTTTACTAGCATATTTTAAAAAATACGCAGGAAAGCCGGAATGGTATATCTTAACCGCCAATACGAAATACATGGAGCCACGCACCTTGCAAAAGCACTATAGGGACTTGTTAAACATTGTTGACGTTGACTATAGAAAATTCCACGCACTTCGCCACACTTTTGCAACACAATCTAATCACAAAGGAATGGATGTCAAGACTTTACAAGAAATACTAGGCCATGAAAATATATCATTCACATTGGCGCAATATGTACACCCGGATTTAACCTTGAAACGTGAACAAATAAACAATATATATACTGATATTAAAGCCGTTTAATGTAGAAAAATCGCAAAGTTATACACTTTGCGATTTCTATTTGTCACATATCACAATAATAACATGTGCAATTCTCGAAGAGAATATACGAAAAGGAGCAAAATGAATTTAAAAGGTATAAATAATTATTTAAAACGGTTTATATAGTTGTGGTTTTACCGTTGCGATAATTAATATTGAGAAGCAAAAAGTCATAGCAAGCAATATTGATGTGGGAAATGTAAAGCTGGATGAAAAATATTGTTTTTTAACAAATAATCTTCCTAAAACAATATATAACCGTACTGTTTTTAACAAGTGCTTTAGAGAGAATTTAGCCATACAAGATAACGGCAACTACCAATCAATAGTGGGAAATAATATGTATTGCCTTGAAAAAGCCATTGCGCCAAATGTATTTAGTAATGTAGCTATCCCTTTTGAAACTATCGTTTTCATAAATATGGAACATTGCAATATAGTGCTATGGTCACGTGGTAAAAAAACACCAGCAACTACACAGTCTTTAAAGCGTGTCATGGCGAACATCATTTTTATGTTGGATGATTGTTACGGTTTTGAGGTATAAAGATATAAGGCAAGCGCTGGGGACACAATAGCGTAAAACCTCGCCAGCGCTTACCTTATATTTTATTGTCTAGTTAATTGTTCTATTTTTTCTATTCGGTAGGCAACTTTGGGGTGGCTTGCTTGCATTTGCTCGATAAGGCCTTTTTTATCGCTTATTTCCATGTCATATATGGCATATAGCGTGCTTGTTAATTCTGCTCCATAACCGATATTGTAGGCGTATTTATCGGCTTTGTATTCTCTCGTGCGTGAGCCACCGCAAATGATTACATTGCATACAAAACTTACAATCCTAAAGAATAAATCTAACAAGGTTATAAGGAATTTAAAAATATCTCCTATGAAATTTGTTGCAAATAGGCTTTGTATAAACATAAGGATAAACCTTGCAATGTAAACCAAAAAGAAATACACAAAGGTATAGACAGTAATTATATTGCTTATTACAGTATCGCCATTTTCAATATGCCCTAGCTCATGCGCTATTGTGCCTTTTAACTGTTTATCCGAAAAGTGTTCTAATGCCCCTCTGCTTAATATTACGCTCGTTCGTCCTATCGCCTGGGCGTTAATGCTTGCACTATCTATTATATAGGGGGCAACATCTTGTTTTATACTTGTATCTGATAATACACCGTCAAATAGGTCGTTTAACCTTTCTTTTTCCGTATTGGTTGCGACATGGCGTACGTCCCCTAACCGCCGTAATAGCCATTCTAACCAGTCAGAAAGAGCTATAAGGAAAAATACAGACGTATATATTAATGCCGGTATAACCATGAAAGGGTGAAACCAATAAAAGCCCCAAATAATCAAAAAATTTATGGCAAGGAATAATATTAATCTAGGCTTTTGAATTAAGACTTTAAAGCGTGTAAAATACTTCAGCGAGAACGTCCTTAATAGGTCTAGCATAAAATCTTTCATGTTGTCCCCCTCATAAATTAGTTTTTTATGGCGGTTAAGGCATAAAAAGCCTTAACTGCCTTAATTGCATACCAGAAGAAAAAAGTTTATGTGTCAAGGGCGGCGTTAGCCGTATATTTACCCTTGATACATGGGCTTTTTTCTGCTATTAGAACGGTTTGTTGACCTTTATTTTTTCTACTGCTCCGCTATCTTTACTTACAAAATAGGCGTACCAGCTCGGCAAGCTTTTGATTTCGTCTGGATGTATCACAAACTCCCTAACTTTTCGTGCAGAGCCTTTGCCGACGGCCTCGGTTTCCTCAATTTGAAAGGTCATTTTCATGCGTTCAACCGTACCAAAATTTTTTGCCCATTCTTCTGCGCTCTTAAAGGTATTTTGACGTAACACAAGATAATTGTTGCAGTTCTCAATTATTTGGTTTTTTAAGTTTCCTATATCGTCCACACTGTCTAAATCGCTTAACGATTGCGCTGCCAGTATACATGTAACATTTGCGCTGCGGCTCTTATTTATAAGATTTAACAAAGCAGTTGAAGCGTATGTATTTATCTCGTCAAAGACAAAAAACTTTCTATCTTGGTTATCAAACATTTTGCTTACGGCGGTTTTGCTCTCAATCAATGCTAATTTTCCTAGTGCCGTTGATGTCTCGGGGTATATGAGAGGGTTCAACACAAATAATATGACCGCCTTTTCATTTAGTGCTTGGTAAATGTTTATACCCTCACCATTTCCGAATATCTCTCCTACGGAGCTTTCTAACAAGGTTGCAAAACGTGCGCTTGCTTCTTCCGCAATCTTACCGGACTTTTCGGCTAAAGCAATATTTTTTATGTGTTCGTCTTTGGTGATTTTTTCCTCGGTGCATAAACTTAATGATAAGGCGGTAAACTGCTTTTCGGGTAGAAACTCGACTATTTTATAAAAATCAAGGCAATCAAATTTAAGGTTAAGGAGCTTGATTAATCTCTGTAGATAACGTTCTGTATTTAGCTTATAGTGTTCTTCGCTCCACATGCTCAAATTGATTAGCATGTCTTTAATAACTGTATCGTTCACATCTTGAAAAGGGTTGTACTTTGCGCTTGAGTGTGGGTTATTCATGTCTATTATATAAAGTCGTTTATTATGTTCTTTACACAAGTTTTGCGTTATTTCCAAAATAGAATCATCTGTAATGTCTCCCTTACCGTCCACAATCAGACAACCGTAATCTTTTTTCACCGCAGTATATATAAAGTTGCTGATTGCTACCGTTTTACCACTCCCAGTTGTGCCAGCTATGAAAACGTGTTTGCAATCGTCCTTGCAGTAAATTCTTTTTCGTGCATTGTTTAGCCCTAAAAATGTACTGTCTAAAGGTGAATATTTCTCACTCGTTGGTGCTGGCAATTCCAGTTTGTCTATCTCACGTTCAAGACCGTGTATATTGGCTTGCTCATATTTTCTATTTTTTTGCATTACATAGTTAAAATAAATTGCTATTGAAAAGCCTATAAGGAGCATTACAAGCCAGCTATAGGGCGTATAGTTCCTATATTCCAATAAAGCCGAAAACGGCATTGCAATAAAAATTTTTTCAAACACAATTTTGGTTGTATAAAGAAATTCTACAAAAAATACGTGTAATATACTTTGTTGTATCAGCAATGCGCCCCACCCGAAACCGCTCAACAACAGGGCGTATTTCGTTTTTATCTTACCAAAATAAAGGAGTAAGAGAAATACAAAGGCAATTGGCAAAACTGGCGTGAGTGTGAAAAACAACACAAGGAACAGAAGAACGTTAAAAAAGTAGCCTTCTTGTTTTTTTATTCTGTTATAATTCTTTGACATAGTTTTCGACCTCTTCCAACCTTATGACCTCTATAGGGTAACTTTGCTTTAGTTTTTCAAGGTTTACTAATATTCGTGCCTTGTCGCTTGGTACTACAAATTTTTGTATGTCGCAAAGCAAAAAATTATTCTGAATGTTGGTCTGTAGCCTATTTATAGACTTTTCCGTTAATTCAATTTCGACAAAATATTTTTTGTTGTTTTCCATGTAAATAAAATCCGGGTCGTGTTTGCTATTTCCAAAGCCGTTTGAGTGTTTGATTTCTCTTTCTGTTGTTATATCATCCATATCAACACCATGTTGATTGATAATATATATGGCGGTGTCAACCATTGCTATATCGTGCGTTATTTGCTCTATTCTAATTTCTTTCGTATGATAATCCAGCTTGAACGCCTTTACTGCTTTTCTCGTTACGAAAAGCAATCCTGGAACGCCGTATATGATGTATCGGCGTTCCAAATAGCCTACGTCAATCAGTCTTTTTATTCTTCTGTCTGTTGCTCTTTGTCCGCTAAAATTGCACAAGAGCCTAACTTGTCGGCTTAACAAGAATCGCCATTTGCTTATCGTTTTTATTATATTTATGTCTCTGTCTGTTACTTGGATTTTGTCCATGCTCTAATTTGTCACCTCCTCGGGTGGGGTAAGGGTTCTAAAGGGAGAAGCGCGGACGCGTCAAGAATTCAATGTAGCGTGGGATTTTCCCTTTAACTCACCATGGGGTCGGGAAAGAGGATTTTAAAAGGGGGGAAAAGGTTGAGCGTCCTTATTGTATTGTAGCGGGGCTTCCCCCCTTTTTATTTATTATTATTTATTCTAACTACTGCACACAACTATCTATATGTATATGTATGTGTTTTATTTATATGTGTGTAATTTATTACACGTTGAAAGGGCGGGGTCACGGATATTTAGCCGTGACCCCGCCCTTTCATCAATATGAAGAAAACGCATATATATAGCCATTTTTAGGGTGTTGTGTGCAGTAGTTGGCGTTCTTTTAGGTGTTCTAATCAGGTGAGACATTTTTTGTACAGATGAAAGAATGCCTTTCTCCTTGTCCCATTTGTTTATGTAATCGTATGTTAATAGAATGCACAATATACTGTTGTTTCCAAATTCATGCCTTACCCAAGTGGGCGTTAAATACGCTGGTTCTACATAATTAAACATCTTATACTTAATAGCCAAATTTCTTATTTTGTCTCTTTCTGCAGCCGGCATTCCTTGTGCTATATCAAAAGCAACTCCAGCATAGTGTTGTGACATTCCTGAATGTCCCCCTTCACCAATCCTCTTAAAAGCATAACCAACTTTAATTGGTTTGCCATATAAACTTCTTAACTTATTAAAAGCTTCTATGGCGCGTCTATCAGTCCAAAGAGTATCAGACTTTGATGATCCTCTAAATTCTCTTACGGATAAATACTTATCTTGTGAAAAAGGCATTGGATCACTTAATTCTCTATAATATGTTTCCATTCTATTGTTACTAGGATTATATACTAATATTTTCATATTTCACCACCTCTCTATGGTATTATATGAAAATATTTGATATATGGTCTTAGGAAATAACAAATATGAGGTGCCTAGATATTTCTAGACACCTCTATTAACTAATCCTGTAGAATCGTTTAGTGTAGTTTAATTTAGTATGAACCGATTATTAACTCCATAGAACAACTGAAATCATGGCATTTGCTAAATCACCATCTGATTTGAATAGGAACCGATAGTTGCTGCCGGCAGATACGTTAACACCAGAAAACACAACACGCTGTTGCCCATTGGTATCAAGCGTTGTAGAATCGACATTACCCCAGCCAAATAGTCCATTTTTCTGCAACGTTATGGTAATCCGTGAACTATTTCTATCGTTGTATGCAATAGCTGAGGAAGTCAACTTATTACAACCTGAGGGAACCTGGAATGTTTTGCCATAGCTGTTTGCCATATTGGTAATAGTGGATATATTCTGTACAAAGTTTGTACTGCTTCTAGTAGAAGTAGTACTTCCCACATCCGATACGGTGGTCTCCTGTGCAAATGACGGCACTGACAGAACTGTAAATGCCAGAAAAACTGCCAAAAATAGTGTAATGATTCTTTTACTTGTTTTTATTTTTTGCCTGCATCATAATTATTCTGCAGGATTAAGTTAATTCACAATTAAAATTAACTACGATATTATATATAACATATATTACAATAATATTATATAAAATTCAACATGTTTTTTGTTTTTATGCATTTTATGACATTATTAGACAAAATATTTATATTATACTTTCCTACGCTTAAAAGTAGCAATGGATATAACGATAAATAAAATAGATAAACATAGTGCAAATAAAATAGAATAATACATATTACCATTACCGGCTAAGCTTTTTTGTAATGTGTACATTATACCACTTGTTGTTGATTCATATTGAAAAATACAATTCATCAAATTAAAAAATACAAAATCTATGGTACTCCTCATATTTGGGCTTATCACATCTAAAAGTACTGGTTCTAATGTATATATAATCATTGGAATAGTAACTGAAAATACAGAACTTCTAAAAAAAGTTGAAAGCATTACACTAAATAATACATAGACAACTATTTTAATGTCATATACAAAAAATCTTGCAATATGATATATGGATGAGGGGATAGAATCTATTCCGCCTTGACTCCAATATACATAAGGACTTAGTTGATGCTCTCCAAAAAATAAATTTCCAAATAGTTGTACTAATAATGATAGCACAATAGAGAACACTATCAAAATAACTAACAATGCTATTATTTTTGAAAGTACAATTTTCCACCTTTTATGGGGAGTCATTAAAACTTGTTTAATAGTTCCTTTAGAAAACTCGCTAGATACTATAGAAGCTGATATAATAATCATAAATAGTGTAAAGACAATAAATACTATACTTTCTGCATTTTTTACATACTGATCATTATAGTTTGTTGTAATGGTATTATTACTATTTATCTTGTTTTCTATTCTATACTTTTCCACCTCGATTAAATGCTTTAATTCCACTTTCTCTTCTTCCGTAGTTTTAATATTGCCCATAGGATATTTATCTCCCTTTCCATCAAGCAATAAATTTTTAAGGCTTTTAATAGTCGCAAACGAACTATATTTTCCTACATCTTCCGGATTATTGTATCTTGTTAATTCATATTCCTTATTTAGTTCCTCCATATAAACGCCAAGTTCATATTGGTCTTGAGTGATTTCTTTTTTTTGATATTGTTCTTTATATTCTTCAATTTTATAATCTAAATATTGATGATAGTCGTCCTTTTCTAGTATATTGTTTAAAGCTTCTATGCTATTGTTTGTCTTTTCAATTTTCGTTTCACTTAGATTTTTCCCTATCAAAGCGTTGTTTAACATTAACAATTGATAAATTAATTCTTTTTTCCAATAAACTTCATTCCCTGGAGTTCTTACTCCCAAATCCCAAAAAAATGGTATGTTATTGTCTATTGCATATTGATAGTAATAAATAAAGATGTCAGTTGTTGCCTTTTCCTTTACATTACCTTCTGCTTCGCTTTTTTTAGCACTTTCCTTTAATTGTAACACTTGTGTTTTTAATATATTATTATTTGCTAATGTCTCTGAATTTCCCTCTTCACCATATCTATCAAGACTTACAATATGTTTATTTAACATTCCAAACAATAATAAAATAACCACAATGGCGATAACAAAAATAATTGTTATTTTCTTTTTTAATATTTTTACAATTTCATTGATACATAAATAAAACATTATTTTCCACCTTCCTATATGGCTTTTTTTCTAAATGTTAGAAAAGTAATAATCGTAATCAATATTATACATAGCAATGTAACACAAATAGAGAAATCAAATGTTATACTATTCACTAATATATTTTCTTTGTAGTTGAATAACGTCTGTGGCATATTCACTGTATTACTAAATAGTCTACTCGTAACATCAAAGTTGTTAAATGGTATATATTTTATCCATTCCATCTGTATTATTTTATTGAGAAAATTCATAAAAATGGAATTTCCGAAGTATAAGAATAAGCTTAAGCACACTGGTATAATGGGTTCATTTGCAATCAAGGCTATCATTATTGTTAACAAAAGATATATTATTATTTCTATATCTCTAGATAAAAATCTAACAATACTATATACAAAACCATTCATAGGATGGAGATTTCCATTAGACACATATAAATATTTACCAAATTGGCTATCTTTATAAAATAAATTTCCAATGAGTTGTGACAATAAAGACAATACTAACGTGATAATAATCAAATTTATTATCAATACTGTTATCTTTGCAAGTAAAATTTTCCATCTTTTATTTGGAGTCATTAATGTTTGTTTTATAGTTCCATCCGCTATTTCATTTGCTATCATAGTACCTGAAATAATAATAAAAAAAAGCGCAATCATAAGAATGGATATCAGCTCGACTAAGTACAGATAAGAATCTTTATAGTTAGCTATGTTATTTAATCCATCATTGACAGATTCATTATTTTCTAAGCGATATGTTTCTATTTGTATTGTATTGTTTAATGCTTTTCTTTCTTTTTCCGGTATTTGGGTATTATTTAACAGTTCTGTCTTTGCTTCTAATATTTTCTGCATACAGGTATATTTCCATCTGAAAGCGTCATCGTTATATTTTCCAATCTCAAATTTTCGTTCTAATGATTTGATAGATAACAAAAGATTTTTCTCTTCTTTTGATATTCTATTTTCCTCATAATTTCGATTGATTTTATTTATCTCGTAGTCAATATATTGCTCATATTGATTTTCATTTATCATATTGGTTAAACTTGATATATCACTATTAAGGTTAATTCTAGTACTATCTTCAAGAGAATCATCTAATAAAGTAATATTTAAATTCATTAATTCTTTTATGATATGATATTGATAATAATTATTTTCCATGGCACTATCTAAAAGAATCTCATGCTCCATAGCATATTCATAATATTCTCTTTCTATTTTTAATTTTTCTAATTCAAACTCATCTACATTTTCAGACTTTTCTAAATAATCTATAGAAGCATTAATATTTTTCCATTCAAGCCTAGCAAAACGCTGATTAGTTTTTAGCTCCTCCTTTACCAAATTATTTTGCTTGATTAAATAATTAATTTCTAAACACGCAAACACACTAAATACTAAAATAATCAAAAAAATCCAAGTAGAAGTTTTTTTATAGATTTTAGAATTTTCATTCACACAAAGGTTGATAAAATTATTCATTCATTTCTCCTCCATTGGTTATTTTTAAAAATTCTTCTTCTAATGTTTTCTTTTTGATAGATATTTCATACGTTACCACATCATTTTCAGATAATTTTTTGATAATAGATGCTATCTTTGTCTTTTCTATCGTAATATTTAATACTTCTTTTTCTTCATATACCTCATAGCCTTCTTTTTTTAGTATTTCTTTGGCTTCATGATTATTAGTAGTAAGTATTCTATAGGTAGCTTTATCTTGTAAGTTATCTGCATCAGAAATCATCTCATTTAATGATTCCACTTTTAATAATTTCCCTTTATTTAAAATTCCAACTTTATCACACATAATCTCAACTTCACTCAATAGATGACTAGAAACAAACACACAGATTCCTTTATTATGTGCCAAATCTTTTAAAAGGTCTCGTAACTCATGAATACCAGATGGATCTAATCCATTAGTAGGCTCGTCCAATATAAGTAACTGTGGGGTTCTCAGCAAAGCAAGTGCGATTGCTAGCCTCTGTTTCATACCCATGGAGTATTTTTTTACCTTATATTGAATTTTATCTTCTAATCCAACTTGTTTTACTATTTCATTGATGCGTTCCTTTTTTACTCTATATAATCTAGCAATCAGCTTCAAATTCTCGTAACCTGTCATATTTTCATACAAGTCAGGATTTTCAACGATAGCGCCAACATTTTGCATAGCTTGTTCAAAATTTTTCTTTATACTATATCCATTAATTAAAATATCACCTTGGTCCAATGGAATTAAACCAACCATCATTTTTATTGTTGTTGTCTTACCAGCCCCATTTGGTCCTAAAAATCCAAAAATTTCAGAAGAGTAAACTGTTAATGAAACATTATCAATAATCTTTTGCCTATCAAAAGTCTTACTAATATTTTTTATTTCTAATACTTTTTTTCCTACCTCTGCCATAAGCGTTACCTCCAATACTTTTTTATATTATCATACGATATACATTGTGCAAAAATTGTCGAATTTTGAGATATTTGAAATTATTCATTATATTATAAAAATTTTTGACTGCATAATAAATGTTGCGGTGTAAAGTTAAACAAATTTATACTTTAACATTATTTTTGCATAAAAAAATGCAATTAAATCACTTTTGCCTTAAAATGATGTTAGAAAACACGTCAAAGAAAGGTTTAAAAGGTGATTCAATTGCATAAAAACAATATCATTAATTTGTTAAGCATTCAATGAAATTTAGTAAAAAACATTAGAAGAGAGCATAATTTTATCAATATTTGAATGGATTCTATTACTTTCTATCATTCTTGCTCCTCTTGTCATTGCAATACAAAACGTATTCATGATTACAGAATTCAAAAAGTACAAGAGATCTCTATTAACGGAATTACTTCTTTTTTATTACTAAAAAAACAATATTTCAATTTTACTATTTTAACTTAATTAAAATGAAGATATATTCAATAATGTTAATAAGCTCCGATGTAAACAAGATAACTCCACATATTGCCGTGATTGCCGCAGTTGATATCATTGGATTTAAAATAATAATGAACCCAAGTATTGCTGTAATAATAGAAAGTATCAGCAACATTAGCCATCTACTTCCTTCCACATATTTTAAGTTTAAAGAAAGTTGAAATTTTATAACACTGCTAAGCATAATCCATAATCCAATAACAATCGGAAAAATAGCGCTAATCCATTCTGGGAAGAATAGTGTTAATCCACCACCAATAATCTCTATTAATCCCTCTAGAAACTCAAAGCTAAATATTTTTATCTCTTGAGGCGTTTTAAAATATGAAATAATATGTATGATACCATCTATTACAACAATTCCGGCAAATAGTCTAACAAGTATATATATAGAAGATAATGGCTTTAACATAAAAAAAATAGATAGTATTAGTAACAAAATAGATATTAATAATGTATTCTTGCTGTATTTTTTTATAAATTCTTGCATTCTTACTCATCCTTTCATCTCACACTAATTAATTTATATATATATATCATATAATTTTTTCTTTGATTTGTCAATATAGATACCATGTCTTTTTATTGACTTTCTTGTCGTTTTGGTGTACAATGCTAGCATCGGATGTGATAAATGATGGAATGGAAAGTAGTTTTTTTATATTTTATTTTATATAGTATTGTTGGCTGGTGTATTGAGATGATATATTGTAGAATATGCCAACATAAATGGGTAGATAGAGGATTTTTATATGGTCCTTATTGCCCTATTTATGGTTTTGGTGCTATCATTCTTCTACTAATTCTACAACCATTTTCAGCAAACCCATTTATATTATTTTTATTAGCTCTTGTTGTTACTACTATTTTAGAATACGTGACAAGTTATGTCATGGAGCAAATATTCAATACAAAATGGTGGGATTATTCACATCTTCCACTAAACATTAACGGAAGAGTATGTTTGCTAAACTCATTTGAATTTGCCATCTTAACGTTATTTGTTATCTATCTAGTTCATCCTAAAGTGGTAGAAGTTATCGGTATGTTACCACTTCAATATATACCAATGATTGTTACTTCTTTTGTGATGGTTTTATCAGTTGACACAACCGCTACTGTTCTTGGACTTATAAACTTAAAAGACAAACTTTCTTATTTACAAACCCTTGGAGAACAAATTAAAGAAAAGACTAATAACAAAATGCAAAATAGTGCTATCATTAAACAGCTAGAGGAAATCAAATTAGAAATCATTAATAAAAAAGACCTATTGCAAAACAGGTTGATTAAAGCTTTCCCAAATATAGAAATGCCAAAATTTGGTACGACATTTGATGAAATAAAAGCAGCAGTGCATAAGTATCAAAATAGAAAATCAGCAAAAAAGAAACATGATTCCAAAGAGGATATCCCTAATAAAGATGAAATAAATTGTAAAATAGAAGAAAATATTGAAGAAAAATCTCATTAAATATAAAATTGCCAGATGAATTTTATTTCATCTGGCTTTCTTTTATATTTTTATCAATTCGTAGTTTTCATTTCCAAGTCCAATTTTAACTGCATGTTCAATACAACTTTTCCAATTAGTATCAGGATGATTTAATGTTAAATTATCGCTATTTTCTAAAGTAGTATGACTAAATTTATGTATGTTTTCACCTAGTCTACTATCGTGAATGGCAGTTTGTTCATTAACCAAATCAATACAAGCTAAATCCAACGCTACTGGGTCAAAAGAAGCAAGCATTCCGATATTAGGTACAATAGGAGCATCATTTTCACTATGACAATCACAGTATGGTGAAACGTCTACAATTAAATTAATGTGAAAATTTGGCTTATCTTTTAATACTGCATACGTGTATTCCGCTATTTTTCTATTTAATATGTCATTAGAGTGACTCTCACCACTACTAATCGCATCAAAGTTACATGTTCCAATACATCTACCACATCCTACACATTTATTGTGGTCAATATGAGCTTTACCAGCCTCATCAAAAGTGATAGCATCATGAGCACATTGTTTGGCACATAGCTTACAACCAATACATTTTTCTAGTTTATTTTCTGGTTTACCACTACTATGCATTTCCATTTTACCAGCTCTTGAACCGCAACCCATACCAATATTTTTCATTGCCCCACCAAAGCCTGCCGCTTCATGTCCTTTGAAGTGGTTAAGAGAGATAATAACATCACTATCGGTGATAGCTTTTCCTATCTTTGCTTCTTTTACATATTCCATATCAATTTTAATTAATTCTTCATCTGTTCCTTTAATTCCATCTGCAATAATCACATGGCAACCAGTTGAAAAGGGAGTAAATCCATCCTCATATGCTGCATCGATATGATCAAGAGCATTCTTTCTTCTACCTACATATAACGTATTACAATCAGTTAAGAATGGTTTTCCACCAAGTTCCTTTACTAAATCGGCCACTACTTTTGCATAATTTGGTCTTAAATACGAAAGATTACCTGGTTCACCAAAATGAATTTTGATGGCTGTAAATTTATTATTAAAATCTATATTTTTTATTCCTGCATTTAACATTAATTTTTTTAATTTTTCCAAAAGATTAGTTCCTTGTTTTACTCTAAAGTCAGTAAAATATACTTTTGAACTATTTTCTTTCTTTGTTTCTACTATATTATTTTCCATATTCATCACCAATCATATTATATACTAATATGATTAAATTTTCAATGCTTTCTTTTTAATGAATTTTGTATTCATATTTTCTGCTAAATCATCTTCTATATATAACAAGTTTCATAAATGAACTAATGAGTATAATCTGGTGCGATTACTACTAATCTATTATCTACTGTTTATTCTGTTGCTATAGTGGATACTTTGAACCCTTTTAGTATGACTGCCGTTTTACTACTTGTATCTGTATATTTTAATTTTTTGCATATCACCTATTGATATTTATAAAAATTATTACACTGTTTTCTTTTTTTCTTATGAATAAAATAAACACTTAAGAATATCGCTACCACGCAAAGTGAAGTGATTAAAACAAAAGTTACCGTAGTCCCCTTTTCTGGAAGTAATGGCTTTTGTGAAATGACATAAGTAGAACAATGATCAATAGAAAAGGAAATCATTCCTTCTGCATTTACTTCTAAATCTTTATTTTTAAATTCTAATTGCTGATTATCCGAATTATAGTAATACAGTCTAACCTTATCTTTTACTTTGAATTTATCTCCTACATAAACACCAATATCCACATCACACGGGATTTCACCTTCATGTTCAAAGTTAATATATAAAACGTCCTCTTTTATTTTTTCTTCTCCATTATTTTTTATTAAATTAGGCGCCTCAAGAGATGTACCAATCTTTAGTGCAATATCACTAAATTCATCTTTACTTATATCTGTGCCATGAAAGGTCCATGAATATCTTGTTTTATGCTCATCTTTTACAAGAATAGACAAATTCTTTTCTCTATGATAGTTTAATACTGTTAAAATCTCTTGATTTAACAATAAATCCTTTTGTGTTTCAAAATTAATTTGTACTTGATTTGGGTCAGTTAATGAATTTATTATATCCTTTATATTCATGTCATCAATATAAATTATGGGTTTTACAATGACTAATATTTCTGCTTTCTTGTCTGCGACCATAGCCGTTACAATAGTACTTCCAATATTCATTGCTTTTATTGTTCCTTCTTTTACCATTGCAACTTCTTCGTTGTTTGATGTCCATTTAACATTTTCTTTAGTAGCATCACTTGGCGTAACTTGCAAATCAATTTTTTTCTCTTTACCTTTTTCTACTTCAATCTTGTCCGTATCAAAATCAATACTTTTGATTCCTTTTACAATAGAAAGATTAGTAGAAGCTTTTGCTTCATATTGGATGGTTTCCTTTGTTTCATCTTCATATTTTTTTGCTTGAAATGTTATTTCATACTCATCTGGCACCATTTCCAAATCCTTGACGTCCAATGTTAAATAATAAGTGCCACTGCGATTGTATAATGGAAGATTCATATGCTCCATAAAATATGCTTGTATTTCTAATAATTCATCATTTAATGGATATTCTTTTTTGTCAGTTCCCACACCATAAACTGTCACTGGTATGATAACAGGTTGTGTTTCATTGATACTATAATCTTTTTCAAAATTATTTTTTAATTTCAATTTAATATGTGTCAATTTTGGTACAACCTTTAGTGGTACTTTAATTTCTTTTTGATATTCTTGTACCTGAATTGTCATAACAATTGTATAATTTCCTTCTTGCAGTCCATAAGTGTCAATTGCATTCTTACCAGTTAAATGGACAATACTTGTATCTTCCACGATAAATTCATTTGTTTTATTTTTTAAAACTATATTATTCTTATTATAATACTCTACTTTAATATTCAATTTAGGCATACTTTTTTCTTGTAACTTCACGTTAAATTTAAAATTTGTATCTTTACTATCTTTTGGTATGATCAATTCTTCTGGTCCAATCATTGTTACTATCCATTTACTACCTTGTATGGCTATACTATTTTTAGCAAATACTATCATTACAAAGACAATAAATACAATTGATAAAATCGTTTTTTTACTTTTATTTCTCATATTTCGCCTCTTTATATCACTACTACTAGTTTCACCAAAATTGCTCTTTTTATACTTACTTTACCATTGAATAGTAGCAGACAAATAATATTTTAATAAATTGTTATCTTTTGTTGTATTTTGTCGTTATTTGTAGTAGAATAGATAACAATAGGAGTATTTTTATGAAGAGGATTGATACTAATTTAGAAAAAAATATTGACGCTGATAATCCAAAAAAAGAAAAGTCTTTTGCAACAGGTTTAAACTTCTATAAACTTTTTTGGATATTTTATATAGGTTGCTTTTTTGGTGTAGTGGTTGAAACAATATGGTGTATTGTAACCAATGGTTATTTCGAGAGTAGGACAGCATTAATACTAGAACCGCTCAACCCAGTATATGGTATTGGTGCCGTATTAATTTCTGTATGTTTTGTAAGAATGACAGGTTGGAAAAATATATTCATCTATATTGGTAGTTTTGTTGTTGGTGGTGCTTTTGAATGGCTTTGTAGTTTTTTTCAAGAAATGGTTTTTGGTACTGTCTCTTGGTATTATGGGAAAGACACATTAGGAATCTTTGAGAGAACTAGCTTAGTATATTGCATATTTTGGGGATTCCTGGGTATTTTATGGGTAAGACTTATCTATCCATTTATGTCTAAAATGATAGAAAAGATACCCAATAAAGTTGGTAAGACATTAACATGGATTCTAATTTTTATTGTTAGCTTTGATATATTGTTTACATCTGGCGCTGCTTTAAGACAAAAAGAAAGAAGAGCTGGTAAAGAACCAAATAATATAATAGAACAATTTTATGATGAAAAATTAAATGATGAGGTATTAAAGAAATATTATCCAAACATGACAGTTGTAAAATAACTGTCATTTTATATTGTCTTTTACATAATTCTATGATATAATAGACATAAATATTTTATTAATCTTAATATAAATTTATGGAGGAGATATAATGGTAGCAATAAAAATTTTTCGAATTTTGGACATGAACTTTGTAATTGAGCGGAAAGGCTATTTATTCAAAAAATATAGTTTAAATGCTAGTATACCTTTACATGATAACTCCTCCGAGAAGATGAAAATTTTGGAATTTTTATCTAATTGTCAGAATAAGCCCGAAGCACGTGAAAGACGACAGTATCGTAAAAATATTTTACCTGCGCAAATCCAGTATTCGAATCATGTTCTAACGATGTCCTTACCGATTAAGGGCAAGAAGAGAACAAACATGTTAATAGATTTGTTAAATAAATCTAAAAAGACCTGTGAAGAAATGCAAATAATATGTTAAAAGCACCTTACGGTGCTTTTTCCTTTTTATTTTTTCCTTATTTTATAAATTCTCATGCAATTAAGTATTGTTAGTAATGACATACCAACATCCGCAAAAATTGCTTCCCACATAGTAGATATACCAAAGGCGCTCAGTATTAAAAAGACTATTTTGACTAGAAGAATCGCAATGATATTTTGAGTAACAACAAATTTTGTTTTTCTAGCAATTTTAATTGCAGTAATCATTTTTTCTGGTTTGTCATCCATTAATACAATATCAGCAGTTTCTATAGCAATATCACTACCAGCTCCCATCGCAATCCCTACGTCTGCAATAGCAATAACTGGTCCATCATTAATTCCATCACCAACATAAGCTATTTTTTTGTTGCTCTTTATTTTTTCTACTATATTTGCCTTATCTTTTGGTAAGAGTTCTGAATATACCTCATCAATTGCTAACTCGTAAACGACATTTTCAGCGACATTTTTCCTGTCACCAGTTACGAGTATTGTCTCTTTAATGCCAAGCCTCTTTAGTCCCTTTATTAATGAATAGGAGCCTTCTTTTATCATATCATTTAAAACGATATAGCCAATGTGCTCCTTATTAATAACAACATGTAAAACAGTTCCTATTTCATTGACTTTATGATACGATATTTTTTCAGCACTTAACAAGGTTTCATTTCCTACTAAGACAATGTTACCATCTATGGTTGCAATGATTCCTTTTCCAGCTATTTCTTTATGTTCTGTCATTTTACTTTTATCAATATCAATATGATAATAATTGACAATAGACTTTGCAATATAATGATTAGATAAACTTTCCGCTAAAACAATACACTCTATTATTTTTTCTTTTGAAATTCTATCAGATTTTAGTTCTTCTTTTACTACTTTAAAAGTTCCATATGTTAACGTACCAGTTTTATCAAATAAAATGGTATCAATTGTTGATAAGATATCTAAATAATTACTTCCTTTTACTAGAATTCCTCTTTTGCTACAACTACCAATTCCAACAAAAAATCCAAGTGGAACTGATATAACTAAAGCACAAGGACACGATACTACTAAAAAGGTAAGTGCCCTAAAGATACTCTCCTCTACTGGAATATTAAGTAATAATGGAAATATGATTGCAATGAGCAATGCAAGCATTGTAACAATAGGTGTATATACTTTAGAAAACTTCGTGATAAATTTCTCTGTATTAGATTTTTTTTCTACAGCATTTTGAATTAACTCTATAATTTTATACACTGTAGAGCCTTGATAATCTTTTGTCACTTTTACTTTTATCGCATTACTAACGTTAATGCTACCTGATAGGATACGATCTCCTTCTTTTATTTCTCTTGGTATACTCTCTCCTGTTAATGCTGATGTATCAATACTAGTATTTCCTTCTGTAACAATGCCATCTAATGGTACCTTTTCTCCATTTTTTACAAGAATTGTATCTCCAATTTTAACTTCAATTGGATTTACTTTTGTAATGGCATTATCTTTATATATGTTAGCATATTCTGCTTTGATATTAATCGCTTTTTCTATTTTCCTCTTAGAATTTTCGACTGCTTTATCTTGTAAAAATTCTCCAATCTTATACAGCAATAAAACTGCAATTCCTTCTATATAATTTTTAGTTGCAAGAGCTCCCACTGTTGCAATTGTCATGAGAAAATTTTCATCAAACATATCTTTTCTAAATAATTTTTTTATGGCATTTAAAAAGATATCATAACCAATCAAAAGATAACTTAATATATACAGTACAACGCTAATTGCTGTATAGCTTCTCCATAAAATACCAGTAACAAATATAATAATTCCCATGATTGTAAGTAGATAGTTTATTTTATCCTTTTTTCCATCTTGTTCATGCTTACAACAACCTTCCATCTTTACATCTCCTTTATGTGTTCTAATCCCAAACTAAATATTTTTTCTATATGTTCGTCGCATAGTGAATAATACACTTCTTTTCCTTCTTTTTCTGCTTTTACAAGCCTCGCTTGTCTTAAGTTTTTAAGTTGATGCGATACAGAAGAATGTGTCATATGAATAGAAGTAGCTATCTCACATACATTCATCTTCTTTTCATAGATACAGTATATGATTTTAATTCTAGTGGCATCACCAAAAATTTTAAAAAGTTCTGCTAAATTAGTGATACTCTCCACATTTGGTATATTATGTACAATATGACTATTACTTGTCATTAATTCTTTACACTCATGTTTCTTCAAACTTATTCCCCCTTTAACATATGAACGCTTATTCATACATTCATATATTATCATGTATTATTCTTTTTGTCAATATTTTTTATTTTTATTGTGATTATTTAAGATATTTGATATAATTACAATAATAGCGAGGGTGATGAAATTGTATATACGTGACTTACATTTTTTACATGTAACGATATTTAAAGAAGATGAAAATATATATGATGGTGCTGTAGAAGAGGTGCCAGTTGAGCTACGTGACTCTGAAATAACAAAAATGTATTTAGATGGGAAAGTTTTGATTGTAAACATATAATTTATTGTGAAAATAAAATGCTTGATTAAAATTATAACAGATATAAATAATCTTGACTGCCATGAAAAATGTGTAAAACGAATACCTGACCGAGTCTTAGGTAAACTCTCATATAATATCACATATTTGCCGATTAAAAGTTTTCGATAGTATTTATTTTGTCATTGTAAGCTATTGTATATCTTTCTGGCATAAACTTAAGAGAGGAAACTTCTCGGATAACCTTTTTATAAAAATTAATAGCAATGGAGGGTTCTTTTAGATTATATTTGATGTAGTATATTATTTGTTCAAGCTCTTCCTTAAAAGTTGCAGTGGGTTGAATAATATAAGTATTATTCAATATTATATTTTCCCTCCATTTCTGCACAAAAATCTTCCATTGTTTGGTAACGACCTTCTTTTATATCCTCCTTAGCTTGTTCAATATGTTTAAAAGGTCTTTTTTAAATTCTTCAAATATCGACACTTTCTTAAAATATCTTGGTGTAAACAAGTTAACAAAAACCAATAAATAGACCCTTTTCGAAGAGTCTATTTATTGGTTAGTATAATAATATAGCTATGTATAGGAAGTTTAATGTTATTTTAAATTAATATCTCCTATTAACTTTACATTATCTTTATTTGAAGTAATGACTTTAATCTTTAAATTTTCTACATTACTTGGTATATTAATAATATCAATACGGTTTTCTCCAACGACATTATCATCATCTTGATGATATCTTGAGATGGACAACATATCATGTATTCTATAATCTCCTCTAAAATATGATATCAAGTTGATGTCATATTGTTCCTTATAAATTGCTTTTGCAATAATCCTTGTTGATTCTTCATCACTTTGTTCCACTATTTCAACATCAATTGCTTTATCTGCATAGTTATTAATTACTAATTCTTTATCAAACTCATAGGTAACGACATCATCACTTAATTCCCTTACAATTTGATTTTTTACATTATCACTATAAAATACTTTATTAACCCCATAGTTAATAGCTCCAAATATAGTTCCAAAGAATAATACAACAAATATTAAAAATATACCTAAACCATCATACTTGACGTTAGTGTCTTCTCTTCTTGAGAAGTATATAACTTCTATTCCAATTGATACAAATACTAAAGGCCATAACATTAGTATATATCTATAAATATCTAATGTTAAAAGAGTTTGTAAGAAAACTGATAATCCCACTAGAATTAATGTAATACCAAAAGTAAGTCTTCCGATTTTTCTAATTTTCTTATTTTGAACTTGCCCATTACTATCATTATTTTGATTTTCCATGTTGCTTTCCTCCTATTTCTTTGATATAAATTTACTTCCAGCCCAAATACAAGCTGCCGCAATTAAAATTGGTGGTAGATAGTTCATAATAGTTACAATTGCTCTATATAACCATTCAATATCATACCCAAATGCAATTTGTCTAATTACTGAATTAATTAATAGATACACACCTATTGCAATTAATATCACTCCTAGTACAACGCTTCTTTTTTTTATGTTTAGTTTATTAAAGGCATCTTCAACTGATGTACTTTCCCAAATGAGCTTATCTTGTTGCTCTGCATTTGTTCCTATTCTGTTTCTAATATTATAAGTATCAAAGAATGAATACGCAAATATCAACGGAATTGGAATGGCAAATAATGGCATAGATACTATGCTAGTTAGTGCTATGGCAAGACCTATCATTATCATTAATGATAAACCTCTTTTCATATACCCTTGGTACATTTGACCTGCACCCGGTATAAAACTAAAACAAAACGTTAAAAACATATTCTTTTTCATTTATTATCTCTCCTTTCAAAAGTACCTGGTTTCATCATAAACTCACTTACTTTATTTGTTACATTTTCTATTCTTTCATATACTTTTTCTTGATTTTTATCTAGTTTCATATCCTTATTACTTGCATACATTTCTTGTTTTGAGAAAACAACTTCCCAAATGAATAATGCAAATACGGTACAAGCTGCTATTTTTAATATATCAAAGTATTTATGCTTCTTGCCTATTTTTTCTTTTTTATTTTTATCAGTTATATTAATTATTTCACTTTTAAATTGTTTAATTTCTGTTTCTTTTTTATGCTCCGTTTTCTTTATTTTAAGTTTTGATAATATTCTATCTTCTATATCTGATGGCACATCAATATTACTATTTTCTATGCTTTCGATATATAATTCTAAATTTGCACTACCATTTAAGAAATTATCTATCTTGTTTATTTTGTATTCCAACTCTAGTTCTTCTTTTCTCATCTTATTTTCATTCATCATAGTAAGTACCACCTCCACTTTCTTTTAATTTTTCTTTCAGTATACTCTTACCTCTATGTATCTGCATCTTGATAGTAGCTTTACTCGTGTTTCTTAAGTCTGCTATTTCATCTAAACTAAGTTCCTCTAAATAATATTTCCTTAATATATCATTATATGGCTCTTTTAGTTCGTTGACTATTTTTGAAAGATATTTAGATCTATCTTTTAAATAAATTTCTTCTTCAATGTTATTATCTGCTTCGTAATTTTCTAGACAAATCAAATCATCATTGGTTAGATTCTGTAATTTTCTAGCTTTACTTTTCAAAACATCTTTACATTTATTTAGGGCTATTTTACAAATAATATTTTTAATATCATTCTCCACTAAATCTTTGTATCTTTCAAAATTTAAATATAAACTTAAGTACACTTCTTGAGTAATATCTTGTGCATCAAGAGAGGAACCAAGCATATCATAACATATTCTATAGACTAATTTGTTGTATTTTTCAACTAAATATTCAATGCTCATCTTCCCCTCCTATACATAGATTTTGCTGTACATTAATTATAACGATAAAATAAAATAAAAGATAACAAGAAAGACCAAGGATTTTCTTGGTCTTCATAATTATTTGACGTTCATATCAATTATACTATCTATATTAATTGTTCTTGAATGTTCAATAGGTTCCCATATCTTGTTTCTCTTGATTAAACAAAGAATATGAATAGGAATCCAACTAAGCATAAAGATAGCTATGGTCAGTATTCCTTTAAATGCTCTTTTAACTTTTTTCTTTTCCACAAGTACAACAAAGGCTGAAATAACAATAGTAGCAATATATACCAATGCAAGAGAAAAGATATTATAATCATAAAGGAAACGAGAAATATCATAAACTTGTATATCAAAAATATTGTATATAAGTAATATAATAAATACTAAAAGTCCTAATATTTGGATGAATGGTGCTATAAAAAATAGACTCATATCAAATGCTTGTGGAACTTTTGACTTAAAGGCTACTTTCATAAGCTTTGTTGAATAATACTTACAACATTGCATAGTACCAATTGACCAACGTTTTCTTTGTTTCCACGATTGTGAAAAATCTAAAGGTTGCTCATCATAAGTAATAGCATCTTTTACAAAAGCTATTTTTTCATTATTTAAAGCACACTGTGCCGCAAACTCAATATCTTCTGTTAACGTTATTGTATTAAAACCGTTTTTTTGTATTAACTCCCTTGTCACCATAAATCCAGTTCCATTAATAGAAGCAGACCATCCCATATTATGTCTTGCTTGATTAAAGAAGAAATTTTGTGTCCAATAAAACAACGAGTAGCAACTTGAAATCCAAGTATCAGATGGATTTTTACTATCTCTATATCCCTGTGCTACATGAAAACCAGAACATAAAGCATCATTCATTCTTCTTAAAAAATTTGGGTGAACAATATTATCAGCATCAAAAACACAATAAGCATCGAACTCTAAAAAATTTTGATTTATGAATTTAAAAGCATATTTCAATGCTTCACCTTTAGAAGCAACATTACCTTGACACTCTATAATATGTGCACCATATTTTTCAGCAATTTCCTTTGTATTGTCAGTACAATTATTTGGTACAATAAAAATGTCATACAAATTTTTTGGATAATTTTGTTTCTTGAGGCTATCAATTAAATGACCAATTACCTTACCTTCATTCCTCGCAGCTACAACAACAGCTAACTTATGCTTTGCCCTATAGTTTTTAATTTTTCTTTTTTTATTATTTATAAAAACAAATAAACCAGTTATCACATAATATGACATATATATTATAACAGCTATATCTATCATATAATAAATAACCTTTAGTATTGTTTTAACAATTTCCATTTATTTTTCCACCTTTTTGCTAAAATTTTACGACATAATTATACTACTATTTATATTATATGTCAAACGATTCCACTACATTCAAGCATTTACCATAGAAAATAGTCGGATTTCTTCTTATCTTGTAATTTAATGCTATTATTTTGATGTACCTCAATTTTTTATTGATGAATGTAATCCCATTGTAAAGTACTTTACCTCTCATTATAGTTTTTACAAAACAAATATCGGGTGTGAATTTCTTCTTTCACACCCTACTATTTGTTATATAACTATCTTATTAATGATCTATTTTTTCTATCTTTGTATACTGTTAAAATCTTCCTCTATCTATCAAATAATTAGACATAATTTCCGCATCTGAACATACTCTGTTATATATTCTAGCCGAATATACCGTAATATCGCAATAATAAGTATCAATCCCATTA
Organism: Clostridia bacterium; assembly: GCA_028692955.1. Classification (GTDB taxonomy): domain Bacteria; phylum Bacillota; class Clostridia; order TANB77; family CAG-465; genus CAG-465. The sequence goes on from JAQUWH010000007.1 coordinate 59,892, forward strand.
CCTGTAGGATTAGCTCCCATCGCCATAATAGTATTGGATGGAATTCCAATAGTTCCTGGTACCTTTAGTGAACCGATTTTTTCTCCATTACTATATATCGTTATGTTATTTCCATCATACTTTGATGAAAGATAGTAGATTTTTCCCACTTGTGGATTTGCGTCTATTACAACTTGTTTATATGATCCACTCTCCTTCACAAATACTTGATAATAGAATTTATTTGTTAATTTATTATACTCGTAACCGTAGCCACCACCCTCAAAATTAGCAAATATAGTTTGAACATCTGAAGTAGCTAAACTATCAAATTTAAATACTAATTCTTGTGTCACATAGGTTGGATTCATGATTCCAAATAATACCGCATTTGCATTAGAACTTGAAAATGCTAGTGAATTTTCATTCCATGTTGGTGACGTAAATTTTAAGGTGCCATTATTACCTTGTGCACTTAAATCCTCCCATATTTTTGAAGAACTATTATGCCCTGCTCTTGTATTTTGTATCCCATCTAAATGTAATATCAATCCATTTTGAATATAACTTGCAAATTCTGATTTTAAGTCGATACCTATTGTCATGATACTATTGTTTCCAGCATTATCTTCCATATATACGGTCAATTTTCTAGTTTCTTTTCTAATTGGTATCATCGTTGCTTTCGTATCTAGTTCTATCCCATTATTTTCAAAGTGAGCCTTTACCGTTTTTTTATCTTCTGAACCGATTGCCGTTTCATAAATACCGTTGTATTCGTATTTTATCTTTTTAAGTCCGCTACCATTTTCTATTTTACTTGTGATATCTACATAGCCTGATAAATTACCACCATCCATTTTTTTTACTTCTCCTAATGTAAAAGCGGGAGCTATATTATCAAAATTAGTTACGCTATATTTAGCATATAGTTTTTGCGTACTTATTTGACTATTGGTATAGGTAACCAAAATAGAATAATTACCTGTGTTTTCTACATTATATACGTTATAACTTCCTTCTTCAATGGGATTAGCAATACTAATTGCAGTGTTATTGACCTTTATTTCCTGCAAAGAAAATAATTTTGGTATCTTAATGGATACCTCTACGTTAGTATTGCTCCAATCGATATTGTTAGGAGTAAATACAATAACAGGATCTGTAATATCAATTTGTTTATCACTTAATTTTAATAAATTCACTAAATCAGTGGTAAGTGTATAATACGAATAGTTATTAATGGTAAGTCCCATCACATAATATACTTTACCAGTTTGCATTGAAACAGCATAGATGTCATTAGCACTCCTTTTACCATTACCATATTTTAAATCAGTGATACCTATTTTATCGTAATCAATCTCATTTAAGACAATTTTTCCATTCATAACTGTTTCTAAATTTTCTTTAAACTGATTTTGATAAGCAGTATCCAATGCTGATATATCTACCACTATATTATTAAGTACTGGATAATCTCCGTCATTTTTTGAAGCATAACTATTAACTGCTTGTTGGATTGTTTTTATCTCACTTGCAAAATTAATTCTTTTGGTATTAGTAGATATGTTATTTGCCGCTATAATGATTGTTGTCATTAGTATGAGCATGATTGTTACTGTTGCAACCGTTGACATTAAAGACAAACCGTTTTTTCATATCTTCCCTCCCTAAATTTCATCTGTTATAATTGAACACCTTTTACAACACCATTTCCAGCATTATCTTCGGCATAGATTGTGATATGTTTTATAGTGCCATCCACTACTATATTATTATTTTGTATTAAAATGCCATTTGCTTGAAAGTAACTTTTTGCTACACTTTCTTGTATGTTTTCCGCTTCATATTTTAATACCTTTAATCCACTTATATCATTTAATACATCAAAACTAATACTTATTTTTTTCTCATTGCCATTTGTTTCTTGCATCACTTTTGTAATGATATTGGATATAGCTATAGGTGTTTTATCCACATTATCAGCAGTATAGACCTGCCTTAAGACAGTTGTATCGGACGTTGACCTTTGATACTTTATCTCTACATAACAGTTTTCACCAACATTAGTAGCATCATAAATCATGTAATTATCTGTTGCTACTCCCTGTAGCGATGCTATAATAGCATTACTTGCATTTTTGACAGTAGCCTCGAGCACATTATATTTTTTTGGGACACTCGTCTTTACTGTTATATCCTTATTTGTCCACGTTGTTGTAGATGGCTTAAAAATAATACCGTCTTTAGATAGTGGACTATCTATTGTATCATAATCAATTAGCGCTTCTAACTCGCTATTTAACGTATAGTACGATTTGTTATTCACTTTGATTCCCTGTACATAATACACAATACCAGTTTCTTTTGATACCCCATAGATATCTTCTTTATTCTTTTCTTTTCCATATCTTAACTCTGTTTTGCTTAATTTTGACATATCTATTTTGTGCAGAGTAATGGTATTATTATTTTTAGTTTCAGCAGAAAATTGAGTCATCATTTCAGGACTTACTTTACTTAAATCAACTATAATAGATTCTTCAACTGGAAAATCACCTTGATTATTTTGTACATAAGCATCTATCATTCCTTGCAAATAAAACACTTCATTTGCAAATTTTATTTTAGTAGAATTATCAATTGCACTCTTTCCTGAAATAACAACAGTAGTAGATATTACTAGCATTACAAGTACTATTGTTGTTAGCATCAGTAGTGAAATACCTTTTTTCATGTTCAACCTCACATCTTTTACATATCTAATGTCTTTAAAAGTTCATCTGTTAATGTAAAATATTTATTTCTTCCGATTTTTTGTCCTTTAATATAATAAACAATACCTGTGCTTTCTGATACAGCGTAAATATCTCCAGAGTCGGCACCAGATTTTGTTCCTCTATTTACTTCTTCGGCCCCTATCTCATATAAGTCAATTTCTCTCAATTCAATGGTAAAAGTAGCATAGTTAGGCTCTTTATCAAATTGCACCCTAGAGTTTACAGGAACAGAGTATAAATCTAATAAGAAAGGAGTAGTCCCCTTACTAATTGGATATTTATTATTCATAAAATGATACTGATCAACTAGTTTTTGAATTTCATAAATTTCTTTGGCAAATTCCCTTTGCTTTGTTGAATTAGAGATATTGGTATATGCTAATGTAATAGCAGTAAATATTATCATTAATGTTGTTATCGTAATCATTAATATTAGTAATGTAATTCCTTTTTTATCACAATATTTCATATTTTTTCTCCTATTTTTATACTATATATTTTATACTTAAATAGTATCTTTGTCAATGATACAAATTGCTTTATTCAAAATTAGGAGTAAAAAAAGTAGCTACTATACAGTAACTACTTTCAGTTCTATAATAAATGTTGGGGTGTAAAATAAAAATTTTACACTTCAGCATTATTTTTAGATAAATCTAATTTGTTTATTTTGTCATATGTATTTTTTATTTGAATATAAAAAAACAACCAAGATCAATTAAATCATCCTGGTTATTACTTTTTCTAATAATTTTTTGAATTTATATTGCAACTATTTACAAAGAGTTCTACATTCTATTCTACAACATATCTTTTCATAATATTATCATTGACTATACCTAAACCTTTGAAATCATTGTTAAAATACACAGTAACAATTCTTTCTTTAGTTTCCATCTCAAACTGTACACCATTTAAGAACTTCATATAATCTTCTTTGGAAAGATTGATTCTTTTTGCCTCTTTATAATATTCTTCGATAGATGTTATTTTACTTATCATTTCTTCATATTGCAATTTTAAAAAATCATATAATGGTATGCTATTTATAATATTAAAATTACCAGTTCTTATTCTTCTAAGTTCTGTCATGATAGCACCACAACCAATTTTCTTGCCAATATCATTTGCCAGACTACGAATATATGTGCCTTTTGAGCATTCAACCACAAATTCTACTTCCCTCTTTTCAAGATTTACTTTTATATCTTCTATAGAATAAATCTCTATCTTTCTTGGAGCAAGGTCGACTTTTTTCCCTTCTCTTGCATAAGAATAAGCTCTTTTACCAGCAATACGAATAGCACTATAAATAGGAGGCATTTGTTCCTGCACGCCAATGAATCTTTTGATTCTTTCTTTTATATATATTTCATCTTTATTAATTGTACTCGCAAACATGATTTTACCAGTAACATCGTAGGTATCTGTTTCTACCCCTAATAATATTTTCACTTTATATGTTTTGTTCTCACATGTTAATTCATTGGTAAGTTTAGTCGCTTCACCAATACAAATCGGTAAAACTCCTGTAGCAAGTGGATCTAACGTACCTGTATGTCCCACTTTCATTTTAGGAAATATTTTCCTTATGACATCTACTACATCATGAGATGTTATACCTTGTGGTTTATCTATATTTAAAATTCCATTTTTAACCTGAGGTATTATCACTTAAGCATCACTCCTACCGCATCTAATAACTCTTTTTTACTTGTCTCTAAATCCTTTGGCATAGTATAGCCAGCAGCTCTTGCATGTCCACCACCATCAAAGGAAATAGCAATCTTAGATACATCTACTTTTCCATTTGAACGCATGCTAACTTTATTAGTTCCATTACTCTTACCTCTTACAGCAACAGCAATTTCTGTTCCTTCTACCATACGTAAATAGTTTGTCATCCCTTCTGCATCTTCTTCATCTAGACCAAGTCTTTTGATATCTTCATAACTAACATAGCTATATCTAAATTTACCATCAAAATATACCTCCATATTATCTATGGTAAGTGCAATCAATCTTAATTTTGCCTCTTTAATAGTATCATTTAATTTTTTGCATATCTCAGAAAAATCAATGTTTAATTCCAATAATTTTGCTGCAATTAAAAGTGTTGATGGTTTTGTAGATGAATAATTAAAACTACCTGTATCTGTTACAATTCCAGCGTATAGATACGTAGCAATTGTTTTATCAATTTCACAACCAATTTCTGTTAAAAAATCATAAATAATCTGACTAGCAGCAGGAATCTCCGAATTAATATATTGAAAATCTCCGAATGGTTCTGACGTTTTATGATGATCTAACATTATCACTTGTTTTGCTTTGTTATAATCTTTTTCAGAAATAGCCAGACGTGTTTTAACAGAAGAATCAACAGCAATTAACAAATCGTAACATTCTTCTTCCACACTTTCCACAGCATTAGCAATACCTGGTAAAAAAGCAAAGGACTCTGAATATTTAGGCATGATAACGTTTACGTCCTTACCCATATTTTTTAGAGCAAAATAGACAGCAAAAGAAGAGCCAATGGCATCTCCATCAGGATTAATATGGCCCACTACATATATCTTATTTGCTTTTTCTATCATTTCTTTTGCTTTTTTAAACATTACATTCACCTCAAGCTTTATATGATGATTTAATTTTTGTTATTTTCTTTGTCTTTTTTTACCACGTCAGATATTATTTTATCCATATGAGTTCCATATTCTATTGAATCATCTAATTCAAACACTAACGCAGGAACATTTCTCATACGAACACTTTTTCCAAGTTCTGTTCTGATAAAACCAGAAGATTGTTTTAATGCTTCTATTACTTTTTCTTTGTTTTGTTTACCAAATATGCTAATGTATATTTTAGCATATTTTTGATCTGGTGTTATCTTCACATCCGTTACAGAGATTAAACCTGTAACGGATGGATTTTTCACTTCATAAGTAATAATTTGGCTAAGTGCCACTTTGGCATCTTGTTCTAATCTTTCATGTCTTTGCATAAAAATTCACTCTTTCTTTAAACTTTTTCCTCAATCATTTCGTAACATTCTAGAATGTCGCCTTCTTTGATATCAGAGAATTTTTCTAATTTAATTCCACATTCATATCCTTCAGCAACTTCTTTTACTTCGTCTTTTTCTCTTTTTAAGTTATCGATTTTAACAGAAAGAACAACGATAGAGTCTCTTACAATTCTAACCATTTGGTTTCTGATAATCTTACCAGATTTTACATAACAGCCAGCTACGATACCAACGCCAGTAATTTTGAAGATTCTTCTTATTTCTGCTGTTCCAAGCATTACTTCTTTGTATTTTTTAGGAATCATTCCTTTTAATGCTGTTTGAACATCATCAATTGCATCATAGATAACGCTATATAATCTCATATCTACTTTTTCTTTATCTGCTTGTGTTGCAGCTACTGATTCTGGTCTAACATTAAATCCAATAATAATCGCATTAGAAACGGAGGCAAGAGTTACATCGCTTTCTTTAATACCACCTGTTGAAGCATGTAATACTCTTACTCTTACTTCATCATTTGATAATTTTTCTAGTGATTCTTTTAATGCTTCTACAGAACCCTGAACATCAGCTTTAATAATAACATTAAGATCTTTTATTTTACCTTCTTTGATTTGTCCAAATAAATCATCCAGTGTTACTTTACTTCCTTGTCTAATTAATTGATTACGAACATCTGCTTTTCTCTTATCAATTAATTGTTTTGCTACTTTTTCGTTCTCAACTTCATAGAACACATCACCAGTTTGTGGCACATGTGATAAACCAAGTACTTCTACAGGAGTAGAAGGTCCAACACTTTTTACTCTTCTTCCCTTATCGTCTTTCATAGCACGTATTTTAGAAACCATATCGCCAACAACAATCGTGTCTCCAATATTTAACTGACCTCTTTGGACTAACATAGAAACGGTAGTACCTTTTGTCTTATCAAGTCTAGCCTCAAGAATTGTTCCTTTTGCTTGTTTGTTTTTATTTGCTTTTAAGTCTTTCATATCAGCAACAAGTAATAGCATTTCAAGCAAATTATCAATACCTTCACCTGTCATAGCTGAGATTGGAACACAAATAGTATCGCCGCCCCATTCTTCTGGTACTAATCCAATTTCTAGTAATTCTTGCTTTACTCTATCAACATTTGCAGTTGGTTTATCAATCTTATTAATAGCAACTACAATAGAAACACCTGCAGCTTTAGCATGGTCAATTGCCTCAATAGTTTGTGGTTTGATACCATCATCTGCTGCTACAACGATAACTGCTATATCTGTTACTTGTGCTCCCCTTGCTCTCATTGCTGTAAATGCCTCATGTCCAGGAGTATCAAGAAAACAAATTTCTCTTCCTTTAATCTCAACTTTATACGCACCAATATGTTGTGTAATTCCACCAGCTTCTCCGCTAACAACATGGGCACTTCTTAATCTATCTAGTAATGATGTTTTACCATGATCTACGTGTCCCATAACAACAACAATTGGAGGTCTTGGTGAAAGGTCTTTTTCTTCATCTTCACTTTCGTCAAAAAGTATATCTTCCTCTGTTACTTTTACTTCTTTAGTTGCAGTGATACCAAATTCTCCAGCAATTAAATACGCTGTATCAAAATCAATATCTTGATTAACTGTAGCAAGTATTCCTAAAGCAAATAATTTCTTAATAATCTCAGAAGATTGTTTCTTTAGTGCTTCAGCAAATTCCTTTACTGTCATAATTTCTGGTAATTTTACTTCTGTCATTGGGATAATTTTTGTTTGTTTCATTTCAATTTTTACTTTTTTATTTCTTCTAGCAGTTTTTCTTGCACTGTCACTATCTCTTTCATATAAATCCATTAAACCAGCCGAATTAATTTCCAAGCCTTTTAATTTTGAAGTAGATACTCTAGAATGTTGTTCTCTTAATTTATTTTTATCTAATTTATCTTTCTTTGATTCCACTAAAGGTTTATCATTATATTTCTTTTTGTCAATATTGATGTTATTATATTCTCTTACCTCTTTTTGCTCAGTAGGTATAGCTGAGGCTTGTTTAATAAATTTATTAACTTGGTAAGAAGTATTATCTCCTGTTCTGTTTCCTCTATAACCACCATTAGTGTTATCACGATTGTATGGTCTTTGCCCATTATTATCTCTGTTATATGGTCTTTGTGTATTATTACCATCTCTATTATACGTTGGTCTCGAATTTCCACCATTATTATCACGATTGTATGGTCTTGATGTTCCACCATTAGTGTTATCACGATTGTATGGTCTTTGCCCATTATTATCTCTATTATATGGTCTTGAACCACCTACACTATCCCTATTATATGGTTTTTGATTATTTCCATCTCTATTATATGCTGGTCTTGCATTATCCTGAGAATAATTTTGACGTTCACCATGAGGTCTATTTGGGTATCTTGGGTTGAATTGGGTATCTCTTCTATCATAACCATTATTTCTAACGTTACGATTATCATTATCATTTATATTTTCAACTTGTTTCACAACTTCGGGTGTTGGTTGTTTAACGAGTTCTTTTTCTTCCTCTTTTTTTGCAACAGGCTGACCATTTCTAGTAATAACAATGTTCGTATTTCTGTTTTTGTCAAATCTAGGTTTTCTATCAAATTGATTTCTTTGCCTATTTGTGTCAATACTATTAGTTCTAACTTGAGAATTACTTCTTTCAGCCCTTTCTACGATATGAGATTTTTTGATATCACCAGAAATATTAGTAGTGATTTGTTCTACTTCTTTCTTGTCGCCTTCTGTGTTAATCACTCTAACATTTCTTCTAATAATATGCACATCAGATTTTGCTTTTTCCTCTTTTTTATCATTTGAAATTTTAACACCCATTACTTTTTCTACTACACTTTCATCCAAAACAGTAGAAGCAGATTTTACTTCCACTCCACTCTTTACTAATTTTTCTGTCAATTCAGCACTTGTGAGATTTAACTTTTTTGCTAACTCACTTAATTTCATTTTTCCCAAATTTATTCCCCCAATTCACTTTCTACTTCTTCTAATACTTTTTTTAAACTTTCTTTATCCACATTTATTTTAACGGTAAGTTTATTCCTATCTAACATCTTTTGAGCTTTTTCCAAGCATTTTTTATTGTTGCAAAAATAAATACCCCTTGTATTCATTTTTTGATTCTCATCTAATATTGCTTGATGATTTTTTGATACTATTCTTAAAAGTTTAGATTTTGGAACTTTATTTTTGCATATGTCACAACTTCTTATTGGTTCCATTCCATCACCTTACTCTACAACAGTTTCTCTTATTTGTGTTTCTGTCTTAATATCAATTTTCCAACCAGTCAGTATTGCTGCAAGTCTAACATTTTGTCCACCTGCACCAATCGCATAAGACAATGTTTCATCTGGTACTACTACAGTTGCAATCTTTTCTTCATCGTTAATATCAATAGCAAGTATTTCCGCTGGTGAAAGAGCATTGATGATATAACTTGGTATGTCATCACTATATGGTATAATATCTATTCTTTCTCCACCTAATTCATTAATAATTGGCTGAATTCTCACACCTTTTTTTCCAACTAAGCTTCCAACTGGATCTACATTTTCATCATTAGACCAAACAGAAATTTTAGTTCTTACACCAGCTTCTCTTGCGACGTCTTTTATTTCTACTGTTCCATCAACAATTTCTGGTATTTCTAATTCAAATAATCTTCTTACTAAATTAGGAGATCTTCTTGAAAGTACAATTTGTGGCCCATATTTACCACTTTCAGATACACTTTCTACATATACCTTAATTCTTTGATGTGTTTGTAATTGTTCTGTTTTTATTTGTTCCTTTACTGGGATAAGTGCCTCAATTCTTCCTAGATCAACAATAGTACCAAATTTATCGGTTCTTTGGACGATTCCAACAACAATTTGACCCTCTTTATCTGCATATTGTGTATAAACCAAATCACGTTCTGCTTCTCTTAATCTTTGTACAATAATTTGTTTACCTGCACCAGCAGCTATTCTACCGAAATTTTTTGGTGTCACTTCAATATTGATGGTGTCTCCTACTTTGGCTCTTTTTGAAATTGTTTTTGCCTCTTCCAATGAAATTTGAATATTAGCATCTTCGACATCTTTTGGCGCTTTCACAATTTGTTTTACTGCATACACTTTTATATTTTGTTCATCAAAATCAACAACAATATTTTCATTAGTCTCATAATTTTTTCTATAAGCAGCTTCTAAAGCCATTTTTAAAGAATCAATTAGATACTCTCTTGTAATACCTTTCTCTTCATATAATTGATCAATTGCTCCAAAAAGTTCTTTTGCACTTATCTTTTCACTTTTCATTTTCTTATTCCCCCTAATAATATATTCTATTTTTTATTAAACTTGTTTAATTTATTTAAATTGACTGGTTTAGCATCTTTTAAGTCTTTTGAGAAATCATAAACAGTATGAGCTGAAGTAATCTCTTCTAATTTAAGCACAATATCTTTTCCGTTAATACTAACTGTTATCGTATTATCATTTTCATTAACATTAGTTAGTATTCCTGTTATTTCTTTACCGTATTCTGTTTTTTGATATAATTTAACAAATATCTCTTGACTCGTATACTTCTTGTATAAACGTATATTTTTTAATTGTCGTTCTATTCCTGGAGATGATACTTCTAAAACATATTCATTTTTGATTAAAGTATCTACCGTATTTTCTACTGCTCTACTTACCTTTTCACATTCGTCTACATCAATAGTACCATTTGACTTATCTAACACAATTCTTAAAATGTTATTTCCACCTTCATTTACGTATTCCACATATTCTATGTCAAAGTCTAATTCTTTCACTATTGGTTCTATTTTCTCTTCTACAGAATGCTCAATTTTCACTCCCATTTTATTCACCACCATTTAAAGTTAAGTGAGAGGATTTGTTCACCCTCTCACTCTAGCATATTATGCTAATATTATACTACATATATATGTAAAACGCAAGTATATTCTCACTTTTTCTATATTTTCTTAGCAGTTTTTACTTGTTTTTCTTATATTATGCTACTAACTAAGATACTTTCCCCAAATAACGCATTAAACCGGAATACTATATTCCGGCTTAATGCGTTATGACTCTATAAGCATAATCTACTTTGCCTTGCCGGTTACCAAGCGACAAGGCGGAGGGGAAGTGTTGGTAATGAGCCAACATGTAGCTAACAAAAGCTACACTCTCTACACAGAACTTCCACATTTAAGTGGTTAACGATATATAAAAACTTCAATCTTAAACAAATTAAAGATATATTTCTATATTTTATATTTATATTATATTAATGAAAAAAATTCATTAATGGGCATACGTTACTAATTAGCAACATATATAATGGAATTCTATATTCCATAGGTTATTATACTACAAAAATATTAAAAAGTCAATCATTTATGTTGCTTTTATGTGAACTTAACTAAATTTTCTAGATTTTTCTCTTCAATCGAAAGTAATCGATTAGCTAAATTGATAACATTTTTATTTTTTAATTTGTAATCGTCTAAATGTTTTTTTATTTGTGTAATACCCATAGTACTACCTTTTATAAGCATATCTGCCACTTCTTTTTGACTATCATCTTTTGCTAAATTAAATTTAATACTCATATTCGTTGCCACCTTAGATATAATATCTAATTCTTTAGCCTTTTTCTTTCTTCTTTCTATCATTCCTTTGGCAGAATTTGATATTCTTCTATAATCGTTTAATTGTTCTCTTGCTACTACTTCTATTTCATCATTTTTATTTCTTGTTTTTAATAACCTTCCAATAGATTCTTGCCCCATCTTTGCATTTTGATAAATAAAATCTAAAAATTCTATTTCCTCTTTCATGTTTTCACCTCACATTTATTATTTACATTTATTTCATTTCTATAACAGAAAACAAGAGCAATTACATTTTTTTGTAATTGCTCTTATTTAATATTTTTCAACCTTTATCTTTTGAAATAAAAATCAGGTCCTGCGCATATGATTTGTCGAAGAACATAGAAAACATCTGGAACATCCAGTATTTCAAAAATTTTATCATTATTCAAAGCATAATCCAAAACAAGAAGAAACTTTGCGACATCCTTTTTGGTATAAATTTTTAATGATACTTCAAAAGAATCCTTTCCGTCCTCAATAGCTTTGTCTATTAAGTTGTAATACGTTATTGGGAAATTGGCAGCCTCTGCTACTGTAAAACGCTTAATGGTTGTTTTAAACTGTTTGAATTTACAGCGATTGTTTTTTAAAATTTTCGTATATTCACTTTTTATCCGTTTAAGAAGTAAAAAATTTTGAATATCTAGTTCTGTTATTTCACCAGTAGACCAGCTATCGCTATAGTATCGTAAAAAATTTTTCTTCTCATTTTTAAACTCTTTTGATGAGTAATTTCCAGCTCTTAACTGCCGAGCAATTTCTGCAACATAGATATCTCGACATACATCTAAATCTTCGAGCGAAATTAACCATGCCATGCATTGTTCCAACTGTCTTCTTATCTCTCCTTTTCGATCTTTATATTTACTTACCCTCCGGGTATTTTTCTTACTGCTAAGAATCCTCGCTCGGTCTAGGGAAAAATCCATTGTGTTCAGAGCCACAACATACTGCATTGTACTCATAAAAAGACCTCCTTAACAAATTTAGATACAAAAATAGCCCAAGAATAACCAATAAAGCAACGCCTTAAATAGTTATCTTAAGCCTATTTAAATATATCAACCATAGTATATAATATATTGTTTTTAAAGTCAACAATAGTTTGCATTAATTTATATTTTTTTCACAGAGTATCCAAATTTTCCTATTTTTTCTCCTAATTTATAGTATTCACCATGAGAATATGTTACTAAATTACACTTTTGCATATCAAATCTACCATTTTCATCCATATATTGATCATCTATATCAACAGATACTATCTTTGCAATAAACATATCATGTGAACCAAGTTCTTTGATTTCTTCAACTTCACATTCCAAAACAATCGGACTATCTTTTATTGTTGGGCAATCAAAATTAATAGCCTTTTCTTTTTCTAAATTCATAGATAAAAATTTGTTTTCATCTCTTCCTGATTTTACGCCACAATAATCTGTAGCATATGCTAATTGCTCGTTCACAAGATTAATACAAAATTTCCCACTATTTTTAATTATATCATAAGAATATCTTTCTTTTCTTAACGATATATATGTCATTGCCGGATCAGAGCAGATTGTCCCTGTCCATGCTACTGTACAAACATTTTCTCTTTCTCCCTCTTTTGATGTAATCATCACAACTGGTACTGGATTTAACATTGTACCAGGTTTCCATATTTGTCTTGCCATTTTATTCCCCCTCTACTTTAACAAAGCATACTCCTATTTTTTATTATATGAGTATGCTATTTTTTTATGCAATTTATTTTTTATTTTTTAAATTTACAAAAAACATATTAATCTTTTTTAGTAATGGTAATGTTTTCGTATATAAAAAATACATTTTTTTATCATATACTTTATCTATCTCTCCGATATATTCCGTGATTCCATCCTTTTTACAAAATCCAATTTTGAATTTATATAAACCATTTTGTTCATCCAAATGTAGGACTCCACCAAAGTTATATTTTTTACATTCCGTTTCAAGACCCCACTTAATCATTTCCCATTGCATTAAATAATTTGGCATCAAATTTCTTTTTTCATTACTGCTAGCACCATATAAATAAAACAATTCTTTTCCATAATTAATAGCAATAGCAGCAGATAAATAATCATCTTCATGTTTGGCAATATAAATTCTTAAATGGTTTTCATCATAAGCCTCCAACATCTTTTCAAAATATTCATATGACCTGCAACCAATATTATCTCTTACTGTCGTAATTTTATATAACTCATAGAATTTTCCCAAATCTTCTTTCTGTCTAGAATAATATACTTCAACACCTTTTCTTTTAGCAAGTCGTATATTATATCTGGTTTTTTCAGCAAAATTTTTCATTAATTCTTCTGCATCATAGCCATCTAATGTTAAAACCATATCGTGTAAAGGCTGAATCAAATCATTAGCACTCACCTTTTTGTTAAGTACAAAAAATCCTGCCTCTTTATATTTATTTTCTAACTCTTGGCTATATTTTTCATTTGGATCAAATTTTAATAAAAATATCTTATATTTATCTTTTAATAATTCTACTTCTTTTACTAATTTTTTTACCAACTCTACATTATTTAAATCACATACCGGACCACGAGGCGCATACATGAAATAGGAATTTGTATGTGGCACTTTTTGAAGTAATAAGGTTATAGCAGCTATGATACTCCCGTTTTCTTCAATATAGATACCTTCTTGCATCCAATTAAATTTTACCTTAGCCCAATTTAATGACTGCATCAAACTAGCACCATCAAATTGAGAAATATATGCTTCATATTTTGCTACGTCCTCTTTATTTTGTTGATTTAAAATTGGCATTTTTACTACCTACACTTTCTCTATTTCTTGACCATCTTTAGTGTCTTTAACAATATATCCTTCTTCTTTTAGTTTGTCTCTTAACACGTCAGATAATGCATAATCTTTTTTTTCTCTTGCCTTTTTTCTTTCTTCTAATATTTGATTTACTTCATCAGATAACACTTCACATCTATTATTTTCTTTTTCTCTATCTAAATCAAGTGATAATATATCATCAAATTCCTTAATTAAGTTAAAAATTTTATTTGATTTCACATCATATTTTGCAAGTTCCCATACGATTGATATTGCTACTGGCATGTTTAAATCATCATTAATAGCATCTAAAAATCTTGTTCTAAACTCATTTACTATGGCATCATCTACATCATTACTACCGTTTTTATGTGACAGGGTAAGTTCCCTTAATCTATCCAAAGATACTCTACATGACTCCATTCCATCCCAAGTAAAATTCAATTTATTTCTATAATGTGATGTATACGTGAAATATCTATAAGCAAGGGGTTCAATGCCTTTTTTTTCTAAATCGTCTAATGTATATACATTGTGCAAACTTTTTGACATTTTACCATTATTAATTAACAAAAATTCAACATGCATCCAGATATTAGCAGGATTTTTCCCTGTAGCTCCTTTTGATTGTGCTATTTCGTTTTCATGATGTATCGGAATATGGTCAACGCCACCAGTATGAATGTCAAATTTCTCGCCAAGATATTTCTTTGACATGGCACTACACTCAATATGCCAACCAGGGTAACATAGACCTAAAAAACTATCCCATTTCATAATATGTTCTTTTGGCGCTTTAATCCAAAGAGCAAAATCTAATGGATTCTTCTTTTCCATGTCAACATCTACTCTAGCTCCTGCCTTTTGATTTTCAATATCTACTTTTGATAATTCACCATAACTTGGTAATTTGGAAGTGTCAAAATAGATTCCCTTTGAAGTCTCATAAGCATAGCCATTCTCTAATATCTTTTTTACATAGTTTTCCATATCTTTAATATGATCTGTTGCTTTTGCAATATGCTCTGGATCAGATATATTTAATTTATGAATATCATTAAAAAAGGCATCTGTATATAGTTTTGCTATTTCGTAGACAGATTTGTGCTGTTCTTTGGCTGATTTTGACATTTTGTCCTCACCTTCATCAGCATCGGAAACTAAGTGACCAACATCTGTAACATTTAATACATGATTTAATTTATATCCATTGTATTTTAATACTTTTCTTAATGTATCCATAAAGATATATGCTCTCATGTTTCCAATGTGAGCATAGTTATATACCGTTGGCCCACATGTATATAGTGTAACAACATTATTTTTTTTATCAATTGGTATAAATTCTTCCTTTTTTTTAGTTAACGTGTTATACAGTTTCAACATAAATTCCCACCTCTATTCATTATATGCTATTTTATTATACACTATTATTCCTGCTTTTTCAATTCTATCTTCATATTTAAAATCTATTTTGCATAAAAGAGTGATTGTTTTTTTTGAAACTATATTATATAATAGATAAAAAGAAAAGGATGATTTGCATGTCAACAAAAAATAAAGTGATTTTAATGATAGTTTTGATTGTAGTTGCTATAGCTGCTGGAATATTAGTAGCCAAAAGATATATTGGCTATTTAAATTCAACACACTATATCTCTTATGAAAAAAGAACTTCATCTATTGTAGATGAAGTAAATGATAGATTACTACAAGATTATATTTCAAAAAAAGGTGATACGTTAGTCATATTTTGGGCATCATGGTGTCCTTCTTGTATCAAGGAAAGAGATGACATTAACACGTTTATGCAAAATAATCCTAAAATACCAACGATTATCGTATCACATGATAAAACACTAGAAGAATTACAAAGCTACCTAACTCAAAATAATCTAAAATGGCAAGTAATTTTTGATAAAGATAAAATAATTAGAAAATCAATAGATTCTGAAAGTACTGGGATTCCCGCTTGTTTCCTTCTAGACAAAAATGGAAAGCTTTTAGATAAGCATGTAGGGGTATTAACTGCTGATGAAATGAATCAATTTTATCATATGACATTAGAAAAATAACAACAAAAAGTTCAAGTACACTTGATGTATTACTTGAACTTTTTCTATTATATGTCTTCTTTTACTTTAAACATAATTATTCTTTTCTTAATTACTTTTTTGTACAATATCACTAAAGCGATAATTACTACAAAAGAGAAAAGTATAATATTAGAATATTTATCTATATATACCGTAACTGTATTCCACGAATCTCCAGCAAATTTTCCCAGTAATACTAAAACTATATTCCAGATAAGAGAACCAAAAAAGCTAAAAATGATAAATGTTGAAAATTTCATTCTTGCTATACCAGCAGGAATTGAAATTAAGCTTCTCACGATAGGAATAAATCTACAAAAAAATACAGTAGCTTTTCCTCGCTTTACAAACCACTCTTCTGATTTTTCTACATTTTTCTTTTTAAATCTCAATATTTTATTAAGTTTACCATTTATAAATTTATCTATTTTTTCTGGCATTAATACCTTGCCCACTCTATACAACACGACAGAACCAACTAAAGAACCAATCGTAGATGCAATTATCACTCCAATTACATTTAATTTTGTACAAGTCGTCATAAATCCACCAAACGTAAGGATTAACTCTGATGGAATTGGCGGAAATATATTCTCTATTGCTATTAAAAGCATGATACCTATATACCCAAATTCATTCATTACTAAAATTATCAAATCTTGCATATTCACACCTATTACTATTATATTAATAATTGGATTAATAAATACACAAGATTTCATTATTATATTTATTTGGTAAATTCAGAATTACCATATACTTCTTTCATTCTATCACTAGGATAATATTTGTCTAAGAATCTATCTATATGACTATTAGCAGGTACTCCTTTATATCTTTCTAGATTTCGATTTGCTGCTAAAGACGAAAGTGACATATTATATATCATAAATACGATTATTACCCAAGTTAAAGGGTATCCTATTTTATTAGGTATTTTTTCAATTAGTTTTGATAAATATGGCAAAACTACTTTCATCATAATTAAGCTTAAAAGTCCCCATATGATGGCAAAAGGTATTGTCGTTCTACCGTCTATATTTAAAAAATTATTGCTGTAATCCCATGAAATACTACCAAACATTTTTTCTTGCATAAGAGAGCATAGATATTCAAAAGCTCCTCCTAGGACTGTTCCAAGTAAAAATATTTTTCTTGATTCTTTGATCCTACCCAAAAACACAATCATCAGTGCCATGGCAAAACCATAAACAGGATTTAATGGGCCATATATAACGCCTTTTCTTTCTACAAGTTCCCCAAATCTAACAAAATGTAAGGCAACTTCATAGATATATCCAAAAAAGCACCCAAACATAAATACCCAAAATATTTTATAAAAATTATTACCTTTTGCAAAAGAATTAGTTTCTTTCTCTAAAGGAATTAATGCTACGTTTTCTTCTATATTTTTCATAATTTACTCCATAATTATAAACTACAATACATATTATACCAAATTTCTTGCTTTTTTTCAAGTATTTAATATAATTATGTGAATTTAAGGTGCATTTTTCCTTTATTTTAAGCAAATTAACCTATTAGCCATCACATTGTATATGGATTTTATATAAAAATAAAATATCCATTATTGCTAGTTGTCTCATCTTCTACAATATTATATATGGCAAATATCTAAATTTTATGGTATAATTTTAATTATATTAAATGAAACAAGAAAAGAAGTAAATAAAGTAAAAAGAATAGTCTAATTTGTTACTTATGAAATTTTTTATTTGTTAATATTATTTCAAGCTGAAATCGATTTGATTTTAACTTATCAAAGACAAAGACTGTGTTTTGAAACATAAAATAAAGATTTCATGCTTCAATATTGCCTACACAACTAAAAAAATAAAGTATCTTTTTCCTATAGATACTTTATTTTATTTTTTATGATATTCTCAAATTATAGAATTTTTCTACTTGTTCTGCTATATCATCAATAGAAGTGGATGAATTTACTATATAGGTATCACCATCAAAATTACACAGAACTTTATTCAATTTAACTTTTTTTTTGTAATTCTTACATACTGTTTGAGATAGCATATAGAGAATATTAGTTTCGCTTGAAAACAGACCTAACACAATCTCCATCATTTCACCAATCTTACAGTTTTTTCCTAAAGTCATGGTAACACAGCCATCTTCATACTTATCAATGTAGATTTCAATTCCTCGTACCATCTCCAAAAAAGTGTATCGTGGCCATTGTGCTCTATAACTAAATATTACAGCACTTTTCATTTCATTTTCCTCCTTAATTAAGTTAGTTTAGTCTCAAATGAATTCAAATGATTCTATGATTGTTTTTTATATTATATAATAGTCTATTCTTAAAATAAATTCTTATGTCAAAATTCCTCTATAATATACAAAAGTAGACATGAGAAGTATAATTATATCATAAAAAATTTAAGTAGTTAAAAAATAGTGAACAAAAAAGAGAAGACAAAATCTTCTCTTTATTGGCTCCCACTGTTGGACTCGAACCAACGACCCTGCGGTTAACAGCCGCATGCTCTACCGACTGAGCTAAGTGGGATTATACAAAAAAATTGGCAACTCCATATTTTCCCAA
>JAQUWH010000016.1 GCA_028692955.1 Clostridia bacterium
TTGCTTCATCTGATCTAACGATATAGTCAAATATATTTTTTGCTTCTAATCTTTTTTTGTTAACTGCTTCTGATTTTTTTAAATCTTCTGTTGAGATTTCGGTTCCATCATCCGCTTTTGCTTGATATACAATTGTTACACCACCACTTATCTCTAATCCTGTCTTTATCTCTTTTGCACTTTTAATAATCGTCTTTTCACCAATCTTCAATCCAAAGATAGAAAGATAAGCAATTCCTGCTATTAAAATGATAGAAATAATTAGTTTAATAACATTATCTTTTTTCAAAATAATCCCTCCCATAATACGTTAATTATACTATCTTTATATAGTATAGTCAACAATTTATCCCTAAATTTCTACATTTTTTGTGTTATATGACAGCAATATTACAGAAAAAAAGTTATCAATCAATTGATAACTTTTTCACATATATTTTAATTTTTAATACTATTTTTAAATTCTTCTTCCTCTTTTTCAGATTCACTTATCTTTTCAGCAGTAGGTACTTCTTTTTGTTTTTTATGCACAATTTCATAAATAATATCATATGACTTTTGGGGATCATGTAAAGCATAGATCACTAAACCATTTCTCTTGTTTTCAGCATTGGTATATATGATGATAACACCATAGCCAAGGATTCTATCCCATATTGTTCTTCTAATTTCAATTTCTTTTACATTGGTATATTCTATATTTTTTCTATGTTGATTTAAAAAATTATCCTCATATACCATAT
The DNA here is from genome assembly GCA_028692955.1 of Clostridia bacterium. GTDB lineage: Bacteria > Bacillota > Clostridia > TANB77 > CAG-465 > CAG-465. Next base: position 744 of record JAQUWH010000016.1, read on the forward strand.
GGTCTTCATAAAATTTATATGAAATATGTTTATATTGCATATTCTGTATCACAATATGAACAATCAACTTAACAACACAAATGCCTAAGGCAATAAATCCAATATACTTTAGCAAATCAAATAATGTGAGATCTTGTGTAATTCTAATTGAGAAAGTATCCATTGACGCTCCATTAAATACTAAAATTAAAGTAAGTAGGATGAGAATAAAGATAACTATAATCGTTGATTTTATTTTTCTTCCAGTAGGCATGAATATCTCATATAAAAAATTAAAATCTGGTTTTATCTCATATAACACATTTTCTTCATTATTTTCTTCCATCGTCCTACTCCTTTATCATTGTTCCTATTTTCTCACCTGAAACAGCACGTATAATAGAATTTTCTTCATTTAGTGCAAATACACAAATTGGTATTTTGTTTTCCATACATAGTGTAATTGCTGTTGCATCCATAACTCCTAATCTTTCAGATATTGACTGCATATATGTCACGTTATCATACTTTTTGGCATTAGGATATTTTTTAGGATCTTTATCATACACACCGTCAATATTTTTAGCAAGTAATATCACGTCCGCTTCCATCTCTATAGCACGTAATGCGGCTGCTGAATCGGTTGTAAAGTAAGGATTACCTGTTCCACAAGCAAAGATAACAATTCTGCCTTTTTCTAAATGTCTAACCGCTCTTCTACGAATATATGGTTCTGCAATTTGTTTCATCTCTATTGCAGTCATAACTCTTGTTTGTATTCCTTTGTTTTCAGTCATTTCTTGCAAAGCAAGTGCATTCAATGTTGTCGCTAACATTCCCATATAGTCAGCAGTAGTTCTCTCCATGTATCCTTCACCATATTTACCACGCCAAAAGTTACCTGCACCAATAACGATAGCTATTTCAACATTGTTTTTGGCTAATTTAACAATCTGTTCTACTACTCTTTCAAGTTTATCTTTGTCAATTCCTCTACCATCTGTTCCGCCAATAGCTTCTCCACTTAATTTTACAAGTATTCTTCTATATTTAAATTCCATATGTACACCTCTTTAAAGATTATATCATTTAAACTAAAATGTGTAAACATGTTAGAGGAAATATGTTATTTTTATTCATTTAAAAATTGTTTTTGCAATCCATTTTTATCAAGATAGTACACAGTATCACAAACCTGTGTAATGTACTTTCTATCATGTGATACACTAATAATAGAGCCATTGTAGTTTTGTAATAATGTATTAATAACTGGTATAGATAATGGACTTAAATTTCTAGTTGGTTCATCAAGTAATAACACATCACATTTTTGCATGATTAATCCTACTAGAAATAGCTTTGCTTTTTGCCCACCACTTAAATTACTGATTTTGCCTAATATTTCTTGATTGGTAAATTTCATAGAACTTAAATAAGTCATGGCATTTGTTTTTTCTTCCTTAGTATATTCTTTGGTTAAGAAATCCATGGGAGTTTTGTAACTTTCAAAAATATCATCATAATTTTGTGGCATATACCCAAATTTGATATCTGTTCTTTCTTTTACACTATCGTAAATACATTTGAGTAACGTTGTCTTTCCACAACCATTTTCTCCAATAATACATACTTTCTCTTTGCCTATTACTTGAAGAATAATATGTTGACTCAATTCTTTTCCGCCAACTTCTAACTGTTCTAAAGAAAAATTAAGAACTACTTTTTTATCGTGTATGGCATCGTCATTATGAAATTTAGCTTTTACTTGTTCTTCCACTTCTGGCCTCTTTGTCAATTCCGTATTATCCAATCTTTTTTCAAAGGATTTTACTGCTTTCATCTTCTTTTTTAGGAGTCTTCCTTTGCTTGGATCTTGTCTTGAGACTGTATTTAACTCATGATTTACTCTTTCATACATTTTTCTAAACTTTTCCAATTGCTTTTCATGTTCCCTTTTCTCATTTTGAGCAATACTTTCCTGCCTATTTAATAAATGTATTCTCTTATCCACATATTCCACATACCCAATATGTTCATAAGTAACTCTAGCATTTTCTTTATTATTAATCTTCTCTATATGTAAGATTGCATTTGCCGTATTTTCTAATAATACTTCATCATGGGATATATATAGAATTGGTATAGTTTGTGTAAGGATAAAGTTTTCCAACCACATTAATGTAGCAATATCCAAATCGTTTGTTGGCTCATCAAGTAACAATACATCTGGTTCTTTCCAAACAATTTTCGCTAGTTGTAATTTAACTTTTTCACCACCACTTAAGGTCCCTATTTTTTTATTGCTTTGTAGATAGGATTCTTCTAAATTTAAATTCCTCATAATCTTTTCTAGTTGATACAAGTTAGCATAGGACTCAAAGTCAATTTCACTATCTGGTTTTTCTCTTAAGAAAAATTCTTCAACAGTTTTATCATTCCACTCTTTATTTAAAAATTGTTCTAAATACCCTAATTTTGCTCCATTATGTATGATTTCCCCACTTGCTATACTAGCATAATCCTCTATCATTCTTTTATCATAAATAGCTTTCAAAAGAGTAGATTTGCCGTTACCCTCTTCACCAATAATTGCTAATTTATCATTTTCCTTTAAAGTAAAATTGACATCTTTGACAATTTCGCTTCCCTTTAAATTCCTAATTTCTAATTTTTTTACTTCTAACATGAATAGCCTCCTAATATATAACAAATTACACATATACTAGTTACTATTTTTACGAGTAACTAGTTACTTCTGTTCCTCAATGGAATCGCCTCCTTTTTAAATAGAAAAATGACACACTAATATTTGAAATATTAGTATGTCATTTAGGTTATTTATTAGCCATTTACTTGTTTCATAACTTCTTCAGCAAAGTTAGATTCTTCTTTTTCTATTCCTTCGCCTCTTTCAAATCTAGCAAATCTTCTGATGATGATATTTTCACCAATCTTTGCAATTAGATTTGTTAAAAGTTCAGCAACCGTCATATCAGGATCCTTTACAAATGGTTGGTCTAACAAACAAATTTCTGAATAGAATTTATTCATTCTTCCTTCTACCATTTTTTCAGCGATAGCTTCCGGTTTTCCTTCATTGATAGCTTGTGCTTTTAAAGCTGCTTTTTGAGCTTCTACAACACTAGTCGGAACTTCTTCACGTCTAACATATTTTGGGCCTACAGCAGCTACATGCATAGCGATGTCTTTTACAAATGCTTTAAAGTCTTCATTGTTAGATACAAAGTCAGTTTCTGAATTTACTTCTACTAAAGAACCGTATTTACCATTATGAATATATGCTTCAACTAATCCTTCTGATGCAATTCTTCCAGCTTTTTTAGCTGCTTTTGCAATTCCCTTTTCTTTTAAAAGTTCAATTGCTTTTTCAATGTTGCCATCAGTTTCTACTAATATTTTTTTGCAGTCCATTATTCCTGCACCAGTTCTATCTCTTAACTCTTTAACTTGTTCAGCTGTTATTGCCATACAAGCACCTCCTAATTATTCTTTATCTTCTCTTCTAAAGTTATTTCTTCTCATGTTTGGTCTAGGTTTTCTTTCTATTTTGTCAACGCCTTCTTTTTTTACTAATTCTTCCATTGTTTCAATTTCATCGTCTTCTACTGTTACTTCAGTTAAGTTTCCATCTTTTACTTCTATAACGGCATCTGCTATTTTACCAGCGATTAATCCAACAGATCTTACAGCGTCATCATTACCAGGTATTACATAGTCAACGTCATCAGGATTACAATTTGAATCAATTAATCCAATAGTTGGTATGTTTAATTTTCTAGCTTCTCTTGTACAGATATATTCTTTTTTAGAGTCAGCTAGGAAAATTAATGATGGAAGTTTAGGCATCGTTTTAATACCACCTAAATTTGTATTTAATATTTCCATTTCTTTCTTTAATTTAATAACTTCTTTTTTTGGTAACACTTCAAACGTACCATCTTGTTCCATTTTTTCTAAACTTTCTAGTCTAGTGATTCTTTTCTTAATAGTATTGAAATTAGTTAATGTTCCACCTAACCATCTGCTATTAATAAAATACATGCCACATCTTTCAGCTTCATTTTTCATAGTTTCTTGGATTTGTTTCTTTGTTCCTACAAATAATACACAACCACCGTCAGCTACTACTTTTTTTGTTAAGTTATATGCTTCTTGTACTTTCTTTAATGTTTTTTGCAAGTCTAAAATATAAATTCCATTTCTTGCTGTAAATATGTAGGGAGCCATTCTTGGGTCCCATCTTTTTGTTTGATGTCCGAAGTGAACACCTGCTTCTAATAATGATTTCATTGGTATAATTGCCATTTTAAAAATCCTCCTTCTTTATACCTCCACAACTCTCAACATCTATTGCATCCATAATGGAAGAAGCGTAGACTCCAATTGTGTGTGAATTTTGTGCATATTATATTTTATACACAAGTATTGTTATTATAACATAAAAGTGCCAGCTAATCAATAGCTGGCACTCAATTTTATTTCAGATATACAAGATTTTCCGAAACAAGATGTGAAGCAATTTTATCAACTGCCTTAATAACGTCGCCTCTAGCGCCATCAATACAGGCCTCATAAATATGCAAATTTGCATACATCTTGTAATCAGGACAGATAGATATAATGAACCTCGTATAATGTTCCTCCTGCGTAGTTGCAAGGCACTTTTCCTCTTTCGTTAATTTACGAACTGAAGCTTTTTGGTCAGAGGAAGCAAACAACACTGCCGCTTTAACATAGTCGAACTCATTTGGGTTGATTGGCATGGTTATTTCTTTTTGCTGGTAACTTTTTTCCATCTTAAATACCTCCAAAATTTTTTAGATAATACTCATAACGCTTTAATCTAAAGCGATATTGCCGTTAAATATGGAAACATTATATAATTTATTGTTCAATATGTCAAGTCTTTTGTTATTTTATAACAAAATAACCATAGATAAGATAAATCTTACTCTATGGTTTACTTAAAATACCTCTCAACTAATCAAGGTAAATTGATATAAATTAGTGCAGAAAACATAATGCACTACTACTATTATGCGCTTATTTTTTATTTCTATACTTATAATTACGATTCTGTATTCATAAAATCTTTTAGTCTTTTACTTCTACTTGGATGTCTTAGTTTTCTTAATGCTTTGGCTTCTATTTGTCTGATTCTTTCACGAGTAACATCAAATTCTTTTCCTACTTCTTCTAATGTCCTCATTCTTCCATCCTGTAAACCAAATCTAAGTTTTAACACCTTTGCTTCTCTTGGTGTTAAGGTTTGCATTACCTCTTCAATATGCTCCCTTAATAATACATCAGCTGCTTGTTCAGATGGAGATGGTGCATCTTCATCAGGAATAAAATTACCAAGATTACTTTCATCTTCTTCCCCAACAGGAGTTTCTAATGATATTGGATCTTGTGCCACTTTTAAAACTTCTCTTACTCTATCAACAGACATTTCTAATTCTTCTGCTATTTCTTCTGGTGTTGGTTCTCTTCCTAACGTTTGTAATAAATGCCTAGATGTCCTAATCAATTTATTAATAGTTTCTACCATATGTACTGGGATTCTGATAGTTCTTGCTTGATCCGCTATAGCTCTTGTAATTGCTTGTCTAATCCACCATGTAGCATACGTACTAAATTTATAGCCTTTTGATTGATCAAATTTATCTACGGCTTTAATCAGCCCTAGATTGCCTTCTTGGATTAAATCTAAGAAATGCATACCTCTTCCTATATATTTTTTTGCAATACTTACTACAAGTCTTAAGTTGGATTCAATTAACTGTCTTTTTGCTTCCTTGTCACCTTTTAACATTCTTTCAGCTAATATATTTTCTTCTTCATAAGTGAGCAATCTAATTTTACCAATTTCTTTTAAAAACATCTTTACTGGATCATCTACATTTAAGGTTTCAACAAAAGACATATCTTTCATATCTTGGAATAACATATTTTTTTCTATTTCATCTATATCTTCTAGATTAGGTTCTATATCTAATTCAGCCATATTTGATGCTTCTTCTAGAGGGGCAGCATCTACACTAACATCTATATCATCTAAAGTAGCTTCATCGTCCAATTGTTCTTCAGCTTCGGCAATAAGTTCTATGTTTTTTTTCTTATCTTCTTCTTTTCCACTGTCTAGTATGATGTTTATATTGGCATTTGAAAGCTCATTATATATAGTGGCTATTTGCTCAGTTGTAAGACTTTGTTTTGTTAAATCTTCCACCATTTCTTTATAATTTACTTCTTTATCAGTCGCTGCTTTTGATATGAATTTTTTTACATATTCTTTTTGCTTTTCTGTCATAGTAGTTGATACATTTTCTTCACTACCTGTTTTCTTTTTATCAGATGGAACAGTTTTTGTTTCACTTTTTGAGTTTTTACCCTTTACAACATCTTTTACTTTCTTTTCTACTATATCTTCCGTAACTTTTTTACCCATACTTTTACTCCTTTACTTTAGTTTAGATAACTCAACAATGATTTGATTTAACTCAAGTTCTAAAATTTCTTTTTCGTCTTTTGTGATATTGGATGAAATTCTTTTTAAAATTTCGTCTCTTCTTAGGAATAGTTTTTCCTTATTTTTATTTTTTATAACATCTTGGAATAACTTATTCCTATCAGACATTGATAAATCGATATACATGATTTCAGTCAGTTCTTTTATCATATCTTCTTCTTTTACTTTTGATAGAATATCAATTTTATTGATATCAAATTTACTCTTTAAATCAATTAGTAAAAGGTATATTTTTCTAACATTGTCATCATTGATATCTTCCGCTTTTATCTTTTCAAAAATTTCATCCTGTATTTTTTTATCCTTACATAATATCAATGCCACAATATATTGTTCCTGTCTCTTCCTTATATTCGTAACAAGTTGCATTTTTCGATTAATACTTTGCATATCAATCACAATATCCTCTTTGGACATTTTTTGTAATCTTTTTTCTACTTCTTTTATGATTGGTCCAGATCCAATATCATATTTTCTAGCAATTTTATCAATATATAAATCTCTTTCTATATCATTCTCAATTTTTGCCATAATATCAGCAACACCCGTTAAGAATTTTATTTTTGAATCTATATTATTTAAGTCAAGCATATTCTCGAGTTTTTTTACTTTAAATTCCACTAAAGATATGCTATTTTGAATACAATTTTTTAATCGTTCTGGTCCATATTTATTAATATATTCATCAGGATCTTTAGCGTCTGGTTTGTCTAGAATCAGAACTTTTACATTCAACTTTTTAGCTGCTAAAATATCTAGTCCCCTCATTGTTGCCTCTTGTCCTGCTCCATCTTGATCATATCCAATAATAACATTATCTGTGTATTTTTTAATAAGACGTGCTTGATTTTCCGTTAGTGCCGTTCCAAGAGAGGCAACTGCATTACCAAAGCCGCTCTTTTGAAGAGCAATTGCATCCATATAGCCTTCCACGATAATAATATTATCTAATTTTTCTTTTTTTGCAAGGTTCATGGCATATAAATTTTTACCTTTAAAATATATCTCATTTTCTGGTGAATTTACATATTTAGGTAAAGAATTATCCAATACTCGTCCACCAAAAGCAATTGTTCTATCACGTATATCAAAGATAGGAAACATGAGTCTTGAAAAAAATCTATCGTATATTTTTCCTTTTGCATTTTCCATGATGATGCCACTTGCTAACATATCAGATTTTGAAAAACCTTTCTCTAACAAGTAATTATATAATGGAATCTTTCCATTTGCATAGCCAATTCCAAATTTTTTGATTGTTCCCATATCAAATTTTCGTTTTTTAATGTACTCTTTCACTTCATGATAACCAGTAGAATTTAAGATATCCATTAAGTTATTATGATAATAAAGTCCTACTTCTCTATTGATTTTAAATAGTACTTCTTTTAGGTCTTCCGTTTTTTGAGCTTGTACACTATTATGAGAAGAGCGAACTTCAAATCTAGATAATTCAATATGTGCTCTTTGCGCCAATAATTCTACGCTATCCCAGAAGTCAAGATTTTCCAGCTTCATAACAAACGAAATAACATTACCACCTTCTGAGCAGCCAAAACACTTATAAATTTGTTTATCCATGGACACACAAAAAGAAGGTGTTTTTTCTCTATGAAATGGACAAAGACCCATATGATTTCTGCCACTTTTTTTAAGCTGCACATACTCAGATATAACTTCCACAATATCATTTTGAGATATCACTTCTTCAATTAAATCTTCTGAATAGTACGCCACACTGTCACCTTCCCTTTTTTTATGCTACTAACATTTTTATTCTTTCTTCTCTATTTAAATAGATATTAGAAGTATTAACGATTGCAATTAAAATTAGTATAATCGTAAATAATGATTGGTAAATCATTAAATTTACCCTTGTAATTGCTACTGCTACTAAAGCTAATAAAAAGATAGCTTTCATCACAGTAGACTTGGTATCATATCTTCTTTTTAATACAAAAGCAAGGCCTTCTACAAATAAAATATAAACATATAATATTAAATAGTAAGTCGTAGAATAAGAAGAAAAATCATGTAGTCTTTCATTGATATTTGTTTTGCTTATTGTAATATTTGAAATGCGATTCATTTCTATATTATTTAATAAATTAGTAGCAAAAGCATTATTAGTTGCTATTTTATAATTCTTAATTACAAATTTTCCACCAAAATAAATACCACATGTAATAACAGAAACAATCAATATAGAAAGTAATAATTTGCTAATATTAATTCTTTCTATTCTATATAACTGTTCTCTTTTTTCTTGGGTAACGTTACTCATCATTTTTTTAGGAAAATTAATATGTGTAATATCCAAATTTACGGTGATTAGCAATAAAACTGCAATTAAAATTAACCATATAAAAATATTCATTCCCAATAATGTTGTTATTCCAATACATACACCAAGGATAATCGCTTCAATAATATATTTTCTTGTTCTAATTCCCCTTTGTTTTAGTTCATCAATTAACAACTGTAATAACAATATTGAAAGAGTAACAAATAAACATAAAAATAAAGAATTAAAGCCAATAAACTGATCTTGTATGATATTAGGAAGCATAACATATGCTACCATACCAAGAACGGACAGCAAATCACTTTTAGATACATTAAATATAATTTTCTTTATAATAAATGCTATTATCACATTCACTGTTAAATAAACAATCAAATTAACAGTAGGAATACTCTGTATATCCTTTGTAAGACAAAGCGAACTAGCAATAACAGCTATGATTGCTAAGAAAATATACCTAAAAATGAGTGAATGTCCTCTTTTAATTTTCATTCTATACAATTTGTCTTTTATAATCATATAAAGTGGAACTAGTATAATAAGAGCAATAGCATACCCAACTTTTGCTAGTTTGGTATGCACTCCAATTGTATTGTTAACTCCACTCATCATAATACTTATACTTAAGTAACCTAAAAATATAATACTTACTACAAATATTGCTACTAAAAAACTACGTGATATTTTACTTCTATTCATATTTTTTACCTACTTTTTATATAAAAACACAACCTCTTATTTTCCTTGTTTGTATATTTCATTCACTTCTGCTAAAGCTTCATGTGTTCCTACATCATAACATACCCCGTCAAAAGAATAAGCATATGTTGGCATTTTTTTATACATATATGCTACCAAATTGCCTGGTGCATCACATGAGTTTCCTTCTTCTAAATATGTCTTTATCATTGGTAAAACGTTTCTTGGATAAATATATTCCGCATATACTGCAAATCTACTTTGTGGCTCTGCTGGCTTTTCAACGAAGTCAACAATTCTCATATCACCATCTACTTTTGCTACACCAACTCTTTTTAGAAGATTCATATCCTCTTCTTCTCTTACACACACAGATGGCGCATTTTTTGTTTTGTAAAATTTAACAAAGTCATTTAACTTAAAGGTAAATAAATTGTCTGTTGCAAGTACTAATATGTCATCATCAATTCCTGCCTTTTCTATTGTAAATTGCATATCTCCAATAGCACCTAATCTATCATCATTAGTAGAGGTACCATCGTTAAATACAGTAATCGGTTTAACATTATTTTTGTTTTTAGCCCATTCTTCAAAATGTGGCGTATATTTTGCATTTGTAACCAAATAGATATGATCAATCTCTTCAATAGAATTAACTTCATCTAAAGTATAATCCAAAATTGCTCTTCCACCTACTTCTAGTAAAGCTTTAGGGAAGTTTTGAGTTAATGGGAATAATCTTGTTGCATAACCTGCACATAATAAAATACATTTCATATTAATCTCTCCTTAAATTTAGTGTTTAAATACTTTCACATTATATCATACATTATTGTGACTTTCAAGTATACATATCATTTTTTTATAAAACAAAAGCCCGTTACTTACAAAGTGAATAGTAACAGGCTCCGTTATTTCAACATTTATTATATTGCTTCTAAATCATTTATTTTTTGTTCAAATTCTGATATTCTTTGTTCAGTCTCATATTGTTCAATTCTATTTAATGCATATAAATATTTTCTTTCTTGTGACAATAGAGCTTGATATTCATCATTCCAATCCTCATGATTTCTAAGACTAGAATGAACATCATTTAATTTTTCTTCTAATACATGTTTTACAGGTTCAATTAATGGTTTATCTTTTTCAACTTTGACTCCATTATCAACCATATAAGTTACCACTTCAGCGAATAATCTTTCACCTTGCGCATTCACACCTTCTTCTGTATTATCATGTAATATATTGACTAATTTATTAACACCATCTATTCCAACTTTATCAAATATACTATCTACTCTAGAATCAATAAACTGTCCATTATCGCCAAACACTTCTTGTCCTTTAATAAAAAGGTCAACATTATTTTGTACGATTCTAGCTTGCTCTATTGGAAGTTCTGCCGTAGCAATTTTTAAAGCATGTCTATCATAATATTTTCTAAAAGCATTATTGCACATCTCTTGTGATTCGCTATAAGGTTTAAAATATTGTGCGTATCCTCTTAACACATCATATTGTGTTTTTTCGCCACTCATGTTTTCTCTTAACTCATCTAAACTCTCACCAAAATATGCAGTAACCTTGTGGTCTATAGCATCAGGTATAAATACTGGTATTTCAGCCTCTGGTTCAGTAGGTTGTATTTCTTCTTGAGAAGATTGCAATAATAAATAATCTTGTTTCTTACCAAATATTTTAGAGAAAGTGTTCTTAATTGATCCTAAATCCTCTAAAAATAAGTTCCATTCGTTTTTCCAAAAATCAAACATAAACTTTCACACCTCTTTTGTATACAAGTATATTTTAAACACTTATACTTGTAGCTATATTATACATAATATGTCAAAAAAAAGCAATAACATAATTATTTTATTTATATTACATAAATATTACGTTTTTAATGGATTCTATATATATTCTCTAATATATTCATGCACACATGTCAACAAAGTTTACAATAATATAAAAAAACAGATAATAAGAATAATCATTTCCCATTATCTATTTTTTATTGTACTAAATTTGTTTGTCACCAGTGATAGAAATCCGACGCAGTCGCAGTCTCTAATACCATACGTATTGCGGGGCAATAAGCTGTCAAATAATTACCACCATTATAATTGTAACTTCCACCACCATACATGTAGTCAAAATCAAGGTATTTTTCCGTTTATTACTCTACAAACTTTATTATTTTATACTTTTCTTCTTGTTATATTATACATTCTCATTACTAAACGTTAATGATGCAAAAAATACTGCGATTCTTTTGAAATCACAGTACTCTATACTCTAATTTTATTTACTTACTACTTAAATTCTACAGGTTGAGTTAAGAATTCTTTTGCATTTTGTAAGTCATTTTTGAAAAGATTCCATTCATTTTTCCAAAAACCACCTTGATCACATTTTTGTTCCACTTCTTCTATAGTTGGACTTAACATTAAGCTTGATTTACCAGGCCATGTTATTTCAACTGGTTGAAGGCAGAAATCTCCAAGTTCTTTCATATCTTGTAAAAATAAGTTCCATTCATTTTTCCAAAATTCTTTCATACTAACACCTCTTTTGTTTACAATTACTTACTATTTTAAGTAATTCCATTATATATAAAGATTATCAAAAAATCAACTACAATTTTGTAACAATTTCATTACATTTTAATGACATAAGTTCTAATCCTCTTGGCTATACTTATCCAGCAACCTAACAATTTGTTGTTTGTCTTTAAATCCCACTTGTTTTTCTACTAAATTTCCATCTTTATATACACAAATAGTAGGTATTGTATCAATCTCTAATTTTTTAGATATATTAGGATTTTTATCTACATCTACTTTTAAAATATTATAACCAGATCTACTATTTGATATTTCCTCTAAAATAGGAGCAAGTCTCATACATGGGCCACACCAATCCGCATAAAAATCAATTAAGCATACTCCTTTTATACTTTTTATCTCTTTTTCAAAAGAGGCATCATTTACATGTTTTATCATATTAATACCCCTTTTTTATGTTTTCACTATATATCAACATATTTTTATAGGGAAATGTTGCCAATGCACCATATTCCCATATATATATATTGGTATATCCAAGCCCATTTAATATCTGTATAGCAGTTTTACTTCTAGCACCACTAGAACAATATACCATAATAGGAGCTGTTTGTTCGTAAGTGAAAATTCTTTTTTCTATTTCTTCTACAGGCATATTAATAGCTGTATTGATGTGCATCAAATCGTACTCGCTTGGTGTCCTTACGTCCATTAATGTTACTTGACCACTTTCAATCATTGTTTTAGCTTGTTCAAAAGGAACTAATTTATAGGAAAATTTAGTATTACATCTATTCCTATTATTTCCTCCCTTTGATCTATTTCCTCCAAATATCATATTTAAAATATTATCAAACATGAGCTATACCTTCTTTCTATATCATAGTATAACTTATGAATAAAAGCGACCAAATATGATTATTTGGTCGTTAAAATTATATTTTTCTCTCTTTGCTAAATATCTTTGCTAAGATAATTTTAATAAATTCAAATAAGATTGCTGATAGAATTGCAATACATATAATGGCAATATAAATATTATTAGGTATTTGTGGTATTCTAAGCCAATTAGAAAGTACTGGTATGGTAACAATCGCTACTTGTAATATAAACGCCCCCAACATACATAACAGCATTGGTTTATTGGTTAATAATCCAATTCTAAATACAGATTTTCTATCCGATCTACAAATATAAGCAAATAGAAGTTCAATGATAGATAAAGTTACAAACACTGCACCACTTGCAATCGTTGCATTATACATGTTTTCTAATACAAAGTATAAAATAAATATGATAATTGCTTTCAAAACACCAGGAACAATAATTCTTGCCATTAAGAAAGGTGTAAATAGACTTTCTCGTGAATTCCTTGGTTTTTGTTTCATGATATTTCTTTCTTCTCGTTCAAATCCAAGTGCAATAGCTGGAATAGTATCCGTAACAAGATTAATCCATAGTATTTGGATTGGTAATAACAACACTTTATTAAATAACGTAGCAATAAATATGATTAACACTTCTGCTAAATTGGAAGCAAGCAAATAGGCGATTACGTTTTGTATATTATTATAGATTCTTCTTCCTTCTTTAATCGCTACTACTATGGTTGCAAAATTGTCATCTGCCAGTACCATACTGGATACACTTTTTGAAACCTCAGTTCCAGTGATTCCCATTCCGATACCAATGTCTGCGCCTTTTAAGGCAGGAGCATCATTAACTCCATCACCAGTCATAGCAACTATTTTGCCATGTTTTTTCCACGCTTTAACAATTCGTATTTTATTTTCTGGTGATACTCTAGCATAAACACGTATATCTTCTACTTGTTGATACAATTCTTCGTCAGATAATTTATCAAGTTCAATACCAGTAATTGCCTTATTACCTTTTTGCAAAATGCCAAGTTCTTTTGCAATTGCTGTTGCGGTATCGATATTATCTCCTGTTATCATAACAGGTACCATACCAGCCGTAAAACATTTTTCCACTGCTCTTTTTGCTTCTTTTCTTGGTGGATCAATCATTCCCACTAGACCAACAAATACAAGTTCTTCTTCTGATTTATCTATTATTTCACTCTTACTTGTTGTTCTATAGGCACAAGCTAGTACTCTTAAAGCATCCTTTGCCATTTGAATATTTTCAGTTAGAATTTTTTCTTTTACTTCGTCTGTCAAAACTACTTCTTTGCCTTGTAACAATATTTTACTTGCCTTGCCGAGGATAGATTCAACAGCCCCTTTTGTAAATATCATATATTGGTTATTAAACTCATTGACAGTGGTCATCATTTTTCTAGTAGAATCAAAAGGTAATTCATCTTTTCTTGGATATTCTTTTTCCATTGCCTCTTTATGAAATCCAATTTTTTCACCAAATTCGACTAGTGATGTCTCTGTAGGATCTCCTAATAATGTTTTTGAGCCTTTATCTTCACCAAAACTAGTATCATTACAAAGTATTGCTATATTCATAATCGTATTAAAATCTTTTTCTAATACTTCTTTGTTTTGCATAATGTCAGATAAGTTATTCACATTTTCAACATCAATACTAGTCATATCTACCACTATTTTTCTAAGTGTCATTTTATTTTGAGTTAAAGTTCCTGTTTTATCAGAACATATTACTTCCGTTGAGCCTAATGCTTCTACAGATGATAGCTTTCTGACAATGGCTTTTTCTTTTGCCATCTTTTGAACACCCATAGCAAGTGTTATTGTAATAACGGCAGATAGCCCCTCTGGTATAGCTGCAACAGCAAGTGAAATAGCAAGCATAAATACTTCTAGCACTGGATTGCCTTCTAACATTCCAACAAAGAACATAGCTACTGCAATCACTACTACAATAACACTTAACACTTTACTAAGTTCATTAATCTTCTTTTGCAGCGGAGTTATCTCAATTTTTTGCTGTGATATTGCTTCTGCAATTTTACCAAGTTCTGTATCCATACCAGTTGCAATTACAATAGCATCACCCCTACCATAAACCACATTGCTTCCAGAATATAACATGTTGGTTCTATCAGCAAGAGAAGTTTCTTTATCAGCATTAATTGCTTCTTGTTGTTTATCAACCGGTACTGATTCACCTGTAAGAGCAGCTTCTTCAACTCTTAAACTATGATTATTGACAATTCGCATGTCAGCAGGAATAGAATCACCCGCTTCTATCAGTACCATATCGCCAACAACTAGTTCTTCTGTTTTAATACTTTGTACTTTACCATCTCTTCTTACCTTAATATAAGGAAGTGACATATCTTTTAATGCTTCTATTGCCTTTTCGGCTTTACTTTCTTGTACAACACCTAAAATAGCATTTAACACAACTACAAATAATATAACAATGGTATCTGTAAAAGATTCCCCCGTTTTGACAGATACAAGTGCCGATAAAATAGCAGATATAATAAGGATAATTAGCATTAAATCTTTAAATTGACCTAAAAATTTGATTAGTATCCCCTTTTTTTTGGTTTCTTTTAATTTATTCGGTCCATTCTTTGAGAGTCTACTCTTGGCATCATCCGTGGATAATCCACTTTCAGAGCTTCCCAAAGTTTCTAATACTTCTTTTATTTCACTATTATAATAATTCAATCTCTTCACTCCCAACTACTTATGATTAATTGCTTCTTGTGTTTTGTCTTTTTTAAATATACAAGTTGTTACAATTCCTAGTGCGAACATAACTAATAATATTGTCACATATCCTCCGATTGCTGGAATTCTGGCTAAAACAAATAATAGCATGAATATAATGATAGATGATATTATCTTTGTACCAATTCCCATATCTTTAAATCTTGTGTTGCTCATATATTTAACTAAAAAGCTACCAATAATAAAGGTAGATAGCAATCCAACTACTAGTAGGAATGATACGTAAACTATTAAAGCAGGTACTGCTACTGCAGATAATCCGATTGCTGATAACATGATTAATATAAAAGCAAGAGGTAACACTAACATAAGTGATAACGCACCAGATATGCAGAAAAATAATAAATTTTGTCTTGTTTTAGTAATCATTTTTGAGAATGTT
>JAQUWH010000001.1 GCA_028692955.1 Clostridia bacterium
TTTTTCAATGTACTTAAGCCACTCATGTTTAGTGACTGTATTTAGTTTAACACAATTTGAACTTCTTGTCAACACTTTTTATGTAATTTTTTAAACTTTTTTACATAATTCTGTTACATCTTTTTTTATAACTTTTTGTTTTCTTTCTTTTCAACTTGCGACGCTTTATATATTACCATTTTTGTTTTCCTTTGTCAATCTTTTTTTGTCACTTTTTTTATTTTTTTGACAAATTTTGCGTCAAACCCTTTTAAATGTCTACTAAAATCACATCTTCTCCTATCTTTTTAATCTTATTCCACGGTATTGTTACATTGTTTTTACCCATTACATTTGTAAATAATTTACCCGTTTTTGCTACTATAATAGAATGTATTTCACCATTTTCAAAATCTGCTTGAACATCTACAACAAATCCTAGTATTTTCCCATCATTCATACTTATTACTTCTTTTTGTTTAAAATCAATCCCTCTTGACATATAAATCACCATTATATTTTATGAATCTACTCTTTTTTTTATACGAAAAAACACACGTTGTTTTTTCAAACATGTGCTTTTTTATTATTTTTGCTCTAGCATTCTTTCAATCTCATTATATAATGTGGTAAATTTCATTCCATTCGATGCTTTAAAGTATACAACATCTCCTTCTCTTATCTCTTTGATTAATTCTGCTACTAATTTATCCCTCTCATCAAAGCATTTGATATGTGTTTCATCCATATATCTACCCGCCTCTTTAGCCATTAATTTCATTTTATCTCCTAATGTATAGATATAATTATAATTTACTATATCAAAAATGCTTGCTAATTTTTTATGTATTTCATTTGCATTTTCTCCAAGATCAAACATATCTCCTAGTACCGCAATTTTTCTTTTAGCTGTTAAATTATAAACAGTAATCAAACCTGATCTCATTGATTCATTGCTGGCATTATAAGTATCGTCAATTAAAGTAATGCCGTTAATTGTATTTTTCTGCATTCTACCAACAAAATTTTTGTAATCTGCTATACCTCTTATGATATCTTCTTTGGAAACATTAAATGTTTCTCCAACCTTTATTCCCATAAGAGTGTTGTATATATTATGATTTCCAATTTGATTTACTTTTACTTCTAATTTTTCATTATAGATTGTTGTAACAAATTTTAGATAATCTTCTCCCGTTATAATATTTCCCACATTATCGATACTAACTTTTATTACATCATAATTATTATTTGACGTAAGCGTAGACAGATATTTATCATCACCGTTTGTAATTACTTTTGATATACCTTTTATATGATTTGTCAGTTTTAACTTTTCACTAAATATATTTTCCTGTGTTTTAAAAGTACCAATATGTGAAGTGCCAATTAGCGTTATCACAACAACATCAGGTTTTAATAGTTCGGATAATTCTTCCATTTCATCGAACTTATCGATTCCCGCTTCTAATATACATACTTCTTGGCAATCAATTAATAGACACATAATAGATATACCAATATTACTGTTATAATTTTTTTTAGTCACTAACGTCGTATACTTTTGTGAAAGGATACTTGCTACCATTTCCCTTGTGCTCGTTTTTCCAACACTTCCCGTGATGGCAACAATAGGAATATCCCTATGTTTTTCTCTGTTATATTTACCAGCACTTACTAAGGCTTTTAAAGTATCTTCTACTTCTATAATACAAACATTAGGGTTTAACGCTTTACTTTCCTCAATAATTTTTTCCTTATTATCATATTTCGAACTGATAAAAAACCCAGATACGTTTTTCTTTACACAATCAATAATATAACAATGACCATCTGTGTTTTCACCAATAAGAGGGATAAAAAAATCGCCACTTTTTATCTCTCTACTATCTATTTCATAGCTTTTAGGAATAAAGTTTCCGTCGCCATTATATAACCTACCATTACACGCTTTTACAATTTCATTAATATTTAACATGTTCTCACCTTTTATTATTTTAGCACAGAATTTAGTTTAAGACAAGCCAACGAAATAATTTTCTATCCCTTTTGCAATTGCCCTCCCAATATTTTCTATATTATCAATAATCCATTTTGCATCTTCTGGATTGTCATGAAAGGCCACTTCCAATAAAGCAGACGGTGCAAGGGTGTTTTTCACTTCATAAAGGCTATTTGTATAAATAACCCCTCTACTCGCCTCTTTATCAGGATAAATTTTTTCAATTTCATCATAAATATCAAGTGCTAGTCTATCACCACTAGTATCTGGTCTATTTGTATATATCTCTGGTCCTCTTGCTGTTGCTTCACCACCACTTGCATTACTATGTATAGCAACATGAATACTTGGTCTTAACATGTTACTTTCATCCACCACTTCTTTTAACGTTTGTTCTGGTTTATTTCTATATACCATAAACCCTCTATTTCTTAATTCTCTTTCTACCACATCAGCAACTTGATTCATCCTCTGTTCTTCTGTACCATAATCATTTGCACCAATATTCCATTCTTGTAATGATGGACTTAAATAAATACTTCTATTTTCTTCCATATATGCCTCCTTATATTCATTATATATACAAGTATTACATTTTATGAAAGTTTGTGTTACTTCATCACCTTAAAAATTTTTTTCATATCTTTTCTTTATTTTTTCTAATGCATTTTTTTCAATTCTAGAAATCTGAGCTTGTGATACCCCTAACTCATTGGCAAGTTCAGTTTGAGTTTTTTCCTGAAAATACCTTCTTTCAATGATAGTTCTTTCTTTTGAATTTAATTTATCTAGCATTTGTTTGATAGCAATACTATCTACTAATTGCTCTGATTCTTCCTTTTCATTCTTTAACTGATCTAATAAAAATATTTGATCGCCACCATCATTATATACACTATCATAAATAGACATTGGTGTTACCATACTATCAATAGCAAGTACTACATCTTCTTTTGAAGCATTTACCAACTTGCAAATTTCATCTATGGTTGGCTCTTCATTTTTTTCTCTAATATATTTTTCTTTTTCTTGTGATATTAAATAAGCTAAATCTCTTAAAGAACGAGTTACTCTAAAAGCACTATTATCCCTTAAGTATCTTTTTATCTCTCCAATAATCATAGGAACCGCATAAGTTGAAAATTGTACTGGTTGTGACACATCAAAATTATCAATTGCTTTTATTAGACCAATGACACCTACTTGGAAAATATCATTAATATTTTCTCCCCTATTATTAAACTTTTTTATAATACTTAATACTAATCTTAAATTAGCCTCAATGAAATCATCTTTTAATTCTATTTTCCCATCTTTTATGTCATGTAGCATCTCCATCTGTTCTTTTTGTGATAGTTTTGGTAGTTTTGAAGTATCCATTCCTTGTATTTCCACTTTTACATTCATATGTATATCCTCCCTTTATCTTTTGTACTATTTTTTACATATGAATTCACTATTATACACATTCGACATTACTAGCTATAATGCGTGTTTTTACGTAAAAACCAGTATAATATAACCCATTTGTTTTCTATTATACTGGCAACGATTTAAATTATTTGTTAGATTTTGTTTTGTCTATATTTTTATTGAAATATAATGATTCATATAAAAAAGCTTGGAATAGTATCCAAGCTTACTTTTATGCTGTAAAATCTTTTTTTAGATTATTAATTACTTTCTTTTCTATTCTTGAGATATAGGATTGTGAAATACCTAGCTTATCTGCAACTTCCTTTTGTGTCAATTCTTCATAGCCATCAAATCCATACCTAAGCTGCATAATTGTTTTTTCTCTATGATTTAATCTTTGAATTGCTTGCATTAATACTTTTTTGTTATCACTCTCTTCTATCGATTTAAAAATACTATCATTATCTGTTCCTAATATATCACCAAGTGATAAATCATTTCCTTCACTATCCGTATTAATTGGTTCATCAATTGATATTTCTGTTTTTATTCTGTTATTTTTTCGAAGGAACATTAATATTTCGTTTTCTATACATCTAGACGCATAAGTAGCAAGTTTAATATTTTTATCCAAATTATAACTATTGATTGCTTTCATTAAACCAATTGTTCCAATTGAAATTAAATCTTCAATATTGACTCCTGAATTTTCAAATTTTTTTGCTATATAAACAACTAGTCTTAAGTTTCTTTCAATTAATATATTTTTTGCTTCAACACTTTTAACCATTAATTTTTCTAATAGTTCTTGTTCTTCTTGTGGCTCTAATGGAGCTGGTAATTTGTCTGGGCCAGAAATATAATATAATTCATTTTCATTAATACCTAATATTTTTAATATTTTTAAATACACATTTTTTATCTTATCAACACTTATCATAAAGTTGCTCCTTTCAATTTTTCTAAGTAAAGATTATAACTTATCAATGCATTATATTTATTATTTACATTAATTGTTTGATTTGAAAAACAAATAACAATTTTATTCAAATGATTTATTTCTGTTTTATTTTTATATATTTTAACGTCATTTACAATATAACCAGTAATATAATCTTCTGATGCAACAGTTCTTATTATTATATTTGTCTTCTGATTTAATAATTTTTTAGCATTTAATATTTCAAAAAATTTATTATCCATAAAAATAACATCCAGGGAGTTTGCATAATCGTATACATCATTTCCTGTATCCACAAAAGCCAATATTTCTTGTCCATGTATCTCTAGTTTATATGTTAAACTCTCATTTTTTATGTTTGTTTTCCACAGTTTCCACAAATATTTGTTAAAAAGATAAGAAATACCTGCAGAAACAATATAGATTAATATTTTCACAATTGTTTTTTCTATCGATATTTGAAATAATAATGTTATGGATATAATAATTCCAACATACGTAAATGAAATAATATAATAATATATTTGTTTTTTTAAATATTCTTTTATACTTTTTGGGTTAAACACTAAATATATTGCAAATCCTATTACAATGATTTTTATTACTATATTTTCAACTATACTGTTTTTTAATATATACGTTATTACAGTATAAATAGAAATAATGAGAGAGCCTAATAACATATACCTTTTCTTACTATTTGATTTTGTAAACATACTCGTTTGAAATATGATTACTAGATTAACAACTAGGTTCTCAAAAAAAATATAGTCTAGGTAAATTTTCATTTAATCACCTAGACCATATTATATCTATAACTTTATTAGAATTTTGTAGAATTAAGTATTAACTTCCATATTTTCATCGACATTTTTTGTAACATGCTTTTTATAAGCATCAAATTGACATAATATTGATTTTATGATATAATATTATTAGATTTTATAAAAAAAATATTTAACGATTGGGGAATATTGTGATGAAGAATGTAATTGCTATTAACGGTGAAATTAACCATGAAACTTACCTGTATGTAGCAAAACAGCTGGTTGAAATCTTGACAGATAATAATGAGCAAATTTACGTTATTATCAATTCACATGGCGGGTGCGTAGACGTCCTTTTCGAACTCCTAGACCTATTTGAAAGTGTAAAAGAAAGGATAACTACTTTTGCTACTAATAATTGTGAAAGCTCTGCTGCTTATTTGTTTTTATGTGGTACAAAACGTATTGTTGATCCATTGTGCAAAGTTTTATTTCATACTGTTTCGGTACGTGAAGATTTTTTCATAGCTAATGTTAATAGGTTGCAATATATTTTAAAAGAGGTGAAAAGGAAAAACAAAAAATTAGAGTGGCTCGTAAAGCCATTTAATCTGCCACGTCATACCTGGAGGTTACTTTTTAATGAGCACAAAAATGTTGTATTCACTCCAGAAGAGTGTTTACAATATGGTTTGGCTACAGAGGTGGCTGAAATTGATATTTCCATCAACAAGCAAAAAGACTCGGATTAATATCCGGGTCTTTTCCTATTTATTGATATATTTGTTATTATTCACCTTTACTTCTTCTTAAGAAAGGAGGAATATCTAAATCTCTGTAATCGTTATTATTTGATGATGAAGATCCAAAAGAGCTTCTTGATGAAGTGGTAGGAATACTTCCTGTATTCATCATTGAATTGTTATTTACTGCATTATTTAAAGCTTCTCCAACAATTGTATCTAATTTTAAATCTTGAAATGGAGTTTTATTAAATCCAGTTGCAATTACAGTAATGATAATCTCATCTGTTAATTTTTCATCAATAACGGCACCAAATATAATATTTGCTTCAGGGTCAACTGATTTTTGTACTAATTCAGCAGCTTCATTAATTTCTAGTAATCCTAGATTTCTTCCACCTGTTACATTAATTAATACGCCGCCTGCGCCTTCTATTGAAGTTTCTAATAATGGACTATGAATTGCTTGTCTTGCTGCTTCTTGTGCTCTATGTTCACCTCTTGCTTTACCAGTACCCATATGTGCAATACCAGCATCTAACATAATTGTTTTTACGTCAGCAAAATCAAGGTTAACAAGACCAGGAATGGTAATAAGGTCAGAAATACCTTGTATACCTTGTCTTAAAACTTCATCAGACATTTTGAATGCATCTTCAAAACTTGTCTCTTTTTCTGCAATTTGAAGTAATTTTTCATTTGGTATAATAATTAAAGTATCAACACTTTGTCTTAATTCCTCAATACCTGCTTCTGCTTGCATCATTCTTCTTTTTCCTTCAAAAGGAAAAGGTTTAGAAACTACTGCAACCGTTAAAATACCCATTTCTTTAGAAGTTTCTGCTACTACAGGTGCTGCACCAGTTCCAGTTCCACCACCCATTCCAGCAGTAACGAAAGCCATATCGGCACCTTTTAGAGCTTCAGCTATTTCAGCTTTAGATTCTTCCGCACTACATTTTCCAATTTCAGGATTGGCGCCAGCGCCAAGACCTCTTGTTAATTTTTCACCAATTTGAATTTTTTTGTTTGCTTTTGATTCACTTAAAGCTTGTTTATCAGTATTAATAGCAATAAACTCAATATTTTTAAGTTCTGCTTCAACCATACCATTTACGCCATTATTACCTGCTCCACCAACACCAATTACTTTGATATTAGCCATTCCTGCTTTGAATTCGTTTTCCATTATTTTTCCTCCTAAAACTAATCTTCTTCATCAATTTTTTTTACTTTTTTAAATATTTTAGAAACTTTTCCTTTAAAATAACTAAATCCTTCTGATATTTTATCCTTAAAATTTGGATCTGTCACTATTTCTACATCACTATTGACATGTTTACTAACTCCTAGACTTGCAATATATCTTACCATACCATACACAGTTGTATGCTGTGGTTTAATAATATTAATAAGTTTTGGACTACAAATTCTAACCTGATTTAATTTAAGAGTTAGCATTGCAAGTTCTTCTACTCCAACAATATTACTGATGCCTTGTCCTGTTAAAACGATACACTCTATCTTACCAGTAAGTTTGTTGTCTGCTATTAGTTTTTTAATAATTTGATAGATTTCTTTAATTCTAGCTTCAATAATTTGCACTACATCACTGCATTTTATTGTAGATTCTTGTGATTCGAACTGTGATTTAGTATTTAGTTTTATATTATGATTATTAGTAATCATTGCCATGATTGCTAGATTATACTGTCTTTTTAATTTTTCAGCTTCATCGTTTGTTATATCAAGAGTAATGGCAATATCGTTTGTTATATTCTCGCCACCTACTGGTATCGTATCATAAAATTCTAATTTTGAATTTTTATATACTGATATATCTGTGTGTCCACCACCGATATCTACTAACAAAACACCAATTTCTTTTTCTTCTGGCATTAATACAATGTTAGAAGTTGCGAGCGTTTCTAAAATAAGCCCATCTAAACCAATTCCTGCATATTTCAATGTTTTTTGTATGCCCGCAATATAATCACCTTTTGCTATGACTACTTCAGCTTCCATTGAAAATGTTTTACAAAATGCACCGATTGGTTCTTCTTTATAATTTCTTCCATTGACAATATATTGATAAGGTAGTATATCTATTATTTGTTCATCTTTGTCTAATTTTGTCGTCATTTGAATTTTTGAAAATAAATTATAGATATCATTGATTGTCATTCCATCGTTTGGTTTTTCAACCTCAGACTCTATTACAATTTTTTCAATTCTGACATTCATTCCTTTTATATTCACATAAGCAGAATTCACAGATAATTCAGAAATTTGTTCCGCTGCTGTTACAGCCTCTTTCACTGAACTTGCGACTCTTTGTGGGTCTAATATTTGTCCTCTTTTAATACCAGAATTGTTAGATAAACCATAGCCAATCACTTCTATTTCACTGAATTTATTAACTTGTCCTATGACACAGCTTACTTTAGAAACTCCAATATCTAGCCCAACTATAATATCTCCTATAGCCACATTTTCACCCCCACGTTTTAGCTATATATATGATACTATTTTTTCTAAAAAAAAGCAAGAGTTTTTACAAAAAAGTGTAATAATTCTGTAATTTTTGTGAAATATAACTTTAACATGCTAATAATTGCCATAGTTTGCAACTTTTTGTCGTTTCTTATTATTCTCTTGGATGAGAAACACGTAGAAAACAAAAATAATAATAGAGGGATTAAATAAAAAAACTAATTGTATGATGCCTACTAATAATAAAAAAGATAATAAGCATTTTGATAGGATATATAATACTGTTTCTCTTTTCTTTTGTTTCATATTAAAAAATTCAAGAATATTATCTAAAATATGATATCCATCTAATGGAAAAATAGGAAACATATTGATCATGGCAAAAATCATATTAATTTCAAAAATCATTTTATTATTTGAAAATAGGCATGCTAGCATTATATTTGAAAGTGGACCCACCATATATAATAGTATTTCTTTTATATTTTCTATTTTTAATTTAACTGTTTCATTTACATAAAATCTCTTTTTTTTAAATTCAATACAAACACCAGAGATAGAAAATTTAAAATTTTCTATCTCTTTACCAAATAATAAAGCAACTGTCAAATGTGCTAATTCATGAAATATAATAAATAAATAACACATATAAAAGGAAAATAATATATTTCGTATTGTATATGAAAATAGAAATAAAAATAATACGATTAAAAAAATATTTTCAATTTCAATATTCATTCTAGAAAATCTTAATTTCATGATTACATCCTTAAAAACTAATTAATTTTGTTGGGTCTACTGTTCTGGAATGAATACTAATTTCAAAATGTAAATGAGGTCCCGTCGACATTCCAGTATTTCCCACATATCCTAAAATATCTCCTTGCTTTATGGAATCATTTAATTTTACTTTTATACTATCCATATGAGCATATTTAAAGGTAACGCCATTTGTTTCTACTAAAATATTATTACCATAATATTTATCATTGTTTTGTACTTTAATTACTTTACCCTCTGTACTACTTTTGATTTCAACACCTTTTTTGGTAGCAATATCAAGACCTGTATGATAAGATGTGACACCATCAAATATTTGGTCTCTAGCACCATAATTGGATGTTATCGTGCCACTAATTGGTTTTATCATACTAATATTTTTACTGACAATCTGACCTAAATCGTCTTGCATAATACTGACTGCACTTGCTTCTTCAATAATTTTGGTAATTTCAGCAGGTTCACCCCCACCTTTTCCATCATATTCTTCATTTTCATGAGCACTGCTTTCATTTTCATTCTCTTTGACATTGGTATTTTTTTCTACCTTCACTGTTGAAGCATCACTATTCAATATTTTTGAAACAAATTCATTTAATTTAAATGCAAGTACTTTTGGTTTTACACTACTTACATATTTATTACTAATACTATTGGCTAGATTTGCTGGAATCACATATTTTAGTCCTTTATAGGCAGATTTTGAGATTTCCTCTATTCTATCTAATACATATTCTTTTGAATAATCGTTTTTATACTCATTGGTAATAATCATAACTGCTTTTTGATTTGCCAATTTATCGCTAAAAAACATTTTACAAATTAAGCATGTGAATATAATAAGTACCGATATAAATACCTTTGCTAAAAAAATAGTTTTAAACTTTAATTTAAATTTTTTTTCTTCTTGCTCTTTTTCAGTCGCACTGAAATCATAATTATAACTGCTTAAATGTCCTTCATTACTATTCATATTATTTTTATTAAAATGCCTTCCTAAATCTATTCCTAATTCTCTATTTATGTCAATACTTTTTGGGTCAATATCCTTTAATACACTTTTTCTAAGTCTTCTTGCTGATACTACATTTTCCATAAAAAAACCTCCCATCTTGGTACAAGTCTTATTTCATTATATTGGGGATTTATTTTTTTATGAAAAAAACAAATAAAATAATTGATTTAATTACTTTATTTGTTTTTCTATTATTCTATTTTACCTTTTAAATACCAAAGATGGTCACTTTCTATTTTAATATTTTTTATTTTTCCTATCTCTTTATCTGACGCTTCAAAAATCACAATTTTATTTTGACTTGTTCTTCCTGTATATAAAGTTTCATTTGTTTTACTCTTCCCTTCCACTAAAACTTGATATACTTGTCCTATCATTTTCCTATTATTATTTGATATTTGTTCTTCATGGAATTTTTTTAATCTTTGTAATCTTTTCACTTTTTCTTGTGGTAAAGTATCGTCTTGCATACTCGCCGCTTTCGTACCGTTTCTCTTTGAATAAATAAACATATAAATTTGATTAAACTGTACTTTTTTGACAACATCTAATGTTTCCATGAAATCTTCTTCAGTCTCCCCAGGAAAACCAACAATGATATCGGTAGAAATAGAGATACTTTCATCTGCTTCTTTCAATTTTTTAACAATTTCTAGAAATTCATCTTTAGTATACTTTCTATTCATTTCTTTTAATATTTTAGTACTTCCAGATTGAAGCGGTAAATGAATTTGTCTTGCAATCTTTTTTGAAGATTTAATTACCTCAATTAAATCTTCTTTAAAATCTTTTGGATGAGGAGATATAAATTTAATAATCTCTATTCCATCTATGGCTTCTATATCTTTTAGTAACATAGGAAAAGTATACTTTTCTTTCAAATCATTTCCATAAGAGTTAACATTTTGTCCAAGTAATGTTATTTCTTTATATCCTGCCTTTGCTAGTTTTTTGATGTCAGCAAGAATTGCCTCTTTTTCTCTACTTCTTTCTCTTCCTCTTACATAGGGAACAATACAATAAGAACAAAAATTATTACATCCATATATGATACTAACGCTTGCTCTATATTGATCCTCATACTTGATGGGTACTTCTTCTTCTAGGTTGTTACTAACATCTATATATTCTATTTTTGAATTATTTTGTATAATGGACTCATATACTTTTTCTGGGAATAATGACATACAACTTGTTCCTAAAACAATATCTACAAATCGGTAAGATTCTTTTATTTTCTCTATGATATGTTTTTGTTGCGTCATACATCCTACTACTGCTATATATACGTCTTTATTTTTTAGTTTTTGTCTTTTTAAAGCTCCTATTCTACCAAATAAAGTTTTTTCAGCATTTTCTCTAATACAACAAGTATTAAATAAAATCAGATTTGCTTTTTTTTCATCATCTTCTCTTTCAAATCCCATGCTTTCTAATATTCCTGCATATTTATTGGAATCATTTTCATTCATAGAACAACCCATCGTATCAATGTGATAGGTTAAGTGATGTTTTTCGTTATATTTTTTAATTTTTTCTTTATAGCTATTTACAAATTTCATCATTTTTCTCCCCTTGACATAGCTATTATACCTTATTTTAGTTATAAATTCAATACTGATAATTTAATATATTACATAAATGTATTTTCAATAAAGATAACATGTGATATAATAATCATTGGTGAAATTATGAAAAATAAAATTTTATTAATAATAACTATTCTGTTTATGATAACTGCTATTTTATCTGGTGTTTTATATTTTATTGATCATAATAAAATGAAAAATAATCAACCTGTTATATTCAGTACGTGGGGAAAAAAATATGAACCATCTATCAAAGAAGATATACCGGAAATTTCAAATATCGATATACCAAAAGAACCAGAATATATTGATGAAAATCCCGTTAAAATTGGAATCTATGTGGAAAAAGGAAATCAAAAACAAAAAATAACAGATTATACTTGTGCTTGGTATCCTGAAACTGTTATGGGACTATTTTACGTGATTCCTACTGAAGATGACTTTGTTTCTAATTATAATTTTGATACTTTATGGAAACATTATATTAGCCAATATACAAATCCAGAAAAATATAGAATTGGCTATACAATCAATTTTACTTTAAATAATGGCGAAGAATTTAATAAGACAATATTAAATCCTGATGATGCTTTTTATATGTTTCCAAAAGTAATGTGTTTTTTATATGATGATGTTAATCTTGTTCCTGGAAAAAGATATTATCATATTACATCCGATGTTATGTACGACTATACACTATGTTCTTCTATTAAATTAGTAGGAGATGTTGAAACAAAAAATATCATATCTGATATAACACTTACTGCTTTTTGTTTTGATACAGACGATGATTTTGATACAAAAACTGGTAATTACAGAGGAAATAGCTCTTATACCATTACAATTAAAAAAAAATAAAAAATGAACTTTAAAGAATAGATAATATGCTACTCTTTAAAGTTCATTTTATTGTTATACTTATATCTTATACTCTTTCCATATATGATGCTGTTCTAGTGTCAATTCTTATTTTGTCACCAATTTCAACAAATATTGGAACGTTAAATGTTGCTCCTGTTTCTACAGTACAAGGTTTTGTTTGACCAGTTGCTGTAGCACCCTTTACACCTGGTTCTGTATAAGTTACTTCTAACTCTACAAATATAGGTGGCTCAACACCGAAAACATTTCCTTTATATGATAACACTTTTACATTCATATTATCAATTAAATATGGTAATGTATCTTCTATTTTTGATTTATCTAATTCTACTTGTTCATAGGTTGTAGTGTCCATAAATGTATAATTTGTACCATCATTGTATAAATATTGCATTTCTTGAACAGTTATTTGCGCTTCTTCAAACTTTTCAGTTGGATTAAAAGTCTTTTCTATATTTTGACCAGTAATCACATTTTTAATTTTTGTTCTTACAAAAGCTGCACCTTTACCTGGTTTAACATGTTGAAATTCAACTATTTTATAAACATTTCCATCCATTTCAAATGTTACACCATTTCTAAAATCTCCTGCTAGTACCATAAGCTCCTCCTAATACATTAATTTAATTTATTTTATTTTTTTTACTAATGCTTCGAATGCAGGCATATCATTTACTGCCATTTCTGCAAGCATTTTTCTATTAATATTAATGTTAGCTTTCTTTAAGTTATTCATAAATTTGCTATAAGTTGTACCACACATTCTTGTTGCAGCATTAATTCTAGCAATCCATAGTTTTCTAAAGTTTCTTTTATTTTGTTTTCTACCAACATATGCATATTTTAAAGATTTCATAACAGCTTGATTAGCCATTCTAAATCTTATTGATTTTGCACCAAAATATCCTTTTGCTCTTTTAAGCACTTTTTTATGTCTAGCTCTTGTAGTCACTGCTCCTTTTACTCTTGCCATTGATAATCTCTCCCTTCGTTATTTCTTTTAATTATTGATATGGTAATAATTTTTTAACTGCTTTTGCATTAGCACTATCTACATAAGATGATTGTTTTAACGCCATCTTTCTTTTCGCCGTTTTTCCAGTCAATTTATGTGCACGATTTGCAACATTTTTCTTAAATTTTCCTGTACCTGTTACAGATACTCTTTTTTTAGTTGAACTATGTGTTTTCATTTTTGGCATAAAAATCTCTCCTCCCTATTAAACACTTATTTTTGTTTTGGTGATAAAAACATTGTTAAATTTTTACCTTCTATTTTAGCTTCTTTTTCAATTTGAGAATTTTCAATCATTTCTTGAAAATTATTCATAATTATTTTTCCTTGATTCATAAAATTAAGCTCTCTACCCCTAAATCTCATGCTTATCTTAACTTTATCGCCAGATTCTAAAAATTTAGATGCATTTTTTGCTTTAACTTCAAGATCATGTTTATCAATGTTTGGCGATATTCTTATTTCTTTAAGTTCTACCACCTTTTGTTTCTTTTTAGCTTCTTTTGCCTTTTTTGTCATTTCAAACTTGTATTTACTATAATCTATCATTTTACATACAGGATTGTCTTGACTTGGTGAGACTAGAACTAAATCTAAACCTTTATCTGCAGCCATTTCAATTGCCTCAGTAGTATTAAGTTTTCCTAATTTTTCACCATTATCATCGATAACTTGAACTTGAGAAAATTTTATTTGCTCATTTACTAAAAAATCTAATTTAATATTAAACACCTCCACAAATATATAAAAAAGATTGCTCGTAATGGGCAATCTTCTCAAAACTCAAATATATAATTGCAAATATATATGCAATATTATTATATTATTTTGTTCAACCTTATTAAGACATTACTTATAAGGTGAGAAGATTTCCTCTGCTTACGAATAATATTATACATAATAATAATCCATTTGTCAATAACTTATTCTTTTTTTTTGTATAAATAAGTTATTTTTTCATTAAGCATACATATTAACAACAATTTTTTGTATTATTTGTTGATCTTTTTCTACTTTATATGAATTGGTATTACTTCCTTCTTCTCTACTTAAATAACAATAATTTTAAAGCATCTTCATTAAAATTATCGATTAGATTAATATTTGGATGCAATTTATCAGCAACAAATAAATATTCTCTTCCATCATTTGTACTTTTGTTGATAACAATATATTCGTTTGATTGTATTTCAACTTCATCATTTTTATTAAAATCCATTTTTCTACCTCTCTTAAATTTACATTTCTATTTCAGGTAAATCTATATTTCTATCTTTTGCTACTACTTCTACTTCATTTTCAGCTATTGCCTTTCCACATTCTGTTGTTTTTAATATCATTTTTTCGATTTGATCTATTCTCATATCTATCAATCCTTTCAAATTAGACTTCATTATATACAATATTTCATAAGAAGTCAATGTAAAATTAAAAAATACATATTAGATTAATTCCAATATGTATTTTTATATTTATTATTTTATATATCAAGATTTGTAACGTACTTTGCATTAGTCTCAATAAATTCACGTCTAGGTTCAACATTCTCACCCATCAATACAGTAAATATTTCATCTGCTTTAACAGCATCTTCTAATTCTACTTTTACTAATATACGAGTTTCTGGGTTCATTGTAGTTTCCCAAAGTTGTTCTGAATTCATTTCACCAAGACCTTTATATCTTTGCATAGCAAGTGAATCTCTTGAAATTCCTTTTTCTTCTAATTCTTTTAGTTTAATATCTAAATCACCTTCATTATAACAATAGATATCTTCTATTCCTTTTTTAGATAATTTAAATAAAGGAGGTTGTGCAATATATATATTACCATTATCTACTAATGGTCTCATATATCTAAAGAAGAATGTTAATAATAGCGTTCTAATATGTGCTCCATCAACATCGGCATCAGCCATTAATATAATTTTATGATATCTTAATTTTTCTGCATTAAAATCATTTCCAATTCCAGCACCTAATGCGATGATAACAGGAGATAATTTTTCATTATTGTATATTTTATCTGCTCTTGTTTTTTCAACATTAATCATTTTTCCCCAAAGTGGTAATATTGCTTGGAATCTTCTATCTCTTCCTTGTTTTGCACTACCACCTGCAGAGTCTCCCTCAACTATATATATTTCACATTTTGAAGCATCTTTTTCTTGGCAATCTGCTAGTTTACCTGGTAATGTAGTTGATTCTAGAGCTGATTTTCTTCTTACTAATTCTCTTGCTTTTCTTGCTGCTTCTCTTGCTCTAGCAGCACTTAATGTTTTTTCTAAAATAGCTTTTGCTATTTGTGGGTTTTCTTCTAAGAAAATACCAACTTTATTTAAAACAGACGCACTCACTATTCCTGTAACTGCACTATTTCCAAGTTTTGTTTTAGTTTGTCCCTCAAATTGTGGATCTAATACTCTAACACTTACGATAGCTGTAATACCTTCTCTAATATCCTCACCAGATAAATTTACATCTTTTTCTTTTAAAATATTAAACTTTCTAGCATAATCATTAAATGCTTTAGTAAGTCCCCTTTTAAATCCATCTACGTGTGTTCCACCCTCTGCTGTATGAATATTATTTACAAATGATAAAATATTTTCAGAATATGAAGTAGTATATTGTAATGCAACCTCTACCTGAACATCATTTTGATCTGTTTCAAAATAAATAATATCTTTATTTAATGGTTCTCTATTTTTATTTAAGTATTCAACAAATGATTTTAATCCACCTTCATAGTGAAATGTCATTTGTTTATTTTCTTCTTCCCTTTTATCCCAAAATGTGATTTTAAGACCTTTATTTAAGAAAGCCATTTCTCTGAATCTTTGTATTAGTGTTTCTGCTTCATATACAGTGGTATCAAAAATATCATCATCTGCTTTAAAAGAAACCTTTGTACCTGTTTTCTTTTGTTCAGCTATTTTGTGAAGTTCTTCTGTTACTTTTCCTCTAGCAAAAGAAATAGCATAAAGCCCATCTCCATTAGATGCTTCAACAGTCATCCATTCAGATAAAGCATTTACTACTGAACCACCAACGCCATGAAGTCCACCTGATACTTTGTATCCGCCACCGCCGAATTTTCCACCAGCATGTAATATTGTATATACAACTTCAATAGCTGGTTTATTCATTTTATGATGCATTCCTAGAGGAACACCTCTACCATTATCTTGAACTGTTATGATATTTTCTGGTAATATTTCAATATTTATTTCTGTACAATAACCAGCTAATGCTTCATCCACACTATTATCAACTATTTCATATACTAAATGATGTAATCCTCTTTCAGATACACTACCAATATACATACCTGGTCTTTTTCTTACAGCCTCTAATCCTTCTAGTACCTGTATTTGATTTTCATCATATTTTGCCATTATTACTACCTCATTTCTATATTTCTTAAAGTTACTTATACTTATATCATAAATTGATATTAAATTTCAAGTATAAA
This sequence comes from Clostridia bacterium, assembly GCA_028692955.1. GTDB lineage: Bacteria > Bacillota > Clostridia > TANB77 > CAG-465 > CAG-465. The sequence goes on from JAQUWH010000001.1 coordinate 17,117, forward strand.
TTTATTTTTTTATGAAATTAAATTTCATTTATATTTCAAAAATTAGCAAAATAGTGCTATTTTAATGATATTTCACCATTTTTCACTTGATAAATAATTATATTTTCTGCATGGTTTGCAAAAGAATCATCTGTTGTCGTGATAATACTTTGATATTTTTTTATATAATTAAGTAAAAATCTTATTCTATTAGAATCAAGTTCCGACATAATATCATCTAGTAATAAAATAGGTTCATCATTATTCTCTTCTTTTAATAATTCAAAGTTAGCTAGTTTTAAAGTAAGTAAAGCTGTCCTATTTTGTCCTTGGGAACCAAACTTTGCAACATCCATCTCATTTATATATATTTCTATATCATCTCTTTGAATTCCTTTTAATGACATTTTTCTCATCATTTCTATTTCTAAATATTGATCTAATATTTTTTTTATTTCATTTTTTTCTAAATTGATAAAATCAGAAATATAAATCAAATTTATTGTTTCTAAATTATTTGTTAATTCATTTTGTATTACTTTTGCTTTTTCTAATAATTTACTTACAATCTTTTTTCTAAAATTTACTATATTAAAAATATATTCACTCATTTTTTCATGTAATACAGTTATATATTCTCTATCAATATTACCATTTTTAAACATTGAATTTTTTAGTTTTAAACATTTCATATACTCTTGTAAATTAATATAATATGATTTTGAAATTTGAGAACAAATCATATCAATAAAATTTCTTCTTTTTGCCGGAGAACCTTTTACAATATCCAAACTATCTGGAGAAAAAATAACAATTAGCATCTCTCCTACATGTTCTGATATTTTATTTATTTTAACTTCGTCTTGTTTAATTATTTTCTTATTAAAGTTATCAATAAAAACTTCAATTTTTTTATTGATATCAAGTTTATTATAATTTAAAGTTATTCTACAATATTCTTTTTCAAAATTAATAACCTCAATATCTTTTATTGCTCTATATGATTTTCCAAAAGCTGATAAATAAACTGATTCAATAATATTCGTTTTCCCTTGTGCATTATCTCCCACAAATAAATTAATACCATTGATTAATTCTATATTTTGATCATCATAATTTCTAAAATTTTCTAACATTATGTTTTTTATATACATTTTAGTACCTCATTTATATAAACGTAATTATATCAAATACCATTTTTAAAATCAATTGAACAAGAAAAACTAAAGATACTTATCACTAAATACACTATCTAGTATTAAAAGTATCTTTTATTATCTTATTTATTGTATTGTTATTGTTTTAATTTAATTGGTAAAACAACATAGATAAATTCATTACTTGCAATTGGTTTTATTAAAACTGGTGATATACTAGAAGTAAATTCAACATAAATTTCTTGATCGTCAATTGATTTTAATGCTTCAATAACATATCTAGGATTAAATCCAATTTCAATATCTTTTCCTTCTACTACTGCAGTTATCATTTCTTTTGCATCACCGTTTTCACTAACACAACTTAAGATAACTCCATCTATTTCTATATTCATTTTAACAGGTGATTTTTTATCTTTTTCTTTATTTTCTTTTGCAAATAGTGCAACTCTTTCAAAAGAATCCAAAAGACTTTTTGTTTTAATCTTTATTTTAGTTTCACATGATTCAGGGATAATATTATTATAATTTAAAAATTCTCCTTCAATAATTCTACTAACAATGATACTTTGTCCTATTTCAAATAATGCTTGATTTTTATTAACACCAATTTTAATCATTTGATTTTCTTCTTCACTTAATATTTTAAATAATTCCGCAAGTACTTTTCCTGGAATAATTGCTTTAAAATTATTAATTGATTTTTCACTTAAATATTTTCTAAGTGATAATCTGAAACCATCAATTGCTACAATAGTTAATATATTATCTTCTACTTTTAATAAAGCTCCATTATAGATTGGTCTATTTTCATCATTACTAACTGAAAATAATGTTCTTTTAATCATGTCTTTTAATATTTTTTGTTCTAACATAACAGAAGAATCAACATTAAATATTGGTAATTTAGGATATTCATCTGGATTCATGACTGTTAATTTAAAAATACCATTAATAGATTTTAATATAAATACGTTATCTTGTACTTCTATTTCTATTGTTTCATCTTCTATCTTTCTTATAATTTCATTTAACATTCTAATATCAACTACTGTACTACCTTCAGATATGATATCACAATTAAAAGTATGCTCAGAACCTATATCTAAATCATAAGTAGTTAATTTAATAGTTCCTTTAAACGCTTCTATTAATACTCCATCTAATATTGGCATTGTTGTTTTATTAACAGATTTTGTTACGATATTTAATCCGTTTATTAAATCTTTTAAGTTACATTTTATATTCATTCTATTTCCTCCATTTATATTTTTTATCAACATTATTAACATTCATTGTTTTATTATTGTCAATTTATTCTTATATTTGTTTAATGTATATTACAATTTATTAAATATATATATTTATTCTCCACATTTTCCACAGAAAATATGTTCATAATAATAAAAAATTGCTTATATAAATACTATTATTATATTATATATTAATTTAGTAGTAGTAGTAGTAGGTGTTGTGGAAAATGTGGAAAACATATTCAAAGTATTAATATAAATTAATTTGGCGCTGTTGATAAACTTGTGAATAACTTGTATTATTTTTCCACAGAAAATATGTTCTGTGTGGATAATTTTTATCTTTTTAAGTTATACACAAGTTATTAACATAGTTTTCCACTATTTGCTGTGGATAAGTTTTTGTATGTAATATTAGTAACATGTATTTGTAACATAATTGTAATAGTGTCTTCTAATCCTCTATAGATAAGGATTTCTTTATTTCCTCTATCAAATCTTTTGTTTCAGGATTACTTCCATATTCGCTTGTTATTTTAGAATAAGCATGTAATACTGTTGAGTGATCCCTACCCCCAAAATCTTTACCAATACTTGGAAAAGACATATTTGCTAATTCTCTACATAAATACATCGCTATTTGTCTTGGAAATGCTACACTATTAGAGCGCTTAGTGCTAGTCATATCTTGTACTTTTATATTAAAGAATTTACATACTACTTGCATAATTAATTTACTTGTAATTACTTTTGTATTTTTTACTAATATAGATTCTATGGTATTTTCTACAACAGCGTCTGTTAAAGGATTATTAGTAAATGATGTATAAGCAACTAATTTATTAAAAACACCTTCTAATTCTCTAATATTTGATTTTACTCTTGTTGCTATTTTAACAAGGATTTCATCATCAATTACGTACCTTTCTTTCTCTGCTTTTTTTCTAAGTATAGCAAGACGCGTTTCATAATCTGGTGTTTGAATGTCAACAGAAAGTCCCATTTCAAATCTAGTTTTTAATCTATCTTCTAATAAAGGAATCTCTTTTGGTGGCTTTTCAGATGTTAAAACAATTTGTTTTCCACTTTCCCATAAAGTGTTAAAAGTATGGAAAAATTCTTCTTGACACTTCTCTTTTCCAGCTAAAAATTGTATATCATCTATTAGTAATAAATCAATATTTCTATATTTTTTTCTGAATGATTCATTTTTGTCTGACATGATAGCAGATACTAATTCATTTGCAAAAACTTCACCAGTACAATAAATAATTTTTGAATTTTTATTTGCTGCACACATTGCATTTCCTATTGCTTGCATTAGATGCGTTTTTCCAAGCCCAACTCCCCCATATATAAATAATGGATTGTATTTTTTACCGGGATTTTCTGATACTGCCACTGCTGCTGCATTTGCAAATCTGTTATTAGAACCTATAATAAAGTTTCCAAATGTGTATTTTGGATTTAAACCTTGTCTATCTTTTGTATTCTGTTCTGTAGAACTTGTAGTATTTTCTTGTACTTCTTCTACTCTTTCTTCATTTGTGGTTTTTACTAATTCTTTATTTGGTATGATAGTCTCTTTTATTTCATTATTTATTTCAGGAATAATTTCTTTTGATTCGAATATAATGTCATAAGATTTATTTGTTAAGATTGTAAGAGTGTTCTCTATCAAATCAAGAAATCTCTTTTTGCAAATATCAATGTGATAACTAGAAGGTAAAATAAAGCAAAGAGTACTTTCATCAACAAGTCTTGGAGATATAACTTCTACGTATGTTTTATAAGCTACTTGAGACATCTCATTTTTAAGTAATTCCAAGGCTTCAGACCAAATTTGAGTAAAACTTTTTTCCATAAAACCACCTTTCTAAAAACACATGTTTTTTTTAGTTTTCCACAGAGTTATCAACAGTTGTTGATAACTTTTCGACAATTTCAGATAATTTAATAAATAAATTTACATAACTATTGTGGATTGATGTGAAACATGTGAAAATTAATAGTTTTTTTTGTAGCACTAATATATCATGAAATACACAAAAATACAATACTTTTGAAGTTTTTTAAATAAAAAAAATAAATAGATGTAAACGGAACAAAAAAATAAGATACCTGTGGATAAGTATTCATAATTTGTATAAAAAGAAAGAAATTATCATGATATTAACACAAAATAAACACATACTTTACAATAAAATTAAAAATAAAAAAATAAGCATATATAACAAATATGTAAATATTTTAATGTTATATTATTATAAATTTGAGTTATTATATTTAATGTAATAACTTTTTTTATATTCTTTTTAAAAAAAAATTGACAAAACGGAAAAAATGTTATATAATAAATTCACTTGATTAAAAAGATAAAAGTGTATTTTTAATAACATAATTATTTTTAATAGATAAAGGTGAATCATATTTATTACATTTGGGAGGTGTAACAATGAAGAGAACTTATCAACCAAAAAAATTACATAGACAAAAAGTTCATGGATTTATGAAAAGAATGAAAACTGTTGCTGGAAGAGCTGTTTTAAAAAGCAGAAGAGCAAAAGGAAGAAAAGTATTAAGTGCTTAAGTCTACTATAAGAAGTGGGTATGTTTTTCATACTCACTTTTTATAATAAAGAGGAGTAAAATATGAAATTTACTTTAATTATTAAAAAAAATAAGACATTTAAATATATCTTAAGAAATGCTAAATATAAGACTTCTAAAACCATTGCAGTTCATTCTTGTCCTACAAGAAATAATGAAAATGTTATTTTTTTTGCAGTATGTGTCTCTAAAAAAAATGGCAATAGTGTAGAGCGTAATAAATTAAAAAGATGGGTAAGAGAAGCATATAAATTAGAAGAGTCAAAATTAAAAAAAGGCTATAACATATTAGTAATATATAAAAAAACAACTAATGTAGCTAATACTAATTTTAATTCTATTCATGAAGATATCATAAAATGTTTTAAGGAACTTGGATTATATGAAAATTAAAGAATTTTTTTTGTTATTAGTTAGAATTCCAAGAAACGTTGAAATATTACTCATAAAAGGATATCAAAAGTTTATTTCACCATCTCTTGGTCATAGGTGTATTTATTATCCTACTTGTTCAGAATATACCAAGCAAGCAGTTGACAGGTATGGTATAATAAAAGGAAATTTGCTTGGCGCGAAACGAATCTTAAAATGCAATCCGTTTTCAAGCGGCGGTGTTGATAAATTAAAATAAAAGGAGAGTTTAAATGATTGAAGCAATAGCTAGTTTTTTAGGTATGATTATTCGATTTATTTATAGTTTAGTGGGTAATAATTATTTTATATCCATTTTGTTATTTACATTACTAACAAAAATAATTTTATTTCCATTATACTGGATACAAATTAAATCTACTGAGAAGATGAATAGAATAGGACCTTTAGACAAAAAGATAAGAGAAAAATATAAAAATGATAAACAAAAACAAGCAGAGGAATTAACAAAATTATATAGTGAGAACAAGATTAATCCACTGGGTGGATGTTTACCATTACTGATACAATTACCACTGATACTTGCTATGTTTATGATTGTTAAGCAACCATTAACTTATGTTGCTAGAACGCCACAAGAAGATATTAAAACATATACGCAAGAATATTTACAAAAAGAAGAAGTATCGAATAATGAAATGAAAGAATACGAAATTCCAATTGCAAAAGAAAAAAAAATAATGAATATGCAAGTATTCAAAGGTTTTAATTTAGGTGATGTTCCATCTAATGTGTTTAGTAAGGATGAAGCAAAAAAATCAAGCCCATTATCACTTGCAATTCCAATACTTACTATTGTATTTTCTATCTTATCCAATAAGATGATGATGAAGAGTTCTACCATGACTGACGAACAAAAACAAATGCAAAAATCTATGAATATTATGATGCCATTATTATCTGCATCTATTTCATATACGATGCCACTTGCTTTAGGTATATACTGGTTATTTGGTAATATACTACAAATATTCCAACAACTTCTTACCAATTGGATTATTAAAAAAGATAAAGAAAAATTAGCGTTAGATGAAGGAGGAGCCATAAAATGAGAAAAATGACAGAACAAATAGGAAAAACAACAGAAGAAGCCATTAGAAAAGGATTAGAAGAGTTAAAAGTTTCTAGAGATGATGTTAAAATTGAAATTTTGGAAGAGCCAACTTCTGGTGGTGTACTTGGCATCTTATCAGCAAAAATGGCAAAAGTAAGATTAACTGTAGATAAGAAAATGAGTGATAATCAATTTGAAAGAACAGAAAAGAAAGTAAATGAATTACTTTCAAAAATATTTAATATTACAGGTGATAACGAAATTAAATATACTATTGATAAAAAAGAAAATCAAGTAGTAATCAATATTACTGGTGATAAAGTGGGTCATTTAATCGGCTATAAGGGAAAAACAATAGAAAGCTTTCAATCATTAATTAATTCTATGCTTCAAAAAGAGGATGAAGAATATGCGAAAGTGTTTGTTGAAATTAATGATTACAAAAAACAAAAAGAAGAAAAACTAAAAAGATTAGCTGATAAAATGGCAAATAATGTTATCAAATTTAGAAAGCCAATCAGACTTGAACCAATGTCTGCTTATGAAAGATTAATTATTCATACAGAGCTTGCAAATAGAGACGATGTTGAAACAGAAAGTATTGGAGAAGAACCAAGAAGAAGAGTCGTTATTAAAAAGAAATATAATTAAAAATAGTGAAAGTCAGCATAACATGCTGGCTTTTATACAGAAAAGGAGAAATAGTTATGTCAACAGATACGATAGCTGCTATTGGAACCGCATTATCAAATAGCGGAATTAGCATTATTCGAATCAGCGGAAGAGATAGTTTAGCGCTCATCGATAAGATATTTAAAAGTAATCAAAGTTTGGAACCAAATAAAATCATATTTGGTAAAATTGTAAAGAATGAAAAAAAATTAGATAATGTATTGGTTTCATACTTTAAATCTCCTAAATCGTATACAGGTGAAGATGTTTGTGAAATTAATTGTCATGGTGGAAATGAAATCACACGTGAAATATTAGAATTAGTGCTAGAAAATGGTGCAAGAATTGCAACACCAGGAGAATTTTCAAAAAGAGCTTTTATTAATGGTAAGATGGATTTAACACAATCTGAGGCTGTCATTAATCTTATTAATGCAAAGACAAGAATAGAAAGTAGAATTGCTTCCAAACAATTAGATGGTAATTTATATAGTAAAATCAAAGAATTAAGGGAAGAATTGGTTGAATTACTAGCTCATATTGAGGTAAGTATCGATTATCCAGAATATGATTATGAAGAAGTAGAACCTATTAAAGTCAAAGAATTACTTTATAAAAAAATTGAGGAGATTCAAAAGATAATAGATACGTATGAACAAGGAAGAATAATTAAAAATGGAGTAAATGTTGCTATTCTTGGCAGGCCTAACGTAGGAAAATCTTCTTTACTCAATAAATTAGCAGAGTATGAGAAAGCTATTGTTACGGATATCCCTGGCACAACAAGAGATATTGTAGAAGAAAGTATTAATATAGGGGATATCATTTTAAATGTTTTTGATACAGCAGGAATCAGAGAAACAGAAGATATTGTAGAAAAAATAGGAGTTGAAAAAACATTAAAAAAACTAGATGAAGTAGATCTTGTTATTTATATATTGAATGCGGAAGAAAAAGTAGAATTGAAAGATTTTGAACTGATTGCTAAAATCAAAAATAAAGGCATTAAATTAATAGTGGTGATAAATAAGATGGATAGAGTAGAAAAATCAATTTTTGACACCTTTATGCTTCAACTAAAAGAAAATAATATTGAAACTATATTACCAATGTCATTAATTAATGATGATGGTATCGAGGAATTAAAAAATGAAATCGTTACTTTATTTCATACAAATGACTTTGATTATGAACATGAATTGATGATAACAAATGTAAGACATAAAGATTTGTTAAAAAAAGCAATTCATTTTTTAAAAAATGCTAGTAAATCAATCAATAGTATAGAATCTATTGACATAATATCTATTCACGTGAAAAATGCTACTAGATTTTTAGGAGAAATCATAGGAGAAGATGTCTCTGTTGACGTAGTGAATAAGATATTTGAAAAATTTTGTTTAGGAAAGTAAGGGAAACAATATGGAAAATAATGAATACTGTTTAGGAGAATATGATGTAATAGTAATAGGTGCTGGTCATGCGGGATGTGAGGCGGCGCTTGCTAGTGCACGCCTTGGAAAAAAGACGGCTTCTTTTGTTATTAATTTAGATACCCTTGCAAATATGCCTTGTAATCCAAGCATTGGAGGAACATCGAAAGGACATCTTGTAAGAGAGATAGATGCTTTAGGTGGCGAAATGGCAAAGAATGCAGATAAAACCTTTATTCAATCAAAGATGCTAAATTTATCAAAAGGCCCAGCTGTTCATTCTTTAAGAGTACAATCTGATAGAAAAATGTATCATATCGCAATGAAAGAAGTGATGGAAAATCAAGCAAATTTAGATATATATCAAGCCGAAATAGTAAAAATACTAGTAGAAAATAACAAGGTAATAGGAGTAAAAACAAAAATAGGTGCTACTTTCTATGCAAAAGCAATTATTGTGGCAACAGGTACTTATTTAAAGGGTAAGGTGATTATAGGAGAAGTTTCTTATGAAAGTGGTCCTGATGGTGTATTTCCAGCTAATGATTTGTCACAAAGTTTACTAGACATTGGAGTAGAGCTTAGACGTTTTAAGACTGGTACACCCGCTAGAATTAATAGTAATGCAATGGATTTATCAAAAACAGAGGAACAAAAAGGAGATGAAAAAATCATTCCTTTCTCTTTTGAAAATGAGAATAACGAAGAAATTAAAAATAGAAAACAAGTTTCTTGTTATCTTACGTATACTACGGAAAAAACACATCAGATTATTAAAGATAATCTGCATCGATCACCTATTTATAGTGGTAGAATACATGGTATAGGCCCTAGATATTGCCCATCTATCGAAGATAAAGTAGTGCGCTTTAGTGATAAACCAAGGCATCAATTATTTATTGAACCTCTTGGTGAGAAGACATCTGAAATGTATATACAAGGAATGTCTTCCTCAATGCCTGAAGAGATACAAATTCAAATGTATAGAAGCGTTCCTGGTTTAGAAAATGCAACAATGATGAGACCAGCCTATGCGATAGAATATGATTGTATCGATTCTACCAACCTAGCATTAAGCCTAGAGTATAAGGGAATAGAAGGTTTATTCTTTGCTGGACAAATTAATGGTAGTTCTGGTTATGAAGAAGCAGCTGCACAAGGCTTAATGGCTGGTATTAATGCAGTTAGAAAAATTGATAATAAAGAACCTGTTATATTAGATAGGTCAGAAGCATATATTGGTGTATTAATTGATGATTTAATAACAAAAGGAACTAACGAACCATATAGAATGATGACTTCAAGGTCAGAATATAGGTTAATGTTGAGACAAGATAATGCCGATTTACGTTTAACCGATTTAGGACATGAGATTGGATTAGTCAGTGATGTAAGATATGAAAAATTTCTACATAAAAAGTTAGATATTGAAAATGAAATCAATAGGTTAATCACTACAGTAGTAAAGCCTACAGAGGAAGTAAATGCAATATTAAAAGAAATTGGTGCCTCAGAAATTACAACTGGCGTTAAATTATCTGATTTGTTAAAAAGAAGTGAATTAAACTATGATAACTTAACGAAGCTAGATTCAAATAGACCATTTTTAGCTGATTCTGTTTATGAGGAAGCACAAATTGCAGTAAAATATGAAGGATATATAAAAATGCAATTAGAGCAAATAGAGGATTTCAAAAAACTAGAGAATAAGAAATTAAAAGCAGAAATAGATTATGAACAAATTAAGGGTTTAAGCTTGGAAGCAAGACAAAAATTAAACAAACAAAAACCCTTATCTGTAGGACAAGCATCAAGAATATCTGGCGTTTCTCCAGCAGACATCTCTGTTTTATTGATTTATTTAAGTCAAGGCATGTAAAAAGGAGTTTTCATATGAAAAATGAATTTAAAGACGTTTTAAGAGAAGAAGCAAGTAAAATAGACATTAATCTTACGGAAGAAATGTTGATAAAATTTGAAATATATAAAGAATTGTTAGTAGAATGGAATAAGAAAATGAATCTAACTGCTATAACCGAAGATTATGAAGTAATTATGAAGCATTTTGTTGATTGTTTAGAAATAGTAAAGTATATTCATGAAGGACAAAACATTGTAGATGTGGGAACGGGAGCTGGTTTCCCTGGTATTGTGATTTCAATTTATTTTAATTCAAGAATTAAAATGACATTACTAGATGCTCAAAATAAAAGATTATTATTTTTAGAAGAAGTGATAAAACAATTAAAATTACAAAATATAGAAATAGTACAGGGAAGAGCAGAAGAATTAGCTCATAAAGACGAATATAGACAACAATATGATATTGTTGTATCAAGGGCTGTAGCTAATTTAAGTACATTACTAGAGTTTGATAGTGCATATATTAAAGTGGGCGGAAAGTGCTTATTTTTAAAAGGTGAGAATGTTAATATAGAAATTAAAGAAGCAAAAAAAGCTTTTGATATTCTACACTGTGAGTTAGATAATCAGTATACTTATACTTACAATATAAAAGGGGAAAGTTATGATAGGAGAGTGCTAAGCATAAAGAAAATAGCGAATACTCCACCAAATTATCCAAGAAATAATGGACAAATAAAGAAAAATCCGCTAAATCAAAATTAAAAATAGAAGAAAAATACTAAATTTGTATTTTTCTCTTTTTTTTTGTATCAAAATAGTATATAATGTAGATCGAGGTGACAATATGGCAAAAGTAATATCAATTGCTAATCAAAAAGGCGGTGTGGGAAAGACTACAACTGCTGTTAATTTGAGTACGTGTATCGCACAAAAAGGAAAAAAAGTATTATTGGTAGACATTGATCCACAAGGCAATGCTACGAGCGGACTAGGAATCGAGGCTCATGAACATAAATCTATCTATAATGTTATTGTAGATGAGACAGATATGAAAGAAACAATACAAGCAACGATGGTAAAAAAATTGGATGTATGTCCTGCTAACATTGATTTAGCAGGAGCTGAAGTTGAGCTTGTGTCAATGGTTTCCAGAGAGACAAGATTAAAAAATGCAATAGAGTCTATCAAAGATAATTACGACTATATCTTTATAGATTGCCCGCCTTCTTTAGGTCTTATTACACTAAATGCATTTACTGCATCAGATAGTGTACTAGTACCAATACAGTGTGAATACTATGCCTTAGAAGGACTTGGACAACTTATCAATACTATAAAACTTGTACAAAAGCATTTAAATAAGGCTTTAGAAGTTGAAGGTGTTGTTTTAACGATGTATGACTCTAGAACAAATTTATCCTTGCAGGTAGCAAATGAAGTAGAAAAATATTTCGGAAATAAAGTATTCCAGACAATCATACCAAGAAATATTCGTTTAAGCGAAGCTCCTAGTCATGGACTTCCTATCACTTTATATGATAATGATTCTAAAGGCGCAGAAACATATAAAAAACTAGCAAAAGAACTATTAAAATCTAATGAGAAAGGAGCATAATCATGCAAAAAGAAAAAAAAGGTCTAGGAAGAGGTCTTAATATATTTTTTGGTGAAGATACAGAAATGGTAGAAGAAGTCGCAAGACCAAGAAAAAGTAAAACTCACAAAGAACTAGAAAAAGTAGTTGAGTTAAATATCACTGAAATAGAACCAATGTTAAATCAACCTAGAAAGATATTTGACAAAGAAAAATTACAAGAACTTACTAATTCTATTAAAGAAAACGGTGTTATACAACCAATATTAGTTGTTAAAGATGAAAATGGCTATACTATTGTAGCAGGTGAAAGACGTTGGCGTGCGGCTAAAAATGCGGGATTAAAAGAAATTCCAGCTATTATCAAGGATTATACAGATGTAAAGAAAAAGCAAGTTGCGTTAATAGAAAACATCCAAAGAGAAGACTTAAATGTGATTGAAATTGCAAATGCACTTAAAGAGTTAATGGAAATAGAGGGCTATTCGCAAAACGAAGTTGCAAAAGTAACAGGAAAGAGTGTACCTGCCGTATCAAATATTATGAGACTGCTTAAATTACCTGGAAAAATACTAGATTATATTTTACAAGGAAAACTTGTAGAAGGGCAAGCTAGAGCCTTACTTGCGGTGAATGATGAAAAGAAACAAATAGAAATAGCTGAAAAAATAATAGAAAAAAGATTAACTGTAAGAGAGGTTGAAAAATTAATCTATGGTGCAGAAGAATATGAAAGAAAACAGGATAAAAAACAGCCTAAAACCGTGTATTATCAAAAGCTTGAAGAAAAGCTGAAAAATTACTTTGGATATAAGGTAAAAATAGATTCTAATAAAAAACATCAAAAATTAGTGATCGAATATAATGACGATGATGGTCTTGAAAGCCTTCTTTCAAAACTAAATATTAAGATGTAGGTGTTGAATGGAAAATCAAAGAACGGCAAGAGCTATTATTGAAGTAGAAGAAAATGGTAATAAAAAAATTGTATCTATGAAAAGAACAAAGTATAAAGAAGGAAAAATAGATAAAATCTATTATACCTTTCCTGGTGGTCATGTTGAAAATGATGAAACTTATGAAGAAACGGTTGTTAGGGAAATTAAAGAAGAATTAAACATAGAAATTTACATAAAAAAAGAACTTACTCATTTTTTTAATACAGATTTAAATAGACAGGAATCATTTTTTGTTTGTGAGTATATATCTGGAAAAATTGAGCGTGGAGATGGACCAGAATGGTCAAATCCAGATAAGGAAAAGTATGGTGAATATGAGATTGTATTGATTGATGTAGATAAATTAGAACAATATAATCTATTACCATTAGAGATAAGAGAGATGTTGATAAAACGATATAAATGATGGATTTAAAATTTCCAAATTTATAAAAAAAGCTTGACAAATTTTCAAAAACTGGTATAATAATTATTGTACCTAGTACGGAAGAGTGTCCGAGTGGTTTAAGGAGTCAGTCTTGAAAACTGATGATGTCGCAAGGCACCGTGGGTTCGAATCCTACCTCTTCCGCCAATAAAAGAGGAAATATAGTTAAGTGTATTTCCTCTTAATTAATATATGGAGACGTACCCAAGTGGTGAAGGGGAATGTTTGCTAAACATTTAGGGTCCAACAGGGCCGCGGAGGTTCGAACCCTCTCGTCTCCGCCAATCAATAAAATATTTTCTAGTATCTAATACTAGGAAATTTTTTTATATCTAATTGTAATATAAAATATAGTATAAAACATATAAAATATGATGGAATAATATTATAAAATATGATAGAATAATATAGATAGAAGTAGGTGTTAAAATGTCGTACATAGAATTTAAAAATGTTGTGAAAACATATGAGATGGGTGAAATTAATATCAATGCCTTAAACAAGGCAAATTTTTCAATTGAAAAAGGAGAACTTGTCGTCATTGTAGGACCTAGTGGAGCTGGTAAAACAACGGCACTTAATATACTAGGAGGAATGGATGATGTTACTTCTGGGGAAGTAATCGTAGATGAGAAAAGGGTAGACAAATTAAAAAACAAAGAATTAATCAAATATAGAAGAGAAGATATTGGCTTTGTGTTTCAATTTTATAATTTAGTTCAAAACTTAACTGCAAAAGAAAATGTTGAATTAGCAACAGAAATTTGTAATGATTCACTAAATCCAGAAAAAGTATTGGCTAAAGTAGGATTAAAAGCAAGAATGGACAACTTTCCGGCACAATTGTCTGGTGGTGAACAACAAAGAGTGGCTATTGCAAGAGCAATAGCAAAGAATCCAAAACTATTACTTTGTGATGAACCCACAGGAGCACTTGATTACAAGACAGGAAAACAAATATTAAAATTATTACAGGACACTGCAAAAAAAGAAAATATGACGGTGCTAATTATTACACATAATGGAGCGATTGCTCCCATGGCAGACAAGGTAATCCATTTTAAAAATGGCAAATCAGAAAAAGTGGAAATAAACGATCATCCAGTATCCATAGAGGAAATTGAATGGTAAATAATTAAAAAAGGAGTGTGAAATCATGAAAAAGGCGTTAGTAAAAGATACTATTAAAGAAATAAAAAATACATATAAAAGATTTCTATCTATTTTACTAATGGCTTTTTTAGGAGTTGGCTTCTTTGCTGGTATTAGAGCATGTTCTCCTGATATGATTCATACAATAGATCAGTATTTTAAGGAAAATCATGTGTTTGACATTGAAGTGATTTCCACATTAGGTTTAACAAATAGCGATGTAGAGGCAATAAAAAAAGTGGAAAATGTTGATAAAGTATATGGAACTTATAGCAAAGATGGAATTGTAACATTAAACGAAAATGAATTAGTTACAAAAGTGTTATGCGTGGATGACATAAATAAGCCTATTTTGAAAAAAGGCAGATTACCAAAAAATCAAAATGAATGTGTAGTTGAAGCGATATTATTTGAATACAGTAATATGAATATTGGTGATAGGATAAAGATTGATATAGAGAAAGTAAACAACGATAATGGCAAGGAGGTACCGTATCTAAAGCAAAATGAGTTAGAAATCGTTGGTGTGGTAGATAGTCCTTTGTATATTTCACGTGAGAGAGGAGCCAGCAAATTAGGTTCTGGTAAAGTAAACTTATTTCTATATGTAACAAAAGATAATATTAATTTAACAGATATCTATACAGAAATATATGTAACAATGAAAAATAGCAAAGAATATATTACTTCGACAAAACAATATGAAGATAATGTGGATAGCATTAAGAATGATATTGAGAAAATTAAAGAAGATAGGCAAAAAGCTAGATATGAAGAATTAGTGGAAAGTGCTACAATAACACTTGAAGATGCTAAAATCAAATTAAATAATGAGAAAACAGAAGCAACAGAGAAGATTGCTCAAGCAGAGCAAGAGATGGAAAATGGAAAAAAAGAAATAGAAACTAGTGAGAATATAATCAATATAAATAAAAGAAAGGCAGATAATGAATTTGCAAGTGCTGATGCTAAAATAGCTAAAGCAAAACAGCAAATAGTAAGCGGAGAAAATGAATTGAAAACTCAAGAAACAATGACAAATCAAAAAATTTTTGAAGCAGAAAAAACAAGAGATATCTACAAGTCTAATTTAAATAATATTAATAATGCGTTAATTCTAATAAATAGCAATTATAATGATGTGATAGAGGTTTTAAAAAATCCGAACTTATCGTTGGAACAAAAGGAAAAGCTTGAAAAAACTAAGACTGAATTAGAAAAGAAAAAACAAGAGACAGAAAGTACTAAAAACCAGTTAGAAGATGCAATTTATAAAATAGAAGATGGAATAAAAATTGCAAGACAAGAATTGGAAAATGCAAGAATTGTTATTGCAAGTAGTAAAACAGAATTAGAGCAACAAGAAAAAAGTCTGCAGGCCACTAAAAATACAACTTATGCTAAAATAGAAGAGGCAAGACAAGAATTAAACAAGGCAAAAGAAGAACTGACTAGTGGTAAAACAGAATTAGAAGAACAAAAGTTAGAAGTTAATGAGAAAATAATAGAAGCAGAAGGTAAGCTAATAGAGGCAGAAGAAAAAATTGCTGACATTGAAGAACCTTCTTGGTATATCTTAGACAGAAACACTAATCCTGGTTATGTCAGCTTTATACAAGATACAAAAAGTATAGAGAATATTGGAGCGGTATTTCCAGTTGTATTTTTTGTTATAGCAACATTAATATCACTTACATCCATGACTAGTATGGTTGAAGAAGAAAGAATACAAATTGGTACTTTAAAAGCACTTGGCTATAACAAAAGACAAATAGCAAGTAAATATTTAATTTATGCATCTCTTGCTTGTATTATCGGTGGTATTTTAGGTATGACTCTTGGCTTTTTGTTGCTGCCAAAAATTATTTGGATGATGTATAAAATGATGTATACAATGCCTAATATTGCAATTAGTTTTAATTTTGAATACGGTAGTATTGGACTAATTGTAGCAAGTGTTTGTATTATAGGAGCAACATTATATGCTGCTATGAAAGAACTAATCCACACACCAGCTGTATTGATGCGCCCAAAGGCTCCTAAAAATGGAAAAAGAGTATTTTTAGAGCGAATTACTTTTATCTGGAAACATTTGAAGTTTTCAAGTAAGGTAACCATTAGAAATATATTTAGATATAAAAAAAGATTTTTAATGACGATTATTGGTATATTTGGTTGTACATCACTAATTATTGTTGGATTTGGAATCAAAGATTCTATTAGCTCTATTTTGCCAAATCAATATGAGAAAGTATTTAACTATGACATGCAGATTAATTTAAAAAATAGTTTGAATAATGAGAGAAAAGATGATTTAGTTAACAAGTTGATGGCAAATGATAAGATAAAAGAGACAATAGAAATAAAATCTACGTCAGCTACTGCTATAAATGGTGATAAAACTCAAGATATTCAAATCATAGTGCCAAAAAATAACGAAGATTTAGGCAAAATGATTCATATAGCAGATGTTAAGTCGCATGAAGTACTAGAATTAAAAGACGATGAGATTTTTATTACCGATAAAGTGGCACAATTATTAAATGTCAAAAATGGAGATACAATAAAAATAGAAAATAGTGATAAAGAAGAAAAAGAGCTTGTCATTGCTAATGTAATAGAAAATTATGTGGGGCATTATGTGTATATGTCAAAATCATTGTATGAGGCAACTCAAGAGCCATACGATACCAATCTCTTATATGTGAAAAATAATGAAATATCAGAGGAACAAGAAGAAAATCTATCAAAAGAAATGATAGGTATGAGTGAAGTGAGTTCTATTACATTAACGTCAACCGTGATGAATATGATGGATGGTACACTAAATTCTTTGAACTATGTTGTTGTTATTTTAATAGTGTCTGCAGGAATATTAGCCTTTGTTGTGTTATATAACTTATCAAACGTTAATATTAGTGAGAGAATACGTGAGCTTGCAACCATAAAAGTACTGGGATTTTATGACAATGAAGTATATAAATATATATCAAGGGAAACTGTACTGTTAACAGCAATAGGTATTGTTTTAGGTATATTCGGAGGCTATTTACTAAATTCGTTTATTATTAGTACTTGTGAAATCAATTCACTTAGATTTGCAAAAATGATTGAACCATTAAGTTATGTGTACTCCATACTAATTACAATTGGATTTACCCTTATTGTGAATATTGTAACCTATTTTTCATTGAAAAAAATTAATATGATTGAAAGTTTGAAGAGTGTAGAATAAAAAATGTAATCTAAAAAATAAATAAATTAATACATATGCTTCCTATCGAATATAGTTTAATAGATTCGATGGGAAGTGTTTTTGTGTTAGAGGTATTAAAAATAACAATTATTATGACATTACTTGGAGGCATAAGTAGTGGTGCCGGAGGAGCTATTGCAAGTCTTTTTAAAGTGAAGTCTCATAATAAAATAGCAGGATTATATGAGATAACTGCTGGCATTATGACTGGTATTGTTTGTATCGATATGTTACCAGAAAGCTTTGATATGGCGCCTATGCCATATAGTATTATTGGTATCATTATCGGTATCGTGATGGTATTAATGATAAATGCCATGGTGGAAAAAAGTAAAAAAAGTTCTGCCTATTCCACGGTATCTTTAGTGGTAATGATATCAATGTCACTTCATAATGCCATTGAAGGCCTAGCAATAGGTTCTGGATTTTCTTATTCATTTTCACTGGGCTTTTCTATACTTATTTCGATGTTTTTACATGATATACCAGAGGGAATGGTTGTAGGAATTACTAGTAAAACAAGTGTAAATAAATCTAGTAAAAATATACTAAATAGTGTTATTGTTGGTGCTTGTGTTGGAATAGGTTGTTTCTTTGGAAATATGATAGGAAATATAAATGATAATTATATTTCTTTTTGCCTATCTATTGCAGCAGGCGCCATGTTGTATATTGTTGCTTGTGAACTGATTCCAAATTCAAAAGAATTAAAACCAAAAAAAGTGGTATCATTAATGTATATTTTGGGCATTATAATAGGAGGAATAGTAAGCAAATTATAGAGTTATAAATTCGTAAACATAAGTATTTTCATTGACTTTGTAACAAAAATGTGATAATATAAAAATAAAAATGGAGGGAGTATAAACATGGTTAAAATAATGTTTGTATGCACTGGAAATATCTGTAGAAGCCCAATGGCACATTATTATATGCAAAGTAAAGTAAAAGAACTTGGATTGGAGAACGAATTTTTAATAAGTTCTTGTGGTACCTACGCCATAAATGGTGAGCGTTCCACTGATAATGCTATACTTTCTATGAAAGCATATGATGTTGATTTGACACCTCATAGAGCTACTAATATTGGTGATACAGATATTGGTAATTATGATTTTGTTATAACATTAACAGTAAAACATAAAAATGATATTATTAATTACTATAAAGAATTGAAGGACAAGACATTTACTTTAAAAGAATTTGTTAATGATGATGTTAACTATAAAGATGTAGATGATCCTTGGGGACTCAATATAATGGTATATAAAGATACTGCAAAAGAGATAGTTGAAAATGTAGATAAATTAATACAAAAATTATTAAGGAAGTGATTGAGATGGTTGTAATTGGTTCAGACCACACAGGAATAGAACTAAAAAAAAGAATCATTAATTATTTATATAAAGAACATATTGAGTATGCCGATGTAACAAAAGATAGTTATAATCCAGAAGATGATTACCCAGATATTGCGCTATCTGTATGCTCAAAAGTTTTACTGGCTAGAAATAATTTAGGTATAGCTATTTGTGGGACAGGCATAGGGATTTCCATTGCTTGTAATAAATTAAGAGGGATTAGAGCTGCGGTTTGTACAGACGAATATATGGCAGAATATGCAAGAAGAGATAATGATGCTAATGTACTATGTTTAGGTGCTAGGCTAAAAATAGCTGAAGATGATGATAAAATAGAGACTATAGTCGAATCTTTTATTAATAATTTTTATGATGGTGGAAGACATGATAGAAGACTAGATAAAATTCGAAATATTGAAGAAATGAATAGAGAAGGACGGTAAATAGTATGGCTTTTGTTTATTCTATCGTTGGTGTTACTTTTGTTATCTGTTTAATACTTACACCAGTCGTTATAAAATTATGTAGAAAATATAATATTGTGGATATTCCAAAAGATAGCAGGAGAGTACATTCAAAACCAATGCCAAGAATTGGCGGTGTAGCAATTGTTATTTCTATGTTGATTGGTTTTTTAATTTATTATTTATTGACAAAAGATATACCCTCTATTGCATTAAATGAAAAATTTTTGGGCTATATCATAGGTGGATTAATTATTGCAATTATGGGACTAATCGATGATTTATTTAATTTAAGGGCAAGATATAAATTTCTCTTTCAACTTGCTGCTGGACTAGTGGTTTATTATTTTGGTATCAGAATATCTGGTGTTAAAATACCTTTTCTTTTTCCAGACGTAATTGACTTTGTATGGTGGCTTGATTTACCATTAACTTTACTTTGGGTAATAGGAGTAACGAATGCTATTAATTTGATAGATGGTTTAGATGGTCTTGCTGCAGGTATAACTGCAATATCAGCAACTTCATTATTGATTATTTTTATAGCAACATCAGCAAGTTTGGAGGCAATTATTATTTCAGCAGTTTTAGTTGGTGCAGTACTTGGATTTTTGCCATACAACTTTAATCCCGCCAAGACTTTTATGGGGGATGTAAGTGCTAATTTTCTCGGATTTACGATGGCAGTTGTCTCCATTCTTGGATTTGCAAAGGGATACACTATGCTTGCTATCATTGCACCAGTATTAGTACTTGGTATTCCAATATTTGATACTATTTTTGCTATGGTAAGACGTTTCTTAAAAGGGCAACCTATGTTAAAACCTGATGGAGGACATATTCATCATAGGTTGATACGAAGAGGTTTTTCACAAAAACAAGCAGTTATATTACTGTATATTATTACAACGATATTTTGTATGTTAGCGGTACTTTTAGTATCAGCTGATGTATGGAAATTAGTGTTACTAATTCTTGCCTTTGTATGTTTTTCTGTTTTCGGTATCATAACAACACTTCATAGAAAAAATGATAAGAATGATAAAACAGAAGAAATTAATGAAAACTTTGAGGCGGGAGCAGAACATAAAATTAACGAGGAAGGAAAAAATAAAGTATAATCTATTTTACTTTATTGTATAATGTAAAGAGAGGAGTATTTATGAAAGAAGAGTTATTAAATGAATTAAAAGAGGCAATGAGAAATAAAGATGAATTAAGAAAAGATACGATTACGCTGCTTAGATCAGCCATATTACAAGTAGAAAAAGACACACAAAAACAATTATCGCAAGATGAAATGCTTACGATTGTTTCAAAAGAAGTAAAGAAGAGAAAAGAATCTATTACTGATTATGAAAAGGCAGGTAGACAAGATATTATTGATAATTTAAAAAAAGAAATAGAGATATTATCTAAATATCTACCGGAACAGTTAACCGAAGAAGAAATAAGTAAATTAGTAGCAGAAGCAATTGTTGAAGTAAGAGCAACATCTCCTAGAGATATGGGTAAAGTAATGCAATCATTAAGACCAAAAACAAATGGAAAAGCAGATGGCAAACTAGTGAGCCAAATCGTAAAAGAAAAGCTAGAGAATAGTTAAAAATAAAAAACAAGAAAATATAGCATAAAAAGGTATTTTCTTGTTTTTTTGAGTTTAAAAATTTGCATTGTATTTTAGATAAATATCCTTTATTTTTTCTTTTATATCATTTTCGGTTTGATACGTTTTATGATGAATGACAATCTGTGTAGCATTAATAGCTATTTCTACAGAACTGTTATTAGCTTTATTTCTAATAATAAAATCATCGGCACCACCTAACAAAGTTTCTCCCAGTTCTACATTAGGGCTTATCCTTTCATCTTTGAAAGCATTCACAATAGCAGTAATATCTTCTTCATCTGTAATAGTTGATATTTTGCCATCTTTTGGAGTTATTACATCTATTTCTATGTTATTTACATCACTTTGAGTATGATATACCTGTTTAAAATGTTCATTTTCACATAAGACAATTGTTCTATTCATCCAAAAATACAGAAAAATTACAATAATCACTATCATTGCTATAGGTATCAATATAAATCTTTTTTTCATTTAAATAGTCTCCTTTTGTTAAATACAATTGTATCATAAAATAATTTTCAATTCAATAAAATAGAAAATAACAAAAATATATTAAAAAACGAAAAATTGTGAGGAATAGATTAAATATATTAATAGGAAAATATAGCATAAAAATGTATTTTCTTGTTTTTTTGTGAAAAAAGGCTATATATTTTATGATAATATGTTAAAATAGTAAAGAGGTGATTTTTTGAAACAAATCTATAAAATCAATAATAATAAATTCAATAGTATGTATATTTCTATTAATTTTACAATGAAAGTAAATAGAGAAGAACTCTCTAAATCTGCATTGCTTGCTTCTGTTATGGGAAAATCATGTAAGAAATATAAAACACAAACTGAAATCGAAACGTATCTTTCTAAATTATATGGAACAAATTTTGATGTAAATGTTCAAAAAGTAGGAGAGTTATATAATATAGAGTTTCGTTTAGAACAAGTGAATAAAAACTATTTACCAAATAAGACCGATGTATTAGAAAATAATTTGAAATTTTTATATGAAATTATTTTCAATCCTTATTGTCATGAAAATGAATTTGATAAGGAAACAGTTGAAAGAGAAAGAGTTTCTCTTCTTCAAAAAATAATGTCAAAGAAAGATGATAAGACCGCGTATGCAGTATACAGAACAGAGCAGCTTATGTCAAACAATCAAATAGCAGGAGAGTATTTATTTGGTGATGAAGAAATTGTTAAAAATATAACATCATTACAGTTATATAAGCAATATGAAAAATTGTTAAACGACTCTTGTATTACTGTGATACTATCAGGGAATCTGGATAGTTATGAAGAGATTGATGTAACTATTGATGATATCTTTAGAAAGAAATTGGAATCTAAATACTTATTCAATGAATTAAATATCAATTCAAATAAAAATGATAAGGTAGAAGAATTAGAAGAAACATCAGAATTGCAGGAAACAAATCAAAGTACTCTTACCTTTGGGATGAGAGTTTTAAATGCAACACAACAAGATTTCTATACTTTAAATGTATATAATGCGATACTTGGTTCGACACCGAGTTCAAAACTGTTCCAAAATGTTAGGGAAAAAGAATCTTTAGCCTATACAGTAAAGTCAAGATTTTATCGCTTTAATAACATTATTATTATTTATGCAGGAATTCAAAAAGCAAATTACGAAAAAGCAAAAAAGGTAATTCATGAGCAATTAAAACAAATTGAAAATGGAGAAGTGACTACAGAAGAATTTGAAGCCGCTAAGCAAAGTATCTTGGCGGATTTATTAGAATGGGAAGACTCTAAAATTGCCATAGCTAAAATGTTATTTTCTAATTTATTTGCTTTTAAAAGTGATAATGTGACAATACAAGAAATGTGTGAAAAAATTAGTAATGTTACATTGATAGATGTACAAGATATTGCCAAAAGAATTAAAACAGAACATATTTACCTATTGGGAGGTGAAGCAGATGTATAAAATAAACGCTTATATGAATGAAGAATTAAATGAAACTACATATGAAACAAAACTAGATAATGGTCTATCTGTATATATTTGCAAAAAACCAGGTTATAAAAAGAAAATTGGATTATTTGGAACAAAGTACGGCTCTGTTATTAATGATTTTGTGGATATACAAACAAAAGAAAGAATTCAGGTACCAGATGGTATTGCACATTTTTTGGAACATAAATTGTTCGAAAAAGAAGGAGCCAACGCACTGGATTTGTTTTCTAAAATTGGTGTTTCTTCTAATGCTTATACAACATTTGATCATACTGTTTATTATTTTGAAACGTGTGAAAAGTTTCAAGAATCAATTAGATTACTAGTTAAGTTAATTAAGGAACCTTATTTTACAGACGAAAATGTAGTAAAAGAGCAGGGTATTATTGGTCAAGAAATTATGATGGGTGATGATGATCCAGAGTATAAAGTGTACTTTAATTCTTTAAAAGCAATGTACCAAAAAAATAATGTAAAAATAGATATAGCAGGTACAGTTGATTCAATATCCCATATTAACAAGGAATTATTGTATACTTGTTATAATACGTTTTATAATTTGAATAATATGTTTTTTGTTGTGGTAGGAGATGTTGATATTGAATCAACCATAAGGTTGATTGAAGATAGTGTCAATTCCTATTCTAATATAACAATAAAAGAAGATGTTGAAGTTTTCCATCATGAAGAGCCAACTGAAATTAATGAGAAAGAAATAGTGGAGAAAATGGATATTTATTTGCCACAAATTTATTTAGCATATAAACTTAAAGTGGCAAAGAAAGAAGAGATTATTAAAAATGCATTAGTTGCAGATATTGTTTCTCAAATGTATTTTTCTAAAATGAGTGGTTTTTTTAATGAGGAATATAACAAGGGAGTTTTAGTAGAAAATCCAGTTTTGGTGTATGAAGGAAGTAGTAGTTTTTCATATATTCTTTTAGGAGCACAAACACTGAAATTAGAAGAATACAAGAAAGATATCTTGGAATATATAGAAAGAATAAAAAAGGAAGAAGTAAACGAAGAATTATTTACTACCATTAAAAATAGCAAAATTGGTTCGCTTGTTATAGAAGATGATAATTTAAACAGTTGCTATCGAAGAGTAATAGACAGTATTCTGACACAAACGGAAGTTTATGAAGATGTTAAAATATTAAATGATTTAACAAAAGAAGATGTTAAAATATTTTTAAACTACATGACGGAAAAAAATAGAATAGTTTCCGTTATTGATACCAAAAATAAATAATTAAAATGGTAGGTGCCTTTTAAAAGCCCCTACTTGTTATTTAGTGAACAAAAAATGTTCAATTTTTTGGGTTCAGTACAGGTTAGGAGAACATGTTTTTCCTAATCTTTTTTTATTCTTATTTTTGTATAATCCATCCAATATATGCATATAATATTAGCACGTAAGACATGATTAAATGTACTTGTATGTATGTTTTTGTCGAAACTTGCGACCGATTTATTGACAACAAATATTGACATTGTGTTTTAAAAATGATATAAATAAAATGTAAAAAGGAGATGAATAATAATGATTGCTGATGAAATTAATATTTTAAAGAAGAAATTAGAAGAACAAGTCATGCAAGAAGACTCATATAATAGCATATATGAGACAAGTATCAGAATTGATGAGTTATTGGTTAGTTATTATAAAGAATTCGAGGCCTCTAGAAAAGATTTAAGTTGCTAAAAGAAAAATTAAATAGCATCATCCCTAAAACAATTAATAGTGTAAAGTTATTTTCATGCTCCAAAAAAAGTAAAATAATTAGTGCAATAATGATTAAATCATCTATAGCTAGAGAAAAACCAAATATATCAATTCTATTATCACCAATTGACAAAGGGCCTAATCTAAATTTACTATCTTCTTCTTTCTTGCTAGTATCTTTTTGATCTTCATCTTTTAAAATTTCTTCATTGAAATCTTTGCTCATTGTATAATCCATGTTTGGGATTGTTGTATTTGTATAGTTTGTATAATAAGGATTAGTAAAGGCAGGATGGTAATAATTATTATAATTTCTATAGCCGTAATTGTTATTATATCTTTGATAATATGTATTATTTTCAAACATTATCATCACTACCTTTACTTGTGAAACTTTCAAATGCTTTTGCAATTGTTAACATTGACATATATTCTCCAATTTTATCTTGTCTAGATTTTCTTAAAAATGGTTTTAGTGAAAGTAAAAGATTCTTTTGTGGGTCATCTTTGCCCATAGAACTCATTACTCGTTGAATTTTCATGATGGTATTAGGATCTATGCTATCAAAGTTAAGTCCACTATTGTTTTCTTTCGTTTTATTGTTACTATTATTACTATTTCCCAGTAAACCAAGTATTGAACCTAAATCTACATTTTGTAATAATGAGCCAATACCTGATAAATTAAATTTATTATTTGTATTATTGTCAATATTTTTTTCTTTTGTTTTTTCAATTGTATCTTCAAACTCTATTTGTTTTACTTCATTTTTGTTATCATTGGTATCTAATTTTGATTGGATGCTTTGTATTAAATTGAAAATTTCTTGCGAATTTCCTTGATTTTCATTTTGATCTTGAATATTGTTATTATTATCCATAACCTTATCTTCTTCATCATTTTTTCTTATTCATATTAAGCATACCAACTAAATTATTTACATCCTCAGTAGACATGTTTTGCACTAGTCTTGTCACTTGTTCTAATTTACTTTTATCAATTGTAGATAGTAATTCCATAACTTTTGAGTTTAACATGTTGTTATTTGCATCATTTTGATTATTCATGACAAATCATCTCCTTTATTTATGTATATATAATAAATATATGCAATTAAATAAAGTTTGTGATATATTTATTTGTTTTTTTGAAAGAAGGTGAGATTATATCAAAATATAAAGAGATAGAGAAAATATATAATATAGTAGATATTCATTATAATCATATTATAGTGGATAGAGAGGGCACTATTAGGAAGATATATTTATATCAGATATTTCCTGTTACTATTGTCAATTTAGAAGAAGACATAGCAAAAAAAATAATATATCAATATAGAGAAATACTTAAATTAATTGATTTTGACTTTCAAATTTTAATGAGTAATACAAAATTTAATGTGGAAAATTACATTCATGATTTAAAAATTAGAATGAACAATGTTAATTTAAAAAATCCTGATATCTCTAGAAAATATATTGAAACTGTTCAGAAAAATTTACAAGAAGAAAATATATATGATACTCAATATTATATGATAATTGTTGATAAGGAAGAAAGTACTTTTAAAGATAGTATAGATAATATTATTGATAAGTTTACGTTAATAGATTGTAAAGTAAAAAGAGTTGACAATGAAGAAGAAATTGGGAAAATATTGAACTTCTATATTAACAAAGAAAGGAGTAGAATGGAACATGGACTTTAATAAGCAAAAATATAATTTACCAAGTTATATAGATGCCACTAGCTTTAAGTATCTTAAAATAGATGATAAATATTTAATAGGAATCATTATAAAGAGTTTACCACATCAACTGAATTTTTTAGACGTTATGAATGGAATACCTAAGAATGAAATATATGACTTATCCATTTACGTTTCAAAAAAAGATACATCAAAAATACTAAAGGAACTTACTTATTATATTTCTTCATCAAATTCTGAAATAAAAACATCGAAGGGAAATCAAAGTGATATTGATATTCTAACTAAAACAAAAGATGATGCAAGAGAACTTAGAAAAAAGATACAAATAGAAGGGGAAGAAATATTTTATGTTAATTTTGTTATCACCATGGTAGATGAAGATTCTACCACTTTACTACGAAGAGCAAAAAATTTTCAGAGTAAGTTATATGCAAAGGCTATATTTTCTAATCTATTAAACTTTAGACATTTAGATGCGTATCAACTCACCTTACCTCTTGGTTATCCCATTAATAAAATAATAGAGAAAGAATACGTTAATATCACAACAAGTGGATTAAGCTATATTTTCCCTTTTTACAAAACGAATATATTTGATAATAATGGAATTATTTTTGGTTATACACTAAATGAAAACAAACTATGCAATCTTGATGTATTTGATCAAAAATATACAAATTCTAATATGTGTATTTTTGGAAGTAGTGGTTCAGGTAAATCCTATTTTACCAAAATAATGATTATTAGAAATTATTTAAATGGCATTTCACAATATATATTTGATATAGAGGGTGAATATATAAATCTTTCTAAAAACTTAGATTTAGGCTATATTTCACTCGTAAATGACAGTCATTTTTATTATAATCCATTTCAGATATACGATTACGAAGTAAAAGCAGAAAATTATTTAGATAAAAAGATAGATAAATTACTCAAATTTATTACTTCACTATGTGGATTTTGTAAAGAGGCACAAATAAAAGAAATCAAAAAGGCAATTGCTAGATTATATGATGAGTATAGCATTACTTCAGATAGGAACTCTGTAATCAGTAAAGAGAATATGAGTATTACTAAAAAGATATTGAAAAATTACCAATTTCCCACATTTACTGAGTTGATACCTCTATTAAAAACAAAAAAAATAAAGGATGTGATAAAAGAAAAAATAATCAATGTATTTCCTGTGTTGTGTAAAATTACCAATATAGATAATTTAAAACAATTACTAGTAATACATGTAGGAAATATAACAACAGAGGCACTTAATGTGGCAAGTTATTTATTAAATGAGATGGAAGAAATAACAAAAGAAAATACACAAAAAACATTACTATACATGGATGAAGTATGGAAGTATATCTCTAATAAAGATACCGCAATGATTGGTGATAAAATATTTGAGATGTATAAAACAATAAGGAAAAGTAAGGCGGGAATTGTAACAATAACACAAGACATAACTGATTTTTTTAATTATCAAGAAGGAAATTACGGAAAAAGTATTTTAAATAATTCAGCTTTTAAACTGTTTTTTAAATTAGATTTCTCTGATATAGATATTCTATCAAAGTTATCATGCATTAATTCAAATATTATAAATAGTATTTCTAAACTAGATAAAGGACAAGCTTTAATAGTATTTTCAAATAACACATTTATCATAAATATAAAATCAAATGAATATGAAAAGGAGATTATAGATGAAAGATGATATCAATATTATCATAGCATTAAATAATGAGTATATTACTAACCATATTAAAGAAACATATGGAGATAGTGTATATGAGTATGACATTTCTTCAAAGGAAGATGTCATTGAAATATTAAGTAAAAATGTAAAACAATATACGATTATAACAAAAGATAATTTGGAGGGTCAATTAGATACTCATATGTATATTAAACAAATGAAACTTGCAAGTCCAAATACAAAAATTATATACATAGTGGAAGAATTAAGCGCAGAATACAAACAATTTTTGTTTGCAAATGAGGTTTTCAATATCATAGAAGCAAAAGAATTAACAATGGAAAATCTTGATGAAAGTATGCACCAAGATAAAAGTGTCATATATAAAAGTAAGAATGAAGTAGTAACTAATAATGAAATGAAAGAAAGCCAGGTGTTACCTAAAAAATTAATTGCTATATATGGAACAAGTGGTGCAGGAAAATCATATTTTTCCTCTATATTAGCAGAAAGTATTACAAGAGATATTGGCATATCGGTAGCTTTACTTGATATGGATGTACAAAATCCGTCTGTAGATATATATAACAATATTAGTATCAATTTAAATGGATTATCGAGTATTATTGATGAGATGGATAGTAAAAAGGAAATGAATGAAATATTAGACAAATACATGATATGTGATAAAAATAACAAAAAACTATGGTATATGACAAATAATAGTAGTATTTTTGATATACAAAATAAATATTCTAATTCGTATTACGAGAGGATATATAACAGTGTTAATTTACGATATGACTACACAATTATTGATTTACCCTCTACCCCTTTTTTAGATGTAGTACCCTATACATTACTAAATGCAACCGACATATTCTTTGTATTAAATCCTAACTATATTAGTATTAGACAAGCAATTAAATATTTAGAATTAATTACTAAGCTTTGGGATGTGCCAAAAGAAAAAATCAATATTATCATCAATAAAAAACAAAAAAACTCATTAGAAAATATACAAGTAAAATCCTTAATTAATGGCTATAGGATTGCTGGTGAAATCATTCAAAATGATAATATGGATGTATATATTAATAGTCCATTATATAATAAGAATTGTATCATCAATCAAAATAAAATATATGAATCGTTAGGAATCAAAAGTTTAGATGGAAATCAAAAATCTAGTTTTAATGGTATGAAAATGTATCATATGTTAAAGAAAAAAATAGAGGTAAATAATGCTAATTAATCCTTTTAAATTGGATAAAAATGATGAAGAGAAGATAATTATTAAGAAAGAAATTGATTTTAAAGAGATACAAAAATATATGATAGCACAACACAGTGATGACATAAAGAATAATGAAAAAGAGAAAATAAGAGAAAAATTAAAAGAGTTGTTAATTAATACATACGCAAAGAAGGACGATAACTCATTAATCCAAATCATTAATAAAGTGATAAATAACATGTTTGGCTATGGAATATTGCAAAAGCATATAGAAAACGAAAGGATAACAGACATAAGGGTTGTAAAATACAATAGTGTTTTTATTAAAAGTTTAGGAAAATGGCGAGAAACAGAAGATAAGTTTGAAAGTGATAGTGAATTTGAGGAATATATCCGATATACTATTCTAAAAAATAAGGGAAGTATCAACTTTGATTCTCCTATGGTGGTAGCCAGTGATAAGGAGTATAACCTAAGAATAGAAGCCGGTATTACTCCTGTTAATTCAATATCACCTAGTCTAGTCATTAGAATTCATAGACCAAATCAAAAAATCACTCTTGAAAGTTTACTGATTATAGATGAAATGTTAGATAAGACTAGTTATAAAATGATAATAGATGCTATCAGTAATAAGAAAAACATAATATTAGCAGGTAAAGGAGGAAGTGGCAAAACAACGCTTCTTAGGGCAGTTATAGATGAGATACCAAATGAAGCATCAATTTGTATTAATGAGGAAACAACAGAGCTATATATTGATAACAAAAATGTAATACAACGAGAAGTAATAGAAAATAGGGAAAATAGCAAAAAAATCACCCTTGAAAAGTTGATGAAACATAGTTTAGTAATGAGTAACGATGTCATTGTGGTAGGAGAATTAAAGGGAGCAGAGGCAAGTGTGTTTATAGATTCCATTGGTACAGGGCATATGGGGCTTACAACTATTCATTCAGATAGTATTTATAATGTACTCAGAAGACTTGTTATATTGTTTAAGAGAGATGAAAAAACACAACAATATAGTGAAGAATTTGTTGAGAATATTTTAGCTAGTAGTATAGATTATATTGTTTATTTAAAGGAATATAAGGTGACACAAATTGCGATTATAAACAACAATCATTTAGATATAATATATGATAAAGAGGCAAAACCATGATATGGATTAGGATAATAGTTACATGTAGTATTGTGATAATAATTTCATGTGTAATATCACTAAAAAAATTCAATACTCATAGGAAAAAAATTAATTACAAGAGTGTAGAAAACACTATCAGTAAAACAAAAACATTTCAGAAGTTAAATGTCTATCTTTCTTCTATAGAGTGTACTCAGAATAAATTACTACCATATTTTATTATGCTCTCTAGTTTCCTGTTGGCGACTATGGTATATTTTATTTCATATCGCATTTTTTCAGTTATATCAACATCTATGATAATTTCTTGTATTAGTTTATCTATTCCCTATCAAATTATCAAGCAACGATACTACAAGAGAAAAGAAAAAATACTAGCTATTTTCCCAACCTATATTATCACGCTAAAAACGTATATTCAAGTGACAAACGATATTATAGTGGCATTTAAAAATGCAAAAGTAATAGAACCATTAAAAAAATACATTGATAAATTTAATATATATGTTGAAAAAGGTATTAGTGTATATGAGGCATTTGAAAATTTAAAAAACGAAATAGATATAAGACAAATAAGTGGCTTCATATCTTCATTGCAAGTTTGTTATATCAATGGTGGAAATTTTAGCATATTGTTACAACGTTATGCCAATCTATTATCAAAATCTAATTTACAAAGAGAAAAAGAGGATCAGGAAAACTTCTCATCAATACTTGTGTTGATTGTTTTAATTATAATCAATATTGTTTTATTATTTTCATTTGTGTTTATAAACGTGGAATATAAAGTGATTATCACACAAACTTTTGTAGGAAAAATGTTATTAAATATAAATATTATATCATATTTGTTTATTTATTTTATGATTAAAAAAATTAGTAAAAAAGGAGTTTAAAATGGAAGAAATATTAGAAAGAGCAAGTAAAGGTAAGGATATTATCTTAAATAAAGAATTAAATTTAGAAGTATATAGAAAAAAAGAGGAATATGAGAGAATATTATCAAATGTAATTAATAGTGGTTTGGATTATGCAATTAAAGGCTTGAATGTAAGTGAAAATTTTAAGAACACATTGCAAGAAGTAAGAGATATTTTTAAAAAGAAAGATTTCAAGAATATTATTAGTAGTTCTTTATCTGGCAGTTTAAAAGAGGGATTAGACATAACAAAGGATCGACCACAAGATTTAAAAAATATAGATAACATTAAAAATAATAGTATAAAAGGGGGAATTAACTTTCTTCTATCAGCAGGAATTGATATTGTTTTAAATAAGTTTTTAAAAGGAAATTTGTTTTTACCGCAGATTAAGAAAGTATTAGATCACGTGAAAGGTTTTTTAGGTAGTAATTCCTTTCTACAAAAAATAGATAGTGGAATTAGAAAATTATTTGGCAAAAAAAATAAATTTAATATTATTTGCGAAAACTGGTATAAAGCATATGAAAAGTTTAGTATAAAAGATATCAATAACTTTGCTGGCACCTTAAACAGATATAAAAGCACATTAAAATATGATAAAGAATGTATGCAACAAAATAGTATCATACAAAATATGACAAAGCTGATTAATAGTAAAAAAGACAAATTATCGCAAATCCAGTTGCAAATATGTAATGAATTGTAGTATAATAAGTGCATAGTAAATAACAAGGGAGAGATGTTATGAGAAACGGCGACTTAGGTAGAGGTACAAACTTTAGTAATGATGCAAAAAGCACTCCAAAAAAGGTAAGAGCAAAAAGTACAAAAAAACAAAAGATATGGCTAATTATTTGGATTATATTATTTGCTTTGATATGTTTTGAAGTCGTGAAGCTTGTTCGATATACTTTAGGAAAAGAAAATAAAGAAAAAATGTGGCTATATAATTCAGTAGATAGCGTTATCCAGAAAGTAATTAAAAGAAAATCTGGCAGTGTTGATGAAAAATCTTTAACCATGGCTGCTTTGGGGGATATATATTTAAGCCCTAACATGTTAAAAGGTGCTACAACATCGAATGGATATGATTTTTCTTCGGGTACAGATTTGGTAAAAGATGTGTTAGCTAAATATGATCTTGTTACGGCAAGTTTAAGTACACCTATTGCAGGTAAGGCTGCTGGGTATTCTACGACAAAAAATTACAATGCACCAGAAGAATTGCTAAGTACACTAAAAGATTTGAATGTAAAGGTGCTTACAACAGCTACCGTAAACGCAATGGATAAAAGCACAAATGGAATAACAACTACAGTTGAAAACATTAAAAAAGCTGGATTAGAACAAACTGGTTTGGGTGGCTCAGAAAGAACAAAACCTGTTATCTTTAATAAAAATGATATTACAATAGGAATTTTATCTTATGCCACAAAATCTACTGTTAAGATTGCAAAAGGAAATGAAAATTATCTTAATTTATTAGATGATGAAAATTTAAAACAGGATATAGCCTATCTAAAAGAAAATAAAGTTGATTTTATTGTCACTTATGTTAATACTCCTAATACAGATGCAGATATTATAGTCGCAAATCAAAAAGATAGTGTTGAACAATTGATTCAAGCGGGAGTTGACGTGATACTTTGTACGGGTGTGCCTGGAGTACAAGAAGATTATGAAGAAGAAGTTACCTTAAAGGATGAAACAAAGAATCATGTCTATAGTATCTATGCTCTAGGAGAATTCTTCGGTGGAAATACAACAAATGCAGCTAAATCTTCTATTATTGCTAATATAGAGTTTACAAAAACAATTACTAAAAATAAAAACGGTGAAATAACAAAGACACAAAATGATATGAAGATTAAAGAACCTGTTGCATTATGGGCAAGTGTAGATAAAAGTTATAAAAAAACAATGTATGTAATGAGCAGTGAAATAGAAAAATATAATAATAGCAAATCGAATCTTGATGTAAAAGAATACAGTGCGATGAAAGAAGAATATGATAAAATATTAACGATGTTTAAATAAAATAGAAATGGTAAATGTATGTATTTGCATTTACCATTTTTTGTAGTATAATAATAAAAAAGAAAGGAAGATTATTATGAATTTTTATGATAAAATACACGAATTAGTAAGGAGTTTAAAGGAAACAATTGAATATACCGATTATATTAATTTAAAAAATGATTTAAAAAAGGATGAAAAGACATATCAACTAATTAAGAATTTTAAAGGCAAACAAGGAGAATTGCAATTAAGCTATATTAATGGCAAAGAGATAGATAAGAATACGGAACTAGAGATGCAAAATATGTATTCCATCATTATGCAAGATGAAAAAGCAAGAAGACTATTTGAAAATGAGATGAAATTAAATGTCATGATTGCCGATATACAAAAAATACTTGGTGAGGGAATAAAGGAGCTTATAGAGTTTTAATGAAAAAGCCAAATAATCCAAAGTTACAAAATATTGTTGACAAAATGCCAAATAATAACAAGATGGCAGAAGATATCTTAATTGGATTAAATAATTATACTACAAAAATAAAGTTAGATGATGATATTAAAAATAGTTACTATATTTATTTAAATGACACCATCTATCTAGCAAATAATGCAGATGCACAGACTAACTATTCGAGATTGTGTTTAATTGCACATGAAAGTATGCATTCCATACAATCAAAAAAATTACAAAAATTGAATTTTATATTATCTAACATAGAATTGGTTGCATTCGTTGTTTGCGTGCTACTTTTGATATTTAAAGTATCTTTTTTAGCAATACCAATAATATATGCGTTGAACGCTGTTTTTTCGTTGGCAATACGATTGGTACTGGAAATAGATGCTGTAAAAAATTCAGTTATTATTTCTGAAAATTATGTTAGACAATTATTAGGAGATGAAGAAGCAAAAATAGTTGAAGAAGAATTTGCTAAAGAAACAAAAAAGTTATTACCTATTTTTTTACTAGCTTTATCTTGGTTAAAAATATTAAAAATAATTGCTATATTTTTAATATACTTTTTTCTAAAATAAATTATCCCGATAACTACTACGTGTTTTGCATAGTAGTTATTTGCATGATATATGAAAAAACACATATAAATGTATCAGGTGATGATATGAAATTAAAACTACTAAAGAAACGTATAGGATTTGTATTCGTTTTTGTTTGCATTTCAATACTAACATATGGTATAATAGGTATAGTAAATAAAAACAATAAGTCACTATCTGTTAATGCTACACCAATAGCAAATAAAACAATCGTTATTGATGCTGGTCATGGAAAGCCAGATGAACGGTGCCACTGGATTTTATGGAACGAGTGAAGAGGCAATTAATTTAAGTATTGCTTTAAAATTGCAAAAACTAATAGAGCAAAGTGGAGCTAGAGTATTTTTAACACGTAGTGATGAAAATGGTATTTATTCTACTGATAGCAAAAGTATAAGAAATAAAAAAGTAAGCGATTCAAAGAATAGAGTGCAAATTGGAAATGGTAATGATGCAGATATTTTTGTGTCCATTCATTTAAATAAATATCCAGCTTCAAGTTCATATAGTGGTTGGCAAGCATTCTATCAAAAAAATAATGCTAAAAGTAAAAAGATAGCAGAGATTATTCAAAAAAATATGAATAAAAATATAGATACAAAAAATAATAGGACCCCATTACAAATCACGGGTATTTATGTGATGGATAAATTGCAGATTCCTGCGGTTATTATAGAGTGTGGCTTCCTATCGAATCCAGAGGAAACACTTAAATTAAAAGAAGATGAGTATCAAAATAAACTGGTTTGGGGTATTTATATAGGATTGCAAGAATATTTTTTAGAAGGAGAAAAGAATGAATAAGTTTATGCAGGAGGCAGTAAAGGAAGCCAAGAAAGCATATAAAAAATTAGAGGTGCCAGTAGGTGCAGTATTGGTAAAAGATGGTGTTATTATTGCAAGAGGACATAATTTAAGAGAAACTAAAAACAATTCACTTGCCCATGCTGAACTGATATGTATCAATAAGGCATGTAAAAAAATGGGAAGTTGGAGATTAGAAGATGCTGAAATGTATATTACTTTGGAACCATGTGCTATGTGCGCAGGGGCAATTGTGCAATCAAGAATAAAAACAATATACATTGGAGCAAAAGATTCAAAAAATGGTTGTGTGAATTCTGTTTGTAATCTGTTAGAGGAAAAAACAACCGCAACAACTAATTTCGAATACCTATTGGAGGATGAATGTTCTAATTTGTTAAGCCGATTTTTTAGGGAATTAAGGGAGAAGAAAAAGAACTCCATCTAGGAGTTCTTAAATTCATTTTCTATTTCTTTGCAAAATTCCGCTATTGACTTCTGCTTTTCAATTGGTAATTCTCGTAAAAACTTTACAATACTATTTTCCTTATTATTTGTACTAATTTGGAAAAATTCATCAATATTTAATTTAAATATGGTACATACTTTAAAAATTAAAGTGATAGAGCAAGTGTATTTATGATTCTCAATTCTAGAGATATGTTCAACTGAAACATCGAGAATTTCTGCTAGCTTTTCTTGAGTCAAATTATTGTTCTTACGAATTTTAATAATAGATTCAGCTATTACTCTTCTAATATCATTTTCGTCTTTAAAGTAAGATAAATAATTCATAATATTAATCCTTTCATATGTATATAATAATATTATTCTATTAATATATTATTATGATACATTATTTTAACATTAAATTACATGACTTATTATACATAAACAACTATGATTATTGTACATTGGAGGTGTGCGTATGGATCATACAATTGAATTTAATTATTACAGAAATGTTGAGATCGTATCTAACAAAAATTTTGAAAAATATAATTTGTCTAGATATATAAAAAAGTGTGAAAAAAAAGATAGCAAAAAACTTGAATGTGTATATAAACAAAAATTATATAATCTTATTCTTAATATTTGTAATCAATATGTTTATGACTATGATTATCTATTAAAAAGAGATGAGATTAATTTTATGTATGATTTTAATTTACAAAATGTCATAAGATCTTGTATTAGTGACTTGGAGAAAGATATCATGAGATATAAAAATGAATGTAAACAAAGCTAGTTTACATTCTAAATTGGTGTTCCTGGTGCGAATCGAACGCACGACCAACAACTTAGGAGGTTGCTGCTCTATCCACTGAGCTACAGAAACATTAACACATTTATTATAGCATAAATACTTAGCTATTACAATGAAATTTTGATATTATAGTTGAATTATGAGTCATCATATAGTATAATATACACTAGTGATGCAGCTGTAGCTCAACTGGATAGAGTATTTGGCTACGAACCAAAAGGTTGCAGGTTCAAATCCTGTCAGCTGCACCAGATTGATAGAAAACTCGAAATTTTAAGTTTCGAGAGTAATAAATGGCTAACTAGAAATAGTTAGTTTTTTGCTATTTAAGAAATGGAGAGTGATGACTTATGACAATAGAAACTAAAGCACTTAATATAATGAATTAAAAAGAAAGGAGAAATAATGAGGATTGTAGAAAGGATAAAAAAGAGTGGTAATTATGAATAATAGTTTATTAGTATATTTTTCATATAATGGAAATACAAAAATGATAGCCGATTATATTTTAAATAAAATTAATTGTGATGTTTTAGAGTTAAAACCAAAAATAAAATATTCTGATGATTATCAATCAGTTGTTGATGAATATCAAAATAATGAAACAGCAAAATCTACTACGAAATTAGAAGATTATAAAATAGATATAGATAAATATGAAAAAGTTATTATTGGAAGTCCCGTTTGGTGGTATACAATAACACCAGTAATAAGAACTTTTTTAAAGGATAATGATTTAAGTGGTAAAACAATTATTACTTTTGCAACAAATGCTGGTTGGTTAGGTAGAACATTTAAAGAAATTAAAGAACTATGTCCTAATTCAACTATTAAAAATGAAATGAATATTGTTTTTACAACAAATCATAAAGAACATAAATTAAAGACTGAATATAAAGAAATTGACGAGTGGATAGAAAAAATAAAATGATAAATTTCAATTTGATTATCGGTTAGTAATAATTATAGGTTTACAATACATATGTCACAGTAAAATAAAAATAGGAAGTACCATATGATATAATATAAGTGACTAACTTAAAATATCGGAGGTACTTCCTATTAATAGTATAACACAAGACATAATACTGTTTACATCTGCTAATAATAATCTACTCGAAGAAAAATTACCTGCTAATGCATATATTGTGTTATATATAATGTATCTTCTATACATTTATATCCATTTTCCAATTTATCTTCATTTACTAAATTTTCATACTCATTATATGCTTTTTCATTATGCTTTTTGTCTACTTTTTCTAATTTTCGTCCTGTATAATAATTAATTACTCCATCGTTGGACCAATTTGATCTTACTGCACTATATGTCAAGATGTTATGGGTTTTTATTCCATTATAATATAACTTTATAAAATTTTCATTTGATATATAATCTACTATATATTTAACTTCTGTGTTATTTTCTTTTTCATATTGTTTAATGTATTCATTTATTTGTATAACTTCTTGTTTTTCAAAATAATTTACTTTTTTATGTTCTTTCATTATAAATATGTAAAAAAATAAATTTAGTACTAAATATACAACTAGTAACAATGTTGTAATAACTTTTATAAATCCCTTTTTATGAAATATATTACTTGTACAATATAAGTAAATAAATAATATTCCTATTGTTGCACCTATTGAAAATTTAAGTCTACCTGCATAAAAACTAGTAAGGCTTAAAAGATATGTTATAAAGCTACTAGCTATTGTTGTTGATGCAAGCAATATGATAAAAAGCATATTTTTTGTACATGATTCTTTGTTCTTGGAAAATTCTATAATTCCTAATAATATAAGAATATTTAATATTAGTAAAAAGATCCATCTTGGAAATAATCCGCATGTATATATCAGTATATGATTCATATTTGTTAATATATATATATAATTATACCATATTTTACTTAATGATCCTATTCTTGTTTGATTTGTTCCAAATATAATTTCTATCATTTTAATTTGCAAGATGTTAATAGCTACAGCTGTGGCTACTATTAAGCAACATGCAAAAAAATCTTTTATGATGTTTTTAACCCCTTTTTCTTTATTGTTTATAAGTGAAAATAACAATGTTGTTGCAAAAAATATTCCAATTGTCCCTTGGTAGCACATTACTCCTATTATAACTAATACCATACTTTTAATAAAATTGTATTTTCCTTTTCTTACTAATAAATCTGCGGCAATTATAAATAGCAATATACTTAATGCCATGACAAATGATTCAACAAAATATAAATTTTCTAAATACATAAAATTAAATATAGTACAATATGAAATTATTAACGCTATTATTTTTTTCCATTTATTTTCTGTTTGCTTATATCTTAATATTATATTTTTTAGAATTATAACTGTAATACAAGATATTATTAAAGATAATATAGATAATACAATTACATATATATCTATTGGCAAGCTTAACGTTTCTGCTAATAAGCCTATTATTCCCATAAAAATTCTACCATCTGTTAAAGACCAATTTATTGCATATTTTTGATAACCTACATTTATTATATTGTATGTATCTGTAGCATAATGCATAGTTAAAAAATTGGTAAAAATGATGCTTGTAAATATAAATATTATGCAAAACATTATAATATTTTCCTTATTTTTTGTTATCAACTCTTTCATTTATTTTCAAATACCTCTCTATTTAGAATTATTCATCATTTTTTAAAAACTCGAAGGTTACGTAGAACTAAGACAGATAAAACTGTTAGTATAACTATCTCCAAATATCTTATGTATGTTTCTTACAGACCAAATTCAGATTTATTATACACCCTTTCTTTATTAAAGTCACTATGTAGATAAAGAAAATTATTGATTAAAGAAAGAAGTAAATTTGCAGGACTCTTAACAAACGAACTAGACAAGTCTTTCACGGAATTAAAACCTTTATTTAGTAATAAGGTTTCAATATTATACTTGATTTTTAATAGTTAGTCTCGTATATTTTATGAATATAAATAATAGATAAAAAACAAAGAGTTATAACTGTATTATTTACAGCATTACTCTTTGTTATATTTAGAAACTTTGTGGAGGTATAAATGGTTGATTACTTGGTATAAAATTTTGTTGTGGGTTATAAATAAAAGGTTGCCTAGATAAGGTAACAAATTTAATTGAGTATATGTCACAATATAAAAGATTGTTATCTTGTATTGATCTAAGCAGTATGTAGCTTGCTCCAACTTCTAGTAAAACGCCAATTCTATCTTCCATTAAAGAGGTACCGATTAAAAATTCTACCTTTACTAAATCACCAATATGTTTTCTCAAAAAAGCTGGTGTATAGATTGGATTTTTTAACGTCTCTGGCATATTTTGTTGGTTGTTAGTTTCGTCATTCATTACTAATTCTCCTTTCCATTAAGATTTGGCATAGAGAGGGGTAGGATTATAAAAACAATGATTATCAAGGCGTGTTAGTAAGTTTCCAGAACCATTATAAGGAAATATGGGTGGGCAGGTTGGTTTAAAAGGATTCATAAACCATAAACATTCACCAATTTCATTGAGCCTATTTCCACTAATAGCCCAATCTGCTATCTCATAATGTACATCGGTTGGATTCATATTGTATATATTTTGTGGATTATAGCTACTACCAACCATTTCTTTTACACAGGTGAATTGTCCTGGTTGCATAATGATATTTCGTATGCTACCACCTTGTGATATTCTAGAGTATTCTCCTACAGGAACATCAACTCTATTCATGATGACAGACGCAACTGCTCTCATACCGTTATCACCTTCACCGCCCGCTTCGCACATTACAATTCTTGCCAGTAGTTCTCTTTCTGAAAAAGCCATGATTTTATCACCCCTGTTATAAAATTATATTAAAAAAAGAGATAAAAGGTTACAAATAAAAATAAAAGGACTGTGAATCCTTTTATTTTTTGATAATTTTAATTTTAAATGGGTAAAAATAAATTACATTTACAAATTCCACTTTCTATAAATTCATCACAGGGACATAAGGTAGAATCGTCTTGATTAATTCTACAGGGACAATGACCTTCTTTTCTATGAGTACCTTCAATGATTTTCATGACATATTCTTTATCTGGATTTAGCCTATAACCTTTCATCTCTTACCTCCTTAAAACGATATTGATCACTTAATACTATTCATATAGTAAGCTAAAAATACATATATTTAAAATAGCCGAGGTGTAGTATGTCGAAAATATGGGGAGCAATGTTAATTATTAGTATAGCAGTGGCACTATTTACTGGTAATGTAGAAAGTGTTGTTAGCAGTATCATGAGTAGCGGACAGGGCGCAGTAGAAAACATGTTGGGATTAGTAGGCATGATGTGTTTTTGGAATGGATTATTTAATATATTTGAAAAAACAAGTGCAATCAAATCATTTTCTAAAGTTTTTTCTAAATTTATTGGTAAAATATTCAATAAAAAAGAATTAAATGAAAAAGCAGTGGAATACATGAGTATGAATATTGCTAGTAATATCGTGGGAATAGGAAATGCAGCGACTGTCAATGGAATAAAAGCAATAGAGCAATTACAAAATGAAAATAGTAATAAAGATACACCGAACAATAATATGACGACATTTGTATTAATTAATACAGCCTCTTTACAATTAATTCCAACCAATATTATTGCACTACGAGCTATGTACGGTTCAACGTCGCCATCGGCAATTGTCGTACCAATATGGATTGTCACAGCAGTCGCATTGACTGTTGGGTTAATTAGTATCAAAATTTTAAACAAAAGGATGTAGAGTATGAATTTTGTTATCATGTGTATTATACCATTATTTATTATTGCCATTTTATTAATAGGATTAAAAGAGAAAAAAGATATTTTTAAATTATTCGTCGAGGGGTGTTTAGAAGGACTTAAGATGGTTTATAGAATATTTCCTTTTATTTTAGCCATAACGATAGCAATAGGACTTTTAAAATCAACAGGAGCATTAGACTTCATATTAATACCACTTAGACCGCTATTAACTAAATTTGGAATTCCTGACGATATTGTACCACTATGCTTAATGAGACCACTATCTGGTGGCGCCTCTATGTCAGTTGTTATGGATATATTAAAAACAAGTGGAGCTGATTCTATCTCTGGTAAAATGGCGGCTATTATTATGGGAGCAACAGAAACTACGTTATATACCATTACTATATTATTTGGTGCTGTGGGAATAAAAAAGATGAGAGGAGTATTAATAGCTGGATTAATAGCAGATACTGCTGCTATTATTACTGCAATTATACTAGTAAATGTAGGAATTCTTTGAAATATATGAAAAAAAGTAAAATATTTTCAAATAGACTTGCATATATTTTAAAATATGATATAATA
Organism: Clostridia bacterium; assembly: GCA_028692955.1. Classification (GTDB taxonomy): domain Bacteria; phylum Bacillota; class Clostridia; order TANB77; family CAG-465; genus CAG-465. Next base: position 59,372 of record JAQUWH010000001.1, read on the forward strand.
TGATTGTGTTAATTAGTAAGTTTAAATATTATCCTTTAAGAAAACAATTTTTAAAGTAAGATTTAAAATAGTCCTAATAACCAATATTTCTTAAAGGAGGAAAAATAAATGCAAGATAAAACTATCGTTTGTAAAGACTGTGGCGAAGAATTCGTATTTACAGTTGCTGAACAAGAATTTTACGCTGAAAAAGGTTTAGATCATGAACCAGTAAGATGTAAAGCTTGTAGAGATGCAAAAAAAGCAAGAAATAACAGAAGAAGTTATTAATCTTAAAAAGTAGTCATTTTTTAAAATGGCTACTTTTTTATTGTATTTTTTGATATTTTTTGATATAATGTACTCAACAATTAAACTTGAAATGAGGAGGAGAAATAATGCCGGTAACACCTATGATGCAAATGTATTTAGATACTAAAGAAAAATATAAAGATTGTATTTTATTCTATCGACTTGGCGACTTTTATGAGATGTTCTTTGAGGATGCAAAAGTTTGTAGTAAAGAATTAGAATTGACACTTACTGGCAAGGATTGTGGCTTAGAAGAAAGAGCTCCAATGTGTGGTATCCCCCATCATGCAATTAATACGTATATTCCAAAGTTGGTTGAAAAAGGATATAAAGTAGCAATCTGTGAACAACTTGAAGATCCAAAATTTGCAAAAGGAATTGTAAAACGTGATGTGGTAAAAATTATAACACCGGGAACGATAACAGAACTAACGATGTTAGATGATAAAAAAAATAATTACATTGCTTCCATTAATGCAAATAAAGATAGTGCTGCTATTTCCTTTTGTGATATATCAACAGGTGAATTTTTTGTTTCCAATATCACTGGAATTGATGTCAGTAATAAAATCAAAAATGAAATTGCTAGAATTAATCCTTCTGAAATTGTTGTATCTAGTGGTAATAAATATAATGAAATTATCGTAAAAGAAATCGCAAAAGTATTTAATATCTATATTAGTAAATATGAAAGTATAGCAGAAAATCAGATGTTGCAAGAAATTATCATAAAAAGTAATATTACCATTTGTGATTTAGAAAAATTTTCTTGTAATTTATTATTAAACTATATAGAAGATACTCAAAAAAGCAGCATTAATCAAATTAATGAGATTAAAAAATATGAAATGGAAAAATATATGCAATTAGATATCTCTACTAGAAAGAACCTTGAAATTTTGGAAGCAAATAGAGAAAAAACAAAAAAAGGCAGTTTGCTTTGGGCATTAGATGAAACTGTTACTGCTATGGGTGGAAGACAATTAAGACATTGGATTGAAGCACCACTATTGAATATTGATGAGATTAATAAAAGGCAAGATGTAGTGGAACTACTAGTAAATAATAGTGTACTGAAAGATGATATACAAGACGTACTAAAAACCGTTTACGATATAGAAAGAATTATATCAAAAGTGGTAAGTGGTAACGTTAATGCACGTGAAATGATTTCACTTAAAAATTCAATTGAAAAACTACCACTATTAAAAAATATACTAGCCCAAATAGTAAATGATACAAAAAATGCTTATTTTTATGAATTATATCAAAAATTAGATACATTAGAAGACGTCTATTCTTTAGTTGAAAAAGCAATCGCCGAAGATGCCAAAATTACCATCAAAGAAGGTGGGATTATTAAAGACGGATTTGATAGCCAAGTAGATGAGTATAGGAGTGCTTCCACACAAGGGCAAAATTGGTTAATGGAATTAGAAGCAAAAGAAAAAGAACGCACAGGCATTAAAGGCAAATGGTTAAGAGTTGGGTATAATAGAGTTTTTGGCTATTTTATAGAAGTGACCAATTCGTATAAAAATTTAATTCCAGAAGATAGATATATTAGAAAACAAACATTAGCTGGTGCGGAAAGATATATTACAGAAGAATTAAAAGAAATTGAAGATAAAATACTAGGTGCTAAAGATAAACTAGTCGATATCGAGTATGAGATCTTCTGTAACATTAGAGAAGAAATTGCAAACCAAGTGATTAGGGTACAAAATAGCGCTAGTGTGGTTGCTACTTTAGATGTACTTTGCTCTTTTGCTAACGTTGCCATAAATAATCACTATGTCAAACCAATTATGACAAATGATGGAGAAATTGATATCAAAAATGGAAGACATGCTGTAGTGGAAAAAGCACTAAAAAATGATGAATTCATACCAAATGATGTTTATATGAATAATAACGAAGATCGATTTTTAATTATAACAGGCCCTAATATGGCAGGTAAATCAACGTATATGAGACAGGTTGCTATTATTACGTATATGGCACAATTAGGATGTTTTGTACCAGCAGAAAGTGCAAAAGTATCGATTGTAGACAGGATTTTTACAAGAATTGGTGCATCTGATGATTTAGCAATGGGACAATCTACTTTTATGGTAGAAATGCAAGAGCTTTCTAATATACTGGAAAACGCAACAAAAGATAGCTTAATTATTCTAGATGAGATAGGAAGAGGAACTTCTACTTATGATGGTCTTGCCATTGCTTGGGCCACAGTTGAATATGTGTCAAGCAAGGAAAATATAGGAGCAAAAACATTATTTGCTACCCACTATCATGAATTAATCGAATTAGAAGGAAAAGTAGAAGGTGTCAAAAATTATTCTGTAGATGTGAAGGAAAAGGGAGATGAAGTTATCTTCTTAAGAAAAATAACACCTGGTGGTGCAGATGAATCCTACGGAATCTATGTTGCAAAACTTGCTGGTATTAAAAAGAGTGTCATTCAAAGATCAAAGCAATTATTAAAAGAATTAGAAAATGTAGATTTAGCTAAGAAAACAATACAGGAAAAGAAGAAAAAAATTACAACGGATGAAATTCAAGTGGATATGTTTAATTATAAAATGGCAGAAATTACTAAAATATTAGAAAAAACAGATTTAGATGAAATAACACCAAAAGATGCATTAGAAGTATTGTATCGATTAAAAGAAAAATTAGATTAACAACAAGCCATTACCAATAGAAAAAGTAATGGCATTTTTATAAGTGAACAAGAAATAGATGATTTTATTGTTATCAGTATAAGAGAATATAAAGAAATAATAAGTGAAATATAGAAAGGAGTGAGTACATGGGAAGTATTGTATTATTAGATGAGCATACTATTAATAAAATTGCAGCAGGTGAAGTAGTGGATAGACCATCTTCTATTGTAAAAGAATTAATTGAAAATTCAATCGATGCAAAAGCGACTGCAATTAATATCGAGATTAATAAAGGTGGCATTAGTTATATCAAAATAACAGATAATGGAATCGGGTTTGCAAGTGATGATATGGAACTTGCGTTTGAAAGACATGCTACCAGTAAAATTAGGAAAGAAGAGGACTTATTACATATTACTTCTATGGGATTTAGAGGTGAGGCACTAGCATCTATTGCTGCTATTTCAAAGGTTACTTTAACAAGTAGAAATGAAAAAGAGGAGATTGGTAAAAAAGTAACAGTAGAAGCAGGAGATATAAAATCATCTGAACAAGTTGCTTCTAATGTTGGTACAAAAATAGAAATTAAAGATGTTTTCTATAATGTCCCCGCCAGATTTAAATTTCTAAAAAAGGATTTTACAGAAGCCGGCTATATTGAAGATGTTGTCATCAGAACTGCCATCTCTAACCCACAGATTAGTTTTAAATATGTGAGTAATGGAAAAGTAGTATTACAAACTTCTGGAAATGGAGATATTAATTCTGTTATTTATGATATTTTTGGTAAAGATATTTATCAAAATATTATTCCAGTAAACTATGAATTAAATGACATGAAGGTAGAAGGTGTGATAGGATTACCAAGTGTGTCTCGTTCTACAAGAAAGCAGCAATTTACGTACATTAACGCAAGGTATATAAAAAACAAAACCATTAGCACAGCAATTGATAAAGCATGTGAACAAAAATATGCGATTAATAAATTTGCTTTTGTTGTTTTGAATATTACTATTCATCCAGAACATATTGATGTGAATGTGCATCCTGCAAAATTAGAAGTTAAATTTGATGATGAAGCAAAAGTATTTGATACGGTATATTATGCGGTAAAATCAGCGTTGGAGAAAAAAGAAGAGACAAGTAGTCCTTTTTCCAACATAAAAACTGTTGAAACCGTTGATAAGATCAGTAAGATTTCTACTGATTTATTAAATAATGGTATGCTAAAAAACGAAATCAAATATAACAATACAGAAAAAAAGTTTGACTTTGCAAGAACAACTGAAGAATCAAGTTTGCCATTAAAAGAGGAATTGTCAAAAAATTATTCTGTGGTTATAGATGGAAATTCAGTAAAAGAAGAACCGACTTTCACCATTCCAAAAGAAATCCCAACATTAGAAATAGTAGAAAACGTAAATTCACCTATTACTTATGAGGCAGTTGATATATTGCAAAAAGAAGAACTTGCCTACAAGTACGTTGGACAAGTATTTGATACTTATATCATCATACAAATAAAAGAGAAAATGTATATTATTGATCAGCATGCTGCTCATGAAAGATTGTTGTTTGAACAGATTAAAGAGGCATATTATGCTAAAGATAAACAGTCTCAACTATTGTTAATTCCTATTTTGGTAGAGTTATTACCAAAGGAAAAAGAAATAGTAGATCAAAATATAGAAATGTTTGAAAAAGCTGGCTTTATGTTAGACGATTTTGATGATGTAACCATAAAAATATCTGGTGTACCAAATATAGGATATGATATTGAATATAAATCTATGTTTAAAGATATGGTAGATGATTTGTTAGGAGCCTTTAAAACAGAAAAAAGTGAAAAAGAATTTAGATTCCTTGCTACACTTGCCTGTAAAGCTGCAGTAAAAGGAAGAATGAAACTAGATACAAAAGAGCAGATATCTTTAATTGATCAAATGGTAAAATTAGAAAATCCATTTACCTGCCCGCACGGAAGACCAACTGCTTATGAGATATCAAAATATGAGATAGAAAGAAGATTTTTAAGAAAGTAGAGTATGATGAAAGATAAAATAGTATGCATTGTTGGACCAACCGCATCAGGAAAAACAGGATTAAGTATTGAATTAGCTAAAAAGATAAATGCTGAAATTATTTCTGCAGACTCCATGCAAATATATAAAGATCTTACCATTGGTACAGCAAAGGTTACAGAGGAAGAAAAACAAGGTATCAAACATCATATCATAGATATATGCAATCCTGGAGAAAAGTTTAGTGTTGCAGATTTTAAGAATTTATGTTATGATAAAATAAAAGAAATTATAGCAAGAGGTAAAAAAGTCATTATCGTTGGTGGAACAGGATTGTATGTCAGTGCTGTTGTAGACAATATGTGTTTTGATAATGAAGAAATCGACTTTGTCTACCGAAAAGAATTAGAAGAATTAGCAGCCAAAGAATCTAATGATTATTTATACGACATGTTAATTAAAATCGATCCCGAATCAGCAAAAGTAATACATAAAAATAATGTAAAAAGAGTGATAAGGGCATTAGAAATTGCCAAAAGTTCTAAAGAATTAAAATCTGTACATATGAACAAAGAAGTGATTAGAAAGCAACAAGAAAAAGAATATGACTTCTATGTTTTTTGTATGAACATGAAAAAAGAATTATTGCATGAAAGAATCAATACTAGAATTGATTTAATGTTACAACAAGGGATAATTGAAGAAGCAAAAAAATTATATGAATTGAATTTAGATAAGGATTGTACTTGTATGCAAGCAATCGGATACAAAGAATTCTTCCCTTATTTTAATAATTCATCTTCTTTAGAAGGATGTGTAGAAAAATTAAAATTAGAAACAAGGAGATATGCCAAAAGGCAAATGACTTGGTTTAAAAATAAGTTATCTTCACATTTTTTAGATGCTACAAAAGAAAAGAAAGTTTTAATTTGTGAAATATTAGAAATATTAAACAATTAGAGGTAATATATGAAAGAAAGAATCATAAGTAAAAAAAAATCAAAAATCAAAAAGTATATTATTTTAACATGCGTTTTGGTGGTAATAACTGTCGCTAGTTTTATTTTCTATTATCAGTGGTTTAAACCGAGAAAAACATATACTGTTGTTAATGGTTATGTAGAAAAAATATCAGAGACAAATGGAATTTTGATAAAAGATGAAAAAATAATAGAAATGGATAATAAAAATTCTGCCATACCTATTATTGAACAAGATAAAAGAGTAGCTAAAGATGAAACTATAGCTATTTATAAAAATGATAAATATGATGAATACTTAAAGCAAATTGAGAGTATTGATAATGATATACAAACTTTAGTAAAAGATTTACCAATTATTTATTCAGTGGAAATAGCAAGTATTGATTCTCAAATTTCTAGCCTTGCTAAAGAGGCGGTAGGAGCTAATTCTTATTTAAAAATGCAGGAATATAAAACAAAAATGGATGAACTTTCATACAAAAAGATAGTTATACTTGGAGAGCTTAGTCCGGCTGGTTCTAAAATACGTGAAATAGTAGAAAAAAGAGAAGAAATAGAAAAGAATAGTAAAAATTCATCTAGTAATATCAAATCACCATTATCAGGGGTTGTCAGTTATAAAATTGATGAATTAGAAAATGTTGCAACTGTAAGTAACATACTAAAATATACACCACAACAGTTTGATACATTTTTTGATAAGTATTCTCAAAGTAGTAAAAATCAATTTGGAATAAAAATAATTAATAATTTTCAAGCATATTTTGTGATTAGAATACCAATTGATGAAAATGATACCTATATTAAACTTGGCAATAAATATACCATAAAGACAATTGATAAAAATCCTCTGGTATTTTCTGGAGAAATTAAAAGAAAAATAAAGAGTAATGATAATTACTATATTGTTTTTGCTGTTACAAATGGAATTGAAGACGTAGTCGATATAAGAAGTTTAACGTTAAATGTGATATGGAATAGACAAGAGGGAATGGCTGTTTTAAAAGAGGCAATACGAAGATCAGGAAATGATACGTATGATTACGTTACGCTAGTAACAGGCGGTAGGTATGTTGATATTCCCATTAAAATCGTTAGTAGTAGTGATAATGTATGTATTGTTGACAATTTAAATGATGAAGAAAAGACAGCATTAGGGATAGAAACAAATTACGTACTTAGTTTATATGATGTATTAGTAATATAAAATGAAAAAGGAGTGATTTAAAAATTACTCCTTTTTGTATATAATTTGCCATTTATTTTATCTTTATATAGTTTAATATTTTCAATTTGCTCTACAGAAAAAATCCTTTTTTGTTCCCCAAGAATTAAAAGAATTTGATATAATTCATATTTGGTGAATTTATCATTTTCCAACATATCATTAATTGATTTTTCATAGAAGTAGTCTTTTGAATTTTGAATAATTAAAGGAGTATCTTTGATTTTATTATAGACTGATATGTTTTCTGGCAATATAGTAGAACATATGAAAGCCATTGGTTCTTCATAATCACCAAAATGGTAATTATCATATTTGGTTAAAAAGTAATCTGGGTAATTGCTATTTTCGCAGTATTTATTATATACATAAATATTAATAGAATCAATTAATATTTTTAGACAGGTATAGTCGTTATCAAAATATAATTCTGAGTCTTTAGGTGATAAAAAAGCAGTGATTCCTGCTTTTTCATTTCCAGAAATGAATAAAAACTTATCGGCAAATTCAGATAATTTCATACCATATTTAGTCACATTATCTATATTTGTGTTTTTGGTATATACATATAAACAGTTCAAAATAATCTCCTTTTGTACATTTCATTATCAAAATGTATTTACTATTAAAATTAATTTTCAATTTAAATCTTTGTATATTTTAGCATAGTTTCTGCTATAAATCAATGCCTTCATAGTAGAAATTATGTATAATTTAAAGATTAATTCATATATATGAATTATATATCATGTTAAATATCAAATTGCCTTTTTATCACTTGTTTTACTGTAATATTTGTAAAAATATTGTCATGGTATTGTAATAAAAAGTTGTAATGTAAATAATATATGATGTGTTAAATATGCTATACGTAAGCAAAAATCGAATTTTTTACTATTTTATTGGTGTCAAAAAAAAGAATAAAAATTTGACAAAAATAATAAACTATAGTATAATATTAACATGACCAAGGAGGAGTTTTTAAGTGGAAGTAAGTAAGTTGCATATCATTAAGAAAACACTTATTGTTTTAATATTAGTATTAAGTATTGTTACATCTGGCGTATTCTTAATAACGACGCAATTAAAAACCATAACTTTAGACTATTATGGTAAGAAACAAACTATAAAGACTTTAGCAGTAGATGTTAATGATTTCTTAATGCAAAACAAACTGATTTTAGGAGAAAATGATAAAGTAGAACCTTCTAAAAACACAGTGTTGGCAAATGGTATTGATATAAAGGTGAGCTCTGGTACAGAACTTGCTATGTTAGATATAGACAATATTTCTAGTACTTATGAAAATCCAATGGTAGCTAGAATAGAAGAAGTAATTGAAAATATACCTTTTGAGGAAGAAAAGAAAAATAATCCTTCTGTAGATAGAGGAATAGAAAATACAATACAAGAAGGTAAAGAGGGACAGAAATCAACACGTTATATCGTAAAATATGATAATGGGCAAGAAATAGCAAGAGCGCAAATTTCTAATGAAGTAATTACTAAAACACAAAACAAAGTTATTGAAGTAGGCTCAAAATTACCAGTAATCACATCTAGAGGAAATGTTATAAGAACAACTAATGTTGATGCTGGATTTAAACAGTATAATATCAAGTTACCAGTAGAACAACAAAAGTTTGCCTATAATCTTTGTAAGCAATATGGTATACAATATGAGTTGTTTTTGGCGATGATGTATAAGGAAAGTGGGTATAATCCTAATTCTTATGGTGGATCGGGTAATCCATCTTATGGACTTTGTCAAATTTATGTTACCAATCATGCATGGCTTAGCAGTGCACTTGGTATTAGTGATTTCTTTAATCCATATGATAATATGACAGCGGGAGCTTTTTTGCTTGCTAGATATATAAATTCAGGTTATACACATGTTAGCTCACAAGGTACTGACGCGGTTGAAATATATGGGCTTAATTCATATAATATGGGTGAAGGTGTATATAATGCTTATTGCGGTAATAATGGTGTACAAAACAGAGCATATAGTACTTCTATTAGAAATTTAAGAGATAGATTAATTAACAATGGTGGTATATAAAAATAAGTAAAAATAAAAATAATTGCTATAGTTGTAGCAATTATTTTTGTTGGGAGAGAAATATGAAGACGTTAGAAATAACAAAAAAAATATTGAAGCAATATAATATTAGAGCTGATAAAAGATATGGGCAAAACTTTTTAATAGATGATAATATATTAGAAAATATTGTTGATGTGTCCAATATAACAGATGATGATTTAATTATAGAAATTGGGCCAGGACTAGGTAACTTAACTAGCTATTTATTAAATAGAGCTGGGCATGCATTATTGATTGAAATTGACAATAAAATGATTGAAATTTTGAATAATAGATTTGATGGGGTAAATAACTATACTTTACTCAATCAAGATATATTAAAAGTAAATATTGATGAATTAATAAATAATGTGGAAGAAAAGCTTAACAAAAAATTTAAAACAGTAAAAGTGGTAGCTAATTTACCATACTATATTACTACTCCAATTTTATTTAAATTATTACAAGAATCAGCTAGAGTATCTGAGATTATAATTATGGTACAAAAAGAAGTAGCTGAGAGAATGGTTGCAAGACCTAAAACTAAAGATTATGGTATTTTAACATTAATGGTAGAATATTTAGCGGTTGCAAGTATTGAATTTATTGTACCAAATAATAGTTTTATACCAGCTCCTGATGTGACATCTGCTATAATTAAATTAATAAAGAGCAAAAGATATAATGTCACAAATGAGGAGACACTATTTAAATTGATACATGCAAGTTTTGCACAACGTAGAAAAAAGATGATAAATTCATTAGAATCAACTAGTTTCTTAGATATGTCAAAACATGATTTAGAAACCATTTTTCAAAAATGTGATTTATCATTAAATTCAAGAGCAGAAGAGTTAACAATCAATGATTATATAAAGATAATAGAAACAATAAAATTATAGGATTACTATAATTTTATTGTTTCTATTTAATTATTTAGGAAATTAAGATTTTGGTTAGCCATATCCTCGACAGCTGTGTTAATTCTAAATTTTGCATCATCATTTTTAGTATTATTTTGTATATAACTTTTAATCATATTTTTAGTATTAGAATCTAGATTTGCAAAATAAGATAATGCTTTTTGATTCATACCGATAGATAAACTAAAACCAACTGGCATTTCAAGTTCATTATTTTCCACATTAGTCACCTCTGTTATTATTATGTCACAATCATAAAAAAATATGATATAAATAAACTATCTATACAAAAAAAGAAGAATATGATATAATTTTTGTATGAATAAGGTGAATTATGGAAGATTGCAATGAAGCTAAAAGATTAGAGAAAAATATAAAAATTTATAAAAAATACAAAATGTTTTCTTATGATTTTGTATTCTATTATGCTATCTTTGTGATATATTTCACAACAGTAAAAAACTTTAGTATGTCACAAGTAATGTATTTTAATGGGTTTTATACTTTTTTCGTATTTTTCTGGCAAATGTTTGGAAATTTAATATTAGAAAAGATAAAAATAAAGAAAAGTATTGTGTTAGGTAATGTATTAGTAGCTTTACAAGCTCTTATTTATATATTTGGTAATTATTTTAGTACATTGATATTTGCCGAATGCATAGGCGCCTTGGGATTTACACTTAAAAGTTTATCGGAAGGAACTTTACTTTACACATCGTTAAAGCATACTGGAAAAAGAAAAGAGTTTACTAAAATAGAAGGAAAGGCAAACTCAAAATATTATTATTATGATGCAATTGCTTCCATATTATCTGGTCTATTATTTCTCGTAAGTCCATATTTGCCAATTATACTATGCTTTATCAATACTTTAATTAGTTTAGTGATGTCATTAAAATTTTCAGATATAGAAGAGAAGAATAAAGAAAGATATTCTGTAAAAGAAATAGTGAAAGATTTTAAAACTGTAATAAAAAAACAACGTGTTAAGTCCATTATTTTGTTTTCCTTTGTGTTTTCAGGTGTAATAGCAGTTAGTACTACATTATATAAAGCGATTATATTAGAAATGGGAGTAGGAGTCGAACTCAATTCAGTTATTATATGTATTTGTACGATATTTGTAGGAATTGGAGCAAAGCAGCTATTTTTTCTTGAAGCGAAAACAAAAAATAGAACATTAACATTCTTTGCTGCTATTTATACTGTGGCACTGCTTTCCATTGGATTTATTAGCCATTATTGTGGGTTAAATATACCTGTGACAATTGTTATGATAACATTACTGATAATCATTGGTTTAATTCAAGGGGCCTACAGGGTTGCCATCAAAAAATATGTATTAAATTTTACTACCAGTAAGGTTAGAACTAAAATAACATCTATTTATTATATGGCTGAAAATATAGGCTCGACGATTATGTTATTTTTAATAGGAATATTACTTAATTATACAACTAGTGCAATGGCATGTATCTTATTTTCTGTTATTAGTGGGATGATTTTACTTTTTATACTATTATATATTAAAAATAAACTTGGCTTAAAACCAGAGGAATATGACGCAGAAGAAATTAATAATACATTGATTTAATGAGTGACCAAAACCAGTATTTTGGTCACTTTTTGGTTTTATTCATTATTGACATTTATATCTTTTTGTATTATACTTAACATATCTTTAAGGGATTAAAGATATTTAGCGAGGAGTTTATATGGGAAATATTAATTATTTATTCAAAAGAATTAAAAGTATGAATTTTTCTAATATGGTTGATACAGCAAAACAAGTGCATCAAGAAACGGGAAAGAACACAGCGCGTATATTGTTTGATATAGTTTATTGTGGGTACAAATATATGGCTGGATTTGTTGATTATAAAGTGTTTAAAATGTATCTTTTAAACAAAGAGCAAAGGGCTACTTATATTACTAGAGGAGTCAATAATAATTACGTTAAATTGTTAAACGACCCTGAAGCAATGAAAAAAGTGGATAATAAATTAGAGTTTAATAAAATTTATAGTGAGTTTATCAAAAGAGATTGGATATCTTTAACAGAAGTTAGTTACGAAGAGTTCGAAATGTTTTTTAAAAAGCACAAAGATATTATTGTAAAACCAGTCGATGAGATGTGTGGCAAAGGAGTTGCAAAAATAACTCTTAAAGAAGACACTGACATTAAGGTAGTATATGATGAATTAATTAAAAACAATCAAATTTTAATTGAAGAATGTGTGAAACAAAATAATGAAATTGCAAAACTTAATCCATCTTCTGTTAATACACTAAGGGTGGTAACGTTAAAAAAGGAAAATGAAGTAAAGGTTTTATTTACTGCACTTAGAATTGGAAATGGAAAATCAGTAGATAATTTTAATAATGGAGGAATGTTTACGGTTGTTAATGAAGACGGAACGATCACAAAACCAGCCATTAGCAAAGATGGAACAGTATATACAGAGCATCCTCTAACCCATGAAAAAATAGTTGGGTTTAAGTTGCCAAATTTTGATATTGCGTTAGATACAGCAAAAAAATGTGCTTCACAAATCGAAAAAGTAAGATATATCGGATTTGATGTGGTGATTACAGAAGATGATGCCCTTATTTTGGAAGCTAATCCGTTTCCTGGTCATGATTTATATCAATCTGTTGCACATTTAGATGAGGACTTACAAGGATTGAAACCTAGATTTGATAAAGAAATATTTGGAAATAAAAAGGAAGAAGTGAAATAATGAAAGAAGAAAATGCAAATATAGAACTTGATGAAATATCAAGAGTTGAAAATAAAACGCTAGGAAATAATATACAAAAAGAGGATATTTATACAAAATTTTCTCCTAATGATACAAAGGGACTTGTTATTAAAGTGGAAGGTGACTCTTACGAAAGATTTCCGATTAAAGTACCAGTTATCATGTCCGGTGACGACATCTATTCAATTATTAATGAACATGTAAGAGATTTTTTACAAGAAGGGGATATGATTTTTGTAAGTGAGAAAATAGTTGCTATTTCACAAGGCAGAGCTTTTAAAATATCAGATATTAAACCTTCTAGACTTGCAAACTTTTTACAAAAATTTGTTCATAAGTCTGATGTAGGCATTGGTCTTGGAAGTCCTCACACTATGGAACTTGCAATTAGAGAATTAGGTAGAATTAGAATTTTATTTGCTGCAGGAATTGCGGCTATTACAAAACCGTTTGGTATTAAAGGAGCCTTTTACGTAATATGTGGACCAAAAGCACAAGCAATTGATGGCCCTTGTAGTTATACAATACCACCATATAATCATTATGCAAAACTTGCTCCAAAGGACCCAGATAAAGTAGCAAAAAAATTAAAAGAAATAACTGGTGCTAAAGATGTAGTGATTATAGATGCTAACGATATAGGAGTTAATGTATTAGGAAAATCAGATAAAAAATTAAAAAATAAAATATTAGCTGCTATCTTTAAAGATAATCCATTAGGCCAAACAAACGAACAAACTCCACTTGCTATTGTGAGAAAAATTAACGAATAATACAAAAACGAGATAGAAAATATTAAAAATACTTGGGAATAACCAAACCAACCAATTAATTTAATTTAAATTAATTGGTTGGTTTTTTCTTAAAATATAACTTATATTAACGCTATAACTCCTAAAAGAGGCGCAGTTTTATAGCGGCATAACAAAATTAAAACAAGAAAATCAACTCGATTGAAAAAATGGAGTTGATATCAATATTTTAATTGGAGCTGAAAGTCCGATTTGAACGGACGACCTGCTGTTTACAAGACAGCTGCTCTACCAACTGAGCTATTCCAGCAAATGATGGTGACCCGTGGGAGAATCGAACTCCCCACTCCGCCGTGAAAGGGCGGTGTCTTAACCGATTGACCAACGGGCCATATACATATCCCGATTAGTCAGTTTATCTGGTGAGCCATCGCAGATTCGAACTGCGGACAACTTGATTAAAAGTCAAGTGCTCTGCCAACTGAGCTAATGGCCCAGACATAAGACAACCGGAAAATGTATTGCTAATACATAATACTATATTTTTTGAATGTTGTCAATACTTTTTGAGATATTTGTGTAAAAAATGTGAAAATATATCATTCTGTATTATTTTAAAATGCAACTTTTTTTATGTCGAATAGGGTCTACTTTCAGCTAACTATGTCGAAACGTTCTAAAAATATTGACACCTTTTATTGAAAATGCTAAAATTGTGTTAGGTGAAAGGAAATGTTTATTCTAATTGATTTTATTTTCTTAGTATTGTTTTTTTCAATTAAGTTATATTCTTGTGCAGACACTCACTTTTTATTTCAAGAATCAGGAGCCAAATTAGAGAAATATATAAAGAAGAATGATTTGCAAAATATAACGGACAACTTAGTACATCATAAATTTAAATTTTTTTCAAAGTTTCAAAAAAAATTTCAATCGCCTATTAATATAAAGCAAGCTTTTATTAGCTTGCTTATTGGAATAACGATGCTATTTGTTAAAATAGCATTTACATATAAATTTGCTTTATCTAATTTTTTTTATATTAACATGTTAGAGAAGAATATAGATGTGGCATCTATATTTTCACAGTATTTCATTATACTTAAAGTTTTATATTATTTTCTATCTTTTTTTCTATATGTGAGCATTTCACATAAAATCTTAAAATATACACAGAAGCAAAAAAATCAAAAAAATTAATTCAGACAGATTTCAACCTTAAAATAGGAATAGACAAATCAGGTGAAAATATTTGTATCAAGGAAAATGGAGTGTATCAGAACATTTTGATTTCAGGAAGTATTGGCACAGGAAAAAACGAGTAGTGCCATTACTAATATATTAGATGAACTAATTCGTAAAAATATTTATGGATTGATTATTGATGTAAAAGGAAATTATATCAATAGCGTAGAAAAAGTGGCAAAAAAATATAACAAACAAGACTTGATTTATAAAGTTTCACTTGATAGCAATGTTTGCTATAATCCTTTAGACAAGGAAGATATTAGTACTTTAGAACTTGCCAATAGAATGAAAAAAGTTTTACAAATTTTATCAGAGAAAAGCATTTCAGATTCTTTTTGGCTTGATAAAGCTGAAATGTATATTAGGGATTTCATTACCATTATTAAAGTATACAAAGAATATGTCAGTTTCTCAGAATTACACAAGATTATTACTAGTTATGAATACTTAAATGAAAAAATAGAGGAGGTTAAGAGAATTGTACTTGCCAATAAACTAGATGATGAAACGTTATTTAATGTTAATTCTGCAATCTATAATATAAAAAATGAATACTTAAAATTAGATGATAGAACTATTAACATTATTAGGGCAGAAATAACCAGAATTACTAATTTGTTTGTGAGTGACTATACTATTTTCAGACAATTTTGCTCAAAAAATAATCTCAAAGATTTCTATCATAAAATCACTGTACTATCTATTAATTATGGTGAAAATAAATATTTAGCAAAAGTTATTTCTACTTATTTAAAGCTAGATTTTCAATCTCAAGTATTATCTCAAAAAAACAATTTTATTCCTATATTTTTTATCTGTGATGAATTTCAAGAATATGCTAATGTTGAAGATTCTAATTTTTTTTCGTTATCTAGAGAGTATAAATGTATCAATGTAGTGAGCATGCAAAGTTATTCTTCACTATTACATACTATTAAAGATAAGGATGCTGTTAATGTTATATTACAAAATCTAGTAAATAAAATTTGGTTTAGAAATGATGATAATTACACGATAAGCGAAATTATTAAGCAGTTGGGAAAAGAAGAAAAAGAGACGGATGCTGTAAGCTATTCTGAGAGTAATCAAAATGTAAGATATAGCCTTTTTAGTAATAAATTTAAAAATTATAATAGTGGATTATCAAAGACATATTCGCTTAATAAGAGGATTGATTACAAATATACAGAAGATTATTTTTCCATGGGCCTTTGCAACTTTGAATGTGCTTGTTTATTATCTGATGGAAATGCCATGACGTTTTATGAAAAAATATTTTTAAAAAGATGGGAGGGATAAAAATGAAACAATTAACAAAAAATCAAAAAAACAAGATAGTGATATTCTTATTTATCATTTTTGTAGTAGGCAACCATATATTTGCCGCTACTGATCCAACACTGGTAAATAAACTAGGAACTGTTTTTAAAAGAATATTGTCTTATTTGAAAACACTGGCCACTCCAGCAGCTGGGGTAGCAATAGCAAGCGGAATTATGTTTAGGAAGTTTAGTTTTGGTGATGAAGAAAAAATGATAAAAGGAAAGAAAATAATTATTAATGCTATTATCTGTTATGCAATGATACTCTCTATCGATCTCATTACTAAATTTATTGAGGCGGTTGTTAAATAATGGTGGCAAATGATATTATCAATAATCTAAATAATGTACTGGAAAAGTTATTCAAGTCAATAGAAGGGACCATTTTTCAAACAATAGATAGCTTGATTTCAATAGGCCCTGATATATTACAAAAAGAACCACTAAATAACATTATTTTTGATAATAAAATGAATGGACTTATTTTAATTGCGAATGTTTTAGTCATATTTTTTATTGCACATTATATATTTAAACAATTGATTAGCATTTATAACGGTAATAAAATAGAGAGTATCTATTTATTTATCATTAGAGTGATTATTGTCTTAATTATTGTCAACTCAAGCTATTTTATATGTAAAGAAATATTGAATATATTTGATGTTTTGAGTGATACCATAGATGTCTATGCTACAGATACCATAAAAAAAGAAATAACCTTTGAAAATTTAAAAAATAACATTACCAATATAGAAGATATTATGAATAGTGATTTAATTAGCTTAGATGGGATTATAAAAGGTATAGTTTCATTTGGCTCTGTTTCAATCTTAATTAACTTTTCAGTTAGATACGCAACTGTTCTTTTTTTAATTATTATATCCCCTTTTGCATTTGTAAGTTTAGCCAGCAATTTGACAAGTGGAATTTTCAGTACGTGGGCAAAAATATTAGTCTTAAATTTATCTACCACTATAGTGATAAAACTATTAATATTTATTCCACTAGCTTTTCATGATCAAAGAAGTATCATGTATAAGATTATTTTAGTAGGCGTAATATCATTAATCTATAAATTTAATGTTTTTATAAAAGAAATATTAGCTAGAATATCAAGTGAAAGTAATGTAAAAAACATATTTAGGGAATAAAAAATGGAAAAGATTAAGAATTATTATAACTTTAAAAGAGAAAATAAGTGGCTTGGAATAATAGACTATAAAACACTACTGTTGCTTTTATTCTATATAGCAGTTATCGTGTTATTATTAAAAAATATAAATATTAAATTGGAATATCTTGTTTATATATTTATCACCTTAACGTTGCCAGTTTTTATTATTGTATTTATAAATATTGGAAATGAAAGTGTGTATGATGTAATTATTGTTTTGCTAAAATATTATATAAAAAGAAAAATCTATGTAAAGGGGAGATACATAAGGAGTCTGAAGGACGAAATTTATAAAAAAATGTAAGAAAAAAAATAAAGCTTGTGTCTATTTTTGTCGAAAAACCGAATATATTTTGAAATTTTAAAGTTTTATGTTAAAATAGATGCTATAAATGAATGAGGGGGATAGCACATGAAAAGGGGAAGAATTATCTTAATGATAGTAAGTGTTTTATTACTTGCAGGATTTATTATTGAAATTGTATTCTTCTTAAGATGGTCAAGTTATAGGTCATCAGGAGACAAAAAAGTATCGAATGAATCATACCTTGAACGCTATTATAAAATTGTTCAAATAACGGCCAAACAAGATAATATTTTACATGAATATACTATTATAACAACGAAAGAAGGAAAAGTAATAGATACAAGAATAGTAAAAACGGGTTATACCACAGATAAATTAGTAGAAGAGTGTAACACGTTAAGAAAATCTGAAGATGTGATATATAACTTGATAGAGGGAGAGAATGATATAAAGTATAATTCCAGTGGCGATAATGGGAAACAAGTAGACGATGTGGTAAAAGATTATCAAAATAATGAAGCTTTCAAAGTAGTTACTATTAGGAAAATTTAATAAGGAAGGAGTATATAATGTTATGAAAAAAGACAAGAACCTACTGATTTTTCTCACTATTTTAATCTTTTTGATTATATTATTTAGTGCTTTATTCTATTATCAGTGGAAGAATGTTCAATATAGCGAAGTAACAGTTCAAGATTTTAGTAAACAATATGGATATCATGTATTTCAGATTACAAGTAAAGAAAATGGAATTTTAAGTGAATATTTTGCCATTACTACTAAAGAAGGTGCAGCTAGGGATACTATAGTATTGGATACAAGAATCATAGAAAGTGGTTATTCAGGAGAAAAATCGAGTGAAAGATATGAACTACTGAATAACTTTCATGGCATAGTATATAACGTGACGAAAACAGAAGGAACAATCTCATATAATACTTCAGTTAATAATGGGAAATCAGTATATGAATTAATAAATGCAAGGAAAAATTATTGTAAAGATGTAGTGGTAAAAGAAAATTAGACAAAAGAGATTCCTAGACAAAAGTCTAGGAATCTTTTGGTATGGAGATAATAACTTATTTAATTGAAGAGGTTTTCTTCAATTTTTATGCGTCTCTAAGTAAAACACTGACAGCACCTGCTCCGGGTGAACTAACATAAACGGTGTATGTACCAGCAACACTGTTGTTAATACGTTGGACTACCTGCCGACCGGGTGCGACCTGAATTACGGTGTCTGGAAAACAGTTCTTGCCATTTGGAGAAATAATCTGTACGTATGCCACAGCTGTTGAGGACTCAGCATTGTAGATAACTGCTTCTCCATATAAACTCCAACCAGGAGAATTGATAGTGAAGCTAGCAGCTCCGTTGAAATAAACACTTCCCATTCCACTGATGGCTCTTGTATTTGGAACCATAAGTTCTTGTGTTGCTAGAGCATCAGAAGCGACAGGAAGTTCCGTAGCATAGGAAGGAACAGCAAGTGTAAAACACATTGCAATTACCAACAGGAAAGATAGAATCTTTTTGCGGGAAAATTTTTTCATTTTAATATCTCCTTCATTTTTGATAATTTTATTATACTCTCCACACCCTTAATTTTAAAAATATGCTTTACGTAATTGATAAGCATATTATATATCGTATCTACAAAAAAACAATAAATGTGCCAAAATACTACTTTTTTCGACAAAACTAGACATGCTGACAACAGCATTATACAATTTAGCAAAATTAATTCCACTACTATTGACGTAAAAATAGCAAAAATAAAATGATTAATAAATCAAACGTATTGTAAAAGAATCAAACTAATGATATAATCATAACATATATTTTAGGAGCGTTTTTTATGAAATTTTTACAGAAGAATAAAATGGAATTATGTGATACTCAAGTGGCTGATTTGTTCATTTTAAATAACATGTTTAGTTTAGAGGCAATAGATATTAAATTATATCTATATATGCTTTTTTTGTCTAAAAATCAAACTGAAATAGATAAAGCAAATTTAGCAAAAAAACTATGTGTAACAGAACAAGAAATGGGTTTTGCTTTAGATAGACTACAAGCTGAGGAACTTATTATTAAAACAACTCAAGGTTTTATCATTGCGGACTTAAAAGAAAATGAAATTAATAAGACATATATTCCGAAGTTAGAACCTAAAATCAATAGAATTCAATCGGAATTAGAGAGAAAGAGAATTGCCGCTGCTGAAGCTATCAATGAATCATTTTTCCAAGGAATCATGTCTCTTGGTTGGTATACGGATATTGGCACTTTATTTAAAAATTATAGTTTTTCTGAAGAGGTGATGATTGCATTATTTCACTATTGTCAAGAAAGAAATGCTCTTAATAAAAAATATGTATATGCTGTTGCTGAAAATTGGTATAATGGCGGAGTTAAAACGTTTGAACAGTTGGAAGAGTTTTTAGAAAGTTATGATTGCTTACAAAAAATAAAACAAAAGATTGTAAAGGCGTTAAGATTAAATAGAAATATTACTAAATATGAAGAACAATATATTAATACGTGGGTGAAGGATTATAATTATGATTTTACAATGATAGAGGAAGCGTTAAAGAGAACAGTAACGATTGCCAATCCAACCATTAGCTATATTAATGGTATATTAAATAATTGGCACAAAAAGGGCTATAAGACGGTAAAAGATATAGAATCAGATGTCAAAACTCATGATGATAAGGCAAAGCAATATAATAAGAATACAGTAAAAGAAAAAAACAAATTTCAAAATTATGAGCAGAGAAGTTATACTGATTTAGAATCATTTTATGATAACATGTGATGGGAGGAGGATGTTTTATGGATAATGAAGCATATCTAAAAGTAAAAAAAGAGTACGACAATAAAAGAGAGAATAAAATAGCTAAAGCTGAAGAAATAAAAAAACAAATTTATATAGAACATCCAAAACTACGTGAGTTAGAAACGCAGAGGAATTTACTAGCTATAAAAATTACAAAAGAAATGCTATATTCTGATGAGCTAAATAAGCAAATTGCTCAAGATAATATGCAACTCAATTTAGAAAATATAGATAAGAAGATAGAAAGAGAATTAAAAGAAGCTCATATAACAAAGTTTGATTTAGAACCAAAATTCGATTGTCAGGATTGCAAAGATACGGGATTGATTGTTAATAATGGAAACACTGAATATTGTTCATGTTTTTTACAAAAAGTAATTAATGAAACATATAAACAAACTAACATTGCAAAGTTAGATGAAGAAAATTTTGAAACGTTTGATTTAGGATTTTATTCTAATAATGTAAATTTTGAAAAATATGGAATTGGTACATCCCCAAGGCAAAATATAGAAAAAATAAAAAATATCGCTTTAGAGTTTGTAGATAATGTGGATAATCCACAGCAAAAAAATCTGTTGTTTGTGGGAAATACCGGACTGGGTAAAACATTTTTAGCAAATGCTATTGCAAAAAAAATATTGGATCATTCAAAATCTGTTATTTACCAGACAGCACCAATTTTTATGGATAAAATAATGGAATTTAAATTTTCACAAGGAAGTGATAAATCACAGTATTATAAAATATTTGATGTCGATTTATTAATTATTGATGATCTTGGTACAGAAACTATGACCAATAATAAATATACAGAATTATTTAATATTATCAACACAAGACTATTAAATAATAAGAAAATATTGATTTCTACTAATTTAACATTAAATGAATTATATGAAAGATATGACGAAAGAGTTATCTCTCGATTAATCGGTGAATTTAGAATTTGTAAATTTATTGGTGATGATATTAGATTAAAGAAAAAAAGAATTAGTAGTGATAAAAATATATGATAATAGGTAACCAATTTATACATTAAATAGTGAAATGGTTACCTATATTTATATTTCAAAATCCGATTTGTCTGGAAATATATACGCTAAAGAATTATTTATTTCATTTTGAGCTTTTACAAAATCTTTCAAAGGATAAGAATCGTTAATGCATATCATGTTATATTTTTGGTTTTTAATCGTTTTTATTAATCTTGTATTATCATCTAAAACAGTAAAGTATTTACCATTCATTATGGTAGGGATAAATTTGCCATTAAATAAATTAAAATATCTAAAAATGCCTTGCCCTAAATCAGTATTACTCCTAAATTTATTTTCACATGCTATATCAAGTATTTTATATTCTTGTTCCCATACCTTAAAGAAAGTACTTTTTAAACAGGGCTGTGATAAATGTAAGGATAATATATCATTAAATTGATACATACTAAAGTATCTTATTGTTTTTAAATTATGAAAACCATATTTTATATTCAAAATTTTAAAAAAATTATTTTTTAGGAAAGTTGTTTTATTAAAATGTTTTGCTAATACATTGTTATAATTTTTTCTCAAAATACTATGTCTTTTACTACAGTTTTTCTTAATATACTCCACGTAAAAATCTTTAGGCAAATCTTTATAAAAGAAATCAGTTTCTTTTAAATGATTTAGTATAAAAATATCGTCATTTAATAAGATAAATTGTTCTGATAAATCTTTTATTCTATGTAGGTTAGTTTCAATTACATTGGAATTAAAAGTTGGTAAATATTTTTTTGGTATAAATTCATCATGACGAATAATTCTGATTTTTTGATTATTAGTATTAAGCCATGATGGAATATGACCCCAGGTTACAAAGAAAATATGATGTATCCAACTTGCGTATTTTTCTATGCCTCTAAATAAATATTGTAGATTATTAAAATCTCTAAATCTATTAATAGATGAATCTCCCTTAACATTTGAATAGTTGTTTTTTTCTTTTATCCACTCTGGGTCATTGCCATCTACCCATAATATTACTGCATCTATTTTATTTGAATATTTCATATTGTTTACCATCAGGTTTCAAATTCCGACTTATCTGGCAATATTTCCGCAAAGACTTGATTTATTTCATTTTTTACTTTGTGGAAATCGATATTAACATAGGCATCATTAATACAAATCATCTTATATTTGTGTGTCTTTAAAGCACTTATTAAATCGTCATTGTTGTTATTATACACAAAATATTTAGTTTCATCTTTTTTTGGTATAAATTTTCCGCTAACCATTTGCCAATACCTACATAAATAATGGCCTAAATCGGTTGATTGTCTAAATTTATTATGACACGCCAAATCAAGATTTTCTCCTTCTTTTTCCCAAACTTCTAAAAATGTTTTTTTCAAATAAGGTTGTGGCGCATGAAAATTCCAAAAACCACAAAATTTCTTTTTAATAGAAAGATATTTTAAAGTCCTAAAATTAAATTTGCCATATTTGTAATTTATCATTTTAAAAAAATTTTTCTTAATTAATTCCTTTTTGTTAAAATATTTATTGATAATAGCTAATATATTTGCTTTCATAAAAAAATGAATATCATTATAAAAAGAAGCTACTTGTATATTTTCAACATAAACATCTGTTGGTAAATTATTTATAAAAAAATCAGAGGGATTCGTATCTTTTAATAAAAACAAATCATCATTAAGAAGAACAAAATGCTCCGATAAATCTTTTATTCTATGTAAATTTAATTCGATGACATTTGAATTAAAAGTGGGCAAATATTCATTTGGTATAAAATCTTCATGGCGCACAATTTTAATCTTTTTATTCTTTGTATTAAGCCATGGTGGAATGTGTCCCCAAGTTACAAAGAATATATTGTTTACCCAATTAGCATATTTTTCGATGCTCCTAAATAGATAATGTAAATTTTCACAATCTCTGAAACGATTTTCTTGCTGATCTCCGCCTCTATGAGAATGCATGTTTTTTTCATTTATCCATTCTGGATCATTACCATCTACCCATAGTATTACAAAGTCTATTTTATCAATGCTTTTACTAGATTTTTCCATGGTCATCCTCCTTATGCACTACATAATTATACAATATTAAAAAAGTTTTGTCAACATTCACCAAAGACACTACTACTACTATTGGATTAATAACTCTCTCTTTGAAAATTTAATTAATAGAAATTAGTTTATGAAATTATTTTTTTAAATTTATTTTTCCTCCATATTATTTAGTGATTTGCATATAATAATTAGTAGGGAGGAAAAATTCATGCTAACTTTAAAAATTTATGGCAATTATTCGCCCAATACAATTGGACTTCCGGGTTCGTGTTATTTATTGGAAGGAATGAGTAAAAAGATAATATTTGATTTAGGGAATGGAAACTTTAAAAAAATAAAAAAAGATTTAAGTGAAGACGATTTAGAGAATTCTTTACTTATTTTGTCACATAATCATGTAGATCATTCATGGGATGTTCTTAAATTAGCTCTCTATCTCATGAAAAAAAGTAAAAAAATAAATATATATTTGCCAAAAAAAAGTTTTATTTATTGGATTATAGCTCATTTAAATAAAGTTTTTAATGTACATATTATAACAGAAGAAACAAAAATTAATATTGATAATTTCAATATAAGTTTTTGCAAAACAATTCATAGGGGAGAATCTTATGCAACTAAAATAGTAGGAGAAGATATTGATTTTGTTTATACATCTGATATGGCAGATGTCTCAAAAAACGTTAAGATGTTTTGTAAAGATGCAAATGTTGTACTAGTAGATTCTGGTCATCCGTGTAAGGATGAACTATTTTCATTAAATGGCTATCATGGAAAAACAACTGATATATTAAATCAATTATTCGATAGCGAGTGTAATGTGAAAAAAGTGTTGGCCTCACATTTGAAAGCAAATTTAAGACCTGAGGCATATATGTTAGCTTTTCCGCCTAATAAGGATGTGATTTTAGTACGAAGAGGCAAAATATATAATTTAATATGAAAAAGGCGATGCTTGTACACCGTCTTTTTAATCCTCTACATATTTACTTTCATCACGTTTTTTCTCTATTTTTAAGATTTGCTCATATAATTTTTCTTCACGTTCGGAAATATTACTTGGTAAATCGATATGTACCTTTAAGATTAAATCTCCTCTTATACCATCTTCAGAAATATACCCTTTTTGGGGAACATTAACGAGTTCCCCATCTCTTACGTGCCTTGGTAGTGTTACAATTAATTTTTCGTCAAATATTTGTAATTTGATTTTGCCACCAATCGCAGCAATAGATGGTGAGACAGTGATTTTTTTGATAAGATTTACACCATCTAGTTTATAGTTGTCATCATCTAATAATTTAACATGTATAATCAAGTCACCATTTTTGCCATCGTTCTTACCTGGGTTTCCTAGCGCCGCCAAACGTATTTTATCGCCACTTTGAATTCCAATAGGAACATTGACAGAGAAAGTTTGCATACCCGATTTGAATGATTTTATTGCAATTTTTTTCTCAACGCCGAAAAAACCCTCCTCTAAAGTCACATCTAAATGTGTTATAATATCAGTACCTTTAATTGGTTTTAGTTTTTCTTTTTTATCACTTCTACTATCGACACTAAAATTGTTATCATCTTTTCTAAATCCTAGTATGGTTGTGAATAGATCATTGATTACATTTACGCCGGATTTTATCTCATATTTTACATTGGAAAGACTAGAATCATTTTCAGTAAAGCCATAACCAAGCCTTGCTACTTGCCTATCATATCTTTTTCTTTTTTCTTCATTGGTAAGTGTTGCATAAGCTTCATTTACGTCTTTAAACATACTTTCGGCTTCATCAGATTTATTCGTATCAGGATGATATAATTTTGCAAGCTTTCTATATGACAATTTTATTTCTTGGATTGAACTTTTTCTTGTAACTTCTAATATTTCATAATAGTTTTTATATTTCATATTTGACCCCTTTTAAAAACTTTTTTGTGTTCAAGTCTTTTTACATTATATCATAAAATCTGCAATTTTCAAGAATTTTTGCTTGCTTTTTCGTTTTTTTTCTTGTATAATAAAGGAGTGACAGGATATGGGGGTATATAAATGGATTTAAACGATGAGAATTTTTTATCGGCACAAAAAATTGTACCTGTAAAAATAGAAGAAGAAATGAAGAAGTCGTACATTGATTATGCGATGAGCGTAATTGTTGCTCGTGCTCTTCCAGACGTAAGAGATGGTATGAAACCAGTACATAGAAGAATTCTTTATGTTATGAATGAACTATCTTTATGGCCTGAAAAAGGATATAGAAAATCTGCAAGTATTGTTGGTGATGTTATGGGTAATTATCATCCACATGGAGATGCAGCAATATACGATGCTTTAGTGCGTTTATCACAAGATTTCTCAATGAGATATCCACTTGTAAATGGACATGGAAATTTTGGCTCAATAGACAATGATCCACCGGCTGCAATGAGATATACAGAAGCTAAATTGCAAAAAATATCACTTGAAATGTTGACTGATTTAGATAAAAATACGGTTGATTTTACGCCAAACTATGATGATAGATTAACAGAACCTAGTGTTTTACCAGCTAAATTGCCTAATTTGCTAATTAATGGCTCATATGGTATTGCTGTTGGTATGGCGTGTAATATTCCACCACATAACTTAACAGAAGTTATCAATGGAACAATTGCCCAGCTTGACAATCCAGAAATAACAAATGAAGAATTAATGGCCTATATTAAAGGGCCTGACTTTCCAACAGGAGGTTTAATTCTTGGAAAAGAAGGGATTAGAAATGCCTATACAACTGGTAGAGGAAAAGTTTGCGTAAGAGCAAGAGCTGAAATTGAAGAAGATAATAAAGGAAGATTCCATATTATCGTTACAGAAATACCGTATCAAGTAAATAAAGCAGCGCTTGTTGAAAACATTGCCAAACTCGTACAATTAAAGGTGATAGAGGGTATATCAGATTTAAGAGATGAATCAGATAGAGAAGGATTAAGAATATCAATTGATTTAAAAAGAGATGCAAATCCTAACGTTGTCCTTAATTTACTATATAAACATACACAACTGCAAAACACTCAGTCTATGTTAATGCTTGCTATTGTCGATGGACAACCTAGAATCTTAAAATTAAATGAAATTCTTGCTGAATATATTAAACATAGAGAAAGCGTTGTGGTAAGAAGAACTAAATTTGATCTTGCTAAAGCGGAAGCTAGACTTCACATTTTAGAGGGGTTAAGAATTGCTCTTGATCATATTGACGAAATTATTAGAATTATACGTTCTGCATATGATGACGCGCAACAAAGATTGATGGAAACGTTTGGACTTTCTGAAATTCAATCAAATGCCATTCTTGAAATGAGATTGAGAACGTTACAAGGTCTACAAAGAGAAAAAATAGAAAATGAGTATAATGAACTTGTTAAATTGATCGCACATTTAAAAGAAATCCTTGGATCAGAATTATTAGTAAAAGAGATTATTAGAGAAGAATTACTCGAAATAAAAGAAAAATATGGTGATGAAAGAAAAACTGAAATCACTCATGGTGAAGGTGATATCGACATTGAAAGTTTAATCAAAGAGGAAACTAATGTTGTTACACTTACACATTTTGGCTATGTTAAAAGAATAGCTGCTGATGTATATAGAAGCCAAAAACGTGGCGGTAAAGGATTGACAGCTATGAACACCAGAGAAGAGGACTTTGTTGAGCAACTATTTGTAACTTCTACGCATGATTATATTATGTTCTTTACTAATACAGGTAGGGCATTTAGATTAAAGGCGTATGAATTGCCAGAAGCAAGTAGAACAGCAAAAGGTACTGCTATTGTTAATCTATTACAACTTGCGCAAGGTGAAAAAATTGCTGCTGTAATACCAGTAAAAGACTATACTAGTGATTTGTTTGTTCTAATGGCTACTAGAAATGGTCTTATGAAGAAAACAAAATTAGAAGAATATTCTAATATTAGAAAAACTGGAATACAAGGAATTACATTAAAAGAAGATGACGAGCTAATTGATGTAAGGCTTACTGATGGTTCAAATGACGTAGTCATGGTTACACAAAGAGGATTATCAATCAGATTTCCGGAGGCGGAAGTAAGGTCAGTAGGAAGAACATCTATGGGCGTAAAAGGAATCACACTTGGAAAAGGCGATATTGTTGTCGGTATGGAACCAATTAGTGATAACAAAGATTATATACTTGCTATTACTGAAAATGGTTTTGGAAAGAGAACAGAAGTAGAAGAGTATAGATGTCAGGGAAGAGCTGGTAAAGGTGTATTAACATACAAAACAACAGCAAAAACAGGACATATTATAGGAATCAAAATTGTTAACGATACAGACGATATTATGATTATTACTGATACTGGTGTTGTTATACGTATTAATGTTAAAGATATTAGTGTACTTGGAAGAAATACACAAGGTGTGACATTAATGAGAACTTCAGATGGTGGTAAGGTAATCAACATTGCTAAAATACCAAAAGAAGATGAAGTTGAATTTGAAGAGGAATAAAACAAGAAAAACTGAGAAACTATGCAAAATTTGTATAGTTTCTTTCTTTTATTCATAATTTGTGGTATAATAAAAATAGAGTATTTCAGATAGTCGCTTGCTTTGGTAAGAGGAAAGTCCGGACACCGTAGGGCAATAGTGCTAGATAACGTCTAGTGAGAGTGATCTTAAGGAAAGTGCAACAGAAAAAAACCGCCACTTGTGGTAAGGGTGAAAACGCGAGGTAAGAGCTCACGAACAGATATGGAGACATGTATGTGGTGTAAACCCCACTTGGTGCAACATCGCAGTAGAAAGGTTAAGACTGCCCGTCGTCTTTCGTGGTTGATGGCTTGAAATATATAGCAATATATATTCTAGATAAATGACTATTTAATACAGAATCCGGCTTACGAAGTGCTCTAAAGCTCACCTTTTGGTGGGCTTTTTTAATTATTGGTGTTCCGTAACAAAAAATATAGTTAAAATATAGTTATCAATGTAAAAAAAATGTCAAATTGTTGACTTTTATTTTACTTTGTATTATACTTAAAATATATGATAAATGAACGGTTAAGAACATTTTTGTATTTAAATATAAATTAAAATAATAATAATTTTTTTTGATATGAATAGAAATCTAGTATAGGTTTTTATTGGAGGAAAATATGGATAATGATGAAAATAAGGGGATGCTAGAGGAAAATACTGAAAAATTGAGTATTGAAGAAAAGGTAATTCCTACAGAAGAAATAGTAAAAGAAGAGACTATCGAAGCAAAAGTAGTAAACAAAGAAGAGGAACCAAAAAAGCACAGTAAACAAAGAAAAGTGATATTCATTGTATGTGTAGTTTTAGTAAGCATTATTCTTTTTTTAGGTGGTATTGTGTGCGTTAATAAAATGAATCCAAATGCGTATAAAAACTTACATGTATTAGGAATGAATATGAGCGGGAAAAATCTTGAAAAAATTGCACAAGAATTAAATGAAAAGTTTTCGGGATATAAGCCAGAAGAAAAATATAATGTTTATCAAGATACGGAAAGTATCTATACTATCATGCCTACTGAAATTGAATTTTCTATTAATATACCAGCAACTGCAAAGAAAATTTTAGAGTTTGGTAGAACTGGTAATTTATTAAAAGATAATATTGCTATCATGAAAGCATTTTTTTCAAAAGTGGAGATAATACCAGAATACAATTATAGCCAGGAACTATTAGATGAAAAATTAAATAATATTGATTTGACACTAAAAGACAGATTTGTGGATGATAAATTTAGTGTAGACGAAAATACTAAAAAATTAATTATCACAAGAGGGAAAAGTGGAAATTCTATCAATTATGAAGAAGAAGGAAAAAATCTAGTTAATAAATTTGCTAATTCTTATGTAAGTGGAAATAATGATACTAATATTACTTTAG
This sequence comes from Clostridia bacterium, assembly GCA_028692955.1. Taxonomy (GTDB): domain Bacteria; phylum Bacillota; class Clostridia; order TANB77; family CAG-465; genus CAG-465. The sequence goes on from JAQUWH010000001.1 coordinate 88,979, forward strand.
CTATTGTACAAAAAAAACCAATTGCTATTAACGTTGAAGAAGTATATGGTAAAGTAAAAAGAGATGCAAAAGATGCTTATATTGATGAAACGGTTAGCCCAATTAAACTTGTTTCTGAAGTGGTGGGATTTGACTTTAATGTGGAAGAATTAAAAGCAGTCATCGAAAAAGAAGAAAATAAGGCAGAAGGAAAAGTAATTGAATTTGACTTAAAAGTAATAGAACCTAAAGTCAAATTAGCAGACATTACCTATAAATTGTATAAAGATAAATTAGCAGGACTGACTACATATTTTGATGCTGGCCAAGCGGCAAGGGCTAACAACTTAAAAATAGCATTAAACTATTTGAATGGGAAAATTATTATGCCTGGTGAGACTTTCTCATATAATGCTGCAATTGGTGATACAACTGTTGCAAAAGGTTATCAAGAAGCGGCTACTTTTAAAGGTGGGGGCGTTGTTAATGAACTAGGTGGCGGTATATGTCAAACGACTTCAACTCTTTATGACGTTGCACTAATGGCTAATATGCAAATTGTTCAAAGACATCAACATGGATTACCTGTTGGTTATGTAAAACCAAGTCTAGATGCTACTGTATATTCTCCTAATTTAGATTTTAAATTTAAGAATACAAGGAAATACCCAGTGAAAATTGTGACTTCATATAGTAGCGGAGGCAGTCTGAATATAAGTATATTTGGTACAAAAGAAGAAGTGGAATATGATATTACGTTGAGTAGTTCTTATATCAAAACAATACCATTTCAAACAAAATATACTTACGACGAAAATATGTATGAAGGGGAACAAGTGATTGTTTCAAAAGGGGTAAATGGTTATGTTTCAGAAGGATATATCACAAAAATGTTAAACGGCAAAGTTGTTGAATCAAGAATGCTATCTCGTGACACCTATAATGCACAATCTCAGATAGTTAAAGTGGGAACGAAGAAACAGTAAACATAAAAAATGCAAAAATAAACATAAAAAATGGTAAAAAGTATTGTAATAATATAAAAAATATAGTATAATAGTATTAGATTTAGGTTTTTGACCTTAAGAAAGAGGTAAATATTTATGGAGCCTTTAATACAAATGAATAAATTTGAAATTGTAGATATGCCTGGTATGACAACGATAGCTTTTTTAGTTGAAGAAAACGAAATAGAATATAAGCAAGGGAAATCATTATTATCTCTTCAAAAAATTGACAGTATCGATAGTCAAGAAGAAGGGAAAATGAAGAAAACATTTAATGTGATAAAAACAGATGATGAACCACAATTAATTGTTTTACTTACTTTAACGAATACAAAGGCTATTTTAAGTACAGGAGAATTGACTGCTGAAGGTTTTAAGACAACAGAATCGAATATCCCATTAAATTATGGTACTTTATTTAATCAAGTAGGAGTTGAATATAAAGAAGTTGAGTATACACCAAATATGAAAAGGCATTTTTCAATTATAGATACACAAACAGGTGAAGAAGTAAAACCGGTTTTATATACAGATGAAGTGACTGGTAAAGTAAAAGGTAGATGTAAAATTTTACCAAATAGACCTTATATCGTACTTGAACTAGGGTTTGAAGATTAATATAATTTGAAACGATAATAAATGTAGTAATAAATGTAGTAAATGGAGGAATTCTTATTATGAATAGAAATGTAGGTATAAAATGTAATGCTATTGTAGCATCTGAACTAGATAATAATATAAAAATACTTTCAACAGCAAAAAGTGTTTTTATTAGAAATGCAAGAGATATAGCACCAGCTGAAATTGTTCCTGAAAGTAGAGAACTAGAAGGCTGGAATGAACAAATATAAAAATTAGGTGATACATATGAAGAAAGTAGAAGTTGAATAGTATAAAAAGCAAAAGTCTATATTATATAATATAGACTATTTGTCGTTATAGGCAAACGAAAGAGGTAAAGAGATATGGGAAAGTTTAAGCTTAATAAATTAAAAAGGGAAATAATACCTTTTTTGATTGCATTTTTAATAGTAGATATCGTTATAATAGGGGCATTTGTCATTGCATCACATGAAGTGGCAGATATTACAAAACCTTTTGAAAAAATGATGTCAGTATTTAACAAATTTTTGCCTGCTATTACTAGTTTTAGGTTCTTTACGGCTATATTTGTTGATTTTGCTGGATTTATGACAGCTACTTTCTGGACGCTCATTGTTTTTGTAGCGTTATTTATTTACTGGAAGATAAAAGTTTCACCTGATTCTGATTATGATGGGATTGAGAATGGCTCGAGTGATTGGAGTAAAGGCGGAGAAGAATTTGACAAATTACCAGATGGAAGTGAAATATTAAATAGAAAGTCTGGATTTATATTAAGTAGAAAACATTATTTAGGAACTGATTTAAGAAAAGTGAAAATAAACAAGAACATATTAGTTGTCGGTGGATCTGGTGCTGGTAAGTCCGCTTGTTATATTAAACCAAATATTCTTCAAATGTTAGGTTCTTATGTTATTACAGACCCTAAAGGTGAATTATATAGAGAAACATCAGGTTTTCTAAAAGCAAATGGTTATGAAGTAAGAGCATTTAATTTGGTTAACCCAGATTATAGCGATAGATTTAATCCACTTGCACACATTATTGACCATCAAAGTGTTGATATTATAGCCCACACTATTGTAAATGGTGCAACAAAGGGACAAGGAAGTAATGATCCATTCTGGGATGATACAGCTAAAATGTTATTAAAGGCTGCTATATACTATGTTATATCAGTTCTTCCTCCTGAAGAACAAAATATATCAAGTTGTCTAAATATTATACGTCAAGGTGGTGCAGATGCAGATGTATTTAAGAAGTTATTTATTGATGAGTTAAAACCAGAGCACCCTGGTAGAAAAGAATATGAAAACTTTAGTACAGCTGCAGATAAGACATTACAAAGTATCGTCATCTCAACAATTTCTAAAATCACATCTTTTGATACACCATCTATGCAAAGAATTACAACCTCTAACAATATTAATTTTGATGATTTAGGAAATAAAAAAGTTGCCCTATTTGTTATAACGTCAGCATCTGATAGTACTTATGATTTTATATCTACTATTTTCTTTAGTTTAATGCTGCAAAAACTATATGCGCAAGCAGATAGAAATGGTGGTACACTAAAACACCAAGTCTACTTCTTGTTAGATGAGTTTGCTAATATTGGGCAAATACCAGACTTTAACAAAAAACTTAGCACAACTAGAAGTCTAGGAATTAGTATTTCTATCGTGGTACAGAGTTTGGACCAATTAGAAGCTTTATATAAAGATAATTATGAAAATATATTAGGTAACTGTGATACTCACTTGTTCCTAGGAAGTCAGGCAATTAAAACTTGTGAATATTTCTCAAAGAGTTTAGGGCAAAAGACAATTAAAGTAAAGAGCAGATCCGTGAATAAAGACAAAGACGAAAGAGAAAAACAGGGTGTTTCTATTAGTGAGCAAAGACTTGGAAGAGAACTGATGACGATTGATGAATTGAAACGTTTACCATCCGATGATGAAATTTTGCTAGTAAGAGGATTAAAGCCAATCAAAGCGCAAAAAGCATGGTACTTTAAATTCCATCCCTTAAAAGATGTGGCAAAACAATATGAAATTAGGGATATTACGCAAATGCCAAAAACGGATTCTGTTGAAATCAGTATCATGGACGTAAGAGCTCATCTTGAAAAGAGAAAAAAAGCTGCTGAAGAATATATGAAAAAGAAAAATGCAGAAATACAAAAAGAAGATACCCCTTTTGAGATTGTAGAGTCAGAAATAAAACCTGAAATAAGACCAGAAATCAAAGAAGAACCTAAAAAAGAAGAAAAAGAATCTACTTTTGATTTACAAGAAGAATTAGAGAAGAAATTTGATGAACTATTTGGTTCAACGAGTAACGAATAATACATATAAATAGAGTTAAAGTTATCAAGACAACTTTAACTCTATTTGTTGTTTTTGTTTGGTGAATGTAGTATAATTATAATAGATACAGGAGGAGGATTATGGAAAAGAAAAAGCCGATGATGATTTTTATCGTAGCAGTTTTATCAATTGCACTTATTGCTTTGATTTCTATCTATTTTTTAAATAATACTGGTAAGATTAACCAAGGCAATTTTAGAATAAATGACGCTGTTTTAGAATCGTATATTACAATAGAAGAAAAACAAGAAGATACCGTTACCGAATTATCACATATTGTGATGAACCTATCCCAAGAAAATAAACTATCTTTCTTAATTACTAAAAATGTTGCTATTTCTGACATCTATATTGACAAATTATCTGTGAATAAACCAGAAAAATTAGGTAAATTATACATAAATCAGAATAATAAAGAAGAAAGTATAGATTGCTTTGATAAGGAAGGAAAATATAATATTACTGCACAAGAAAAGGATAACCAATATTTGGTAGAACTTAAAATAGTCAATCAAAATTGTATGCAAGATGTCAATGTACCAAATGAAACAAAGGTGTTAAAATATGATGGTACTTTACTAGAATTACTAAATAGAAAGATCAGTGATTTTACTTTTCATTTATCATTTAATTTAAATATAGTAGAAGAAAATGGTAAACTTAATATATGTAAAGTAGCACTAGATATGCCAAGTGAAGAGTTAATCACAAATGGTGTTAGTATTATTAGATTAGATACTGCAAAACTTGTATTTAGTGTAAAATAGCAATTATATCTTGATTTTATTTAGAATCTGTTGTATAATCTATTTATCACCAAGCAATAGGGTACCGTGAACCTTGTCAGGTCCGGAAGGAAGCAGCAATAAGCGTAATACTCTATGTGTTTGGTGTATTTTTATGGGGTGATGAAATGTCGTATGTAGCATTATATAGAAAATATAGACCAGCCACTTTTGACACTATACTTGGTCAAGAAAATGTGACAAAAATATTAAAAAACCAGGTGAAATCTGGAAAAATATCACATGCCTATTTGTTTAGTGGAAGCCGTGGTACTGGTAAAACCAGCGCCTCAAAGGTGTTCGCTAGAGCTATTAATTGTTTAAATCCAAAAGAGGGAGAACCTTGCAATGAATGTGCCATATGTAAAAGCATTTTAGAGGGAAATACAACAGATGTGATAGAGATGGATGCAGCATCTAATAACAGTGTTGAGAATATACGTCAAATAAGGCAAGAAGTTGTATATGCGACAATTGATGTAAAATATAGGGTGTATATTATAGATGAGGCACATATGTTGACGACGAGTGCTTTTAACGCATTATTAAAGACATTGGAAGAACCACCTGAAAATGTTGTCTTTATTTTGGCAACGACAGAACAACATAAAATACCTGTTACGATACTTTCAAGATGCTTAAGATTTGAATTTAATAGGATTTCAGAAGAGGTTATCTATGAGAGATTAACACATATTTTAGATGCTGAAGGCGTAAAGGCAGAAGAGGAAGCTTTAAAGTATATTGCTAAAATTGCAGATGGTGGAATGAGAGATGCTATTAGCGTTTTAGATAGGTGTATGTCTGAATCACAAGAGATGTTAAAATATGAAGATGTGTTAAGAATTATAGGGGCTATCGATGATAGATTCATAGCAAGTGTTGCAGATAATATTCTGGATAGAAATGCGATGAAAGTAATTGAAATGATTGATGAAATCATAATACGTGGAAAAGATTTAAGACAATTTAATTATCAAATTACAGAGAAATTTTTAGATAAATTAATTGGTGAGAAAGAAAATACAGCAAGGTATATCACTATAATAGATAGATTATCTAAGCTTGATAATGATTTAAGATTGACTTCAAAACCTGTGATTGTGTTAAAATCTGCTATGATTGAATTGTGTAATGTAACTGGCAATTCAGATACTAATAGTCAACAAGGAGCTCAAGATACTACTAATATCGAACCACTAATAACCAAAATAGCTTATCTTGAAAGTGAAGTAGAAAAACTAAAAAATAGGAAATCAATCAGTCAATCTAATGTAAATAGTAGTAATATTAACATTGTAAAAGAAGAAAAAAAAGAGCAGGATGTTGACGATGCTACTGTGTTTCAAGATATAGAAAACTTAAAGAAAGAAGTAATTGGACAAGGAAAGTTAAAATTATATTCTTCGTTGGCGGGTGCCAAAGCATATGAAAATGCAAATTTTTTAATACTCATTACCAACAATTCTTTTGCTTATTCCATTTTAATCTTACAAGAAAATATAGATGATTTGACAAGAATATATGAAGAAAAATATGGTGTTCATAAAGACGTGATTATTAGGTTGCAAGAGGAACAGAAACAAAGCGATACTAAAATAGAGAAAGTATTAAAACAAAAAGATGTAAGTTATACTTCATTTGATTGATAATTGAAAGAAGATATAATATAATGTATAAAAAGAAAGGATGATTTATATGGCTAAATTTGGAGGATTTCCTGGAGGCGGAATGGGAAATATGCAAAACTTATTAAAACAAGCACAAAAAATGCAAAAAGAAATGCAAGAAAAGCAAGAGGCAGTTGCTACGAAAGAAATAGAAACTTCAGCCGGTGGAGGAGCTGTTATTGTAAAAGCTACAGGTGATAAAATAATAAAAGAGATTATTATTAAAAAAGAAGTAGTGGATCCAGAAGATGTAGAAATGTTACAAGACTTGATTTTAACTGCTGTGAATGAAGCTCTTGGTAAGGCTGATACGATGATGCAATCTGAAATGGGGCAATTTAATATGCCAGGAATGTTTTAGGTGGAACTATGTATTCTGAGACTATTACAAAATTAATCAATCAGTTTGAGCGTTTACCTGGGATTGGACATAAGACAGCTATTAGACTTGCATTTTTTGTTTTGGAATCTCCAAAAAGTTTTTCGGAAGAAATGTCAAAAACATTGATTGAGGCAAAAGAAAAAGTCAGGTTTTGTTCTATTTGCTATAATATTACGGAAAGTGATCCGTGTGAAATATGTGCTAGTAACAAAAGAGATGAGTCTATTATTTGTGTTGTTGAAAATGTAAAAGATGTCGTAGCTATGGAAAAAACACATGAATACAAAGGAAAGTATCATGTATTACATGGATCTATATCACCTATGAATAATATCACAGCAGGAGATATTAAAGTAAAGGAATTATTAGAAAGATTAAAAGATGATAGCATAAAGGAAGTTATATTAGCAACTAATCCGACAGTAGAAGGGGAAGCGACGGCTATGTATATTTCTCGCCTTATTAAGCCACTAGGAATCATTGTAACAAGAATTGCACATGGTATTCCAGTTGGTGGAGATCTTGAATATACAGATGAAATAACACTTATCAAAGCACTAGAGGGTCGAAGACAAATGTAACTATTATAAGAGGTATCATATATGAAAGTCTTGTATGGAGAAGCAAAAGAGAAATTTTTAAGGTGGGCAACTATTATTATGGTGTCCTTGCTTGGCATACTATTTCTTACTTATTGTTTGGGACAAGGAAAGAACTATAATACACCTGAGCTATATGTAAAACAATCTGACAAAATTGAACCAATCAAGTGTATAGAAGAAAACTATAGCAATATGGCAGAGATGGAAAAAGGGGTTCTTGGATTACCGGATACCATCAATGAAGTGTGGAAATATTCTAAAGACAAAACACTTGTGTTAGAACCAAGTTATAACATAGATTTAGTTTTCTTTGCTAAGCCCATCGGTAATGTAAAAGAAAGCCCAGACATTATAATTGAAAAAATATTTGCTATAGAATCTTCACAATATGGTGTACATTTTGATGAACCTGGTCTTGTCCATTTAAATTGGATTGAGGTACTCAATAGAGCAACAAGAACAAAAAAATTTAATGCATCTATTAATTTAAATGATAACAGAGTGTATATTGTTCTAATCAAGGTTAATTATAAACATATTGGTTCAAAATATTATTCTTTTAAAATGGTAAATCCAACTCGACAGGTAGATATTGGAGACAAATATTTAGAAAATTACAATGATACCTACATAGGTGACGATATTAGAATAAAACAGATAATAAACTTATTGCCATACGCAGAACAGATAACAGATATCAAAATTGATAATGGTAATATTCATATTAAATATAGTGGCACAAAATATAATCCAAAATATCTGGAATACAATAGTGTTGTGTTGCTTAGCTTGATACCACTTCTTGATAATATTAATTTTGATACAGGAGATTCACAAATTACAAAAAATAGAATGTCATACCAGGGCATAGATTTAAAATATGAAAATGTAAAGAATATCATGTTAGATAAATTTGGTACAATAGAAGGATCAAATTATGAAAATTAAAAATAGGTGGTAGATGTAACTAACCACCTATTTTGCTATTTCTTCAATATTAATCATTGAACCCAAATAGCATTAAATTTAAAAATTTAATATATAAAAACTATGAACATAGTTAATAATAGTATGAACAGAAAAAATAATAATATACAAAAAGGAGAAGAAATAATGAAAATTGGCTTTTTTGATTCAGGTGTTGGCGGTTTAACCGTTCTAAAAGAGGCATTACGTGAAATAAAGTGCAATTATATTTATTTTGCTGATAATAAAAATGCACCATATGGAACTAAAGAAAAAGAAATCGTAAAGGAATATATATTTGGGTGTATAGACAAGCTTGTCATTTGTGGTTGTTCTATTATAGTTATTGCATGTAATACTGCTACAAGTATTGCAATCAAAGAATTAAGAGAAAAATATCCGTATGTCATTTTTATTGGAACAGAACCAGCAATAAAAGTGGCAATAGATGATATTCATCGCAGGATATTAGTATGTGCTACAAGTCTTACGATTAAAGGAGAAAAATTATTGAATCTAATTAATCGCTTTAATGCAATGGATATCGTTGATTTAATAGCAGCAGATAAACTAGTCCTTTTTGCTGAAAGTACAACAAGTAATTCAAGTGAAATAAAGGCATATATTAAAGATATTTTAGCAGATATTGATAAGCGAAAATATAGTCATCTTGTACTTGGCTGTACTCATTTTTCACTATATAAAGAAGAATTTAAAGCAGTAGTAGGAGAGAACTTAAAAATAATAGACGGTAATATTGGAATCGTTAAAAATCTCAAGAGGCATCTAATACTAAAAGGTATTGATTTTGAAAATCAAATGGAAAACGTAGAGCTTATATTATCGAAAGAAGATTCTTTGTTTGTGAATAAAGCAAAGAAAATATTAGGCAATGAAGAAATAAAATATTACAAATTTGATGAATTATAATAATTAGATGACAAAATTACAATAGAGTTACAAAAAAATTAAATTTATTTGACAAAAATCTAGCCAATTTTTTATATATATGATATAATGATTTTAGTTTAAAAAGATGGGGTGTATGTATATGAATGATAAGAAGATTTTAATAGTTGATGATGAAAAACCAATTGTTGATATATTAAAATTTAATTTGGAAAAAGAAGGGTTTTCAACTGCAGTAGCATATGATGGAGAAGAAGCAATTAATTTAGCTTTGTCTATTAAACCGGATTTAATATTGTTAGATTTAATGTTACCAAAGGTTGATGGATTTAATGTATGTAAAGAACTTAGAAAAAGTTTAGTTTGCCCTATTATCATGTTAACAGCAAAGGAAGAAGTGGTTGATAAAATCATTGGTCTTGAACTTGGTGCAGATGATTATATGACAAAACCTTTTAGTATTAGAGAAGTAATAGCAAGAATTAAAGCAAATTTAAGAAAACATACTTTACCAGATTCAAACTCTGGAAAAAAAGGTAATGAAAAAATATATATTAAGGATATGATTATAGATCCAGAAAAATATATAGCTATTATTGATGATAAAAAAATTGACCTTACCATAAAAGAATTCGAATTACTAAAGATGTTATCATCAGAACCAACACAAGTATTTACCAGAGAACAAATTCTAAAGGGCGTATGGGGATACGACTTTTATGGAGATGCTAGAACCGTTGACGTTACAATTAGAAGATTAAGAGAAAAAATAGAGAAGAACCCAGCTGAACCTCAATATGTACAGACGAAAAGAGGTATGGGATATTATATCTCTGATTAACAATCATTTTTCTACACTCTACAAGGAGGAAAAATTATCATATGAAAATATCTATCAAAACTTGTATGATATTGGGATTTGTTAGTATAGTAGTTATAGTTTTTATAACTACTTTACTTCTATCTTCTCAAGTGTTAGATACAAAGAACCTATTTGCTATCTCTAATTTACTAGTGCTACTTATATTTATTGTATTTAGTTTAATTTTATCTTTAATTATAACAAGATTAATTACCTTTCCTTTAAAAAAGATAGATAAATCAATGAAAAATGTTGCCAATGGAAAAATAGTAGATACGAAACACTTGAGAAACTTCACTAAATTTTCTGAATTAGAAGAAACCATCGATTCTTATGATTTAATGATGGAAATGATTAAAAAAAATAACTTTGATTTAAATAGTCAACAGAGTAAAACTGAAATTATTCTAGAACATATGGCAGATGGTGTAATAGCATTTTCTATTACAAAACAAGTGGTACATATGAATAAATCAGCACAAAGATTATTACAAATTGATAATGCGTATGATACGTTTGACAAAATTATTAAAAAGTTAAATTGTGATTTAGATTTTGATAAAATTATGTATTTGCCAAATTATAAAAGTGTTGAAATAAAAATAGCAGTAGATGAGAATGCTCTTAATATTATATTTATTCCATTTTTTAGTAATAGATTAAGTCCGATGGGCGTTATCATGATAGTAAGAAATATCACAGAAACAGTAAAGTTAGACGATATGAGAAAAGAATTTGTTGCAAATGTATCACATGAATTAAAAACACCTTTAACATCTATTAAAGGATACTCTGAAACAATCATGAATGGTGATTTGACTTACCAAGAAATTGTAAGGTTTTCAAAAGTAATTAACCAAGAAGCAAATAGAATGGGCAGATTGGTGGCTGATTTATTACAACTTTCACGATTTGATTATAAAAAAGTTAGCTGGAAAAAAATGATGTTTTCATTGGATGAAATGGCACAAAATGTATGTGAAAAAATGCAATTTTCTGCGAGAGAAAAAAATCATAAATTAGAATGCATCATTAATGTGAAACCTCCTAATATCTATGCAGACCGTGATTCCATTGAACAAGTATTAGTTAATATCGTTAGTAATAGTATCAAATATACGCCAGAAGGTGGAGCTATTAAGGTATATGTGGGTTCTATAAACAATGATAATGCTTATGTGAAAATTATAGATAATGGAATCGGTATTCCTCAAAAAGATTTAAATCGAATATTTGAAAGATTCTATAGGGTAGATAAAGCTCGTTCTAGAAAAATGGGTGGAACGGGACTTGGTCTTTCTATTGTAAAAGAAATTATAGATGGCAATAATGGAACGATTAATATAAAAAGTGAAATAAATCAGGGAACAGAAGTTAGTATTACTTTCCCAACAAAATAACAGCAAGGAGGTAAAGTGGTGAACTATATTGATACTCATGCTCATTATAATGATGAAGTATTTAAAGATAACCTAGAAGAAACATTAACAAAATGTAAACAAGCAGGAGTTGACTATATTATTAACATTGGATATAACAAGGAAAGCTCTGATAGATCATTGGAACTTGCAAAGGAATATGGATATATTTACACAACTATTGGTATACATCCTCATGATGTGGGGAAAGATAAAGCAATAGATATATACGATATATACCAAGCAAATCATAACAATAAAAAGATTGTTGGAATTGGAGAAATTGGTCTTGATTACGCTTTTGTTAATGACAATAAATTAGCGCAGAGTGATTTATTTATAGAGCAAATAGAAATGGCAAATGCATTAAATTTACCTGTCATTATTCATACAAGAGATGCCTCTTTAGATACGTATCGTATCTTAAAGGAAAATAAACCACAACATGGACTGTTATTCCATTGCTTTCATCCAACGGATGATTTAGTAAATATGGTGTTAGAAGAAGGATATACTGTTGCTTTTGGAGGCAATATCACCTATAAGAGAAACGCTACATTTGGTAATTACATTAAGAAGATACCAATGCAGCAAATTGTGATTGAAACAGACTGCCCTTATCTTGCACCAGAACCTTACAGGGGAACTATCAATACTTCTGCTCATCTCCCTATTATTTGCAAAAAACTTGCTGATTACAAGGAGATGGATGTAGAGTACGTTTCGGAAAAAGTATATAAAAATTCAAAAGAATTTTTCAAAATAAAATAGGTGGTAACTGCATGTTACTACCTATTTTATTTTACTGAAAGTTATTATTAATTATTTTTACTACGTTATTAAGTAAAGCCAGTTGTTTATCAGTATAGTATACTTCACTGGTCTCACAAACATAATTATCTAAAGAGTCTGAAAATAAATAATCAAGACTTACTTTTAAAGTGTTAGAAAGCAGAATTAATTTTGACAAGCTTGGAAGCTTAACCCCTCTTTCAATATCTCCTAAAAAGTTTTGTGATACACCAATTTTTTCCGCTAGTTCAAATTGAGTCATATCTATTTTAATTCTTGATTCTTTCACTCTCTTACCGAATAATTTTCTATTAATAATTTTATTATCCATGCAATCATCTCCATACGTAATAATATACACTATAACGTTAAAAAGGTAAACAATTAACGTGTGTTATTTAATACACAATTAGTATGTGATGGAGGAACCTTTATTATACAAAAAATGTTCAGAATAGGTGTCGAGCATATCACCCAGTGCACTCAATTGTTCATCGGTATAATATGTTTTCTTTGGTTCTGAAAGCGTTAATTTTAAAGACTCTTTTAAAAGATAATCTGTACTTGCATTCAATTCATTTGCAATTGTAATAAATAGCGATAAACTAGGTGATTTTGTGCCACATTCAATAGCACTGATATAGTTTCTTTCTTTACCAATCTTATCGGCCAATTGCTGTTGAGTTAAATTGGCTTTTAATCTATATTTCTTTATTTTTCTCCCAAGAATTTTTTTATTCATAATATTCACTCCTCTATTCAAAATATACACTATTTGAGTGATAATGTAAACAATCTAAAAGTTGTAATTATAATACAAATAAATTTATAAAAATAACGATTATATTAGAAAACAACAGGATATAATGATTATAAATAATTCATATAACTTTTTTATAGTGATAGTAGTAACAAAGATTTCTTTTCTATAATATAGTAATATATAAATAATAAATTTTTTCAACATGTTATTATTATTCTATTGCATCATACAGAATAATAAAGTAATACGGGAATACAAGTTTTATGAAAAAAAGTATGAAATTCTTGACATGTAAAACATTTGATGCTATAATATATTACGTAATGAATAACGGGGTGTAGCTCAGTTAGTAGAGCGCGTGGTTTGGGACCATGAGGTCGCAGGTGCGAGACCTGTCACTCCGACCATTTTTTACAATTTTTAAAGAATTGCACAGAATTAAAGAAATGTTAAATAGTGTTAAATCAAGTATTTTGATTGACACTATTTTTTTGTGGTGCGACAGGCATGTTGTTTAACTAAATATTGAAAGTTCGAAATGAAGATAAATATCGCCAACTATATAGAGAAGTCAACAAAGGGTAGTCTTTCCTTTATTGGTTCTCGTCATAGTAATTTCCATAAAAATGTTGACTTTATGGCAAAAAAAGTATAATATATATGTATATGTTTTTAGGAACCAATATATAGTTAAAAGATATGAAAATAAAGGAGAGAATAATGCATATATATAGCGGTACAGATATTATAGAAGTGTCTAGGATAAAAGATGCTATTGAAAATACGAATGGATTCAAAGAAAATATTTATAGTAAAAATGAAATAGATAATATTGATGCTATCAGAAGTGATATGAAATATCAAAGATATGCTGGTAGATTTGCCGCTAAAGAGGCAATCTATAAGGCAATGTCAAAAGTGTTGATTGAAAACAATTTATCAATGAATTTTTTAGACGTAGAAATATTAAATAGTGAAGAATTAAACAGAAGACCTATCGTATATATTTTAAATGAATCTATAGAGAGCTTATGTGAAGAGTGTGAAATAGAAATTGATATCAGTATATCACATATATCTGATAATGCGATTGCGAGTGCTATCGTAAAAGTAGGAAAGGAGTAAGAAATGGAAAAGAAAAAATATTATATTACGACACCGATTTATTACCCAAGTGGAAACTTTCATGTAGGACATTGTTATTGTACGCTTATCGCGGATACTATAGCAAGATATAAAAGATTAAGAGGCTATGATGTGTTCTTTATGACAGGTACAGATGAACATGGTCAAAAAATAGAAAAAAAAGCAAAAGAAGCTGGAAAAACACCAAAAGAATACGTTGATGAAATCGTTACAGATACAAAAGATTTATGGAAATGTTTAGGGATAACATATGATAAGTATATGAGAACAACTGACCAAGAGCATGTTGAATGTGTAGAAAAAATATTTAAGAGACTTTATGATCAAGGAGATATCTATTTATCTGAATATGAAGGGTTATATTGTACACCTTGTGAATCATTTTGGACTGAGACACAATTGCTAGATGGCAAGTGCCCTGACTGTGGGAGAGATGTTGAAGTAGTAAGAGAAGAAAGCTACTTTTTTAAATTATCAAAATACCAAGATAGATTATTAAAGTACTATGAAGAACATCCAGACTTTCTAGAGCCTCTCTCTAGAAAAAATGAAATGATGAATAACTTTTTTAAAAAAGGCTTAGAGGATTTATGTGTTTCAAGAACTACTATCGATTGGGGAATTAAAGTACCATTTGACAAAAAGCATATAGTATATGTGTGGATTGATGCTTTAAGTAATTATATCTCTGGTTTAGGTTATTTAAAAGACGAAACAAAAATGAATGAATTTTGGCCAGCTGATTTACATCTAGTAGGAAAAGAAATTTTTAGATTCCATGCTATTATATGGCCGGCACTATTAATGGCGCTAGATTTGCCATTACCAAAAAAAATATATGGTCATGGTTGGCTTGTTGTAGATGGTGCTAAAATATCAAAGTCAGTAGGAAACTACAAAGATCCAAGAGTATATATAAATGAAACTTCAGTTGATGCTTTAAGATATTTTTTACTTCATGAAGTGACAATGGGACAAGATGGCAACTTTTCTGAAGAGTTATTTTTAGAAAAATTTAATGCAGATTTATCAAATGATTTAGGAAACCTTGTTAGTAGAGTAACTGCCATGGTAGAAAAATATAATGAGGGCATCATTGTAAAAGAAGACATTGAAAAACAAGAGATTGATACAGAATTAATCGATATGGCCTCACAGCTAATTGTAGCAATTGAGAACGATATGGAAGAATTAAAAATAAATGATGCGATATCAAAGATATGGAATGTGATTTCAAAAGCAAATAAGTATATTGATTTAAGTACACCTTGGCTATTAACGAAGGAAGGAAAAACACAAAGATTAAATCAAGTGTTATACCACTTAATTGAAACGATTAGAATTATTGCTGTAAGCTTAGAACCATATATGATCGAGACACCAACAAAGATGTTTGAACAAATTGGCGTGGAAGAAGAACTACAGACTTGGGAAAGTGGTAAAATATTTGGATTACTAAAAGCGGGAACAAAAGTATCTAAAAAAGATAATTTATTCCCAAGAATCGATTTAAAAAAGGAGAAACAAAAAGTGGAAAATGTTGATAACAAACAAGAAGTAAAAGAAAAAAAGGAAGAATTAGTAAAAGAAGAAAAATATATTACAATAGATGAACTAGAAAAGGTAGAGTTAAAAGTAGGCCAAGTCCTAAAAGTAGAAAGAATTGAAAAGGCTGATAAGCTATATAAACTAACTGTTGATCTTGGAAATGAAACGAGAACAATTGTATCTGGGCTAGTAAAATACTATTCACAAGAACAATTACTAAATAAACAAATCGTTGTGGTTTCTAATCTTAAACCAGTAACTTTAAGAGGAGTGGAATCTCAAGGAATGCTACTTGCTGCAGGAGATGATGTAGTTAAACTACTAACATTAGATAACAATGAAGGCTTTTTAGAAAACGGTACTAGAATACATTAGTAAGTAAGTTCGTATATTAAATAGTATGGGGGTAATATTAATGGAGATGGATGAATTTAATCCTAATAAAAAGAAAATAAAAATAGACTACAAAAAATTATCAAAAGAAATACTAGAATGGGTGTTATGCTTTGTCATTGCTTATATTCTTTACTTATGCATTAACTACTTTCTAGGCACTGTTTCAGGAGTAAAACAGGTATCAATGTTCCCAACAGCAAAAGAAAATGAGAGACTTTTAATACAAAGACCTACTATATTTAGTAAGGATGTAAAAAGAGGCGATATCATCACTTTTGAAGCACCAATTGATTTGGGGTATATAGAAGAATCGACAACTAGCTCTACTATGGCACAGTATAAAGAACATGATTTCTTCGGTGGCTTCTTGTATGATTTCGTGGGAATTGGAAAAGTAAGTTATATCAAAAGAGTGATCGGCATAGAGGGAGACCATATTCTAATTAACGATAAAGGCGAAGTATATGTGAATGATCAAAAACTTGATGAACCATATCTACATGAGCAATTTACTGGAAAAACAGGTCAATTTACAGACCTCATTGTTCCAAAAAATTGTGTATTTGCTATGGGTGATAACAGAGGTGAGAGTAAGGATTCGAGATATTTTGGTTGCATTCCAGTAAAACATATCGATGGTTATGTGGTTTGTAGAATTTGGCCATTTAATAAAATGGGTAAATTATAACAGGGAGGAATAAGTATGTTTGAGAGTATTTTAGGGCACAAAGAGCAAAAAGTAATATTGCAAGAGAGTCTTAATAAAAATATGATATCTCATGCCTACTTATTTTTTGGTCAAAAAGGGATAGGTAAGGCAACAATGGCAAAGGAATTTGCAAAGAATATACTTGGAACCGAAAATTTAGAAACCTGTCCCGATTATACCCATATTTCTAAAAAAGAAGATAAAAAAGATATTATCATAGAACAGATACGAAAAGAATTAATTGATGATATATATGAAGCTCCTATTTCAGGAGATAAAAAGGTGTATTTAATTGATGATGCAGAGTTTTTAAATTTGGCTTCTCAAAATGCTTTACTTAAGACATTAGAAGAGCCTCCTCATTATGTTGTTGTTATTTTAATCTCCTCTAATTTAAGTTCTTTTTTAACCACTATAATTTCTAGAGTAAATAAAATCTCATTTGGAAAGATAGAGGACGAAGCAATTAAAACATATATGAATAATCATTATCAAGTAGCTCTATCCGATAGAATACTAAAATATGTAGACGGATCTTTGGGACTGGCAATAGATATGATGGATGAGAACAAAATAAATATGATAGAAAAGATTGAACAATTATATTTAGCCTTATCTAAAAAAGATGTTATAAATACTATATTATTATACAAAGAAATTGATTTCACAATGAATGGGATGCTTGATTATCTGGAGTTTGTTTTGTTTGATCGTTCCATGTTTTCGTGTACGAAATTTGTTGAAAAAGCTAAAATTCGATTGAAAAATAACGGAAATTATGATATAGTTATAGATAACATGATATTAAAAATTATAGAAAATATCATGTAAGGAGAATAAAAATGGAATATATAATAGGAGTAAGGTTTAAAAAAACAGGTAGACTTTGCTACTTTAACCCATTAACATTTGGATTTAGGTTAGGTGATAGTATTATCGCTAATACTGAAAGAGGAGAAGAAATAGGTAGAGTAGTTAAGATAATAGATAAAAAAGATATACCTGTAGGTATAGAAATCAATAATATCATAAAACCGGCAACAAGAAGAGATTTGGAGATACAAAAAGAGAATGAAGAAAAAGCAAATGAGGCATTAGTATTTTGCAGTGATGAAGTAAAAAAATTAAACTTAAATATGAAATTACTTGCTGCAGAATACACATTTGATGCTTCAAAATTAACTTTTTATTTCGTTGCTGAAGAAAGAGTTGACTTTAGAGAATTAGTAAAATCTTTAGCATCTAAATATAAAGCTAGAATTGAACTGAGACAAATTGGACCAAGAGACGAAATAAAAACTTATCCAAACCTTGGAATGTGTGGTAAAGAAGTTTGTTGTAGAACGTATTTACAGGACTTTGAATCTGTTACTATTAAGATGGCAAAAGAACAAGGATTACAAATTAATATGGCAAAGTTATCTGGAGCATGTGGAAAGCTAATGTGTTGTTTAAAATATGAAGAAGAAGCATATAAAGAAAATATAGAAAAATTACCTAAAGTTGGTGATTTTGTTAAAATAGATGGTGAGGAAGAAAAGGGTAAAGTAATTGGACTTGACATTCTTGCTTTAAAAGTAAAAGTGAAATTTGGCACTTCACGTGATGATGAGAGATATGAAACCTATCCAGTAGATATGGTAAAATGGAAAGAAAAATAATCTTCATTTGATGATAGTTATAAGAAGAATGAATATACTTAAGTTAGGTGGTGAAGAATATGGCATATAGAATAACAGACAAATGTATTTCTTGTGGTGCTTGTGAACCTGAATGCCCAGTAGGTGCAATTTCACAAGGTGATGATAAATATGTAATCGATCCTGAAAAATGTATTGAATGCGGTGCATGTCAATCTGTTTGCCCAGTGGGTGCTCCAGAACAAGAATAATAATGTTCGTTTAAAACACTAACAAAGTACATTGGTATTTTGTTAGTGTTTTGACTATTATATATTGCATTCTTTTTTATTTTATGTTATACTACTAGTAGATTTAATATATAAAAGCTATGATGAAGAGGAGTAGAATATAGTTGCTTTAAGAGATAGAAATCCTTAGGCTGTGAGATTTCTTAAGAAAAACGTATTTGAAGGTAGCTTCTGAGCTGATATACTGAAGTGTAAGTGTGTAGGTATATTCCGTTTACAATCGGTTATTTTGTATAGAAGTGCATATGTATTTTTAATATGTATGAATTAAGGTGGTACCGCGAGTCACAGTCATTCGTCCTTAAATTATTTTGGATGTATGGCTGTTTTTTTGTATATATGTGGAAATAGAAGTGGTGATTGTTATGTTAAAAGATGCAGAGTTATTGATACCTTTGTTTTTGTTATTCATTGCCGTACTTGTGTTATTTAATGCAAGATGGATATTAAAAAACAAGGTGAAAAAAGAAGTAGAAAATAAGGTGGTACTCGGTGTAAAAATAGGGGCCTTTCTGGTCTGTGTTATTTCACTTGTAGTCATATATTTAATACGTTAGGAGAGAATTAAAATGGAAAATAGATTTGATTTTGTAAATAAGGAAGAAAGTATATATAAAAATTGGGAAGAAAAGGGATATTTTAAACCTATCATAGATAAAACAAAAAAACCGTTTGTTATTTCTATGCCTCCACCTAATGTAACGGCAAAGTTACATATAGGTCATGCTTTAGATAATACTATTCAGGATATTTTTATTCGTTATCATAGACTAAAAGGAGACCCAACATTATGGGTACCTGGGACAGACCATGCTAGTATTGCAACAGAAGTAAAAGTAGTTCAAAAATTAAAAGCAGAAGGAAAAACAAAAGATAGTGTTGGAAGAGCAACTTTTTTAAAAGAGGCATGGGACTGGAAAAATAAATATGGTAATGAGATTACAGAACAATTAAGAAAAATGGGCGCATCTTGCGATTGGTCAAGAGAGAGATTTACAATGGATGAAGGATGTTCTCGTGCTGTACTCGAAACTTTTGAAAAGTTATATAACAAAGGATTGATATATAAAGGGGAAAGAATTGTTAACTGGTGTCCAGATTGTAAAACACCTATTTCTGAAACAGAAGTAGAATACGAAGAACAAAATTCCTACCTTTGGCATATCAAATATCCAATTGAAAATTCTGATGAATATGTTGTTGTAGCAACAACAAGACCTGAAACAATGCTTGGAGATACTGCAGTAGCAGTTAATCCAAATGATGATAGATACAAACATTTAGTTGGTAAAAGAGTATTTCTACCAATTGTAGAAAAATATATACCAATTATTGCTGACCGATATGTAGAATTAGAGTTTGGAACTGGTGTTGTTAAAATGACGCCTGCCCATGATCCTAATGACTTTGAAGTAGGCAAAAGACATAATTTAGAATTTATCAATATCTTAAATGATGATGGTACATTAAATGAAAATGCTGGTAAGTATGAGGGATTAACAACATTAGAGGCAAGAAAACAAATTGAAGAAAGATTAAATGCAGAAGGGTATTTGTTAAAGAAAGAAGAATATACTCATAATGTTGGTTCATGCTATAGATGTCATCATACAATAGAACCATATATTTCAAATCAATGGTTTGTTAAAATGAAAGAATTAGTAAAACCTGCTATTGAGGCGGTAAAAACTGGTGAAGTTGAATTTGTACCAAAAAGATTTGAAAAAACATATTTTAATTGGATGGAAAATATACAAGATTGGTGTATTTCAAGACAACTTTGGTGGGGACACAGGATACCAGCTTACTACTGTGAACAATGTGGAGAAATAATTGTATCAAAAGAAACTATTACTACTTGTAAGTGTGGTGGTCATCTAACACAAGATGAAGATACACTAGACACTTGGTTTAGTTCAGCATTATGGCCATTTTCAATACTTGGTTGGCCAGAAAAAACAGAGGATTTAGAATATTTTTATCCAAATTCAATGCTTGTTACAGCTTATGATATTATCACTTTTTGGGTAAGTAAAATGATATTTTCTGGTATAGAATTTACTGGTAAACCACCTTTTAAATATATCTTTATTCATGGCTTAGTAAGAGATTCACAAGGAAGAAAAATGTCTAAATCTCTTGGTAATGGTGTAGATCCAATTGATATTATTAATGAATATGGAACAGATGCTTTGAGATTTTCATTGGTACAAAACATATCACTAGGTAATGATATAAAGTATATGCCAGAAAAAGTGGAAGCAAGTAGAAATTTTGTGAATAAACTTTGGAATGCTGCTAGATTTGTGAATATGTATTTAAAGGATTTAACTATAAATGATGCTACTAATTTAAGGGCAGAAGATAAATGGATTTTAACAAAACTTTCTTCTGTAGTAGCCGAAATAGAAAAAGATATGGATGCTTTTGATATTGGAATTGCAATGCAAAAGATATATGATTTCGTTTGGTCTGATTTTTGTGATTTATATGTTGAAATGGTAAAACCAAGATTATATAACAAGGAAGATCAAAGTTATGAATCTGCTATATGGACACTTAATTATGTGTTGTTAAATTGCATTAAGGTACTACATCCTTTTATTCCTTATGTAACAGAGGAAATATATCAAAATTTAAAGGTAAACAAAGAGTCAATTATGCTAGAGGAATGGCCAGAAACTACTTATGATTTTGCCAAAGAGGCCAATACGATTGAAAATATTTCTGCTATGCTAAAACAAATCAGAAATGCAAGAGCAGAAGCATCTATTGAGAGCAGTAAAAAAATTAATATAAAGATAGTAATCGAAAATGAAGAAACAAATACAATATTCAGTCAGTCTGAAGCATTTATTAAAAAGTTGGGATATATTGAAACAATAGAGCATAGCTCTAATGTAGAGGAAATAGATAAGTCCTATAGTGCAATTCATTTACAAGAAATGAACGTTTATCTAGACCTTAAAAGCGCGATTAATATAGAAGATGAAATTAAGAAGCTAGAAGAAGATAAGAAAAATATAATCAAAGAACTAAATAGAGCAAAAGGCATGTTATCCAATGAGGCTTTCCTTTCAAAAGCACCAGAGGCTTTAGTAAGCAAGGAAAAAGAAAAAATTGAAAAGTATAGTAGTCTATTACAAAAAATTGAAGATAGGTTAAACGATTTTTTAAACAACTAATGATAGTTGTGGAGAGTAATGATGCAAGAAAAAAATAAAGAGGTAAAAAAAATTAGTATAGTTGGAATTATATTTAATTTTTTATTGTTAATAATTAAATTGATTGTTGGTATTCTTTCTAACTCGCAATCTATGATTGCGGATGGCTTAAATAGTGCAGGAGACATTTTTGCTTCCCTAATGTCCTATGTGGGGAATAAAATATCGGCAAAGCCTATAGATAGAGAACATCCCTATGGCCATGGTAAGGCAGAATACATATTTTCGTGGATTATTAGTATATCCATGATCATGGCAGCTCTTGCTATGATGAATAGCTCTATTCAAAGTATTATCAATAACGGTGAGTTACATTTTTCCTATTACTTAATTATTGTTTGTTGTATTACAATAATTACTAAAGTTTTATTATATATTTATGCAAAGTCAAAATATAGTAAGAATAAAAGTATCTTGATAAAAGCAAGTATGGAAGATCATAGAAATGATATTTTTGTCACCACTGGAACATTGCTTGGTATCCTTGCAAGTAGTTTAGGCTTTTATTATATAGATGGCATTGTAGGTACTCTTATCTCACTATGGATTGGCTATGCTGGTATAAGACTGTTTAAATCTTCTTATGATGTATTAATGGATACTGATATAGAGGAGGAAAGAAAAAATGCGATATACAAAGAACTAAATGAATGTGAGAATATTTTACATGTGGACAGTTTAAATTCAAAACCTGTAGGAGATAAATATATTATTATACTTAAAATTTCTATGAATGGTAATTTAACATTAAATGAATCACATAGAATAGCAGGTGTCCTAAAAGAGCAATTACTAAATAAGTTTGATTATATTTATGATATTATTATACATATTAACCCACATTAGTATTTAATGTAAACAAAATGGTTTTCAAATTAATATAATAAAGTAGGTAAGTTTTACTTATCTGCTTTATTTTGGGTTGAGGTAATTATATGGAAACCATTTCAAATAAACAAAAAATAGTAAAAAGAGTTAGCATATTAGGAATATCGTGTAATCTATTTTTGGTAATAATAAAATTAATAGCAGGAGTACTTTCAAGTTCACAATCCATGATGGCGGATGCTCTACATAGCATAGAAGATATGATGTCCTCAGTTGTTTCCTATGTTGCAATTAAAATATCATCTAAACCAAATGATAAAGATCATCCTTATGGGCATGGTGAGGTAGAATATACCTTTTCTTTTCTCATATCTATTATTATGATGATTATGTCTATTACCATGATAAAAAGCACAGTTATGAATATTTTATCTGGTACAAAGATAGTCTTTAGTAGTTGGATAATAATAGTTTGCGTGATAACATTATTGATTAAATTGGCGTTATATATGTATTCTAACAAGAAATATAAGCAGACTGGAAATATATTGGTTAGGGCAGGAAGAGATGATCATAGAAATGATTTATTTGTTACTGGAACAGTCTTAATTAGTACAATATGTAGTGCATTTGGACTCTATTTCATTGATTATATCTTTGGAATTGTTATTTCTATTTTTATTGCTATTGTTGGAATTAAGATATTTAGATTATCGTATAAAGTATTGATTGATACTAATTTATGTGATGAAAAAATAGAAGATATTATAAGCAGTATTAATGAATATGATGAAGTTAAAAAAGTGAATCGAATTATTGGTAAACCAGTAGGTGAAAAATACGTAGTAATCTTAAAAATTTCTATGAATAGAAATTTAGATGTTTATGACTCACATGATATAGAATCAGCTATAAAAAGAAAGTTAATAAAAGAAAATGAATATATACAAGATGTTGTTATTCATGTGAATCCTTATTAAAAAATAGCCTTAAGGCTATTTTTTAATAATACTAATTCCTGTGTAATAGTGCTTTAAAATTTGTGAATAACTATATCCTGCTTTTGCCATTTCATTTGCTCCATATTGGCTCATACCCACACCATGTCCGTATCCCTTTGTAGTAAACACAATACTATTACCACTTTGTGATACTGAAAAATCAGCAGAGCGTAATCCTAGTAAACTCCTTACTTTTGCGCCATTAAAAGCTTTACCAACAAAGGTTACGTTATTAACACGATTACCAGCTGTTCTACTATTGATACTTATCTGAGAAGCAGATGTTAAATTAACACCTAGTTTTTGTGAAATAACACTCATAGGAATGGTTTTACTTTGACTAAATCCTCTTACACCAACATCCCATTTGCTTTGGACAGGCTTTAAATAAGGAACTGAGCCTCCCCAAACATTGACTGGATCTTCTGTCATACCGTTACTAGTGGAAAAATAGACTGCATCAATATATTGGCCACTATAAGTCATACACTGACCTGAAGTAGCAAGAACAGCATTTTTTACTTTTGTATAGTAGGTGTTAAAAGAGCCACCCCATTGTGTTCGTAGTTGGGCATCTGTTTTGTATACTTGATCAGCAGTGGTAGCAGATAAAGTAGCACCACTAGAGGTTTTCTTTAATGCATAAGTTCTGGCAGCTACTGCTTGTGCCTTTAATGCTTCAGAGTTAAATAAAGCAGGCATCTCTGAACCAACTACTCCAATCACATAATCTTCTAAACCTAATTTTATCACTGTACCAGAAGAAAGCTTCACCGAGATTATTTTAGACGAATTAGTATTATTGGTAGTATTTCCAGTATTAGAATTGGCATTGCTATTGCCATTAAAATTTGGTTTACTAACTGTATTACTTGTACCATCAACAACTGGTTTTTCTATTGGTTCTTCCAATTTACCTGATGCACTAGAATTAATAATCCTTGTTTGTTCAGATTCAATAACATAGTTGACATCCACTTCTTTTTTTGGTATTACTTCATTTTTATTGCTATCTTGATTATCTTCCTCATTTAAAGAGGCAACGATTTGCGTGTCATCATTTAAACTAATACTTTCAAAAGGCTCATGCTTAATTTGTGAAAAAACTAAAGTACCTACGACAATACCATTTAATATTAGTAAAGCAGAATCATCTGAAAAACTATCTATATTGGTTTTGATGTATTCTTTTATTCTAGTCGTTATATCCTTTACTTTTTTCTTTAAGGAATCAAAATCTAATCCAAATTCATAATCGCTAGGATAACTAACATAGATGACTAGCTTTTCCTTGCCATCAATCATTGCTATTTTTTGTATTATTTCCATCTCATCACCTAATGGTATGTTTCCACAAAAGATGTTTTTTTATACGAAAAAAGTGCAACATGAGTTGCACCTTTTAAATTAAAGATTGATGGAAATAGTTCGACCACTAGGCCGATAGAGATGATACTTCACTCCAGAAGCATCCAACATACGTTTTGAAGCCTTGGTGGCAGGAGTATTAGCGTACTTATCACTAAAATAAATAATTTCTTTAATACCACTTTGGATAATAAGCTTTGCGCATTCATTACAAGGAAAAAGAGTTACATAGATGCTGGAGCCTTTTAAATTTTTTCCATGGCAATTCGTGATTGCGTTGAGTTCAGCGTGTGCCACATAAGCATATTTGCTTTGTTCAAAATCTAAATTATCTCTATCCCAAGGAAATTCATCATCTTTACAACCAATAGGAAGACCATTGTACCCAATTGACAAGATAACTTTGTCAGTGGAAACAATACATGCGCCTACTTGAGTGGAAGGGTCTTTTGAACGCTCGGCACTAAAAAATGCAACCCCCATAAAATATTCATCCCAACTGATATAATCTATACGTTTACCCGTTGACATAGTAATGCCTCCTTATAGTAATTATTTATCATGATTATATAATAGTATGGCATATATGTCAATAAAAAATCTAATTGGTTATTATTTTGTCTATTTTTGCAAATAATATACTATATGGTGTATATCAAAATATATATATAATAAGGTGAGTTTAATGCATGTATGTAAAACAAAAAAATATATAGTAAGTTTTGTTGGAATATATATTATTCTTAGTATTATATTTATTTACATTTTGCCAATGTCTTTTTGTAAATTTATCATGTGGTTAAGTACATGTGAAGAAAATAGTATTGGCGTTAATTATACTTTAGTAGAATTTTAACAAAATATGTCTAATTTTGTAGAAAGCATTGATATTTTGTTGTCATTTAAATATAATATTAAATTGTGTGATTATTAAGGAGTGAACAATGTTAAAAAACAATAAGGTGAAGAGATTAACTGATAGATATGATTATTATAGTACGGTAAGGAGTAAAGTAGATAAAATAGCAAAAAGCTTTTTAAAAAAAGACGATGAGATTTGTAGAGCAAAATTATATAATTTGGTGTTAAATTTGTGTAATCAGGTAGTATATGATTATACTTATGTTTTCACAAAAGATGATTTTAATTTTGTGATAGATAATGATATTAATATTATAGATTTACTAGATAATTTTTTAGAAGATATCTGTAAAATAAAAAAATCCAATGTTAATTAATGTAATTGACATATAAATTAGATAATGATATAATACAACTATTTAAAAGGGGTACCAAAAATATATAATTATTGAGGGGGTAACAAAATGAGATATGTGCGGATGGAAGTTACGGTAAAACCAGATAGTTTGAGTAGCTCTAAAACTGGTGATGATCCTTTCGATTTAGCACTGCGTGCGGCAACTTTGAAATTTCGACGAGAATCAGGAAAAATCCTTCCATTTCATAGTTTTAAAGTCAGAGAGGTTAGCAATTTCTCATTATATTCTGGGGCGTATGAGGTAACGGATATATACAAAGAGGTATATGGTATACCAGTTGATGAATGGAAGGCTGCATGTGTTTCTATTATTCAGCAGTTAAAAATAGAACTGCGGATAGAAAAAAATATCCATATTCGCTTTATTGAAGCTGAATATGAAGAATTTTCTATCTAACAATGAATAGGTTCGTCTAAAAGACGGACCTATTTTTGTTGGTATAAAAAGAAACCATTTCTATGGTAGTTGAGCTTTATAGGTTCAAAACAAACGACCTGTGTTATCACGAGTCGTTATGTTTTGTTATATATCACAATATACAATCTAGATGGTGATCCATACGGGAATCGAACCCATGATTCCACCTTGAGAGGGTGGCGTCTTAACCGCTTGACCAATGGACCAATCATGAAGTTATTATACCATAAATAATAAAAAAAGTAAACAAAAAATGTCCATAAGTTAAATTCTTTATGGACATTTTTCTTTACATATGAAGCACATAGCATAATACGGCAATAAAATGAAGGATAGATCCAACTAGTACAAATAAATGCCATATAGAATGGAAATATTTTACCTTTTTAATGGCATAAAAAATAACACCAATTGTATAGAATAAGCCACCAATTATCAAAAGATAAAGGCAATACATCATATTAAGTGATTGGAATACCTCAATTAAATCAGGCATTAAAATAGAGAGAGCCCAACCCATTAAAAGATAGGATACAATATTAAATATTTTTACTTTTTGTCTAAAAATACTATATAAAACAGTTCCCAAAACAGCAATAAATAAAAGAGACCAAAAGACAATCCATGGTTTTGCACCATAACCCTTTAATACAGTAAAAATATATGGTACAAAGGAACCAATAATAAGAATGTACACAGATGAGTGATCTATTATTCTCAAGACTCTTTTTGCTTTTTCATTGGTAATAGCATGATAAAGTGTAGACATGGTGTAGAGTATAATTAAAGTAATGCCATAAATTGCCATACCAGCAATGTCAATGGTTGTTCCACCATTAATGACAGTGAGTACTAATAAAGCAGTCAGGGCTGCTATGGATAGAGCAGCACCGATACCATGTGTTATAGCATTAAAAATTTCTTCACCTAAAGAATATAACATTTATCAATCCTCCTAAAGTATTACTACTTTAATAAATACTTTTTTACCTTTTTTTACAATCAAGGTATTATTTTTAAAGTCGTTATCCATTGTTAGATTATGTTTTGGGTCTGTTATTTTTTTCTCATTAATTGATATTCCACCTTGCTCTACTAGAGTTCTTGCTTGCCCTTTTGACGGTAATAAATTGATTTTTACTAATAAGTCAATTATATTAATTGAATGATTAGCATCAAAATCAGATTCAGCTATTGTTTCTGTTGGCATATTTTCAGAAGAACTAGTGTTTTCAAATAGGCTTTCTGCCGTTTGTTTTGATGCGAGAGCTGCTTCTTCACCATGTATTAATTTGGTGATTTCAAAAGCGGCAATTTTTTTAGCTTCATTTATTTTTTCTCCCTCAAGATTTGCTAATTTTTTGATTTCATCCATTGGTAAGAAAGTAAGCATTCTTAACACATCATATACTTCATTATCTTGTATATTTCTCCAGTATTGGTAAAATTCATATGGAGTTGTTTTTTTTGCATCAAGCCAAAGTGCTCCATTTACTGTTTTACCCATCTTTTTGCCTTCAGAATTTAGTAATAAAGGACATGTAATACAAAAACTTCCATTTTGATGTATTTTACGAATAAGATTAACACCCGCAAGCATATTTGACCATTGATCGTCACCACCGATTTCAACTTTACATCCTTTGTTCTCGAATAAATGTAAAAAATCAAAACTTTGCATCAACATGTAATTTAATTCAAAGAAAGTAAGACCTTTTTCCATACGTTGTTTAAAACATTCGGCATCTAACATCCTATTAACATTAAAATGAACTCCATAGGTGCGAATAAAATCCATATAATTCAAATCTAAAATCCAATCACCATTATTGACAATAACAGCTGCATTTTCTCCTTCAAAGGATATAAATTTGCTTACTTGCTTAATAATATTATCAACATTATGAGCAATTTCTTCATTGGTAAGCATTTTTCTCATATCCGTTTTTCCACTTGGGTCACCAATAAAAGCTGTACCACCACCCACTAGTATAATAGGAGTATGTCCGCATTTTTGAAAATATGACATCATCATCAGTGGTATAAAATGTCCTATATGAATACTATCTGCTGTTGGATCTATACCAAGATATACATGAGTTTTTTCTTCATTTGCTAATTTTTTAAATTCATTTTCATAGGTGATTTGTTTAATTAAATCTCTTTCTTTTAGTACATCGTAGATTGATTTATTCTTAAAATCTATATTGTTCATAAAAAACCTCCATAAAAATTTAAAGTAAAAATAGTATATCACATTTTTTGTAGTATTTAAAGCATATATATGAAAATATCTTTGTTTTTTGCAAAAACTATGGTATAATTAATACGTACATAGAGAGGTGTTGATTAAGATTGGCAAACAATATGCAAGAAAAGAAAAATGGATTTTTGAGAAGAATATTTAGGAAATTATATCCAACCTACCGCTATGATAAAGTTGAAAATATTCCTTATTCTTTGATTGAAAAAAATGGTATCAAACTTATTATGATTGATATGGATAATACCATTATAGATTATGCAAAACGTGAATATAGCAAAGAAATGAAAGAGTGGGCAGAAAGAATGAAAAGAAATAATGTGAAATTATATATTCTTAGTAATTCTATGCTTGGCAAACAAGTAAAAAAGATAGCAAATGAACTGGGCATGAAGTATTATTACAACGCAGGTAAACCATTTTTAAGAGGATTTACGAGTATACAAGAAAAAGAAAAAATACAAAAAGAAAATATGTTAATGATAGGTGACCAAATTTTTACTGATGTATGGGGTGGAAATAGATTTGGAATTCAAACGATCTTGGTAAAACCTATTAATTTAAAAGAGAGCATTCATACTAAATTTAAAAGACCGTTTGAAAAAATTGTATTAAAACGAATGAATAAAAAGGGAGTTAAACAATAATGGAATATATTTCGTATTGTGTCGCTAGTATACTAGCGTTCGTATTTGGACAGCTTGTGAATCATTTGAATAAGAAATTACCACCTGTTGTTGCTGAAGAAATAGGCTACAAAGAATTCTTTAAAAGTTTAAAAACAGATTTTAAAATAGATATATTCTTTAGTATGATATTTATCATATTATTCAACTCATTTATTTACTTTTTAGGAAGTCACCTTAATTCTTACTTATACATGTTAATTTGTCCTGCATTGGCGGTTACATTTACAATTGATTTGAAGATCCAACTCATTCCTGACGAAGTACATGTATTAATTGCATTTGTGGGGATAATCAATTTATTGTTTCATATAGGAAATTGGTGGAACTATTTACTGGGTGCAGCAATTGGTGGTGCTATATTTTGGGGACTTGGTATGTTATCCTTACTAATCTTTAAAAAAGAAGGTATGGGATTTGGCGATGTAAAACTAATGGCTGCTTTAGGGCTGTTATTTGGAATTAAATATATATTAGTTATTGCGTTGCTTTCATTTTTCTTTGGTGCTATTATTGGTGGAATTGTTTTAATTGCTAAGAAAAAAGAAAATGATGGCTATATCCCATTTGGGCCATTTATTGTAATTGGTGTTTTGATCGTCATTTTTATTCCAGCAGATGAGATTATTAATATATATATTACTTTTTGTAGTTGGCTTGGTATGAAGATGTCAGATTTTGTATATTATATCATGACAAAATTTAATATGGTATAAAGGAGAGAAATAAAAATGAAAATAACAAAATTTCATCAATCTTGTCTTTTAATAGAAGCAAATGATAAAAGAATTTTAGTAGATCCAGGAGATATTGCTTATACTGATGAAATGTTAGAAAAATATTGGACCAATATAGATTGTATTTTGGTAACACACAAACACAATGACCATTGCTATGCAGAAGTGATTAATCGAATAATAGGACGTGATGAGGCAAAATTATATGTAACATTCGAAACATTAGAAAACCAGTCTTTATATGGCGCCGAAATTGTAAAACAAGGAGATATTATTGTTCTTGGTAAAGTTAAAATAGGTGTAGTAAGAGCAGAACATGGGTATTTACCTCCTATGAAAAATAAAGGGGAAGTAAGAGAAAATGTTGGATATATAATAGATGCTGAGGGCAAGAGCGTCTATATTACAAGCGATACGACCTGTTTTAAGAATGGATATACTTGCGATGTGATTTGTATGCCTTTTAATGGAAATGGTCTTACTATGGGGATATATGATGGTATTTTGTTTGCAAAAGCAACAACAGCAAAGAGTGTTATACCAGTACATCTTGAACATCCTCTACAAGTGATGAATGTGGACTTAGAAAAACTTAAAAATAGTGTGGAAGAAGCAGGAATGGAATATCATTTTCTTGATATTGGAGAAAGTTTTGAAATATAATAAAATAAGTTCAGTAAGAAAAGAGGGCTTTGTATGAGTAAAAAAACTACCATTCGTTTACTGATGATTATACCTATTGTCGCTATATTACTAACACTAATGATATTAATTGATTTTAATAGAGTTATTCAAAATATTGAGCCCATGTTTTGTATTATTAAAAATGTGTATGAAGATGGTGGTACGAAAGAGTATATAGGGATTGGCTATAAAATATTTGATTACAAAAAAATAGAAAAGGAAAGAGTAGTGAAAATAGGTAGTATATTTTCACAATATGAATAAGGAGGAAAGATATGAAGATACCAGAATTACTAGCTCCTGCTGGCAGTATAGAAAAAGCAAAAATCGCCTTTATGTATGGCGCTGATGCGGTATATGCTGGAACAGCTAAGCTATCTCTTAGGTCAAGAGCAGAACTTAACATTGACACTTTATCAGAAACAATAGAGTATGCTCATAGTATAGGGAAAAGGGTGTATGTTGCGTTAAATATTTATGCACATGATGAAAACTATGCTGATATAGAGTCTGAAGTGAAAAGATTAAAGGAGATTGGCGCTGATGCAATCATTGCAAGTGATGTCGGAGTCATTGCAAAGATAAAAGAAATTGCACCAGATATGCAAATTCATATTAGTACACAAGCCAATACCGTTAGTTTAGAATCAGCAAAATTTTGGCATCAATATGGGGCAAAAAGGATTATACTGGCAAGAGAGTTGAGTAAAGAAAAAATACAATATATTATGGAAAATAAGCCAAAGGATTTAGAAATAGAAATGTTTATACATGGTGCTATTTGTTTTGCTTATTCCGGAAGATGCTATTTGAGTAAATATTTGGCAAACCGATGTGCCAATCTAGGAGACTGCGCGCAAAGTTGTAGATGGCAGTATAACATCACTGCAAGTGAGGTCAATCATCCAGACAGTGTGATGAATATCGATTTTGATGAAAAAGGTACTTATTTATTTTCATCCAAAGATATGTGTTTAATCCATCAAATTCCAACTATCGTGGATATGGGTGTAGATAGTCTAAAAATTGAGGGAAGACTTAAAACGGACTACTACCTTGCTACTGTTGTAAGAGTATATAGACAGGCGATTAATGAATATGTAACATTAAAACAAAAAGGAAATGAAAAGGAATTTGATGCAAGCAAATATCTGAATGAATTACTAAAAGTAAAAACAAGAGGATTATCTGAATTCTATTTTTCAAATGATAGTAATCAAGATATTCATGATTTGGATGGTAAAAATGAAAATCCAGAATACGAATATGGTGCTAAAATAATCAGTGAGTATGATAAACTCGGTAAAAATATCTATATTGTTGAAATAAAGAATAAATTGAGTGTAGGAGATGAGCTAGAAATATTGTATCCAAATAATCTTGATTTAAATACATTCACAATAGAAAAATTGTATAATGAAAAAACGAATGAAAAAATAGAAACAATCAATCCAGGAATTAAGGGTCAATTAGTTAAAATATACATACCATATGATAATTTGTGTAAAGATTTGATTATCAGAAGGAAGAAATAGGGGGAATTTATATGTTTTGTAGAGAATGTGGTAAAAAAGTAGAAGAGGGAAATAAATTTTGTACTGGTTGCGGCGCAAAAATCGAACCGATTAAAGTAGTAAAGAAAAAAGAAGTAGAAAAGCCAGTAGAAGTTATTGTAAAGGATGAAAAACAACAAGAGAGCCAAACAAATAATACAAATCAAGCAACTGAAGTAAAGGATAAAGTAAGTATTGGATTTAATATATTATCATTTTTTGTACCAATTGTAGGTTTAATTCTATTTCTAATTTATAGAAAAGAAACACCAAAGAGAGCAAAAGCAATGGGGATTTGTGCTTTAATTGGTTACCTTCTTTGGATGATTATAACGATAGTATGTATTGTATTTGCTAATACTAGATATATTAATTACAGATATACGAATCGATATGATAATAATTACAAATATAATTATAACTATGATTACGAATATAGATATGACAATAATAAACATCAAAATATATGGTGGGAGTAATGAATAGGGATATTTTTCAAAGAACTGAAATTGTGTTAGGGAAAGAGGCAATGGATAGTATTATCGATAAGCATGTAGTAATATGCGGCGTTGGTGGAGTAGGTTCTTTTGTAGTAGAAGCTTTAGCAAGAATTGGTGTTGGAAAAATAACAATAATTGATAAGGATGTAGTGGATATTACGAATATTAATAGACAAATTATTGCACTAACTAATACTGTTGGCAAAAATAAAGTAGAGGTTGCAAAGGAACGTATTCATAATATAAATCCAGACATTACTGTAAATGCAATCATGGCTAATATTACAAAAGTGAATATAGATGAATTTATCAATATAAACGAAAATATCGATTATGTTGTGGATTGTGTGGATAACGTCGATGCTAAAATAGCAATTATCCTTCAATGTCATCAGGAAAACATACCATGTATATCATGTATGGGAATGGGGAATAAATTAAATCCTTTAGCCATACGTGTGAATGATATTTACAAAACTACTACTTGCCCTCTTGCAAGAGTGGTTAGAAAACAATTAAAGGCGCTAGGAATCTATAGACAAAAAGTTGTATTTTCGCTAGAAGAGCCAATTAAAAATCATACAAAAGACAATACATTAGGTAGCGTATCATTTGTTCCATCTACGGCAGGGCTTATTATGGCATCTGAGGTGGTAAGGGATTTGCTAGGGAAATTTATCATCAATAAGTAGGATATATGATATGAAATAAGTCCAAAAAGCATTTAGCATTTTGGACTTGTTTTAACTATTTTGGGAGTTTTTATTATTACAAGTTACAATATCGCAAGCAGTATTTTTCTCTTTTCTGAATGTATGCACCAGTACAAAACCATAGTAGTATCTTTTTGTAAATCATACACTAATTTATCAATATCTGATGCTACGAGTGTGAAGCACTGTGTTTTAAGTAAAAAATAAGCAATAGATACATTCTAATTATTTTATCACAATACCAAGAATTTTTAAAAAATCTAATGCTTGCACTTCAGTTAAGAGAACTCCTTTAATATCATTGGCATAGACGGTAATGCCATCTATGATACAAGTTGATAAATCTATTTTGTTTAAATTAGTATGAGCAAAATTACATAATTTTAAATCACATTCCTTTAAATCAATTTCTTTTAACAATACATTACTAATAGAAGAGGAAGTTAGATTAGTATTTGTAAATTCACTTTTTGTTATACTAGCATAATCTAAAAATGCATTAGTAAAATTACAATCTTTAAAATAGACATTTTCAAAATAACTATTTTCAAAATTAGTACCAGTTAGTTTGCAATTAATAAAAGAAACTCTTTTAAGGGAACTTCTTGAAAAATCAGTATTACTCAAATCACAATTTTCAAAGATACAGTTACTTAAATATATTTTTTCTAGTCTACAATGTATAAAAGTAATGTTTTTTAAAAGGCATTGCTTGATTTCTAATTCGTTTGAAGTAATGTTGTAAATATCTTGATGTTCTAACATCGCATTTTCAATGATATCCTCTTCTTGTAGAATAGCATTAATATCTTCTATTGATGGCAGTGAAAGCGGAATTGCAGCCTTTAACATATGATATCCTCCTCGTATTTGTATATAAGTATATAATTTTGCAATGAAATTGTCAATATTTTAAAAAAAATTGCAAATACTATCCATAAAATATCACAAAAGAAAATGTTAGTCTTGCAAAACATTTTTGAGCGTGGTATAATAGAACTATTCACAAAACAAAGAAAGGGTATAAAAATGTTAGAATTAAAAAATATATGTTTTAAGAGAGATAATAAGCAAATATTAGATCATATTTCGTTTACTATTGATGATAATAAATTGATAGTGATTACAGGACCAAATGGTGGAGGTAAATCCACACTTGCTAAAATCATTATGGGAATTGAAAAACCAGATTCTGGTGAGATTATATTAAATGGGGAAAATATAACTAATCTTTCTATTACGGACAGAGCAAAAAATGGTATAGGGTTTGCTTTTCAACAACCAGTGAAATTTAAAGGGATTACAGTATATGACTTGATCAGCTTATCTCTTGGTAAGAAAATAAAATTCTCGGAAGCATGTAATTACTTGTCTGCCGTTGGGTTATGTCCAAGAGATTATATGAACAGAGAAGTGAATGCTTCTCTTTCTGGTGGCGAATTAAAAAGGATTGAACTTGCTACGGTTGTAGCAAGAAAATCTTCGCTTACCATATTTGATGAACCAGAGGCAGGAATCGATTTGTGGAGCTTTAGTAGTTTAATTGATGTATTTACCAATATGAAAAAGGAAATATCAGGCTCTATTGTCATTATATCTCACCAAGAAAGAATATTAAATATCGCGGATAAGATTATTTTAATCTCCAATGGAAAGATTAAGGAAAGTGGAAGTAAAGAAGAAATACTGCCAAGATTATTAAATAATACAAAATCTTGCAAATTTCTAAAGGAGGACAATAATGGATAGAAAATTAAATCATTTGGAAAAATTCATGCTAAAAAAAATATCTGATATTGATGATTTTCCTAGTGGAGCATTTAATATACGTGAAAATGGAAAAGGAATCAGAAGAAACACGACTAAAAATATTAATATTGTTTCAAAAGAAGATAAGCAAGGTATTGATATTTTTATTAAAGAAAATACAAAGAATGAAATGGTGCATATACCAGTTATTTTGACAGAAAGTGGATTTACAGATATTGTATATAATGATTTTTATATTGGTAAAAATGCTGATGTTACTATTGTTGCTGGATGTGGCATACACAATGATTCTTGTGAAACTTCTGAGCATGATGGTATACATAGATTCTTCCTGGAAGAAGGTGCAAAAGTTAAATACATTGAAAAACATTACGGTGATGGTGAAGGAACAGGGAAAAGAATATTAAATCCACAGACAATTATAGAATTAAAAGATGGCAGCTCTTTGGAAATGGAAACAGTCCAAATCAAAGGAGTAGATAATGCTATTAGACAGACAAGTGGTAAATTAGGAAATGAAACTAACTTAGTAATTACCGAAAAAATAATGACACATGGTGCCCAATTTGCAAGAACTGAATTTGATGTTGTACTAGATGGTAAAAATGCTAGTACTCATGTTATATCAAGAGCTGTTGCAAAGGATGCTTCAAAACAAGAATTTGTGTCCAAAATAGAAGGAAACACAGAATGTTACGGTCATGTTGAGTGTGATGCTATTATTATGGATCATGCAACTGTAAAAGCGATTCCTGAAATATTAGCTAACAACATTGATGCTAGATTGATTCATGAAGCTACAATTGGCAAAATAGCAGGAGAACAAATGACAAAGTTAATGACGCTTGGACTTAGTGATAAAGAGGCAGAAAGTGAAATTATTAATGGTTTTTTAAAATAAACGAAAAATAACATAGAGAATAATAAAGATTCCTATGTTATTTTGCTATTAAAGCATGAAAATAAAAAATCACATTTGTCTTGAAGCTACTTATCATCAACCCTTTCCTTGTTTGTAAAGGAACTCCTAAGTTTTTCTCAAAAATGTAGCCACGCATTTTTCTCTGCTTTATTAAAGGATTTGTATTTTCAGTAAAACTTAATATATTATAACTTAAAGTAATTATATATAATTTATATAATTTTTTTCAAATATATAGAAAAGTAAATATGCTTGTGATATAATGAAAAAGAGGTATTTATATGGATATTTTTGAAAAATTAGATGATACTGTTATTGAAAAAATAGAGAAGATAAAAGAAGAGATTAAAACTGATCAAAAAGAGGTTTATGCTATATTACTAGAAATCACAAGAAGCTTTTCAGATGCTAAAAAAGATAAGAAATACAGAGACTCATTGTTTGAGAGAATTGATTTATTAAATATTATTATAAAAGAAAATAATAGAAAAATAAATGATTTGAAAAATGGTGAATATAGAGATAACTTTAATCATTTTCCAAAAGAAGTCACAAATAATATAGAAGAAAAAATAGAAAATAAAGAGGTAAGGCAAGAAGTAGCAGAAGAAATTATAGAAGAAGATGCGCTTGAAGAAACTATTACCGAGATAGAAAATATATCGAATGAATTAAAAGAACTTGAATTATTACAACATGATGAAGAACCAAATGGTGATGATGTTGTCGAAGAACTAGTAGAAATAGAAGAATGTGAATTGCCTATTGATGATATAAAAGATAATACTGAGAGTAATCACATAGAAGAAAAAGAGGGGAAATTTGAAGAAATAAACAATGAAAAAGAATTTGACCTAAAAAAAGAATTAGAAGAAATTGTAAAAGAAGTTAATGTAGGAATTAATGATGATGATATCATTGAGAGAGTTCCTGTATTGTTTAGCACGAGCATCTATACAACTACTAGACCTAGAAGAGCAAATAGACAAGAAACTGGTTTAATGGTAAAAGAAGAAAAAGAAGGCTTTTCTGAAAGATTAAAAGGAGTATTGAATAGAATCAAAAGACTTATTATAAAATAAAAAACAAAAAAATGTCTAGAAAGATATCACTAGGCATTTTTTGCATAAAAAAGATAGTGTAACAATATGATGATAAAACCCTTTATATAAAGGTGGGTATCACGTCATAACCATTAGGATTCTCTAATGAAAGAGCCTTCGACACCGGTTATAGGATCTAGATTCCCGTTCAAAATTCTTGTAGATTTTCATATAGATTGTTACTCTATCTATTTATATTTTACCACTAAATATTATAAAAGTAAAGTTTCCTTTCTATATTTCACAATAGTTTCACAGTTCTACTAACAAGTACAAGAATGACAGGCAAGAAGAATTAAGATTACGCATACAACTGTATTAAAGAATGCAGGAGGAATGCTTATGTTTAATCTTTTAAGTAGTTTATTTTCACATATATTATTACTTTTTGGCTATATATCAAATAACAATTTATTTCCAGAGCCGCTTAGTAAAACAGAAGAAGAATATTATATTAGAAAATATCTTGACGGAGATAAAGGGGCAAAGAATAAATTAATAGAACATAACTTAAGATTAGTTGCACATATTGCAAAAAAATATTCAAATAATGAACAAGATATGGAAGATTTAATTTCTATTGGAACAATAGGACTTATCAAAGCGATTAACAGTTTTAGTAGTGAGAAGAACTTTAAAATTAGCACATATGCAAGTAGATGTATAGAAAATGAAGTATTGATGCATCTACGTGCCACTAAAAAAACTAAATCTGAAGTATCCATGAATACTATTATAGGGACAGACAAAGATGGCAATGATATGGAACTTGCTGAAACATTGGATTCTAATACAAAAGATGCAATTGACACTATCTATAACAAAGTGGTAGCAAAGCAAGTGGTAGATTTCATCAATCATGATTTACCAAAAAGAGAAAAATATATTATGGAATTAAGATATGGACTAAATGGTTTAACACCTAAAACACAACAACAGATAGCCGATGAACTGGGGATATCACGTTCGTATGTATCAAGAATTGAAACTAAAGTTCAAGGTAAATTAAAAAAGCATATTAAATATGAGGAATAACAAAAATAGAGGTAGCACTGAATGCTATCTCTGTCTTTTTTCGATAAATCAACTAAACTAGAGAGTTCTTTTGAAGTGGGCACTTTATCTGAAAGCATTTGGCATTCAAAATAAGAATTCTAATAATTTTTACTAATCACTTTTAAAAAAACATATAAGCTAATAGGCAATTGAACTGCAGAAAAAAGTGGTGTGTCAGATGTAGAATTTTTTTGACAATCATAAAAATTTTCAAAGGTTCATTTACGATAAGAACAGTAAGCAACATTACATCACATTCCTTAAATTATTAATAGGGATATTATTATTAAGTCTAAAAAAGGAAAGGATCTATAATAAGATATTTTCATTTCTTGGTTAGTTTGCTACATCATCCATATATTTTTCCAGAATACAATAAAACTTTTCTGTATCTTCATCTGAATTTTCAATATCAAGGATAATCGGGACACCAAAGAATTCCATGTTATTTTCCATTTTTATTTTCACTTCATCTGAAGGTTCGTTTATTTGCTTTAGTTCTATTGCTATATATGCTTTTGTTATTTTTTCTTTTTTAGTTTCAAACTCTTTACGAATTAGTTGAATTGATTTGATGTTTTCCCAGGGCATAAAAGCTACAATAGAATAAGTGGTATTATCATATATTCCCTCTTTATTTATCGTTATTAATGTTTTTGGTTTTCGATATTGAATAAATAGATTAATTATATTGTAGCCAAAAACAAATATAAATATACTAGCCATGACTTTTGCAATAATTGTTAAAAAATGAAAATACAAAAGGTTGGCAAATATGAACATTAAAACTGCTATGATAATTATTATACTATTATATGTGATTAAAAAAAGTATCTTTTTTTTACTTTGTACTATTTTTATTTCTTCTTCCATGAAATAAACACCTACCGATGATTATTATATCATAAATAAAAAATAAAATAAACATAGCTAGCTATAGCAAATAGAATGTGGTATAATAAATGTGATAGTACAGAGGTTTGAGATGAAAAAGAAAAACGTAGTTAGTCTTATTATTGTTGTTTTAATTGGTATAGGCATTGTGTTTAGTGGCAAAATGATTGTAGATAAATCAAGTGAAGTTGTTAATGCAAATGATCTTGAAAATGAAATAGGAACAACATTAGATGAAAATGGTGATATACTTGAAATTCATTACATCGATGTCGGACAAGGAGATGCTACTCTTATTGTACAAGGTGAACATGCGATGTTGATTGATGCTGGTACGAATGACTCTTATTTGACACTCGAAAAATACTTAAAAGAACAGGGTATTAGTAAATTTGATTATATTATTGGTACACATCCACACGAAGATCATATTGGTGGCATGGATAAAATTATTAAAAGTTTCGATGAAGATAAAATATTATTTCCAAAAATCACTTCAACAACGAAGACGTTTGAAAACTTTGTCAATGCGGTAAAAAGCAAAAATAAGAAGTTGACAACACCTGTTGTTCACGATAAATATGCATTGGGCAACGCTAGCTTTGAAATATTAGCACCTAATTCTGAAAAATATGAAGGACTTAACAATTATTCTATAGTGATTAGAATTACATTTGAAAATACCAATTATATTTTTACAGGTGATGCTGAAAAAGAATCAGAAGATGAAATTATAAAAAATAATAGTGATATTAGTGCCGATGTTTTAAAAGTAGGGCATCATGGCTCTAAAACATCTAGCAGTGCTAAATTTTTAACGGCGGTAAATCCAAAATATGCTATTATTTCCCTTGGAAAGAATAATTCTTATGGACATCCTCATAAACAAGTGATGGATAGATTGAGTGTAGCTAATATTCCTGTCTATAGAACGGATGAAAAAGGAACCATCGTATTAAAAAGTGATGGCGATGTAATTCAATTTAATGTAAAGAAGGAGAATAAAGATAGATTAAAGGAATAATAGACAGATTTGAAGAAAAAAAAGCAATTATAGAGTTAGAAAATAGAACTAAAATCGAAATAGATAAAGATAAATTACCGACAAAAGCAAAAGAAGGCGATTGCATTCTCATAAAAGAAGATAAAATAATAATAGATAAAGAGGCAACAAATGATAGAAAAAAATATATAGAAAAGATTACTATGGATTTATGGGAATAAGTTGGCGTTGACAAAATAAAGATTGTAGTGTATAATACAATACATAAAAATGTACGATATCTTTTTTAATAAGGAGAAAATTATGGAAACGTTTATTGTAATTATAATTACTGTAATTATTGTCACATTAACGCTACGGTCAAACTTTAGAATGTGTAAAATTGATGAGTTTATAAGCAATGTATATATGGTAAAACAATTTTATACACTTTACTGTGAAAAGTTTGATAGTAGTAAATACTGTCAAGTGCAACATCATTTCCATTCCTTTCCATCTTTTGTAGGTTCAAAAGAAGAATTAGGAAATAAAATACTCCGTCAACTTTCAGAAATTAAAATATCAGATTCTTTAAAAGAAAAAGCTGGTAGAGAAGATTTTTTGGAGGCTATAAGGAATTTCGAAATGATGGAGTGTAATGTCAAATATGATATTTGGCTCTACACAGGTAAAAAATAGTTAAACGAAGAAGGTGCCTAAACAGCATCTTCTTTGTTTCGTATAGTAAATAAAATAAATGGTTGTAAGAATGGTAGTAATATACTTAATATCAGTAATAAAATAGCAAAATTTGGTACTTTAAGAGAGTAAAGTCGATAAAGTATAGCAAAATAGGAGATGAAAAAAAGCAATAAAGCAATTGGCTTGCCAAATGGTAGCATAGTAGAGATTATCATAAGAGGTAATACTAATTCTGTATGTTCTATTTCTATGCCAAACAGTCTTGTCTTGCCTACAATTTTACCTTGTATGTATAAACAAAAGTAGGGGATAAAGGCTAGAAATGCATAGCTATCTCCTTTTTTCTTTGACATCTTGTATAAACCTATTGCTCTTAACAGCCATAAAACAAAGAATATAATTGATGTAATAGTAAAAGATATTAGTATCGCACTAGTTAAATTCTTTAAATCTATTTGCGTAAAATCAGTTAAATGCAATACATCTTTAATTTTTGTTAATAACATATCTAATATTTCCGTTATTTTAAGTTCAGAAATATTCATATTATCACTTCCTTGTTATTATTATGCCTCTAAACGTTAAGTTTTATTAGTTTTTTAGAATATCATACAAAAAATATTAAAATACTGAAAAAAATCAGAAAAAATTGTAATACTATTGACAATAGGGAGTAAATATTAGATAATAGATGTGTATTATGAGATTATCAAGGAGGTGCAAAAATATGGAAGTTATTTTTGAGAGAGTAAAAGAGGTAATTGGTGAGCAGCTAGGAATAGAGGAGTTAGATACTATCACAATGGAGACAACTTTTATAGATGATTTAGGTGCGGATTCTTTAGATATCGTAGAGCTTATCATGGCTTTAGAAGAAGAATTTGATTTAGAAATACCAGAAGCAGAAGCTGAAAAAATCACATCTGTGAATGACGTTGTTGAGTATATTAAAAAAAATCAATAAAATAAACATTAGACCATATAAATCAATTTGATTTATATGGTCTTTTCTTTTTGCATATTGTTGAATTTTGATACTTTTTCGTATATAATATAGAATAAGGTGAGAATAAATGAAAGAAGAAGAAATACTATTAAGATTTGAAGCAAAACTGCAATATATATTTAGAGATATTTCACTTCTAAAAATGGCTTTAACACATAAATCTGTTGCCTACGATGGCGTATCAAAGGCAAAGTCAAAATATAACGAAAGAATCGAATTTTTAGGAGATGCTATTCTTGAACATATTATATCTGATTTATTATACCATCATGAGCCTGAATTATCTGAAGGAGATATGACGAAGATGAGAGCAAGTATTGTGTGTGAAAAATCACTAAGCAATGCAATGAAAAGAATAGAAGGACATCAGTATGTATATTTAGGAAAATGTGAAATACAAAATAACGGACGTTTTAAAGATGCTATCATTGCGGATGCTTTTGAATCTGTAATCGGAGCCATATATATTGACGCTGGATTTGATGTGACAAATGAAATAGTGCTAAGGCTATTGGATGTAGAAATTGCCATGGCTTTAAGCAAAAAAGAGTTTAATATTGATTACAAAACAAGATTACAAGAAATATTGCAAAAACACGGAACGGTAAAAATAGAGTATATTTTAATCGAAGAAAGTGGGCCAGAACATGATAAAACGTTTAAAGTGGAATTATTATTTAACGATACAAAGATAGGTGAGGGCATTGGAAAAAATAAAAAGCAAGCAGAACAACAGGCAGCCAAATATGCCTATGAAAGACACAAATAAAATAGAAATAAAACTTGATATTGCTAAAGTATTAAAAAACATAATTAATAAGGAAGAACAGTATACAATCCCCATATTCATACCGCATAAAGGTTGTCCTAATGATTGCGTATTTTGTAATCAACGAAAAATTAGCGGTCATCAAGAAGATGTTTCTTTAAAAGAAGTAGATGAAACTATTGAAAAGTATTTAATATATTTTAGCAATAGTAAATGTAAAAAAATACAAATTGCGTTTTTTGGTGGGAGTTTTACTGGTCTTGATATAAAGTCTCAAGTTGCATATTTAAAAATAGCCAATCGATATATCAAAGAAGGAACAGTTGATAGTATTAGAATATCAACAAGACCAGATTATATATCTCCAACAATATTACAAATATTAAAAAAATATAATGTAAAGAATATCGAGTTGGGCGTACAATCTATGGATGATAGCGTTTTACAAATATCAAAAAGAGGACATAATGCAAAGGCAGTGGTAAGAGCTTCGTTATTAATTAGACACTACGGATTTGAGCTTGGGCATCAAATGATGATTGGATTACCAGAAAGTGATGTAAATAAAGAGTTATATACTATTCAATCACTTTTGAAACTTCACCCAAAGGAATTAAGGATTTATCCTGTTTATGTTATTTATCCTAGCCAATTATATGATTGGTATGAACAAAAAAAATATATACCACTTACATTAGAGGAAACAATTGATAGAACGTATTCGGTCGTAAAAGAATGTGTGACTACAAACATCAAAATCATACGAATGGGTCTTCAAGCAACAGATGAGATAACAGAAAGTAACAAAGCTCTTGTTGGTCCAATATGTGATAATTTTGCGGAATATGTGATGGCAAAAATGGTAGTAATTGAAATAGAGAATAGAATAAAAGAAAAATTGGAAAAAGATAAAATCAATCAGATTATAATAGAGGCTCCATTTAAATATGCTTCTATTGTAGTGGGACCAAAAAAAATCAATAAAGAATATCTCATGTCAAAATATAAAGAATATGATATGAAATTAAAACTAAAAGGAGAAAAATAGTGAAAAGAGTCGTGTTTGTCTCGAGTTCGGGTGGTCATTTCACAGAAATTTTAAAACTCGAAAAATTGTTCAAAAATTATGAATATCTTTTGGTGACAGAGAAAACAGAAATTACTGATGGCTACAAAGATAAATATCATATGCAATTCTTAAAATATGGACCTAATAAAAATAAGTTGAAATATATTTGGACAATACTATATAATATTATTAAGTGCATTAGTATTATTATAAAATTTAAACCTGAAACAATTGTCACTACTGGAGCACAGGTTGGCGGTATTATGTGCTTCTTAGGAAAAATTGCAAAAAAAAGAATTATATATATTGAATCCCTTGCTAAAATTGATTCTTTATCTGTAACAGGCAAAATGGTATATAAATTTGCAGATAAGTTTTATGTACAATGGGAATCATTAGTTAAAAAATATGAAAAAGCAGAGTATATCGGGAGGCTTATGTAATGATATTAGTTTCAGTTGGAACACAAAAGCAACAGTTTAACAGAATTTTTAATTTAATAGAAAATTCAAAAAAATTAAAAAATATGGAAATAATTGCACAATCTGGTTATACTAATTATAAGAGTGAAACAATAAAAATGTTATCTTTTGTTAGTGATAGTGAATTTGATGATTTAATA
Organism: Clostridia bacterium; assembly: GCA_028692955.1. Classification (GTDB taxonomy): domain Bacteria; phylum Bacillota; class Clostridia; order TANB77; family CAG-465; genus CAG-465. Next base: position 133,964 of record JAQUWH010000001.1, read on the forward strand.
AATAGATGTGATTTATTAATTTGCCATGGTGGAGTTGGGACTATTTTTAAGGCTTTAAATCAAGGAAAAAAAGTTTTAGTGGTGCCAAGATTACAAAAATATGGGGAACATGTTAATGATCATCAACTTGAAATTTGTAAAGCACTTCAAAATGAAAACTTTTTATTATATTTGCAAGATGGAGAAGATATAGATGACAAAATAGAAGAATTGAGTCATACTACTTTCAAAAAATACGTACTAGATGAAGGATATCTTACCATACTCGCTAAGCAAATATAGATAAAGGAGAATAGATGAAAACCAATGTAAAGAAAAGTATAGAGGAGAAAAAAAGAGCAATAAAAGTAAGGAAAACATTTGATTTTATAAGAGACTTTTTAATCATTGCAATTGGTGCCTATTTAATTAGTTTAAGTATTAATATGTTTTTACTACCTCATAAGATGACAACGGGAGGTGCTAGTGGTATTGCTACTGTTTTGTATTACATGTTTCATATGCCTATGGGGATTACCATACTAATTATAAATATTCCTCTTTTTATTATAGCGCTTTTAAAACTTGGTAAAAAATTTGCAATAAAAACGATTATTGCAACCGTGTTATTGTCTGTATTTCTAGAGGTATTTCAATATGAGCAAGTAATAAAAACCACGCAAATTGATTTACTTATGTCATGTATATTTGGCGGAATTATATCAGGAATAGGATTATCTCTTGTATTTAAAGCCGGAGCAAGCTCTGGTGGTTCAGATCTACTTGCCAACATTATCTACCAGTTAACAAAGAGCCAAAGTATATCTAAAGTATTAATGGCAATAGAAGTGGTGATTATTGGTTCTGTTATTATATGTTTTAAAAATTTGAATTTAGGACTTTACTCTATTATTGCACTTGTAATATCTACAAAAGTAATTGATATTATATTTGATGGTATCTATAATACAAAAGTAGCTACCATTATCACTAAAAAAGGAGACGTCATAGCAGATTCAATTTTAAAAGAACTTGAAAGAGGCGCTACTATTACTAATTCAATAGGAGCACATTCTGGTGAGGAAAATACAACAATCACTTGTGTTATTACAAGAAATCAAATTGCATCTTTGAAACAAATTATTCGAGATAATGATAATAGAGCAATGATGTATATCACAAATGCAAATGAAGCAATCGGACGAGGATTTAAGAGTATTGATTGAGGGGGAAATATGGAAGGGAATACAAATAGTAAGTATCTAGAAAACATTTGTAAGGATGTAAGAAAAAATATTGTAAAAATGATATATCATGCTAAATCTGGACATCCAGGTGGTAGCCTTTCTTGCGTTGAAATTTTAGTTTCGTTATATAAAAATATCATGAATATTACTTTAGATGAATCAGGAAAAAGAGTTGATAAGTTCGTATTGTCAAAGGGACATGCCTCAGCAGCCTACTATGCCATATTATCAGAATGTGGATTTATACCAAAAGAGGATTTAGTCACTTTTAGAAAATATGATAGCTATTTAGAAGGACATCCTTCTAATAAAATACCAGGCGTTGATGTATCTAGTGGCTCTCTTGGCCAAGGTTTATCCGTTGCAAATGGGATGGCGCTTGCTAAAAAATTAGATCACAAAGAGGGCTACGTGTATTGTCTACTTGGAGATGGTGAACTAGAAGAAGGCCAAATATGGGAAGCTTGTATGTCGGCAAACAAATACAATTTAAACAATCTAATTGTATTTGTTGACTATAATGGATTACAAATTGATGGAAGTATAAAAGATGTTAAAGATGTGGATAATTTAAATTCAAAATTCGAATCTTTTGGCTTAAATGTCCAAAAAATTAATGGAAATAACATAGAAGAAATAATCGAAGCTGTGAAAATAGCAAAAGAAAAATTAAATGATAGACCTAATGTTATAGTCGCTAAAACAATAAAAGGAAAAGGGGTATCTTTTATGGAAAATAAAATTGAGTGGCATGGAAAGACTTTAACAAAGGAAGAACTTGAGATAGCTCTTAATGAATTAAATTAATAAATGGGAGAATTATAATGGGGATTTTTGACAGATTTAAAAAAAGAAAAAATAAAAATGTGAAGGAAACAATGCAACAAGAGGAAGCAAATATAATATTACCGTATAGTCCCGAAAGAAATGGTGGTATATATTCAGCTGAAATCAATTTCAATGATGGTATGGAAAATATTGATGGAAAAAATTTAAAAGCTGTAAATATAAAATATAATTATGAAATGGTAGAAACTGGTGATACACAAGTTTTCTGTAAAAGAAAAAATGTATACCTAGAACCATATTATGATATTGATGAGAATGGTAATACAGTAGAAAATACAGAGCAATATTATAATAATTTAATAAATAATGGCAAAAAGGCAGATGTAAAAGGATTCTTTCGAATACAAGACATAGAAAGAATAGATAGAGAAGGTAACGGTAATAATTATATTGGTTATCTATCATATGATCAAGATGAAAAAGCAGAAAGATTGTATGATATGGACTTTAAAAAAAATTATATAAAAAAGTTAAAAGAAGAAAAGTTGAGAAATAATGAGCAAAAACAGGAGAATTTTAAAAAGGAGCTAAATTCATTATCTAATTATAAAGCTAATGATGGATATAAAAATTGGCTTGACAATGAAGATGATCGTTTTGCTGGAAGAAAAAAATTAGATGACAAAACTATAGATAAATAAAAAAAGGAGTTGTATTAATGAAATCAACAAGAAAATCATATGGTGAATTTTTAGTAGATATGGGTACTAAAAATGCAAATATTGTAGTATTTGATGCGGATCTAGCAAAGGCTACCTGTACGGTAGATTTTAAAAATAAATTTCCTGATAGACATTTTGATATGGGAATTGCAGAACAAGATATGATAGGCACTGCATGTGGAATGGCTATTAGCGGTAAAACTGTTTTTACTTCATCGTTTGCTATGTTTGCTGCAGGTCGTGCCTATGAGCAAATTAGAAATACAGCTGCTTACTCTCATGTTAATATCAATATTTGTGCGACACATACCGGTCTTGGAGTTGGAGAAGATGGTGCGACACATCAATGTATTGAAGATATTGCATTAATGAATGTGATTCCTGATATGAACGTGTTTTCACCTTCTGATGATATTTCTACTCATAAAATATTGATGGAATGTTTAAATTTAGATATGCCAAAATATATTAGACTTGGCAGAAATGAATTACCCAGCATATATAGTCTAAATGATGAATTTCATTTGGGTGGTTCTCATACATTTGGAAATGGTATAGATGGCACGATATTTGCAACTGGATCAACAGTGTGTACTGCTTTAGAGGCTAAAATGCTATTAAAGGAAAAAGGGTATGATGTTAGAGTTATAGACTTGTATAGCATAAAACCAATCGATAAAGCAACTATTATACAATGTGCAAAAGAAACCAATAAACTAATTTCTATTGAAGATCATAGTGTTATAGGTGGAATCGGAAGTATTATTTCATCTGTACTATGTGAGGAGTTTCCTAAAAAATTAGTTAAACTAGGAATACAAGATAAATTTGGAAAATCAGGTAAAGCAGAGAAACTTTATGAATTATATAACTTAACAAAAGAAGATGTTATAGAAGCCTTTATCATGAATGATTAAATTAAAAAAAAGAAGGGGGAGCGTATGGAACCATTAGCATATAGAATGAAGCCAAAAGAATTAAAGGACTTTTTTGGTCAAGAAGATATTATTGGTGAGGGAAAGCTATTAAACCGTTTGATAAAAGCGGACAAGCTAACTTCAGCTATTTTTTGGGGACCTCCAGGTTGTGGAAAAACATCCTTAGCAAGGATTATAGCAAATACTACTAAAAACAAATTTGTTACACTCAATGCTACAACTGCTGGAGTCGCAGATATTAAAAGCGTGGTTGAAAAGGCACAAAATATCTTTGAAAATCCTACTGGAAAAGTGATATTGTTTATTGATGAGATACACAGATTTAATAAATTACAACAAGATGCATTACTTCCACATGTGGAAAAGGGTACTGTTATTCTTATTGGAGCTACAACAGAAAATCCATATTTTTCAGTCAATAAAGCATTGATATCCCGTTCTACTGTTTTTAAATTTAAAGAGTTAGAAGATAAAGATGTTGTGAATGTGTTAAAAAATTGTATACAAGATAAAGAAAATGGCCTTGGGAATTATAATTTAGAAATTAAAGACGGAGTTTTAGAATTTTTAGCAAGTAATTCTAATGGAGATGTGAGGTCTGTTCTTAATGCATTAGAACTTGCTATTCTTACGACTAATCTAAATGAAAACGGTCAAATTGTCATTACGAAGGATGTCATTAGAGATTGTATTCAACAAAAAAAGAGCATTTATGACAAATCGGATGATTCTCATTATGATGTGATTTCTGCTTTTATAAAATCAATGAGAGGCTCTGACCCTGATGCAACATTACATTATTTAGCAAGAATGTTAGAAGGTGGAGAAGACCCAATGTTTATTGCTAGACGTATTGTTATTCAATCTTCAGAGGATGTTGGTCTTGCTAATGGCAATGCACTACAGGTAGCTGTGGCAGCAATGCAGGCAGTGCATCAGATTGGCATGCCTGAAGCAAGAATACCGCTTGCACAAGCTGCTTTAACAGTTGCTTTAAGTCCTAAGTCGAATACATCTTATTTAGGAATTAATGAAGCGATAGAAGATGTTAGAACTTTAGACATTGGACAAGTTCCTATGCATATACGAAATGCGGCTAAAGCTGGAATGGAAGAATTTGGGTATGGTGAGGGTTACAAATATCCACATAACTTTGAAAATTCAAAAGTAGAACAACAATATTTACCAGATAAACTACTTGATAAAAAATATTTTAAGCCTAAATCATGGGAGAAAGACTTGGGTGAAACAAATGAAAAAAGATAAAAATATAAAAGTGAGTATTAATAATAGTAAAAAACGTATTCGCAGTGCTATTAATAAAGAAGTAATTGGTGATGAATCTCCTAAACATGATGCAATATTAAAGAAAACTACTAGAGAAGATAAAAAAGCTCAAAATTCACTTACAGATGGACTATATATTGTAAATAAACATAACAAAAAAATAGAAGATATAAGAGAAAAAAGAATAGGCAAAACAAAATTAGAAGTACAACAAGAAATAGTAGAAGAACAAATCGAAAGAAGAAATAAAAAGATGTTTTTTAGAAGATTTATTCTGTTTTTTGTATTACTAATCATCGTTATTTTAGTATATTTATTTTTTGAATATGGCCCAATATTTGGAATTAGCATGGCTAGTTCAAATACTAATAACAAAAGAATTGATATTGTCAGCACAGATAGTGATATCTATAAAATGTATAATGATGAGCTACTGATTTATTCAAATCAACAAATAGTAACTTATGACAAGTATGGTAACAACACCTGGTCATATAAGTTGGATCAAGCATTTACACCTAATATCTATTCATGTGGTAAATATATGATTGTATCGAATAACATCAATGGAACTGTCTATTTATTTGAGGAAAAAAAAGAAATACTAAATAAGAAGATAGAAGGAACTATACAACACGTTTATATGGACGAGCTTGGGAATTTCGCTGTGGAATATTCTACTAGTATTTATAAAAAAGTGATAGGTGTATATAACAAAAGTGGTAAAAATTTATTCAATACTTATTTAGAAAACAATGCTATCATTGACATTAAAATATTAGAAAAAGGTAATAAGTTGTTGATTGCAAAGGCTAATTCCTCTTCCTTTAAAATTGGTTGTAGTTTATCTATAATAGATGGTTCTTCTACTGCAAAGGAACAAGAAACGCAAATTTCTAAATTTGATAATAACCTTATCTATAACTTGACTATTCATGGACAAGATATTATAATATTATTAGATAATAAATTAGTAAAGTTAAATCTTACTACAAAAGAGGTAACAGAGATCAAATCTTTTACTACTGCGCAACTTATGTATGTATCAACATATAAAGACTATTACATATCAGTAGATAAAAAATTAGATAATGAAAATATATATTCTATCACTACTTCCGATTATGCAAATCATATTATAAGCCAGATAGACGAAAATGAATCGCCAAAGATTATGATGAATAGTGGATTGATTACTTATTTTATTTATCAAAATAATATTAAAGTAATGAATAAATGGGGCATAGAAATTAAGAATCAACCATTAGATGGTACGCCAAAAGAAGTTATTGTATTTAATAAAGAAAAATCATTGGCTTTAGTGTATACAAACAAAATATATATTATGAATATATAGGAGGAAACAATATGATTATTGATATCATTTTAATTGCGTTAATTGCATTAGGAATATTCTTTGGATATAAAAAAGGTATGGTTGGTATTTTAATAGGTGTGGCAGCTTTAATATTGTCACTTGTATTGGCTTTTATGCTACAGGGACCAGTTGCTAACTACTTATATACAACGCCGATAGGATCTGGCATTGAAAGTAACGTATCTAAACTAGTAAATGACACTGTGCATGCAGATGAAAATAATTCTCAAGGCACTACTACTAAGGAAGATAATAATTTCTTTAATAAAGTGATACAAGAAGCTTCTAAAACGGATGATGTAGTAAAAGAAGCGTCAAAAAACTTTACTTTGTTTATACTAAAAGGTATTACGTTTGTTGGTATATTTATATTGGTTAGAATTATCTGCTATATTCTACAGATGATATTAAATGTAGTATTTGATCTGCCAATTTTACATTCTGTTAATAAACTTGGTGGTGTTGTCCTTAGTGTAATCACTACTCTAATTAAATTATGGATAGTGCTAGCTATTATACAACTATTATCATCTGTAGTTGCAATGGATAGCGTCACAAATATAATTAATCAGAGCTATGTAACAAAAATCCTATATGAAAATAACATATTAATAAACATGTTACAATCAGGAATTAAATTATAATAACTAGAAAGTAGGGAGAAAATGAATAACGTAAAGAAGAAAAAGAGTGTTGCAAAGATAGTTAGAAGAGTCTTTATTATATTTAGTATTATTGGTATTCTTTCATGGGCAGCCTTATATGCCTTTAACTACAATATAGGTGAGGAAGAAGTAGTCAATGCAGATGGTACCGTTGTTGAAACAAAGGGTAAGAAAAAAGAAATCAATGCACTAATATGTGGTGTGAATGATGGATTGACAGATACCATGATGTATGTAAAATACAACGTAGAATCTGGTAAAATTGCTATGATGTCAATACCAAGAGATACTTATGTTACCAACGAGTATTGTATTGGCCATAAATTAAATGCTATCTATAGAGGTAAAAATATCATACCACTAGTTAATCAAATACAAGATTTAATTGGGGTAAAAATTGACTATTATTTAGTATTTAAAGCAGATATGTTAATTAGTATGGTAGATGCACTTGGCGGTATAGAAGTAGATGTTAAGATAAGAATGAAATATGATGACCCAACCCAAAATTTACATATTGATATTCAAAAAGGAAAACAAGTATTAGATGGTAAAAATGCAGAAGGATACGTAAGATTTAGACATAATAACGATATGACAGTTGGTTATACTATGGGTGACCTTGATAGGACAGAAGTGCAACAGGAATTCATTAAAACCTTCATTAGTACTGTGCTGCAACCAAGTAACCTTACAAAAGTCCCTGATTTGATTAACATTGCACAAGAAAATACAGAAACCAATGTTACAGTCAGAGAAGCTTTAAGGTATGTAAGTGATCTCCCTAAATTGGACACATCAAACATTGTATCTATGACTGCACCTGGTACTGCCAAATATATTGATGAAATATCTTATTTCTTATTAGATAAGGAAAAAACAAGGCAAGTTATTGAATCTGATTTCGATTTATCTGTTGTTGAAACAAATGAAGGAACTGAATCGACAGATGTAGAGTAGAAAGCAATTAGATTAATTAACAAACATATATGGGTATATACATTCCTATATACCCATATATCATCATTTTATTCTTTAAATTTTATCTACATTTCTATGTTTTCTCTTTTTATTTTTTTGATTACTATCATACACAATAAAATGATAATTATGAAAGCAGCTAAAATAATGATTCCAGTATTGCCCGAAGAGTCATGATACTGTTCTGTTTCTATTAATTTTAAATCAAAGCTATCTGAAAGGTAGTTTCCAGGATTATTTATGTCTGTAAAAGTAATATTTAATTTTGCTATACTATTTGTTTTATCATCGTAATTTAAGTTTTTTAAACTATCTAGGTTTATCTCTATGTTATATTCCATGCTATAATTTGAATTAGTAACAAGGGCATAAATGTCTTCCTGTAATGCTACTTTGTACTTCATGTTATTTACTTGATTGGTTATGCTGAAAACATAATCATTTTTATTTGCTATTAATTCATTCTTAAACTTTTCAAAGGTGTCTTCAGCTAGAGTTTTTGTATCAACAAATCTTGCATTTTGTTTCTGTGAACCATTAAAAGCTCCAATAATAATTGTTTTGTTTTCTTTTTCACAAAAGGAGATAAACGTTCCTCTTGCTTCATCCGTATAACCAGTTTTGCCTCCAACCATATAGTCATAGTATAAGGATGGATAGTTTTCGTCCGACATTCTATTAGTATTCACTAATTTATTCTCTTTTTCACTCTTGTTTGTAGGTGGAATAGTATATTCTTTCGTACAAATTATTTCTTTAAAAATCTCATTATTTAAACAATATCTAAAAATAGTAGCCATATCATGGGCAGTGGAGTAATGATTATAATCATGAAATCCATGTGGATTCACAAAATTTGTATTATTACATCCAAGTTCTTTTGCCTTTTTATTCATTAATGTTACGAAATCTTCTACATTTCCACTTACGGCTTCTGCTAGTACAATAGCTGCATCATTTCCTGAAGGGAGTAATAGTCCATATAGTAATTGCTCAACTGTAAATACTTCACCTGGCTTGATTCCCATAACAGAGCTACCGATAGGTGTGGAACTAGATGCATTATCAGATACAACGATTGCCTTGTTAATGTCCAGATTCTCAACAACTAATATAGCGGTTAATATTTTTGTGGTACTTGCAGGATATATTTTATCATCCATTGCTTTGTTATACAAAATATTACCGGAATGATAATCCATTACAATATCTGATGTACAAAGCAAGTTTAATTTTTGTAGAGTCGTAACTGCCTGTATGTTATTCAAACAGAGTACAAAGATAGACAAGACAATGCAAAAAATAGTAAACAATATTTTTAACTTTTTAATCGTTATCACCTCATATTATTTATAATATATTATATAACAAAATAAAATAAAAAAAAAGAAGGGAGTAAGAATTTGAAAAAAATAAAAGAAATCATTTCAAAATATAAACTATATATAGTGTGTATCATTGTTATCATTTTATCCATTGTATCTATTATATTGCAAAATGTAGACAGAAAGAACTTAGAAAAAGTAAATTCCAAAGAATATACAAGAAATGGACAAATAGCGGTATATATAACTGGAGCAGTGAAAAATCCAGGGGTCTATTATATTGAGGAAAATTCAAGACTCAATCACTTGCTAGACATATGTGGGGGTATCCTTGAAAATGCGGATATCAATAAACTAAATTTAGCACAAAGGCTAGTAGACTCTGACAAAATTATTGTACCAATCAAGCAAGAAGATGGTGAGGAGGAAAGCGAGGAAGAAAATGAAAAAGTCAATATCAATACCGCCCCAAAGGAAGAACTAATGACGTTAAATGGCATTGGTGAAGGAACTGCCTCAAAAATAATGGAATATAGAAAAAATCAAGAATTTCTTGAAATAGAAGATATTATGAATATATCTGGAATCGGAGAAAATAAGTTTAATGATATCAAAGATAGTATTACAGTATAGACTTATTTTAGTTCATTTTGCATAGTATTATGGTAGGTGGAAGTATGCGATATTATATTTATTTAGATAGAGAATTTTTAAGAACACTTTTTTCTGTACTCGGAAATACTGATTTTAATATCGAAGTGGTAGAGTTTTCAATTCGAAAAAGCTTTACTAAAAATAACGCTTTCTTAATTGATCCATGTATTGAAAGCATCAATCAATGTGAGGAATTTTGTAAAGAGGATGAGGATAAAAATCGAAATGGAAAAAAGAAAGATACGATTGGTAAAGAAAGACTAGGTGCTCGTTATGATCAAGGTAATTCCTGTAATATTCAAACAGAAAAAAGATATTTAAATATTGAGGATATCACTAATATGAAAAATATTAATTTTTATCATACCTTATTAGAAAGTATACAAAACATGTCAAGGGCAGACGATAGTAGAATAGTAGAAGAAACAGGCTATATTAAGTTAAATAGGAACGAGACTAGTAGATTAGAATCTAGCAACAAAACAGATGAATTCTTTATGATAAATGATACTTTCGTTTGGATTGATAACACAAAATTAAATGGTGACTTATCTCTACTTTGTGATATGTCATGTAAAATAAAAGTAATTGGCTATAGGATGAATTGCCAAGATGCAGTAGGAAATCCTATCATAAAAGCAATCGCCATTTTTATAGAGTAATCATCATAGAAAAATGATTATATATAACTTACATAAATAAACAGAAAATGAAAAAACAAATAAAATAAGCTTAAAGAGAAGCATATCACTGCTTACGTTGTTATCATGATAACAATACGACTTACTTAAATCAAATTAATACAGTACATAGTACAAATTTAACGCAATATGTTAAAATATAACTTAACATATTGCGTTATTTTGTTGTTGTTTTACTATTTACTTGTATTATTAACGATAATATCTTTTACATGGTCCATGTTTTGGTTGATAGTATCAATAAATTTTTCTGATAGACTGCCATCAAACTGTGTATTGGCACTTTTTTTAATTTCTTCTAGCGCTTCCTCAATAGAGCATTCATCTTTGTATGGTCTCTTGGATACGATAGCATCAAAACTATCACATATTGATAAAATTCTTGCCAAATATTCTATAGCATCCCCCTTTAATTTATCAGGATATCCATTACCATCGTATCTTTCATGATGGTGTTTTATAATCGGTACAATAGCGTCGAAAATGTCTGAAACAGAAAAGATATTTGCTGCGATGACAGGATGCAATTTTATTGTATCATATTCGTCATCTGTTAATTTACCATTTTTGAGTAATACACTATCTGGAATTCCTATTTTTCCAACATCATGGAAAGAGGCAGCTGTCAGTAAATTTTCAGTATCACTACTAGATAATCCTAAACTTTTTGCAAACAATTCACAATATGCTTTTACTCTTTTAGAATGTTCACCCGTATAGTGATCCTTGGCTGTAATCGTATTTAGTAGTATTTGTGCAAAATCAAATAAATATTGGTCTAATTTTAAATTCATTGATTTTACTTTTCGTATTTGCTCAATATATTTAATTCCAGATTGTATCATAATAATTAATTGGTCAAATCTAGAACTCTTTTCAAAATAGGCTTGTATGTCAAGATTTTGCATGGTTTCAATAGAGGGTGCTAAATCTCTATGCATAGACATTAGTATGATATAGATTTCTTTATCAAACTCCCTGACAAGTTCAACCACTCTATCACCATTGACTGGTGACATTAGGTAATTGACAATTAATAAATCGTATTTGCTAGATTTTAGCTCTTCAATTGCTGATACAGGCTCTGTAAAAGTAACAACAGTATGACCATACCCTGTTAGTATTTCGGATATGATTTCCATCATGTTTACATCTTCATCAATGACAAGTATTTTTGCATTTTTTATTATATCGTTACTATTCATTATCTATCACCACTTGCCATTAGTATAGCAGATACGTAAAAAATAATCAATAGAAAAAAATAGTAAATTCAAAATATAAAATCAGTATTAATGATGGACAGTAAAAAGAATATGACAGAATTCTACAAGAAATAAAGTGTTTATTAAAGTCATATGTCGAGTTAAGGCGAACGATTTTTCTTGACTTTTTACTTTCATAATGTTATATTGTTTTTGAAGGGAGGTGAGAATATATATGCACTGATATTAATTTTTTTCTCTGTTTTAATATCTTATCATTTTATTCATATCTATTTTGTATATAAAAAGTCTAAACTTATTTGTTCTAGGACAAATCAATTTTTTTCAAAGCACACACATTTTTTTAAAAAATACATTTTAGCTATTTCAAATAATTTGCTAAATGCTGGTTATCCATACGGATTAACACTTAAGAATTATCTCATGATAAAATACTTATTCTCTACTTTTTTGCTGATAATTACTTTTATCAATACAAGTGACGTATTACTTTCTATTATTTTATTTGTACTCTTTTATTTCTTACCTAATCTTTTAATCAAAATGTCATTGAAGGCAGAAAGTATCAAAATAATAAATGACATATCAAATATCGTTCAAAACCTCGTACTATCACTATCTGCTAATATGCCTTTATATGACTCGTTAAAAGGAAGTACTCATTCTATACAAAACAAAAGGTTTAAAGAAGAATATGCCTTGTTTGTGGACCATTATAGAATGTATCATTTTAATATGTTAAAAGCAGTAGGAGAATTTAATCAAAAATTCTCGTTTTATGAATTAAATATGTTTTTATCTATACTGATTCAAGGAGAACGAGAGGGAAATTTGTTAGAAATGTTAGAAAACTTTATTGATACATTAGATCTTGTATATTTCAAATATTTAAAATATAAAGCAGGGCAAAGGTCTATGGTTATCATATTTAGTACCTTAATATCAGTTGCAAATAGTTTTATGATTGTGTTATATCCTATTGTAGTGCAAATCATGCAAAACTTTACTAATATATTTAAATAAGGAGGAATAAATGGAAAAAGGTAAAATTCTAAATTTTAAAAAATTAAGCAAAAAAATGAATAGAAAGAAAGGTTCAGCCGTGGCTGAGACAATATTGTTAATTGGTATTTCATTAGTTATTATCATTGTAGTATTTTTTCCACAACTAAAAAGTATGATGAATGATGCTCTTGTTACTATATCCACTTGGTTTAAGACAACACTGAGCAATATAGGAATATAACGTGAAAAGAAAATATGTAGTAAGCATCTTGTTCATCGCAATTCTTGTTTATTTCTTCTTTACTTTTATATATAACAAACTAGTAATTAGTAGCCATATGGAGGAAATTCTTGTATTAGAAGAAGATTTGGTAAGGGGACAAAAAATAAATGAATCTAGTTATATTAAAACACAAGTAAGATCCGGGAGTATTGATAACAAAATGAATGAAAGTGATTTAGATAATAAAGTGTTAAATACTGATTTAAAAGCTGGGCAAATCTTAATCAAAGATCATTTGATAGATGAACAAGACTATATGATTGTGAGTAAAGGAAAAGAAGTGATTTGTATCAAGATTGAGTCAACGGATGATTTTGTTTCTTATCAAGTAGGGATAGATAGTATTGTTAATATCTATTATACAGGGAAGTCAGCGATGGCCACCGATATTCTAGATGATACTAATTTGGAAACAATCAAAAGTAATGAAAATACAGGATATATTACTGTAAAACTATTAGAAGAAATTAAGATACTAAATATATTTGACAAATATGGCAACAAGGTAGATAGGAAAAAGAATAAAGAGAGTAATGTGGAAATTGATGCTGCTATGATAGAGGTGGAAAGGGGATTAGTAGAGAAAATTAATAATTTAAAGAATTATGGAAAATTTAGTTTGTCCATCATTAAATAGGAGGTAAAAAATGGTAGTAGCAACTTTATATGATGAAAATGAGGAACAAATAAAGGAGAAGGTAGAAAAATTAAAGGAATATACTGGTATATCTAATTATATGAAAGAGTATACCTTTAAATATATTCGTAAAATTAATTTGAATACAAAATATGATGTTTGTCTGATTTTTTCCAATGATATTGAAAGAATTAATAAATATATTACCAAAATAAATGACTTGAAATCTTGTATCATTATCACTGGAAATTTTAAAACAGACCATGTATTAGCATGTATTGATATTACGGATAACTTAAGCTATCTAAATAGTACTCCAAGTATCATTTTGGATAAGGTGGTTAGCGTATATGAACAAAACAAATGTTAAATATGGTATTTTAATTGTAATGTGTATGGTATTGATGATAGGAAGCTATATGGTAAAAGAGGCATTATATGCTGGTACTAATGAGCCTAAAGTGGTTTCATTTGAGAGGTATTTGAATCGTATACAAGAAATTGAAAGTATGTATGCCAATCGATATGTTGCTGTCTTAAAAGAAGAAAAACAGATTCTTATTGGCAATAATAAAAATGAAGTAGAAAATGGATATTATGATATTAGAATTGACGGAAGTTCTAATTATTCTCTGTATATTAATAAATTATATAAGGAAAAATTTAATAAAGATAAATTAATAGATGAAATATATTTAGAAGAGTTACTCAATAGCGTGAATAATTTATTTGATATGAAATTAAAGGAAGAATCTATTTGTTTATTAAAAGAAAAAATATATACTAAATATGAGGCATTAAGGAAAGTGGAGAATGTGGATACAACAAGTCAAAAAGCAGAAGAGGAGATAATAACTGTGCAAAATTTTAATTTAACAGTTAATTATGTAGAAAATATGTTAAAAATTGAAATAAATGAGGTGTGATATGAGAAAAAGGATTACTAAATATATGATGATAATGTTCTTCTTTTTTCTTTTTAAATCAAATTGTTTTGGTATTAGCAATCATTTTAAATTTGTCATTGATACAATAGGAATACCACAATATAATGTGATGGGAGATGAAATCAATGAAGAAATCTATCAAGCATATAATGTATTTTCTTATTCTAATCCTCCAGAAATGTATGCTAGGACGTCTAGTCAAAGGTTTAAAGTGGTATGGGATAAGGGAAAATGGTGTGAAAATGGGGGAATTTACAATGGATATGGTATAAGAGGTGAGTACAACGTATTAGGTGTTAGCTATAGTGGTTCACTCATTAACAATGTATTTTTTCCTGTAGATGCTGTTCCTGAAACAACTCCTAATAATTGGAATTTTTTAATGGTTCACGATGCCTATGCATCATGGAATGATAGAAGTAAGTACAAATATGATGAACAATTAGAATATATGAAAAAAACACCATTATTGTTTGATAGGATAGATTATCAAAATAACATATCTGATTCTTATCATTTGGTTGAATATGGAATTACTTCAGGTTCTATCGGACTTGATAAAGTAAAATTAAATGCAGTGTCTACATGGAGGACAGGAGGTGTCGTTACCGTCAGAAGATTAAACAATAAAGGACAAGTTAGAGTAGCAACAATGTCTACAAAGCCCATGGCAGCTAGTGCCAATGTCCAGTCAAATCTAAACTGTAATGATAAATATATCCTTCAGCAAGGAGAACCATTAGAAATTCCAGTGGTATTTGGTGCAAAAGTAACTAACCTAAACGATTATGCTAAAATAGATCATATTAAAAAAATAGCATCAACCTTGTGGATTGATGGAGAAGAAGTAGCAAAAGTGGAAGGTAGTAAAACAGGTGATATTTCAAAAAATATATCAAAGGCACTTCAAAAAGAAAAATATGAAAAACCAGGTACTTATAACATCAATATAAAAGTATCTAGCTATCTTTACACAGAATTTTCTGTAGATGGATTAATGCAAGATACAGTAGAAAAAAATATTACCATACAAATCGATGAAAAAGAAATAGTTCCAGTAGAAAAAATAGATGTTAAAGTATTAGAAAAGGAAGACAGCCAGTATGTTGTAAGAGATTTTATCCATAACCAATATACGTTAAATGAGTCAATAGGATTGATACAAAATGGCAAGTATTTGGGAATGAATATTAAATTTAATAAAAATTATACTAATCAAGATAAAATAAAGGCATATATTAATGATAAAGAGTATCCGTTAGAAAAAGTAAAAGTGGGTCATGGCAGTATTGTATATAAAATAAAATTAGATCATTGTGAAAATACATTACTAGGATGGAATGAAAGTAGAAATCAGTATGGAAATTATTTTAATATTAATTTTAATGAAATTGGTAGTAGAATCAAAAAACCAAATTGTCTGAAAATTGTCAATTGGAATAATGAAAAGGAATATGAAAACAAACTATATTTTGATACCATTGATGATTATAAACTTAACATGAATTATATTCTAAATGAAGTGAGCAATAAAGAGGCGCTTAGTAAGACGACTAAACTTGATGATTGGTTATTATGATACATAATAAGAAAGGAAATATAGAATTAGTTTTTTTATCTATTATATTTACTATCTTGATTATTATTTTAATGTCTTTTTATTTTTTATCTATGCAAATAAACGCACAGGTTTATCCTATTAAACAAGATTTATTCTACCTTGTACAAAATTCTTACTTATCGATGGATATTGAAGAATTGGCTTATAATAACTATATTATTGATGAAGATATTCTAAGAAATAAAATACAAAATTTAATTAGTAAGAATCATAAAAATGTAGTTATTGAATCACTACAATATGACCAACGAATTAACAAGGTGAAAATCCGTATAAAAGTAACAATTAAACCTATTATATTAAAAAAACAGATTGGAAATATTATGCTAACAATCTATGATGAGATAAAATTAAAAACAATGGATGTGAATTATTAATGAGAAAGTTACAAAAAGGTAGTACAATTGTTTCAGCACCACTTATTCTATTTTTTTCTGTTATGATTATTGTACTAATTGGTTATTTTTTTATGAATTTAATATTTCCTTTCCTTTGGTATGAAAAATTAAATAGTATTTCACAAAAATATATGTATATTATTGAGAAATATGGTTATTTGACTGATGCTGAAAATGAAAATTTAATTTCTGATTTAGAACAATCAGGATTTGATATTAGCAATATAGAAATTGAAGCACCAAATAAGCATACAACATATGGTGAGTTATTAGAATTTAAGTTGAAATATAAAATGAAGTATATTGTACCAAATTTAAGTGAAAATTCAAAAAGTGAGTTGATAGAAATTGTAGTAAATAAAAATAGTTATTGTAAAATATAAAGATACAACCCATTTCGATGGGTTGTATCCTATATAGTTATATTAATTTTAATTTTTGTAATGCGTTATTTTCGATGATTAATTTTGCTTTTTCTTTAATACATGTTTCATATAAATCATAAGAATAATAATCATTACAAAATTCAGATAAGAAAACGTAAGTTTTTAAAAATTTAGAATTTTTAATGGAAGATTTACTAAAGACTAGATAATATACATCTTCTAATTTATAGAGACTATTCTTGCCAAAAAAAAGCTTTTCACTTTTTGCTTTTTCACATATGGTAAGAATGTTGTCTATATTTTGAAAAGAATATATATTACTATCAACAGTATATTTTGTATTACTATTTAAACTTTTTTTAGTAGAGTGAACGCCTTTTACATCTGTAAGAGAATATTTTTTTAAATCAGGTAAATCTTCAACCTTTGTTATCGTTACTACAAATAAATTATTATTGTCTGAACTTGCTTCTATAAAAAGGTGGGAATCATCAATTACAAAATCATTGTCTAAGTCTGATTCTTCTAATAAATCTACAAATAATTCCTTTGCAATGGTAGAGTCCTTTTCTATATCATTTAGAGTTATTTTTCTTTTTTCTAATTCTTCAAAAGTAAGTGTAATTCTTACTTTACTGTCGCTTAATTTTTCTACTTTCATATAAAAAATACCTCTCAATCTACTAATATAATACCTTATATTAGTATATGTATTATATAATCAATCCGTTACATTGTCAATAAATCTCAAAAAATAATTTCATATAAGATCAGTATTATTATTTCTAATATTTTCCAAAATATTAATAAAAATCAAATTTTTTTAAAAAATGGAGTTAATAGGGTGACAAATTTAAAAATAGAAGGGAAAATTGTGATGAATAAAATATAATAGCAACTATGAAGGTTAATGATAATGAAATTAGAGTAATGAGAATAAAGAGTGGAGAATACATTCCATTATAGATTCAGCAAGATATAAATACATCAATCCATCTAATATTATAAAAAATATAGAGATTGAAATGGTGTTAGTGCATTTAAAAATAGTTCGTAGTAAGAAAAATTTAGTGCTTTAAATGAAAAAAATGATAAAATCTTGATTATATTACTATATTATGATATAATCATAAACAGTTAATTTCCTTGCTCTATATTTTTATAGGGTCAGATGTCCACGAGGAGGTGAGTGAAGTCATGAATAATTATGAATCTGTTATAATACTTTCTGCAAATGCTCCAGAAGAAGCAACTGTTGCTTTCGGTGAGAAAATGAAAGAATTAATATCAGCAAATGGCGAGCTTACAAATGTTGAAGAATGGGGTAGAAAAACGTTAGCTTATGAAATCAATAAGCAAACTGAAGGTTACTACATATTATTTACATTTGTTGCGAATCCTGAATTTATTGCTGAATTCGAAAGAATATTAAGATTAGATGAAATCGTGTTAAAACACATGGTTATAAGAAAAGATAAAGAATAAAAAATTATAGAACTGTTTTAGGTTCTTTAAGGGGGAAATTTAATGAATAAGTTTCAATTTATGGGGAGATTAACAAAAGATCCAGAAACAAGAGTGATACCTAATTCAAATACACAAGTTACTACTTTTTCTGTAGCAGTCAATAGAAGATTTGCAGATCAAAACGGTGAGAGAAAGACAGATTTCTTTAACTTAACTGCTTTTGGTAAATTAGCAGAGTTCTGTTCTAAATATTATAGAAAAGGTCAACAAGTATTAGTTGAGGGAAGAATTCAAAACAGAAGTTGGGATGATCAAAATGGTCAAAAAAGATATGCAACTGATTTTATAATTGAAAATGCATACTTTGCAGACTCTAGAAGAGACAGTGATTCTTCTATGAGTATGGATACTGGTGCGGTTCCTTCATCTAGTATAGATGGAGAATTCATCACTATTGATGATACAGATGACCTACCATTCTAATTATAATATTGAAGGGAGGAAATAATAATGGCTGATAATAGAAATGCAAAAAAAGGTAAAAACGATAAGCCTTTTAGAAGACCAAGAAAAAAAGTTTGTACTTTTTGTGTTGAAAAAATTGATGACATTGATTACAAAGATGTAGAAAAATTAAAAAAATATGTAAGTGATAAAGGTAAAATATTACCAAGAAGAGTTACTGGTACTTGTGCAAAACATCAAAGAAAAGTAACAGAATCTATCAAAAGAGCAAGAACAATTGCTTTACTACCATTTACAGTAAAATAATAATAAAGAAAGCATTTCTAGTTAAGAGATGCTTTTTTTGTATTTAGAAAAAAATTTTGCACCAGCTTGCATAATAAGTAAATTAAATATATAATATTATCATTAACAAGTAAAAAATAATTATGATTGTAGATATGATAATAAAACAGCTAAAATTAGAAGGACGGACGTTGACTCTATATTTTGTTACAGAGGAGGCTAAAATACCAGTGTATTTGATGAATACTATCCTTTGCACAATTTATTCACAGGCTGCTAAAAATCAAGAAAAATTGACAAAATAGGGAGAACAATCTCTATCCATGTCATATTAATAATTGAAACACTGTCAATTTGATAGTGTTCTTTTCTTGAGCAAATATCTTAAAATAGGTTGATTTTTTGACATTTTTCCTTTATAATGGTATTTATATTAATAAAGGAGAAATTTATGTTCAATAGCATCGTTTTTAAATATATTGCTACTATATTAATTGGTATGACGCCAATTATTGAATTAAGAGGAGCGATCCCGATAGGGGTATTTACTTTTCATTTGTCTTATTTGGAGGCTTTTATACTTAGTTTTATTGGTAATATCATTCCTATCTATTTTATCGTTAAATACATCAGACCATTATTTGATTTCTTTGGAAGATGGAAACCATTTAAGAAAATAATTGATTGGGCAACAGCAAGAGCTACTAAAAAAATTGAGGAAAGTGATAAACTACAAAACTTTGCTGCTTTGGGATTATTCCTTTTTGTGGCAATTCCATTACCTGGAACTGGAGCTTGGGTTGGTTCATTGATTGCTAACTTTTTAGATTTGCCACCAAAAAAAGCAATACCACCAATTGTGTTGGGCGTTTTAGTGGCAGGAATTATCATACTTGCTGGTACTGCAGCGGCAAATGGAGGAATACAATTTTTATTTCAACGTACGTAATATCATATAGAAAAATCACTTTAGAAACTATCATTTGATGATTGTCTAAAGTGATTTTTATTATCCTATGCTATACATTACTGTATAGAATCAATTGTAACGCTTCCGTTCCTAGAAGTTATCTTAAATTGATTACTTCTTTGTGTATTAGAAACGTAAGTATCTTTGTATTTTTCACCAGAGATGTATATGCTTCCATTACTAGATTTTATATCATAGCCATGCTCTAGACCAATAGAGTTTTTAACGTGAATCTTACCATTACTGCTTTTAAGATTTGTAATATTTTTGAATGTTCCAGATAATTCAATCCTACCATTGCTTGAAGAAATGTCAGAACCATTTGAAGTAATAGTAGAAAGTAGAATAGCACCATTACTTGAATCAGCTTTTAGATAATCAGTAGTTAAAGTATCACATTCTATTTTTCCATTTGAAGAAACCATTTGAATTTTATTCGCATGAATATTTCTTAAGGTTATAGCACCATTTTTAGAGGATACTCTGTTAGTTTCGGTTGTTAGATTATTCATCGTGATGCCTCCATTGAATGAGTCAACAAATATATCTTTTGCATTCATATTTGCAATTTCAATCTTTCCATTCTTGTTCTCAATTGTTACATTATTAAAGTTGCTATCTTTAGGTATATATATTTTAACAAAATTTTCTTTAAAATTAAAATTTAGTAAAGAGATAAAAAAGTGTGTTTCTTCTTTAAAAGTTAATTTATTATCTTCTATAAAATAATTTGGCTCACTGTGTGAGTTAGTATAACTATATTCTATACCGAAACTGTCAGAATTTATAATATATACATTAGCATTCTTAACATCTAATGAAATATCATTAAATGATGTAAGATTCATCTCCTTATTATAAATTGTATTGTTATTATCACCAATCATAATTTGACCCTCTTTAAAAAATATATTTGATTTCGCACCAAATAAAAATCCGATAATAACTAAAATGATACCTACTGTAAATAGG
The DNA here is from genome assembly GCA_028692955.1 of Clostridia bacterium. Lineage (GTDB taxonomy): Bacteria > Bacillota > Clostridia > TANB77 > CAG-465 > CAG-465. The sequence continues at coordinate 155,292 of JAQUWH010000001.1, forward strand.
ATAGCAATTACTGTAAAAAACTTTTTAGTGAATTTCCCCATATTATTTACCTCCTTTCGATACGACTTTGCTAAATAGTTTTGCAATTAAATAAATCGTTTTCTTTGCAATATAGGTAATAGACCAGAAAAGTAGAATGCCAAGACTGGCTACGATTAAACCTGCACCTATTGCTGATAACGAAGTTGGAAAATGTATTGTAAAAATTGAAAAACCAACAATTAACAGCCCAACTGCTGCTATACATATACCAATAGAGGCAACATAAAAGGATAAGAGTACTGCAAAAACTACAATTAATAGGGCAAAGATAATAGAGACTAAGGCAATTGCTAGTGGTAATGCTACCGGTGAAGCAAATATTGCTATAATGATAATCCATAAAGTAGATAAACTCTTATTAATCGTTTTAGATGAATTATCTTTATTCTTTATAGCATAATCTGCTATAATAACGGTAGCCAATTTTTTTGGCTCCCCTAACTCATTTATTATTTTTTGTTCGTTTTCAATTCCAGCATCTTCAAAGTATTCCGTATAATAGTTAATAGCATTACTTACTTCTGCTTCAGGCAATTTCTTTAGACTGTTTCTTAATTTGTCTAGATATTGGTTTTTATTCATTCCAAACTTCCTCCTAATATATTTTCAATTTTGTTTTTATATATTTCCCATTCTTCATTGTATTCCTTTAATTGTTTTTTTCCTTCATTGGTTATTTTGTAATAACGTCTATTCCTTCCTTGAAATTCATTATCGTATGTCTCTAAAAAATTATTCTTTTGCAATCGTCTAAGCACAGGATATAATGTAGATTCGGATACATTGATACTGTTTTTTAAATTTTGTGTTAATTCATAGCCATAAGTATCGGATTTCATCAGTACTGCAAGAACACAAGCGTCTAAAAGAGACGAGTTTAATTGAAAGATCATATATACCTCCTTGTTTGTTTCATACAATATTATACGGTATATAATATTGTATGTCAATATATAATATGGAATTAATGAAATATTTATTATAAGAATACTTCATTAAAGGCACCTTGAAGATCATTTATTCATACAATATTTTAAGAGGTGATTTCTTCATGGAGACATTCAAAGTAGGAGATGTAGTGGCAAGAAAATCATATAATCTCGACGTTTTATTTAAGATAACTAGAATCAATGCAAATGGTATGGTGGATTTAGCCGGTCTTACTGTTAGGATTATTGCAGATGCACCAGACTATGATTTACAACATATTAGTAAAGAAGAAACAGATAAAAGAGTACTTAATACTGAAAAGAGTAGAGTGGCTAGATTAAATAGATGTTATATGAATATGAATAAGAAGATAAATGGTTATTACAATATACGTGAACAGGTAACGGTAGAGGAAAATCCTAATGTATTTAAAAAAGAATCTATTTTGAAGAAACCGGGTATTGTATTACATATAGATGGGGACCCGGAATATACGGATAGATGTAAGGAAAGTTATAAAAGAATGGGCGTTACTGCTTATACCTATAATATACCAGAGCAAGAGCAATATAAGCAGATTTATTCTTTGCTTCAAAAAATAAGGCCAAATATATTAATACTAACAGGACATGGTGATATAATTTATCCTGAAAATATTTATAAATAGATGAGATAAATGTAATAGTTATACAGATCAAATTGAAGACTGAATATAGTTTTTTCTTAATAAAATAGTGATTTTTTACAAAAGTGTAATTTGACTCTGGATACTATGTATGGTATACTATATATCATAAAAAGGAGTTTTGAGATGACAAACATAACTTTAAATAACAATTTAAAGCAAATTATATATGGCTCTAATGAAAACTATAAACTAATAGCTAAAGATGATAATATTGGAGAAAACGGACAAGAATTAACAATAGTAACATTATCATGTAACAGGAAAAAAGCTACAATTAAACAGATTGAATCTCTAAAAAAGTATTTTCCGAATTTTAAAGGTAACTATCTAATAGGAGATAATGGCTCTAGTAAAGAAACAATAGTGGCATTGAAAGAAGCAATAAAAAATGCACCATTTAATTGTAAAATAGTAGAATTTGGAAAAAATTATGGAGCCACAATTGGTAGGAATAAAATTGCAAAGTGCGTAAAAACAAAGTGGTTTTTAATGCTTGATAATGATATATATTTTACTACTAATATATTAAATGAATTAAGAGAAACCATTCATGAGTTTGGAGCCCATTTTATCAATATTCCATTGATGAAATCTACAAAGCAAAGTTTATATTCCCTAGGAGGGGCTTTTGAAATAACTAATGATAATGGGAAATATAGAGTAGAAGGCAAATCAATGTTTGACTTACATACAGATGAAATCCTTGAAAATATGAAAGTACCTAGATCTATATCAAATTTCTTATATGCAACGGCTTTGATGAAAACAGAAACGTTTCTTAAAATTGGTGGCTTCGATGAAAATATGTTTATAGGTTTTGAGGATATAGATTTTTCTATCAAACTATTTGATTTAGGCTATAAAATTGCTACTGCCGGTATAATTGGAGCAGTGCATGACCATGAGACGGCTACTGACCTAAATGATATAGAATATGAAAAAACCAGATTTTCTAATGAATTACTGCTAAATTCAGCAATATATTTTGAAAAGAAACATGGACTTAAAGTATGGGGAGCCGATGTTGATAGATTATTAGAAGAAAAGAAAAAAGAATTAAAACTAGATAATATATAGTTTTAAATAAGGAGAAATTATGTATAAAATATCAATCATAATACCTGTATATAATTCAGATAAGTATCTTGATGATTTATTCAGTTCGTTATTAAAACAAACTATGAAATTTGAAGATATACAAGTTATATTTGTAGACGACGCATCTACTGATAGTAGTGTACCAATTATTAGAAAATACAAAGAAAAATATTGTAATGTAGAATTAGTAGAATTGGATAAAAATCATAAATATGCTGGAACTGCTAGAAATGAAGGGATAAAATATGCTTCTGGGCAATATTTAATGTTTTCAGATTCAGATGATTTTTTATTTAGTTATTCACTTGAAATATTATATAATAAGATAGAAAAAGAAAATGCAGATTTTATTACAGCTAATTACATAAATGCAGATTATGATGGGAAAGTATGGGACTTTCCTATATTTAATATGGATAAATACAAGGACTTTAAACTTGATATTAAAGATTATGACAAATCCTTTTTTGTACTTAATAGCTCTGTTTGTAATAAAATATTTAGAAGAGACTTTATCATGAAACATAATATTAGATTTTTAGAAGCAACACCTGCGGAAGATTCATTTTTTACCAATTCTTGTTTTCTAAACTCTAAAAGTGTATACTATATTCAAGAACCCGTACATGCTTATAGACAGAGAAATAAGGAAGAAAAATCAACCTCATTTAATTGCGATATAAAATATTTTAAATGCATCAGCAGAACCTATAAAAAAATATATGATATTTTTAAGGAACATTCCAAAATAGGGTTTTATAGATATACTTATGCAAAAAATATGTCATATATGTTATATAAATTTATAGATTCAACCATGCTTACCTATGATGAAAGAATAGAAGTATTAAAGGATATGAAATGGTTTTATGAATTAAGTATCACTTTAAAGGTAGGTGCTTGTCAAGAGGCTCAATCTATGATTATACATAAAATATTAGATTCTAACTATGATGAAGCAATCAACTACTGTAAATTAGTTGCAGATATTAGAACTTACCTACCAAAGGAAATCCGTGAATCTATGTCAAGACCAAATTCAGATATGTATCATAATATTTCAAAATTTGATAGTGAATATGAAGGTGAAAATAATGTTTAAAATAATATTTAAAAAAACTTACCCTAAATCAAGTTATATTAAATATCATGTAGAGCCAATACAAGAGGACTATTTTAGAATAGATAATAATAAGTTTATTGTAGCGGATGGTGTTACAAAAGATTTGATAACTGGAGAAGCTGCAGGATATCCTACTACTAAAGAAGAAATAGAATTTGTGATGAAAAATTATCCAAATCCAAGTGGTTCCTATGAAGCATCAAAAATTATTTGTGAAACATTTATTTCAGAACTTTTAAAATATGACGAGTCTAAAATAGATAAAAATTGTTTGAATGAAGTTATTAAACTAGCCAATAGAAAGGTTTGGGATATAAATAAAGGTAGAGATATCAATTATATAGAAAATGATTTACATGCAACGGTTTCGGCGGGTGGTGTTATCATCAATGATACACTATACTGCTTTTCTATATGTGACTGCCATATAACTTTACTTGATAAATATTTAAATATAGTGTTTACAACTAAAAATAATCATGTAAACTTTGAGGATTATATAGAAGATTTTAATTGGAGTAAGGCTAGTAGTAGAGTTTTAGCAAGGCGAGATTGTAGAAATAAAGAATATATCATAAACGGTAAAGATATATCTTATGGTTCTTTAACAGGGGAAGTAGGGGCAGAAAAATATATAGATTTATATGAACAAAATCTTAATGAGGTAAAATATATATGTGCTTATTCTGATGGCTGTGAGCCAAATTTTATAAATAAAGATGCTATCAAAAAATTAATAGATAATCCAGAAAGTATCAAAGAATCAGGCAATGAAAAAACTTTAATATTATACGAAAAAATAGATTAAATAGATAATAGTATCCTATATAAAATTATAAATACAATAATTTTACATAGGATAGTTATTTTCTCTTTGAATTTTGAAATAATTTAATAATATTAATATTATTACTATACTTTTAAAAAATAAATAGTATTACCAAAAAGTTTAATTTTGTTTACGAAAGTATATTAGCAAAAAAATATAATATAAAAAATACATAGAATGCATAAATTAGGGTTATTATGAGTAACTCATTTTTCTCATATTTAACTATTAAAAGTATTAATTATCAGCAAATAATTAATACTTTTTTTGATTATATGCTCATAAATACAAGTTATAGCTAATAACTTAAATTATGGGAGTGATTTGATGAAGTGTAATTTTGAGGCTGAACATATTAATTTAGATAAATTATCTTTTGATGAAATGAAGCAAGTAATATGTAGAAAAATAGCAAAAATAATCATATACAATGAAGAAAAAATTGATATAGTAGAAAATGAACATAAATTAAAAATATAATAGTGAAATATAGTTGCCAAAAGGAGTTTTTTTATGATCATAGATAAAGAGAATCAAAAGAATAATTCTTGTGATGTGATTTCAATGTTTGATAAAGATTCCATTGAAATACAAAAAATAAAAGAATATATAGATATTACAAATTTAAAATATGTTTCAAATAATATTCAACGAGTATTAGGGATTAGTGTTAATACTGATGATAGTTGTTTTAAAAAAAACACAAACAACATACGAGTGATGCTAGATGGCAAACAATATCGTACTATTTTATACATAAGGCTATCTGTGGAAGATGGTGATATTATTGATGGTGATGTTAGTAAAAGTATCAGAAATCAGCTATTATTTTTATTAGATGAATGCGAAAAAAGAAATTGGTGTGTTGTGGCAATATTTTGTGAGGAAGGCATATCGGGTGCAGATGATAATAGACCAGAGTGGAAGAAATCATTGGCTTTTTGCGAATATGGAAATACAGAAATTGTATTGTGCAAAAGTCAGTCAAGGTTTTCAAGAAGTATGGAAATGATAGAGAAATATCTCCATAAGGAATTTGTATCTTGGAATGTTCGATTTGTCGGATTAGTGGATAGTACAGATACATCAGTGGTGGGAAATAAAAAATCAAGGCAAATTAATGGATTAGTAAATGAGTGGCAGGTTGAAGATCAATCTATCAATATTAGAGCCATACTAAAGAATAAGCAAGCAAATGGATTATTTACAGGTGCTTTTGCGCCTTATGGATATAAGAAAAATCCAAATGATAAATATCAGCTTATTATAGACGAGGAAGCAGCAATGGTAGTAAAAAAAATATTTTCTTTGTATGTAGAAGGTAATGGAAGTAGTTTGATTTGTGAGTATTTGAATCAAAAAGGAGAGCTAATTCCCAGTATTTATAAATATAGTAAGGGTACCAAGTATAGAAATGCTAGAGTAGAGCCAAATAAAAGAATAAAATATCAAGTTGAAAAGTATGATACGATTACAACAATAGCTACTAAGTTTCATTCAACAGTTGATGAAATAGTAAAGTACAATTCACTAAATAGTGAAAAATTGCATGTAGGTCAGGTCATTATTATACCAATAATCCAATTATGGAGACCATCTACAGTTTATGAAATCTTAAAAAATGAAGTTTATATAGGGACTTTGGTACAACATAAAAGAGAGCGATTAAGTTATAAAAATAAGACGATGCGAACGATAGATAAAAGCAAAAGGATAATAGTACCGCATTGTCATAGTGCAATAATTGATAATCAAACATGGGATATTGTAAGATCAAGATTTGAAAAAAATAATAGAGTTAAACCTATAAATAGTGGTCAAATCGCGCTATTTTCTCGAAAAATAATATGTGATGTCTGTAAAAAGTTTTTTTATAGAATGAATAAAAAATCGAAAATAGGTTTTACGACTTACTGGAATTGTGCAACTGGTTATGGGGTTAATAAAAATTTATGTGATAATACAAAGGTAGTAAGAGAACCAGATGTTTATGAATTTGTATTACAAGAAATAAATAAGCAAATTGCAAAATATTATGATAAAAATTTAATAGAAAAAAATTATCATGAACAAAAGGTATTAAATTCTATTGATGAAAAAATTAAATCTCTAAAAAAAAGAAAATCAATTATAGAGAGTAATATGCTTAAAAAAGAGGATACATTTGCTATTTTATATGATGATAGAGCCAATGGTATCATTACTTTAGATGAGTTTACGATGATGAAAAGTAAATATCTAAGAGAAGTATGTGATTTTAAGGAAAAATTAAAGCAATTAGACAATGAATTAATCAACTTAAATAATGAAAAATCAAAGGAAGCTGCCACAAAAAACGTATTACAAAAATATAAAAAATTAGAAATACTAGATAGAGTAATATTAGATGAATTTATATCTAAAATATATATTGGTAATTATAATAAGGAAACTAAAATAAGAAATATGAAAATTGAATGGAATTTATTTACAGAATAATTTTTTTTTGATAAGTATTTTCAAGATAACGTGTAACACCACATGATGCATTTGTTAGAAAAAGAAATGATATCTATAATATAGATAATTACAAAAATTCAAAATATTATATACAGGGAGTTTTAGAAGCTAGAAGATATGAGCATAATTTAGATAACTTGGTCATATTTGCAGGAGCCTGCCAGAGTTATTACGAAGCAATAATTTCAGCAGGTGCTAATTTTGCAAGTGCACCAAAAAGGGTTTTAATTGATATGATGGATCCGATTATCGTTGCGCAAACCATAGCTTATACACCAGTAGATGATTTTGTACCTATTGCTAATATTATTAGTAATACAAGAGAAGGAATCAGTGGAATCGGTGGAATACAAACAAGAGGTCAATATCGTACAGGAATGCCAGGACTATAAAAATAGTACTGGTTTTATTTTTTTCTTTGAATGGAAAAACTATGTATACATCTATCTTTCCAATAATATATTATAGTGAGGTAGATTATTTTGAAGAAAAGAATAAAAATGCTGGGGAAAATTTTCATTATAGTAGTGGTATGTGTCTTCTTTTTTAATTTTAATTTTTTAGTAGAAGAACCATACCAATATATAGTACCGGAAAGTAAGGAAGAAAAGACTGAAGAAGAGCCAAAGGCACAAGAAGAAAAGAAATATATCAAATGGGTGGAGTTTAATGTTACTTATGAAGCACTAGTAAAAGCCTCAAAAGTTGATATAGATTCCCATCAAAATGATGAAGAGATAAAATATGACTGGGTTGAGCTTCTTGCCTACATTGCTACTAAATATGGAGGAGATTTTAAAAAATATAGGGCCAAGGATATTGACAATCTAGTTATGAAATTAAAAGCTGGTGAGTCGATCGAAGATTTAACAAAAGATATGAAGAACTACTCTTATTTCTATGAGAGCATAGATGCTGTTCTTGGTGAATATATTGGTAATTATTCAATAGAACAAGTAGGTGAAAACGGTGAAAAAGAATTTGTACAAAAATATGGGTTAAAAGTGTTTTCTCCAATTGCAAAAGGGTATAGTTATAATGATTTTGATGATTTCGGAGCTTCCAGATCATATGGATACAAAAGAAAGCATTTAGGACATGATATGATGGGAAGCATAGGAACGCCTATTATTGCAGTAGAATCTGGCATTATTGAAGTCGCCGCTTGGAATCAGTATGGCGGTTGGAGAATCGGTATTAGAAGCTTTGATAAAAAAAGATATTACTATTATGCACATTTAAGAAAGGATCATCCATTTGCTAAGGATATTTATGAAGGGCAAATTGTAAATGCGGGAGATGTGATTGGCTATCTTGGAATGACAGGATATAGCTCTAAAGAAAATGTCAATAATATTGATGTTCCTCATCTACATTTTGGAGTACAATTAATATTTGACGAATCGCAAAAAGAAGGAACGAATCAAATATGGATTAGTTTATATGAGTTAACAAAATTTTTAAACAGAAATAGATCAGAAGTAGTCCTACAATATCCAGATACAAAAGACTATGCTAGAAAAGTTCATACGATAGATGGAACAAATTGGGATTAACATTATTTTCTTTTCATGGCATCTTTCAAAGAGTATTATATTGTGATATAATGATAGTACAATGATGGGAGAGCGATAAGATGAAAGGAAATAACAAAGAATATGGATTAGTGCTAACCGGTGGAGGAACAAAAGGTTCCTATGAACTTGGAGCGTGGCGAGCAATCAAGGAAATAGGCTTAAATGTAACAGCAATAGCAGGTACTTCTATAGGAGCATTAAATGGTGCTTTAATTTTACAAGATGATATTGATAAGATAGAAGAATTATATTATAATATAGAACTTACAGATATATTATCGATTGATAGAAAAATCGATTCCCATAAGAATATATTTGATATTTCTAATATTGCAGCAATTGTAACCGAATATTTCGAGAAAAAAGGCATCTCAAACGAAGCTTTAAAAAACACATTAAACAAATATATCAATATCGATAAAGTCTATGATTCAAGCATTGACTTTGGTATGGTTACGTATTCCTTAAAGAAAAATTCAGCCGTAGAAATATTTAAAGAGAAAATACCGAAAGAAAAACTATATGATTATCTGCTAGCTTCTGCCTGTTTCCCTATCTTTAAACCACAAGTAATTGATGATATTGAGTATTATGATGGCGGACTATATGATAATATGCCGATTAATATGCTAGCCAAAAAAGGGTATAAAAATATGATTGTCATTGATGTGAATGGAATTGGCTTAAAACGAAAAAATGTGCAAAAAGATTTATATATTAAACTGATTAAAACAAGTGATGATCTTGGTGGGACTTTTGAATTTAATCATGAAAGAATGAGACAAAATGTGAAAGTTGGTTATCTTGATACATTAAAAGCATTTAACAAATTAGGTGGTTATGATTATTTCTTTAAAATGGAAGAATTTAATAAATTACTAAAGAAATTCAATTTAAAAACAATCATAGCATTAGAAATAGCAGCAAGATTATATGGAATAGAGAGATATCACATCTATACATGTAAAGAATTTATTGATATATTAATACAAAAGAGTAAAGAAGAAAATCAAAACTATCAAACAATAACAAATAGCAAAAATATTCTTTCATTCATTAAAAACCCAAAAAAAATACATGAAATGATAAATAAAGGTTTTGGAATTAGCTTCTTTATGGAGTTAATAGCAGAGCAACCTACTTTAATTAATAATGTTATTTTGCAGAAAACATTTAAGGATTATCTAGAGGCTGCGGATGCACTCATTGAACTAATAAATAGTAAAAATAAATAAAAAAATGAGCCGGTGTTTCCGGTTCATTTTTTACTTATTTAATAATTTAGCAAGACTTGCTTTTTTTCTACTAGCAGTGTTTTTTGCTAAAACACCTTTAGACCATGCTTTATCTACTAAGCTAACAGCTTTAGTATATAATTCATCTTTATCTTTGCTATTTTCTGCTACAGCAGCTTCAAATGCTTTTACCGCTTCTTTATATGCTTTTTTAGCAACTCTGTTTTGTGCAGTTTTTGTTTCTATAATTTTTACTCTCTTTTTAGCTGATTTTATATTTGGCATTAGTGCACCTCCTTATGGTAAATTAATAGTATTACCTGTTCATTTTAACATAAGATTTCAAAAAATGCAAGTCTTAATATAAAAAAATGAAAAATATCATATAAAAATAGATAAAAAAGAAGGGAGCATTTGATAAAATGTTCCCTTAATACACTATAAATATTTTTTTACAATTGACAATATTTCAGATGCTATATCATCAACCGTACGAAGTGTACCGTCTTTTACACACTCAATAATCTGCCAACCTTGTTTTTTAGCAAAATACAGGCCGGCTTCTGCAGCATGTTGTAAATGCGTTCTATCACTTTCGTGGATGTCTTTTTTTGCCTCGTTGGTTATTTTATTTGCTCTGTTTTTTGTCATATTAATCGTAAAGTCAACTGGTGCATACAAATAGATAGTGGCTGTTGGTTTAGGCAATGACAGATCTTCATATTCGAGATGATATAACCAATTAGAAAACTCATCTAACTTATCAAAATTCTTTTTTTCACCAATTAACTTACCACCTTGGTGGATGAGGTTTGATTGAGTATATCTATCAAATACAATTACTGTACTATTATCATTATAATACGATTCAATATACTTTTTAAAAGTAATATAACGATCTACAGCGTAAAAGCTAGACGCAGCTTTTGCAGAAATATCATTAGGATTTTGAGAGATATTACCGCTCAAATATTCCCTTACCGGCCCGGAAGATAAATCATCATACTTTGGAAATGAAGTGGTATATGTTGATATATCAAGTTGATTTAACCTCTTAATAAGTTCATTTGTTTGAGTTTGTTTACCAACACCGTCTGTTCCTTCAATGACAAATATTTTATTCATGCTCAAGACCCCTTTATTATAATTAAATTATATAACAATAGGCTAGTTAAGTCAATTCATCTTGATACATAAAAAGAATAAGGCTATGAAAAATATAGAATTAACTAAAATATTCTTCCATAGCCTTGTAGCAATTAGATCACTCTGTCGTACTGATTAGAGCCAAGCATGCATTTTCTGGCACAAAAACCATGTTCAAACTGGCATTTTGCAGTATGACCGTGTGTCTCTTCGAGAATTTTGTACCCATAGGGACTTAGCTTTACAAATTTGTTTGCAATGTCTACTTCATTACGCATAGTCTCAAGTTGTGCAGACCCACAACAACGCTCACAATATTTCATTATAAATGTATCAATATTTCCGGTTTGTACGATTTTAATTAGCTTACCTTGGGGATACAGATGCATAACTTTCTTTGCATCCTGTAGCCATTTTGCAGTAAGTTGTTCGTTTGATCTAATGATTTCAGGTACGTAAAACCCTACATCTTCAGTGTTGTAAATAAAGCAACTTTCACTACGATGTCGCTGAACTTGTGCAAAACAAGCGTAACTTGCGTAAAAGCTTGTTTGATAAGAATAACTAAACATATCGGGCAAGTCAAAATATGCGGGATCCCCAATAAGAGAAAGGTTACGGTTTCTTCCAAGAGGAACAAGTCCTTTTATCTGAAACCGTTTTGCTAACTTTACAAATTCTTTCATGTAGGGAACCGCTCTTATTGAAAAGCCGTCACGTGGATCGGAACATTCGATGAACTTTTCGCACATATAGATTAGGTAATTCCATTGCCGAAGAGAGGTGGTATATCCCATTGTTGTAATTGGCTCGAAAATGGATATAAAATACCTAGCGTTCTCTTGTGCAAGTTTTTTAATTTTAGCATTTGGCTTTTTTAGTGATTCATCGTAGAGTGTGGGATACTTACTTCTTATAATTGGTATTAGTGTCTCAAACCACTCAAAGTAAATACGTTTTTGATCTCCGGTCAACTTTTCAGGTTTTGTATATCTGGCCGATTTTTCCGAAGTAGCATAGTCTTTTTCGTTGTTTAAAAACATAGCTAATACTTTCGGGATACCTGAAAGTTCAAAGGTTAACTTGACATGATCAAATACACTGTGGTGTCCGGAAGTTATGACCTGTCGTAAACGTCTAAAAGAAGTTTCGGCAGACTCATTTAAAATGTGTTCAAAGTCATCTTCCATATAGCAAATACCAGCCATTTTTGAACAAAAGAGCAATGCTTTGTAGTGGTCGTACCGCTCAGAATCCTTGCCTAAGCCTACTGATTTTTTTACAATTCCAAGCTCATGTTTTGTTAATTTCCGAAATTCCTGCAAATCCTTTGAATCCTCATATCCTGGTTGTGTGGTGTACGCCAATAATTTTAATTTCATCTTCATAGACCTCCTTAAAAAATGTTTTTTGGATACTTTTGCGATTTGTTATATAATATCATTGCAAATATGTAAAGTCAATACAAATAAGTAGCAAAAACAACAGAATATGACAAAAATATTACAAAGTATAAAAAAGTTGCTATTTTTTCCACTTTTTTTATAAAAAGACTTGATTTTTACATAAAACTGTTTTATAATATAAATGTTGATTTGCGTTGAAGTAGGATGTGGCTACTCTTTGAAGTAGGGAACTCTTATGGAGCATGTCTGATTTAAAATCAGGCGGCAAGTATAATTTATGTATTTGCCAAATTTAAAAATGTATTGAATTTGGTATTTTATATGAGATTATTTGAAACACACGGGGTAGTGTAAAACTTGCTTCGCCAACAAAGTATAGAAAAGGAGTGTTTTACAAATGGCAAAAGTAGAAACAAAAAAAATGAGAATAAGATTAAAGGCTTATGATCATGTTGTGCTAGAGCAAGCAGCATCAAAGATAGTTGAAGTAGCTAAGAAAACAGGATCTGAAGTATCAGGACCAATTCCACTACCAACTAGAAAAGAAATCGTTACAATATTACGTTCTCCACATAAACACAAAGATTCAAGAGAACAATTCGAAATGAGAACTCATAAAAGAGTGATCGACGTTATCGAGCCAAACCAAGCAACTGTTGATGCATTAATGTCAATAGATATGCCTGCTGGTGTAGATATAGAAGTTAAAATATAACTTAAACTTTTGAAAATGATTAGTAGTTATCCTTTTGATAGGCAATAACGTACCCTATACTAATAATTTGATCTATATTTATAGAAAGTTTAACAAAAAGTAATTTTAAGGGAGGAAAAACAAAATGGTTAAAGAAATTTTCGGTAAAAAAATCGGAATGACACAAATCTTTAATGAAGACGGTAAAGCGATACCAGTAACTGCAATTGAAATTGAACCATTAACAGTAATTTCAAAGAAAACTGTTGATAAAGAAGGATATAATGCAGTTGTTGTTAGCTTCGGAGACATTAAAGAAAAAAATGTAAATAAACCTAGAAAAGGTATATTTGCAAAAGCTGGTGTTGAAGCAAAAAGACACATTAAAGAAATTAAAGTGGAAAATGTTGATGAATATGAAATTGGAAGTACTATTACAGTTGATGCATTTACAGCAGAAGACAAGGTAGACATTCAAGGAATATCTAAAGGTAAAGGATTTCAAGGAAATATAAAAAGACATGGACAACATAGAGGTCCAATGAGTCATGGTTCTATGTATCATAGAAGACCAGGTTCAATGGGAGCAACTTCTACTCCGGGTAGAGTTTTTAAAGGTAAAAGACTACCTGGACATATGGGTAATGTAGTTTCATCTATATTAAACCTAGATGTTGTTAAAGTTGACACTGACAAAAATGTTCTTTTAGTAAAAGGATCAATTCCTGGTTCTAAAAAAGCAATTGTTAGAGTTAAAAAAAGTGTAAAGTAAGGAAACGATAGGAAGGAGGATAAAAAATGCTTAAAGTAGATGTTTTAAATATGGAAGGTAAAAAAGTAGGCGATGTTGAGTTAAACGAATCTATATTTGGAGTTGAAGTAAATGATGTGGTTGTTCATTCAGCTTTAGTTAATTACTTAGCTAACCAAAGACAAGGAACTCAATCTACTAAAACAAGAGCGGAAGTTCGTGGTGGTGGAAGAAAGCCATGGAGACAAAAAGGAACTGGTAGAGCAAGACAAGGTAGTATTAGAGCGCCACAATGGATAAAAGGTGGTATTGCACTTGGACCAAAACCAAGAAGTTATAAATATGCAATTCCTAAGAAAATGAGACAACTTGCGCTTAAATCAGTTTTAACTTCTAAAGTACAAGAAGGAAAATTAGTTGTAGTTGATAAGCTAGAATTAAATGAAATCAAAACAAAAAACATGATAAATGTTTTAAATAACTTAAAAGTAAACAAAGCTTTATTCGTATTAGAAGAAAAGAATTTAAATGTTCAAGCATCAGCTAGAAATATTGAAGATGTTAAAACAACATTAATCAATACAGTGAACATATTTGATTTATTAAAATATGATTCTTTAGTTCTAACACAAGAAGCTGTTAAGAAATTAGAGGAGGTGTACGCTTAATATGAAATATGCAGAGGATATCATTATAAAACCTATCATGACTGAAAAATCTTACGGAAATATTGCTTTAGGAAAATATACTTTCCAAGTTGCTCTTAATTCTACAAAAATAGAAATTAAAGATGCGGTTGAAAAATTATTTGAAGTTAAAGTTTTAAAAGTAAATACAATGAGATATGATGGTAAAAATAAAAGAGTTGGAGTACACCAAGGGTTAACAAGTGCTTGGAAAAAAGCAATTGTACAAATTGATACAAACCCAGCAGATGAAAAATATCTTGCTAAAGGTGGAAAAGAAACAAAATTAAATAAAAAATACAAAACTGAAATAGAAGAAATCAGTTCAGCATTTGGAACTAACTAGGAGGGAATAGAAATGGGAGTAAAATCATTTAGACCTGTTACTCCATCACTAAGAAATACAACAGTTTTATCTAACGATGAAATTACAAAAAAATTTCCAGAAAAAACTTTATTAGCAACAACTAAAAAAACAGCTGGTAGAAACAATTCTGGTAAAATAACTGTTAGACATCATGGTGGCGGAAACAGAAGAAAATATAGAATAATTGATTTTAAAAGAAATAAGCTAGACATGGAAGCAACTGTAATTGGAATAGAATACGATCCAAACAGAACTGCAAATGTTGCTTTAATTGAATATACAGATGGAGAAAGAGCATACATCATTGCTCCAATTGGTCTTACAGATGGAGATAAAGTTATATCTGCTGAAAAAGCAGATATAAAGCCAGGAAATTGTATGACTATAAATTCAATACCTGTTGGTACAATGATATATAACATTGAACTACACAAAGGTAAAGGTGCACAACTTGTAAGAAGTGCAGGTATGTCAGCACAATTAATGGCAAAAGAAGGAAAGTATGCTCATGTTAGAATGCCTTCTGGTGAAATGAGACTTGTATCTGTAGAATGTAAAGCATGTATTGGGCAAGTTGGAAATACTGATCATGAAAACATTAAATTAGGTAAAGCTGGTAGAACTAGACATTTGGGAATAAGACCTAGTGTAAGAGGTAGTGTAATGAACCCAGTAGACCATCCACATGGTGGTGGTGAAGGTAAAGCTCCAGTTGGTCACGCAGGACCTATGACACCTTGGGGTAAACCAGCACTTGGTTACAAAACAAGAAAAACAAATCATAGAACAGATAAGTTTATTGTTAAAAGAAGAAATAGTAAATAAAGATATTGGAGGTAAAAAATATGTCAAGATCGCTTAAAAAAGGACCATACGTTGACGAAAGACTACTTGCAAGAGTAGAAAAATTAAACGCAGAAGATAAAAAAGAAGCATTAAAAACATGGTCAAGAGCTTCTACAATATATCCTCAAATGATTGGTCATACAATAGCAGTACACGATGGTAGAAAACATGTTCCAGTATATATTACTGAAGAAATGGTAGGACATAAATTAGGAGAATTTGCTCCAACAAGACTTTTCAGAGGACATTCAGGAGACAAGAAATCAAGTTTAAAAAAATAGTTTGAAACTAAAAAAGGAGGAGCCTTAAAATGGATGAGAAAATAGCAAGAGCAGAGTTACGTCATGCAAGAATTAGTGCAAGAAAAGTTAAGATAGTTATTGACCTTATTAGAGGAAAAAAAGTAAAAGAATCAATCGCTATACTTAAATATACAAATAAAGCTGCTGCACCTATGGTTGAAAAACTTGTTAAATCAGCTATGGCTAACGCAGTAAATAACAATCATATGGATGAAACTAAACTATATATTAGCGAAATATATGCTAATCAAGGGCCTACTATGAAAAGAATTATGCCAAGAGCAAAAGGTAGTGCTAATAGAATTAGAAAAAGAACAAGTCATATAATTGTAGTTGTAAAAGAAGCTTAAAAAGAAGGAGGTAATTTAAAAATGGGTCAAAAAGTTAGTCCACACGGACTTAGAGTTGGAATAATAAAAGATTGGTCATCAACTTGGTATGCAAATAAACAAGAATTTTCAAATAACCTAGTAGAAGATCATAAACTTCGTACATATTTAAAAGGCTCACTTAAATCAGCTGGAATAAATGAAATCAAAATTGCAAGAAAAGGTAATAAAGTTTTAGTTGATATATATACAGCAAAACCAGGAATGATTATAGGCAAAGGTGGCGCTGCTATAGAAGAATTAAAAGTAAAATTAAATAAAATAGTAGATAAAGAAGTTTCTTTAAATATTGTTGAAGTAAAAGATATTGATATGGCTGCACAATTGGTGGCTGAAAATATTGCAGTTCAATTAGAAAAGAGAATTTCTTTTAGAAAAGCTATGAAACAAGCAATGCAAAAAACAATGAAAGCAGGTGCACTTGGTATTAAAACAGCTGTATCTGGACGTTTAGGTGGAGCAGAAATTGCAAGAACTGAACATTATAGCGAAGGAACAATACCTTTACAAACATTAAGAGCAGATATCGATTATGGTTTTGCTGAAGCATTAACAACATATGGTATCATTGGTGTTAAAGTTTGGATTTATAAAGGGGAAGTATTACCTAGCAAAAAAGAAGTAAAAGGAGGTAACTAGAGATGTTGTCACCAAAAAGAACAAAATATAGAAAAGTACAAAAAGGCACAAATACTGGTAAAGCATCAAGAGGTATCAAAGTAGTAGACGGAGAATACGGTTTACAAGCTTTAGAACCAGCTTGGATCACTGCTAACCAAATAGAAGCTGTCAGAGTAACTTTATCTAGATATACAAAAAAAGTTGGTAAAACTTGGATTAAAATTTTTCCAGACAAGCCAATTACTAAAAAACCAGCTGAAACTCGTATGGGTTCAGGAAAAGGTAACCCAGAATATTTCGTTGCTGTTATTAGACCAGGTAGAATTCTATTTGAAGTAGCTGGTTTAGGGGAAGCAGCAAGCAAGGAAGCTTTAAACAAAGCAATGCATAAACTTCCTGTAAAATGTAAAATAGTAAGTAAGGCTGAACAAGAAGTAGAAGAGAAGGGGGAATAGTAAATGAAATCTAGTAAAATGAATGATTATACAAACATGACTGTAGAAGATTTACAAAAAGAGTTAAAAGAATTGAAACAAGAACTATTTAAATTAAGATTTCAACATGCCCTTAATGGTCTTGACAACCCTAAAAAAATGTCATTAGTTAAGAAGAATATAGCAAGAGTGAATACTGCAATGACTATGAAGAAAGGTAATTAGTGGTAAAGGAGGAAATTGACACATGGAAAGAAATTTAAGAAAAACTAAAATTGGTAAAGTGGTAAGTAACAAAATGGATAAAACTATTGTTGTTAGAATCGATACTAAGACAAAAGATCCACTTTATGGTAAAATAGTTAACCAAACATTAAAAGTGAAAGCTCACGACGAAAATAACGAATGTGAGATCGGCGACACAGTAGAAGTAATGGAAACTAGACCACTAAGCAAAGATAAAAGATATAGACTAGTAAGAGTTGTGGAAAAAGTTAAATAGTAATAAAAAAGTTTGAAGGGAGGACTAATCCATGATACAACAACAATCATTGTTAAAAGTAGCTGATAATACGGGAGCAAAAGAAATTATGTGTATCCGTGTTCTAGGCGGAAGCTTTAGAAAAACTGGAAACATTGGTGATGTAATAGTTGCTTCTGTTAAAAAAGCAGCACCTGGAGGCGCTGTAAAAAAAGGCGATGTTGTTAAAGCAGTTATCGTAAGAACAAAAAAAGGTCTAAGACGTGATGATGGTTCATATATAAGATTTGATGAAAACGCAGCAGTTTTAATTAAAGATGATAAGACTCCAAGAGGAACACGTATTTTTGGGCCAGTAGCAAGAGAACTAAGAGATAATGACTATATGAAGATTATATCTCTAGCACCAGAAGTTCTTTAAATTTCGGAGGTGAAAGAAAGTGGTATCAAAATTAAAATTAAGAAAAGGCGACACTGTTATAGTTAACACTGGTTCTGAAAAAGGAAAAAAAGGTGAAATTATCGAAGTTGATAGAAAAGCTGGTAAAGTACTTGTAAAAGGAATTAACGTTAGAACTATGCATGTGAAAGCTAAAAAACAAGGGCAAGAATCTGGAATTATAAAAAGAGAAGGCCCAATCAATGCATCTAAAGTAAATTTTTATTGTGAAAAATGTGAAAAAGGTGTAAAACTCGGAATAAAAGTATTAGAAGATGGAAAAAAGCAAAGATTTTGCAAAAAATGTGAAGAAGTAAAGTAAAGGAGGGGAAAATCACATGAACCTTAAAGAAAAATATAAATCAGAAGTAGCTCCAGCATTAAAAGAAAAATTTGGTTATAAATCAATCATGCAAGCTCCAAAGCTAGAAAAGATTGTTATTAATATGGGTGTTTCTGATATAAAAGAAAACTCTAAAGCAATTGAAATGGCAATAAGAGATTTAGAACTTATCGCTGGTCAAAAACCAGTTATAACAAAAGCAAAAAAATCAATTGCTGCTTTTAAAGTTAGAGAAGGCATGGATCTTGGTTGCAAAGTAACATTAAGATCAGAAAAAATGTATGATTTTGCTACTAAATTATTCAATATAGCACTTCCTCGTGTAAGAGATTTTAAAGGATTAAATCCTAACTCTTTTGATGGAAGAGGTAACTATTCAATGGGTGTTAAAGAACAATTAATATTCCCTGAAATTGAATATGACAAAATAGACAAAGTAAGAGGAATGGACGTTATTTTTGTAACAACTGCAAAAACAAACGAAGAAGCAAAAGCATTACTTGAAATGCTAGGCTTACCATTCGCTACAAAGTAAGGAGGATTTTAGAATGGCAAAAAAATCTATGATTGCTAAACAACAAAGAGAACCTAAATTTAGCACAAGATATTATAATAGATGTAAAATATGTGGAAGACCACATGCTTACATGAGAAAATATGGAATATGCCGTTTATGCTTCAGAAAATTAGCATATCAAGGAGAGATACCAGGAGTAAAAAAAGCAAGCTGGTAAAAAAGGAGGTAAAGAATCAATGAATGATCCAATTTCAGACATGTTAACAAGAATAAGAAACGCAAATGATGCAAGACATGATACAGTTGATGTTCCTTATTCAAAAGTTAAAAAATCAATAGCTGATATATTGGTAGCTGAAGGTTTTGTTGCTTCTGCTGATGTATTAGGAGAAGGCACACAAAAAACAATCAGAATTACTTTAAAATATGAAGGCAAAACAAAAGTATTACAAGGTTTAAAAAGAATTAGTAAACCTGGACTTAGAATATATGCAAACGTTGAAGAATTACCTAGAGTATTAAATGGTCTAGGGATTGCTATAATTTCTACTTCTAAAGGTATTATGACTGATAAAGAAGCAAGAAAACAAAATGTTGCTGGTGAAGTATTAGCATATATTTGGTAGTAAATGAAGAGTATAAAAAGGAGGGCATACCATGTCAAGAATAGGTAAAAATCCTATCACAATACCACAAGGTGTTGATGTTAAAATTGAAGACCATACTGTTACTGTAAAAGGCCCTAAAGGAACTCTAACTGATACATTCTTAAGTGATGTAAATATAGAAGTTCAAGAAGGAAAAGTAGTAGTATCTTTAGTGAATGAAAAAGCTGGAAATGTACACGGATTAACTAGAACTTTAATTGCTAATATGGTAACTGGTGTAACAACAGGCTTTGAAAAAGCACTAGAAATAAACGGTATAGGATACAGAGCACAAAAACAAGGTAAAAAATTAGTATTAACTTTAGGTTATTCTCACCCTGTTGAGTTAGAAGAACCAGAAGGTATTACTATTGATGTTCCAGCTCAAAACTCTATTATTGTTAAAGGAATTGATAAACAAGTAGTAGGTCAAATAGCTGCAAATATCAGAGAATATAGATTACCAGAACCATATAAAGGTAAAGGTATCAAATACGTTGGCGAACACATTAGAAGAAAAGAAGGTAAAGCTGGCGGTAAGAAATAAACCTAAAATAAAAGGAGGGAAACTTACACATGATTAATAAAAAAAGTAGAAATGAAACTAGAGCTGTTAGACAAAAAAGAGTAAGAGCTACTGTAAAAGGTACAGCTAATAGACCAAGACTATGTGTATTTAGAAGTTTAAATAACGTTTATGCACAAATAATTGATGATGATAAACAAGTAACTTTGCTACAAGCTTCTACGCTAGATAAAGAAGTAAAAACAAAAGCTTCTAATATTGAAGCGGCAAAAGAAGTTGGTACACTTGTTGCTAAACGTGCATTAGAAAAAGATATAAAAGCTGTAGTTTTCGATAGAAATGGCTATTTATATCATGGAAAAGTGCAAGCTCTAGCAGAAGCTGCAAGAGAAGCAGGACTTGAATTCTAAAAGGAAAGGAGTAACCAAAAAATGGCTGAAACAAGACAAGAAAAACAAGAATTAAAAGAAAAAGTTGTTAATGTAAATAGAGTTGCTAAAGTTGTTAAGGGTGGTAGAACTTTTAGATTTAGCGTACTTGTTGTAGTTGGCGACGAAAACGGTAGAGTTGGTGTTGGTACAGGAAAATCTTCTGAAGTTCCAGAAGCAATCAAAAAAGCAACAGAAGAAGCAAAGAAAAATCTAGTAACAGTAGCATTAGTAAATGGTACATTACCACATGAATTGACAATAAACTTTGGTTCATCTAAAGTTATTCTAAAACCAGCAGTAGAAGGTACTGGAGTAATCGCTGGCGGTGCTGTAAGACCAGTATTAGAACTTGCAGGTGTCAAGAATGTAACTGCTAAAACTCTAGGTTCTCGTAATAGTAGAAACGTAGTTTATGCTACTATTAAAGCTTTAAAAGCAATGAGAACACCTGAAGAAGTGGCAAGACTTAGAGGAAAAACTGTTGAAGAAATATTAAAATAAGAATAAAGAAGGAAGGAGGAACTTCAGGTATGAAAATGCAAGATTTAGGTCCAGCATATGGATCAACTACTTCAAGATTAAGAAAAGGTAGAGGAACAGGATCAGGCTTTGGAAAAACTGCTGGTAAAGGACACAAAGGTCAAAAAGCTAGAACTGGCGGAAGTATCAGAAGAGGATTCGAGGGTGGACAAACACCATTATATAGAAGAATTCCAAAAAGAGGTTTCACAAATCATTTTGCAACTGAATATGCAATCATCAATCTAAGTGATTTAGAAAGATTTGAAAACGATACAGTTGTTGATGTTAAAGTTTTACTTTCTGAAGGAATTATAAGAAAAGAGTTAGACGGATTAAAAGTATTAGGTAATGGAGAATTAACTAAAAAATTAACAGTAGTAGCTACTAAATTTTCTAAATCTGCTGAAGAAAAAATTATAGCGGCAGGTGGAAAGATAGAGGTAAAGTAGTATGCTTGAAACCCTTAAAAATATTTTTTCTGTAAAAGATATCAGAAAAAAAATAATTTTTACAATATGTATTATATTATTATTTAGACTAGGGTCATTTATTACTGTGCCAGGAATCGATAAAATAGCATTTATGGATCAAGTTGGTGCGTCTGCTGGTGGAATACTAGGGACTATTAACTTAATCTCTGGTGGTGCTTTTGGTAGATTTTCAATATTTGCAATGACAATTGGGCCATACATCACAGCGTCAATTGTACTTAACTTACTTCAAGTAGTTATACCTAGTTTAGAAAAACTAGCTAAAGAAGGAGAAGAGGGAAAGAAAAGACTTTCAAAATACACAAAATATTTAACAATAGCATTTGCGTTAATTGAAGGTTTGGGATTATATTTAACATATAAATCTTACTTATTACCTCAACTTACTTACGGTGCAGGAGCAGTAATGGGATGTATCTTATTCTTAAGTTCACTTGTTGCTGGTACAGCATTACTTACTTGGTTAGGTGATAAAATAACAGAATATGGTATCGGAAATGGTATTTCCATGATCGTATTTGTTGGTATTATATCACGTATCCCATCTGGTGCCACAGCATTATTTACTTTTGCACAAGGTGGATTAAAGAACATACTAATTGTAGCAGCGCTAGTAATAGCGATGATAATCGTAGTGGCAGGAGTTATCTATGTACAACAAGCTGAACGTAGAATTCCAGTTAATTATGCAAAACGTGTAGTTGGTAGAAAAATGTATGGTGGTCAAAACACTCATATACCAATAAAAGTTGCTATGGCAGGTGTCATGCCAATTATCTTTGCTATGTCATTTATGATGTTCCCAGGAACGATTATAAATCTAGTAACAAAAGGAAATCCAACAGGATTTTGGCATGTAGTCAGCAATATTTTCTCGGTTTCTGATGGAAGTGCGTGGTATTATTTACTTTCTTATTCAGTAATTTACATGTTACTGATTATAGCATTTACCTTTATTTATACGATGTTTATCGTACAACCAGTTGAAATTGCTAACCAATTAAAGAAGAATGGTGGATTTATACCAGGAATTAGAGCAGGTAAGAATACTTCTGATTATATATCAAGGATTCTTAAATATATAACAGCGGTAGGAGCAATATTCCTAGCTGCTGTTGCAGTACTACCTGTATTATTACAAGGAGTTATCCCAGTGTCAATATCATTTGGTGGTACATCTGTACTTATCGTTGTCAGTGTTGCGCTAGAAGTGTTAAAAAATTTGGAAACACAAATGGTAAGCAGACATTACACTGGTTTCTTAAATTAATACAATATAATTTAAAAAATGGATGGATTATATAATTCATCTGTTTTTTTATGAAAAAACTTGTAGTTGACCTTGAATTACGATGCTATATCTTAAAATTTGACATAAAAATAATAAAATGATATAATATACAGATATCAAATAGAAGACTCTAATACTAATTAATATTATGGAGGAATATGTTATTATGGTGGATTTAATATTGCGGAATGCAAAAAGCAAATTATTAGGTGCAAGGGTTTCTTGCCCGGGACTTGAAAAGGAGGTATATATTTTAACTGATTATATGGCTCTAATATCTACTGATTTTCTTAGTCCAAAAGGTCTGTTTCACTACTATCAAGTCGCATGTTTTGAAATATGCAATGCGTATAGTAAAACAAACCCTGGCAGATACAAAGAGCTTTTAAAAAAGTTAAATAAAAAAAGCAAGGCGATTATGTCAAAGCAAGATGATGTTTTGAAAATTGTAGAAATAATTGCTGACAAAGAGTTTTCAGAAGAATTTAAAACACTATACAATTCTTATAGACCTATTAATTAAAAATAAAAAAGCAAGTCAAAATTGGCTTGCTTTTTTATTTAAAAATTAATTATTGTTTTGGTTGCATTTGGTTAGCAGCTTGTGCTACTAATCTTTTAGTCATTTCACCACCAATAGAACCAGCTTCTCTAGATGTTAAATCACCATTATAACCTTGTTTTAAATTAACTCCTAGTTCACTTGCAACTTCCATTTTAAATTGATCTAAAGCTGCTTTAGCTTGTTTGTTAGTCATTTTGCTATTAGATGTCATAATATACTCACCTCCGATTTACTATTAATTTGTGTAGAATAAATAGAATTATACCTATAATTTGAAAGTTTAAAAAAAATTAAATAGTGAGTATTTAAATGGGGTACTCACTATTTATTATTAACAATTAATTATTGTTTAGATTGCATTTGGTTAGCAGCTTGTGCTACTAGTTTCTTAACCATTTCACCACCGATAGAACCAGCTTCTCTAGAAGTTAAGTCACCATTATAACCTTGTTTTAAGTTAATACCTAATTCATTTGCAACTTCATATTTAAACTTGTCTAAAGCTGCTTTAGCTTGTTTGTTACTCATGTTGTTTGATGCCATAATATATTCACCTCCAATATTTTTTTGATCGTATAAATCATAAAAATATGATTTATACTACTAATAATTTGTGTATAAATTATTAAATAATACTGGAAAAATTTTGAACTAAAAAATGTTTTTTATTTAATCGACAAAACTCGACTTAAAATAACATAGAAAAAACTTGATTTTTGAGTTAAAATTATATATAATGGTGTTACGCTATTGTGTAAACGAATAGGAGGAACAATTAGTGGGCAGTAAAGCTAAGGTTGTTATTATAGACGATAACAAAGAATTTGTAAAATTGTTAAGCATGTATATAAATACACAAGAAGATATGGAGGTTGTTGCTTCAGCGTATGACGGGCAAAAGGCAATTCCAATTATCAAGGAATATAATCCAGACATATTACTATTAGATATAATTATGCCTGAAAAAGATGGACTAGCTACTTTAGAAGATTTAGTAAAATCTGGTGACGTAAATATGCCAACAACTATTGTCATGTCCGCAATAGGACAGGAAAAAATTACCCAAAAAGCCATCGCTCTTGGAGCAACCTATTATGTTGTTAAACCTTTTGATATGGCTACGTTAGTAGAAAGATTAAGAGATTTATTACAAACAGAAGATCAATATACAACAAGTAATGAAACGAAATGCTATACTAAAACGACGATTAATAGTAATTCTTCTGCAACTACTCCGATAGAAGTAAGAACAACTAATATTATACATGATGTAGGCGTTCCTGCTCATATAAAGGGATACCAATATATAAGAGAAGCAATACTACTTGCCGTTAAAAATGAAGATATCATTAATTCAATTACAAAGACTTTATATCCAACACTTGCAGGTACATTTAATACGACTCCTTCTAGAGTAGAAAGAGCAATAAGGCATGCCATTGAAGTTGCTTGGAATAGAGGACAAATTGAAATGCATGATAAAATATTTGGTTATACTGTGAACTCAAATAAAGGTAAACCAACAAATTCAGAATTTATTGCTATGATAGCTGATCGACTTAGATTAGAAGACAGGGCAACTATTAGAAATTAAAATATTATATTTTTATTCTATTAATTCCCCTTATTCTTATATAATTTAATATATTTTATCTAAAGTATGTCTCAAAAATCTCTATGTAAATATTTTGTTTGTGATATGAATATCTGATAAATAATAATACGGAAAATAGATAGAGTTTTTTTTGATAATCATTTGAAAATATTTAATTTATATTAAACTGCTATAATATATATAATTTTGTGGTATAATAATAAAAGATACTTTATATTAATAAACTACTAATTATACTATAGTTTATAGTAATAAAAAATAAAATAACCCTAAAAGTACGTTTGTAAAAAACTTTTAGGGTTGTTTTGATTGAATAATTGTGTATTTTTTAATATAATAATGAATGAGGTAAAGATATGAAATTAATTAAAAAATATAAAGTAGTCATTATCATAACAGTGATGGCGTTATGTATATTAACTGTATTCGTTGTCAAATACATTAATAGAGAACGTAATTTCAAATCATTAGGTAGTGATAATATTACAGAGGAACAAACATTGCCACTTAAATTATATGAATTTGTTTCTTCTACTTGTCCTGCTTGTAGTCAAATGGAACCTATTTATCAATCAGCAAAAGAAAAATATAGTGATAAAATGAACTTTGAACAGGTAAATGTGGAACGTAATTATACGCTTAGTAATAAGTATAATGTCAATTTGATTCCTACTTTTATTATAGTAGATAAAGAGGGCAATGTTAAGAAAAAAATGATTGGTGTAATAGAAAAAGAAGAATTCTTAAATAAGATAGAAAGTGTGTTGAATCAATATGATAGAACTATTGAATAATTTTTCAAGTGTTATTAATACCAATATTTTTCTAGCGATAGCTATAGCGTTAATCGGTGGATTTTTATCCTCGTTTAGCCCATGTACTTTATCTACTTTGCCGATTATTATTGGATACACTACAAGCAATGATGAAAATAAAAAAGGAAAAAATTATTTGTATAGTATCTTTTTTGCTATAGGTCTTACGATTACGTTTGTTGTTATTGGAATTGCCACGACGCTATTAAATATTCAACTTAAACTATTTGGTACTTGGTGGTATCTGATACTTGCTATTATACTCGTAATTGTTACATTAAATTTATTAGGTATCTTTGGAAAAAACAATAAAACTTGTAAGAGACCAAAGCTTAAGAAAAATTTTTTAGGAGCCTTTTTGCTTGGAATTGTGGGAGGATTTTTTGATTCTCCTTGTAGCACACCTATTTTAATTATTATCCTTACATTTATTGCCCAAAGTAGTAATCTATTATTTGGTATTATTTTAATGATTGCTTATTCGATAGGGCATTCAGTAGTTATTATTCTTGCAGGCAGTTCAGCAGATTTCATAACAAAATTAAGTGAATCAGAAAAATATGCCAAGCTTGGTAAAGTTGCTAGATATGTATTTGCACTATTTTCATTTGCACTTGCCTTATATCTTTTTTATTTAGCTTTTTAATAGTGATAAAACTCTTTCAAATTGTTGCAAATAATTGGTTTGGTAATCTATTCGCCAATTTGCTACAGTTAAGGAAGAGTTATTTTATTCCAAACTTTTAAAAAAGGCGTATTTACTTGACAAAAAGCATTAAAAATAGTAAAATAGAATGGTATAATAATACACAATAAAGGATGAAAATAAATGGAAAAATTCAAAAAGAGTAAATGGTTTGATTTTAGTATATTTTCTGTTAGAATAACTTACTTATCTATTATTACTATACTATCACTTGTTATACTTGTTATCAGTCCCTCTTTATTTTATGGTTCGTTAGTATTGATATTTATAGCTACTATGTTGTCTATTCTTGTTTGTATTTCTGAAATTAAGAATAGAAAATATAGAATACAAGAATTATCTCAAAGCGTTGATATCGTATTAAAAGATAGTCTAAATCTGATAGATATACCAATGGTGATGTTAACAAGCCCAACAGAAATTATATGGCAAAATACAGTATCTAAGCATATATTTCCAAAAGAATTTATTGTAGATACTGCTCTTATGATTGATAAAAACTTAAAGCAGTCTGAAACTGCAACTGTTACATCAGATATTGGCAATGGTGAAGTATATTGTGCCATAGGAAATTATATTAAATTTTCTAGTTTTAACTGTATGCTTATTTCATATATTAATAAAACAGAAGAAAATAGATTAAAAAACACATTAGAAAATACCAAAATAGCAGTTGGTATTGTTTTCATAGATAATTATGAAGAAACGATGCAGGGATTAGATGAACTTGAAAAATCAGAAATCACATCAAAAATATTAAAAGTAATTCGTGAATGGGTTAGTGAAAATAATGGTATTGTGACAAAGATAGATAAAGATAGATTTGTGATATTTGTTGAAAAACAATATGTAGATCAAATGGAAAAAAATACATTTGAAATATTACAAAAAGTAAGAGAGATAACAGATGTAACAAAACTACCTGTTACCATTTCCATTGGTCTTTCGTATAACGAATCTAATCTTGATGAAAGATACGCAGCTAGTTCTTCTGCTTTGGACATTGCCCTTGGAAGAGGTGGCGACCAAGTTGTTGTTAAAAAAGATAAAAAATTTGATTTTTATGGAGGAGTTAATCTTGGTCTTGAAAAAACAAATAGAGTAAGAGCAAGAACAATTTCTCAAGCATTAAGAGAAATTATGTTAAAATCAGACAAAATATATGTAATGGGACATAAGAATTCAGATATTGATTGTATTGGTGCTTCTGTTGGAATGTACAAAATGGCAAAATTACTTGGTAAACAAGCCAATATTATCATTGACACTAAAAGTAATAGTAGTACAAAAGCAATTATTGATAAAATAAAAACAGCAAAGGAATATGAAGATGTCTTTATAACTGTAAATGATACCAAAAAACTAGATTTTACAAATTCACTTCTTATTGTTGTTGACACTCATAAAAAATCATATCTTGCATATCCTGATTTGTTAGATGAATTTGAGAAAGTAGTCATTGTAGATCATCATAGACGTGGACCAGAATTTATTGATAATGCACTTCTTACGTATCATGAAATTTATGCATCTTCTACTTCAGAACTTGTTACAGAAATTTTGATGTATTTAGATGATATTAGTTTAACACCAATTGAAGCAGAGAGCTTGTATGCTGGTATTGTAATTGATACGAAAAACTTCATCTTTAAAACAGGTGTTAGAACATTTGAAGTAGCAGCGTACTTGAAAAAATTTGGGATTGATTTAACAGAAGTAAAACAAATCTTTCAAAATGATTTTGAGACATATATAGCCAAAGTTGAAATTGTAAAAAATGCAGAGATTATTAATGGTCAAATAGCTATCTCTGTTTGTTCAGAAGAATATGAGGATATGCCAATCATTGCTGCACAAGCGGCAGATGAATTATTATCCATCTCTGGTATTTTAGCTTCTTTTGTTCTATGTAAAGTGGATGAAGTAGTGATGATTTCTGGTAGATCAATGGGAGATATTAATGTGCAAACAATACTTGAAAAAGTAGGTGGCGGAGGTCATTTAACATTTGCAGGAGCACAAATAGCAGGTGTTTCACTAGAAGAAGCAAAAGAAACATTAGTAAGTAGTATTAATGAATATTATATAAAAGAATAGAAAATTTGGAGGTGTCTAAGTGAAGGTTGTATTAAATCAAGATGTAAAAGGTATTGGCAAAAAGCTTCAAATTATTGAAGTAAGTGAGGGATACGCTAGAAATTATTTGATTCCTAAAAAGCTTGCTTCTATTGCCGATAATAAAAATATAAATGAGGCAAATACTAAAAATGATGCATTAAAATTTAAGAAAAAAACTGAGATGGATGAGGCTGAGAAAAATAAAGAAATAATAGAAAAATCTTTTGTTGAGTTTAAACATAAAGTAGGCGATGGTGGTAAACTGTTCGGTAGTATTACAGAAAAAGAGATAGCTGAAGAAGTAAAAAAGAAGTTCAAACTTGATATTGATAAGAAAAAAATAGTAATTAACATGCCAATTAAACAACTAGGAAATTATAGTGTAGATGTTAAATTATATG
This sequence comes from Clostridia bacterium, assembly GCA_028692955.1. Taxonomy (GTDB): domain Bacteria; phylum Bacillota; class Clostridia; order TANB77; family CAG-465; genus CAG-465. The sequence goes on from JAQUWH010000001.1 coordinate 184,863, forward strand.
AAGGAATTATCGCAAAATTAAAAATAGTAGTAGTCGGAATGAAGGTGTAGTAAGTGGAAAATGAGTTAGTTAGTAGAGTTCAACCAAATGATACCATAGCTGAACAAGCAGTCTTAGGATCAATGCTTGTTGATAAAGATGCTGTGATTGCAGCAGTAGAAATATTGGTACCAGATGATTTTTATAGAGAAGATAACAAAGAAATATATGCTGCTATGATGGAACTTTACGGACTAGGTAGGCATATAGATATGATTACCATTATTGATCAACTGAAGTTAAGAGGCAGCTATGAGAGAGTGGGAGAAACTACCTATATTGCTACTCTTATTGATAATGTACCAACTACTTCTAATATTGAAAGTTATGTAAAAATAGTAGAAGAAAAATCAGTTATTAGAAAATTAATTAAAGTAGCAAATGATATATTAAAAATGGGTTATAGCCAGTCTGAAGAAGTAGATACTATTATTGAGCAAACCGAAAAAAGAGTTTTTGATGTATTACAAGATAGAAATAACAGAGGTTATTCTAGCTTAAAAGAAGTATTAGTAACAGCTTTTGATACGATAGAAAAAATGTATCAAAGCAAAAACAAAGTATCTGGCGTTGAAAGTGGATTTGTTGATTTAGATTTAAAGATATCAGGTCTTAATCCTTCTTCCTTAATTATTTTGGCTGCTCGTCCTGCCATGGGTAAATCTGCATTTGCACTTAACATCGCAGAATTTGTTGCTATGCATGCTAAAACACCTGTTATGGTTTTTAGCCTTGAGATGTCAAAAGAAGAAATCGCCAACAGAATGCTTTCTTCTGAATCTGAAGTAGATAGTATGAAGATTAAAAATGGCAATGACTTAACATCTGAAGATTGGTTAAAACTTGGTCAAGCGAGTGGAAGACTTTCAGACATTCCATTATATATTGATGATACACCTGGTCTTAGCTCAGCTGAACTTCGAGCAAAATGCAGAAAAGCAAAATTAGAAAAAAATATTGGACTTGTTGTCATTGACTATTTACAATTGATGGAATCAAAAACAAAGAGCCCTTCTAGACAACAAGAAATATCCGAAATAAGTAGATCACTTAAAATATTGGCAAAAGAATTACAAATTCCTGTTATTGCACTATCACAACTTAGTCGTGCTACGGAATCTAGGACAGATCATAAACCAATGCTTAGTGACCTTCGTGAATCTGGTGCCATCGAGCAAGATGCCGATATTGTTATGTTCTTACATAGAGAAGATTATTATAACCCAGAAACAGAAAAAAAGAATATTGCAGAAGTAATTATTGCTAAAAATAGAAGCGGTTCAACAGGAAGTGTCGAAGTGGCATGGATTGGTCAATATACAAAATTTGCTAATTTATATAGAGGGCCAGAGCAATGATAGAACAAGATGTAAGTAAATATATATATGAACAAATTGAAAATACTATTATTACTAATCATCTATTAAAAGATGGTGATAGAATAGTAGTTGCTGTTTCGGGTGGACCCGATTCTATGTGTCTTTTGAGTTCATTATTTGAACTTAAACATCACTTTAAGGAACAACATAACATAAATTATGAGTTATTGGTTGCACATGTCAATCATATGATAAGAAAAGAGTCATACGATGAAAAGGAGTATGTGGAGAATTTTTGCAAGCAGAAAAATATTCCTTTTTACTATCTAAAAGAAAATGTACCAGAACTTTCAAAAAAATTAAAAATGTCAGAAGAAACATGTGGAAGGAAAGTAAGGTATGACTTCTTTGAAAAGATAAGGCAAGAAACAAATTCGACAATTATAGCAACAGCACATAACTTAAATGATGATGCTGAAACGATATTATTAAATATCATGCGTGGAACTGGTTTGAATGGTCTTACTGGAATGGATTATCAATACAAGAACATTATACGACCATTATTAAATATTAAGAAAATAGATATTAACTTATATAATGAATCATTAAATCTTAATCCTTGTATTGATAAAACAAATTTTGAAAATAACTATATTCGAAACAAAATTCGAAATGTTTTAATACCAGAGATAGAAACTGAATATAATTCAAATATAGTGGGTAATCTCATCAGAATGAAAAAATTGCTAAAAAATGACGAAAACTTTTTAAAAGAATACACACAAAAAGTATTAAAAACTTGTATTATTGACAATACTATAGATAGTATTAAATTTAAAATTTCTTTTATCACAAAAGAGATGGAAAGCATTGCGTGTAGACTTATTCGAGAAATTATTAATCTGAAAGTTGGTAATTTAGAGGGAATCGAGAACATACATATTCAAGATGTTTTAACATTGCTAAAGCATCATATTAAAGGAAAAAAATATTGTATCGGTAATAAGTTTACTATTGAAATATTAGGAAAAGATATAGTGATGATTTATTAATTTAAAGGAGGAATTATGAAGAAATCTTCAGTGTTAAGAACAATAATAACATATGTATTATTAATTGCACTTGCAATCTATTCAATATCTATGTTAGAAGGCCAAACAAAAAAGGAAATGTCATATACTGAATTCATGCAAAAAATTGAAGCGAAATCTGTTAGTAGCGTTATAATAAGTAGCGATAGACAGACAGCACAAGTGAAGTTAAAAGACGAAGAAAATGTGGTTAGGACAGTTAATGTTCCTGATTCTACTACTTTTTTAGAAATGTTACAACCACTTGTTTCAAAAGGTGAATTTGAATTAGATGTGGCAAAGCCTTCTATGTGGGAAGGAATAGCACCATTTATGCCAACTCTTCTGTTGCTTGGTGGTACACTTCTTATCTTTATCTACATGATTAGAAAAACTGGTGAAGGAAATTCTAAAGCAATGAACTTTGGTAAGAATAGAGCACAAGTGGTAGATAAAAATACAAAGAAAAAAGTAACTTTTGAAAATGTTGCTGGATTAAAAGAAGAAAAAGAAGAACTAGAAGAAGTGGTTGATTTCTTGAAAAATCCCAAAAAATATCAAGACATGGGAGCAAGAATTCCAAAGGGTATTTTACTTGTTGGAGGACCAGGTACTGGTAAAACACTTCTGGCAAAAGCAATCGCAGGAGAAGCAAATGTACCATTCTTTTCTATCAGTGGTTCTGACTTTGTTGAAATGTTTGTCGGCGTTGGTGCATCACGTGTTAGAGATTTATTTACAGAAGCAAAAAGCAATTCTCCTTGTATAATATTTATTGATGAAATAGATGCTGTAGGACGCCATAGAGGTGCCGGTGTTGGTGGAGGACATGATGAAAGAGAACAAACATTAAACCAATTACTAGTTGAAATGGATGGGTTTACAACACATGAAAGTGTTATTGTAATGGCCGCAACGAATAGACCAGATATCTTGGATCCTGCATTGCTAAGGCCAGGTAGATTTGATAGACAAATCGTAGTAAGTGCTCCAGATGTCAAAGCAAGAGAAGAAATATTGAGATTGCATTCTAAAAACAAACCATTTGAAACGGGTATCGATTTTAAGCTACTTGCTAAAAATACAGCCGGATTTAGTGGAGCGGATCTTGAAAATATGGTAAATGAATCTATTTTACTTGCTGCTAGAAAAGACAAGAAAACAGTAACATTAGAAGATGTTGAAGAAGCAATGGTAAAAGTAATGATGGGACCTGAAAAGAAAAGTAAGGTAATCAGTGATAAAGAAAGAAAATTAACTGCTTACCATGAAGCTGGTCATGCAGTCGTATCTAAATTTTTACCAAATTTTGATACTGTACATCAAATATCAATTATACCAAGAGGTATGGCTGGCGGTTATACTATGTATAAACCAAATGAAGATAAAAACTATAGTTCAAAATCAGAAATGAATGAAAGTATCGTTTCATTACTTGGTGGAAGGGTAGCTGAAAAACTAGTATTAGATGATATTAGCACAGGAGCTTCTAATGATATTGAAAGAGCAAGTAAAATTGCTAGAGCTATGATAACAAAATATGGTATGTCAGAAAAATTAGGACCAATTACCTTTGGCTCTACGCAGGAGGAAGTCTTCTTGGGTAAAGAAATAACGACACAAAGAAATTATAGCGAAAAAGTAGCATCTGAAATTGACGAAGAAGTAAAAGACATTATTACAAGAGCTTACAATTATGCAGAAAGAATATTAAAAGAACATTTAGAAAAACTTCATAAAGTTGCTCAAGTTTTAATCGAGAAAGAAAAAGTAGAAGCGGAAGAGTTTGATGCTATATTTACAAATTAGATAGATAAATAGTAATGAAGAGACGATTGGAAAAATCGTCTCTTTTTGAATGTTTAAAAAATAGCAGGTTTTATATAGTAGAATACCAAATAAAATAGGTTAGTAAAGAAATTGTGAATAATTATTTCATACATAATTGACAAGACAAATTTTTTATGATATAATAGTCAAAGAAAGTCAAAGTTAAAAAAGGTGATATGATGAAACTATCAGATTTAATTGAAGAATATATTTTAGATATCTTTAGTGAGAATGAAATGGTTGAATTAAAAAGAAGCCAATTGGCTAGTAAATTTAATTGTGTCCCCTCACAAATCAATTATGTAATTGCAACAAGGTTTATACCAGAGTTGGGTTTTTCTGTAGAAAGTAGAAGAGGCCGGTGGCGGATACATAAAGATAGTTAGGGCTAAATTGGAGAGAGCAGACCATTTGTCGGATATTATTGACAAGATAAGTCAAAGTTTGTCGCAAAGTGAGTTAGATGTTTACTTAAATGATTTTGTAAGATATAATATGTTGGATGAAAAAACTGCTATGCTACTTAGAGTAGCACTTTCAGATAAAAGTTTAATTAAAGTAGATAAATTGGATAGAGATATGGTAAGAGCAGATATGCTCAAAAATGTTATTATCAATATTATATAAAGGAGTGATTAGTATGAAATGTCAAAGTTGTGGAAAAAAGGAAGCAACAGTTAGATATTATGAGAATATTAATGGATTAAAGCAAGAAGTTCATTTTTGTATTGATTGTGCCAATAAAGTAGGTTTAGCTAACGTTATCGATATTTTTTCTCCTATGTTTCTCCCTATTTCTGAATATCATTTAGATGATGGGGTAGCTTGTAAAACTTGTGGATATACATTAGCTGATTATTCTGCTACTGGGTTACTTGGCTGTCCAGATTGTTATGAAACTTTTGGTAGTAGCTTAGATGATGTGTTCTATAAAATACATGGAAAAAATAGACATATAAAAATGCCAGATAAATTAAGCAAAAAATCATTATCTAAAGAAGAAGCAAAAAATAAGGAAATAAAAGAATTGAAAAATAAAATAAAAGAGCTAATTGAAGAGGAAAAATATGAAGAAGCGGCGAAGGTACGTGACGAAATAAAAAAACTAGAAAGGTAGGAGATAGTGATGTGGTTTAATAATATATCAAAAGATTCTGATGTGGTTATTTCATCTAGAGTACGTTTTGCAAGAAGTATAGAAGGGTATAAATTTCCACATATGCTTAACTCAAAAGAGTTGAATATGGTTATCAATCTAATTGACAAAGCTATTGATAAAGACGAATATCACTTGTTTAAAATGAGGGATATAGATGAAGTAACGCAAAATTCATTAAAAGAACAACATCTCATTTCAAAGGAATTCGTTGGAAATAATGATGGAGCGATTGTATCTAATGAGGATAATACTATTGTTGTCATGGTAAATGAAGAAGACCATTTGAGGATACAGTCATTTGAGTCTGGTTTTAATATAGATAAATGCTATGAAAATATTGCAAGATTTACAGATGCTTTAAGTGAAAAAGTAAAATTTGCAAAGAGCGATAAGTATGGTTACCTTATATCATGTCCAACTAATATTGGATCTGCTATGAGAGTATCAGTGATGATGCATTTACCTGCTTTGGCAAAAGCAAAGCTATTAAACAAACTATTTGACCAAGCAATGGAAATAGGGATATCTGTTAGAGGATTATATGGTGAAAATAGTGATGGAACTGGAAATATCTTTCAAATATCAAATCAAAAAACATTGGGAGTATCTGATGAAGATATCATGTATAATATAAAATTAGTAGTTACATCTATTATAGAGCAAGAAAGAAAGGCCAGAGAGATCCTTTTAAAATCAAATATTGCATTAGAAGATTCTATTTATAGGGCCTATGGCATCTTAAAAAACGCTAGGACGATAGAGGAAGAAGAGGCGTTAGACCTATTATCAAAAGTAAGACTAGGTGTTTCTGCTAAAGTGATACCTCATATTCCGTTAGAACAAATTCAAAGTTTAATGGTAGATATTGAACCAAACACATTAAAAACAATTTTAAAAGAAGAATTTAATAAAGAAGAAGAAAACAATAAAAGAGCTGAATATATAAGAAAGGAGCTGATATAAATGTATGAATTTACAGGAAGGGCAACAAGAGTATTGGAACTAGCAAAAGAATTTTCAAAAGAGCACAATTATTCTTTTATTGGAACAGAACATATTTTGTATGGTCTTGTAGAAGAAGGAGAAGGATTAGCCAGTAAGATTTTATCGAATCAAGGCTTAACGTCGCAATATGTAGAGGAAGAAATTGTTAAAATAGATGGTGTCATGAACACCTTAGATGGTGAAATAGAATTTACGCCAAGAGCAAAAAGAATTATAGAAAATAGTGCAAAAGAATCAAAAAGAATGGGCCAAAATTACGTAGGAACAGAGCATATACTGTTATCTCTTATGAGGGAAATTGATAGTGTGGCTGTTAGAATATTAATTGATGCTGATATTGATCCTCAAAAAATTTTTGCTGATTTATTAAGATTACTGAGTGAAGATTCACCAGTATCTGGATTTAGTGATTCGGCAGCTACAAAAAATATGGGTAGTAGTAACACTCCTACCTTAAATCAGTATGGAAAAGACTTGACATCTTTTGCCAAAGAAAATAAATTAGATCCTGTGATTGGTAGAGCAAATGAAATACAGAGAATTATTGAAATATTAAGTAGAAGAACTAAAAATAATCCTGTTTTAATTGGGGAACCTGGTGTTGGTAAAACTGCTGTTGTAGAGGGACTTGCACAAATGATAATAGATGGTAAAGTGCCAGAAATACTGAAAAATAAAAGAGTGGTTAGCTTAGATATGTCATCAATGATTGCTGGAGCTAAATATAGAGGAGATTTTGAAGAGAGGTTAAAAAAGTCTTTACAAGAAATTAAAAAAGTTGGTAATGTTATTTTATTTATTGATGAAATGCATACAATTATCGGTGCCGGGGCTGCAGAAGGAGCAATGGATGCTGCTAATATATTAAAACCATTACTTTCAAGAGGAGAAGTTCAAATTATTGGAGCGACTACCTTAAATGAATATAGAAAATATATTGAAAAGGATGCTGCTTTAGAAAGAAGATTTCAAAGCGTATTAATTGATGAACCAAACACAGAAGACACTATTCGTATTCTAAAAGGATTAAAGGATAAATATGAGGCACATCATAAAGTAAAAATAACGGAAGAGGCTATCAAGCAAGCTGTTGTTTTGTCGCAAAGATATATTAATGATAGGTTTTTACCAGATAAAGCAATTGATTTGATTGATGAAGCATGCTCTAAAATAAAATTAAAAACAGTAACAATGCCAGAGAATATCACAAAGTTAGAAAAGAAAATTGAGAAGACTTCCAAGGAAAAAGAAGAGGCCATCATATCACAATCATTTGAAGAAGCTGCAAAGCTAAGAGATGATGAAAAAAAATTAAGAGAAAAATTATCAACAGAAAAAGAAAATTGGAGTAAAAATGAAAAAAATAAAGAACCAAAAGTAACAGAAGCAGATATTTGTAATGTGATTTCTGGTTGGACAAAAATTCCAGTGAGTAAATTAACTGAAACTGAAGCAGAAAGGCTAAAAAAATTAGATCATATCTTGAAAGAAAGAGTCATCGGCCAAGATGAGGCAGTAGAATCTTTAGCTCGTGCTATTAAAAGAGCAAGAGTTGGATTAAAAGATGAAAAAAGACCAATAGGTTCTTTTATGTTGCTTGGGCCTACAGGTGTTGGTAAAACAGAACTTACAAAAGCGCTAGCAGAGAATTTATTTGGTGATGAAAATGCCATGGTAAGATTTGATATGTCTGAATATATGGAACCCCATAGTATTTCGAAATTAATTGGATCTCCTCCAGGCTATGTTGGTTATGATGAAGGTGGACAGCTAACAGAACAAGTAAGACGCAAACCATATAGTATTGTATTATTTGATGAAATTGAAAAAGCACATCCAGATGTATTTAACATGTTACTACAAATACTAGAGGATGGAAGATTAACTGATTCAAATGGAAGAACTGTTAATTTTAAAAATACAGTTGTTATTATGACTTCAAATGCTGGGGCAAGAAATATAGTAGAGAATCATTCTATTGGTTTTATTAGTAAAGAAGATAGTAAAAAAGATTATGAAAAAACAAAAGAACAGGTACTATCTGAGTTAAAGAAAATATTTAGGCCTGAATTTTTAAATCGATTAGACGAAATTATCGTGTTTAAAAAGTTGTCAGCAGAAAGTATTCAAGCCATTACTAAATTAATGATTGCTGAATTTGAAAAGAGATTACAAGCTAAAAATATGAAACTTGTGATAAGTGACGATGTAATTAAGTATATTAGTAAAGTTGGGTTTGATGAAGTGTATGGTGCAAGACCGTTAAGAAGGGCAATCCAAAATAAAATTGAAGATAAATTTGCTGAAGCTATATTGGATGGAAATATTAAAGATGGAGATAAGGTAAGTGTTAACCTAAAAGACGAAGAAATTATAATAGAAAAAAGTGAATAAAAAGAAGTTCCTGAAAAAGTCAGGAACTTTTTTTAGTCAAATAAAAATCTGATCAAAAGAGTAGCATCGATGATTTTAAGTTTAGATTCTTTGTTGACATGATAAATTTTTCCTATCATAATATGTTCTATAAATATGGTAGCAAGCATAACAGTCATATGTTTTCAGACAATAAATTAACGTAGTTAGATAACATGAAGTTAAATTTGTAAAATTCATGCTATATAAACAATAAAATTACAATAAATATTGAATTATAGCAATCATTGTGGTATATTATATAATATAAGGAGGGGATTTTTATGGAATTCATGGATAGAGTAACAAAAATATCAAAAATTGTTGGAAAAACGGCAACAGATACATATAATACAGTTGCTGATAAATCGGGTAAGGTTTTTGAGGACGCAAAGTTAAAATTATCGATTGCAGATAAAGAGACCGAAATTGAAAAAGTATATGAAGAAATGGGTAAAACAATTTATGACTCATATAAAAACGGGGAAGATATAGGTAAGGTGTTTACTAAAGAGGCTAAAAAAATAGATAAATTTTTAGCAGAAATAGATGATATGAATAAAAAGATATTGTTTAATAAAGGATTAAGAGCTTGTGATAGCTGTGGTGAAATAATTAGTAATGAATGTACTTTTTGCCAAAGCTGTGGAAAAAAACAAAAACCAATCAAAATAAAAGTAGAAAAGAAAGAAGAAGTAAAAAAAGAGGAACCAAAAGAAAAAGTATGTTCACAATGTGGATTAGTATGTGACGCTAAAGCAAAATTTTGCTCAAAATGTGGCTATTCTTTCTAAATTATATACAACGTAAATATATAAGAGGAGTATAATCCTCTTTTTTTGTTATTAATTTAGAAAATATAATGTATTATTTTGGGCTATATATTAGAAAAAACAAAAAAATAAAAAAAGTGACAAAAAAAGATTGACAAAGGAAAACAAAAATGGTAATATATAAAGCGTCGCAAGTTGAAAAGAAAGAAAACAAAAAGTTACAAAAAAAGATGTAACAGAATTATGTAAAAAAGTTTAAAAAATTACATAAAAAGTGTTGACAAGAAGTTCAAATTGTGTTAAACTAAATACAGTCACTAAACATGAGTGGCTTAAGTACATTGAAAAA
>JAQUWH010000023.1 GCA_028692955.1 Clostridia bacterium
ACAAAACTCCACCAATAATCAACCAAACTATCCCATTAAACGGCATTGCAAGTAATAATGGTTTCATTGCAAATACAATTACCCAACCCATCATTATATAGAATATTGTTGATAAAATCATAAATCGCTTAACAAAAAATACCTTTAACGAAATCCCAACCAGCGCAATTCCCCAAACAATTCCAAAAATGGTCCATCCCAATGGTCCCTTAAGTGTAATCAAAGCTAGTGGTGTGTAAGTTCCTGCAATAAGAAGATATATTGATGCATGGTCTAAAATTCGAAAAATACTTTTGACCTTTTGGTTCTGGAAACTATGGTATAGCGTTGATATCAAATATAATAAAACCAGTGTTGCTCCGTATATGCTAAAACTTACAATGTGCCATACATTACCGTAAAGACATGCAAACATTATAAGCAGTGCCAGAGCTGCCGCCGATAAAAGCGCCCCTATCCCATGCGTTATTGCATTTGCTATTTCCTCTGAAATTGTATATTTGCTAATATTGTCCATATTTCCCTCCATTAATAATTTGGGGACGGTTCTTTGCATCTTTTTTATCCCCTACATCTTATCATTTGGTCATTTAATTCATTTTTCATGCATTCCTAACCAAGATTCTTCTTAAAATCATCAATGAAATATCTTCTAAACCTTTTAGTAAAACTGTTTGAAAATACTCCTCTTAAAAACTTGTTGCCTTCTAAAACTTCAATAACCCAATCAAAAATCCATTTTAACAAAATATTTAGCATTATATATAACACTGTGTAAATAATTATCTTACTTAGTATACTATACGATAAGTATTTATTAATTACAACTAGCAAAAACATCGGTATAATATCTGTAACCAAAAGTACTGCAAGCCTCCATATAGAAGTTTGTATTGACTTTTGAGGACACAAATTAATACATCTTTGGCAGCCTTCACAACTCCAGTTCCACCTTGGCTTGCCTTTTACCATCTTAATTACTTTTGCAGGACATATTTTTTCGCACTTTTTGCATGAATTACAATTATTATCAGCAATATACATTTTGCCCATTATCCTTCGGCCTATATATGAATAAAGCAAAAACATCATCCAACTGAAAAACGATACTATAGCACTTCTGTTATTGATACTCTTTGTATTATCAATTATTTCCTTTGCAATTATATCCAGCCTTTCCTTTGCCCTTTCTATAATGCTTTTTTGTGTTTGTTCATCCACCGGATTAATTAATTGCGTCCAATTACTCGGATAAAATACTATATTTGTATTGAAAACATCAAACCCTTTTTTCTTTAATATATGCGTAACATGGTTTAAAGACTGACCTTCAAATCCTGCACATACACTTAATATCACAGCTTTAAGATTATTCACTTTTTGTAGTTTCTTCAAGTAATTAATCATTATATGAGGTGTGCCAAAACCATAAATTGGATATGTAAATACATGAATGTCAAAATCTTCTAATTTATCTTTTTTATCTTTTTCGATGGATACATATTCAACTTCAAATCCATCACTTTCAAGTTTGTTCCCTATAGTTTTCACCGCATGATATGTTCCGCCTGTCCCGGTAAAGTAGTGAATAAGATACTTCTTCAATTTATCACCTTCTTAATAAGCATTTAATTTATGATAATACTATTATATGAATTTTGTCAACAATATCACTATTCGATTTTTCATACTAACCATAATATATAGATATAAGAATTTCTAAATTGTTACTATACCGCTTTCATAGTTTATTGTAGTAAATTTTTATAGGCTATATCAAAAGTAATATTCATTAAATATAAAAGGCACCTGGAGTATCCAGATGCTCTCTTTTACCTTTTACTTTTGTATATTAGTATAATTTTAGACATTTTATGCTGATTTTTAATTTCATTTAAATATTAAATTTATTAATTTTCTTATTTTATTTTGTCTTTTTTCATTTTCTTTTTCTTTTGATTTTTCTTCCAAAACGTCATTAACTATCTTTTCTATTTGCTCTGCTGATAGCTCCCCTTCAATCTCTTTTGCAATATTAGCCATATTATGTATATCATTGGCTAGATGTAGGGAATCAAATATTTTCACAAGTGTATCGGCACCTAACTTTTCATTTACATTAAGTAAGAATTTATATTTATATGGTTCTATTACTGACCTAAACTTTTTGTCAAACGGTACAAGTTCTATTTCATTAGTTTTGCATTTTTTATTCTTATACTTTCCCCATATTACTTTAGCAGGAAGTTGTGCCAAAAGTTTTTTACTAAAAGCCGAGCTTAAATCTCTTTCAAGACTTTCTAATAAATCATAGGCTATATTTGTTATTTCAATATTTACCCTTCCCTTTAAGAACTCCTCATATATACTATCAATCATGCTCTGTTTGCAACCTATATTTATTAGAGCATTTAGACTCTTATCTATACGAAAGTCATCTTTATTAAGTGGTTCGTATAACGTTTCTTCTCCTCTTGAGCCTTGTGTTATTTTATAATGTATAAATGTTTCGTATATTCTTTTTTTAAAATGATTACTTTTATTTTCAATAATACTTAGAACGATATTTGGTGTAAAATATGTTTCTAAATCAATATGTTTAATAACTTTATCAAGTATTTGTAAACCATTTTCAAAAATATCATCTTTTAATTTTTTTATATCTTCCTCTTTCGGAGTTTTTTCAGGATCCTGATAATAGTACTTTTGATCTTTTACAGGTACCAAATGGGCTTCATATTCTTCTATTATTTTTTTGTGAGTTTTAGTTCCTGCATCTTCTTTTATTGGAGTTTCTGATAAACTTAAATCATAGTTATCCGATGCAGGTTTTAAAAATTTATTTAATAAAACTCCTTGAATTTCGTCAACTGATTGGTTATAAAGGTTATCTATTTCCTCCGAAGTCAAAATTTTTGAACTTGAATTCATCTTTCTAATATAGAACATGCAGTCCTTTTTAGATAAAGAGTTCTTTTCATCATTAGTTTCAATTGCTTCAATTAAATTTTTCACATATCTTCTTATAAAATATAAGTACCGTATTTCTACAGGTTGTTGATTAAGCCATTTTAGTATATTTTGTTGTTTTCTTATCATACTGTCATTAATACTTGTGATAGCAGATATGTAGTATTCTTCATCCATAACATCTAAATTAAATTTACGTCCCTTAACAAAACTAATTGTTGCAACTTGTGTTTCTTCAAAAAGCTTTGTAATATCTGCATGTTTACCAGTGGAAATAAGTTTCTTAATTATTCCGCCATCTAACCTGTGTCCCGTCATCTTCATTAAGTCATTTACTATAGTCATTTTTGCGTTATTATCAAGATATACCTTCTCATTATTTTTGCATAGTTCTCTGTCCATTAAATCCTCCTTAATACAC
>JAQUWH010000008.1 GCA_028692955.1 Clostridia bacterium
ATCAAATTTGCTTGATATTTCAATATTTTTTTGACTTCTTTTCTTTTCCTTATATTGACTTATATCATGATTTACAGTATAATATATTCATATGTAAAAGGGGGACTTTTTGATGAGTATATCAAAAGAAGAAGTACTAAAAATAGAAAAATTATCAAGAATTAATTTTAATGATGATCAGCTTGAAAAGCAAATACTAGATTTATCCAACATCGTAGAATTTGCAAATCAATTAGAGGAGATAGACGTAAGTCAAGTTAAACCAACGGCTCATATACTGGATATACAAAATAGATTAAGAGAAGACAAAGAGGAGCCTTGTTTTTCAAGAGAAGAAATATTGAAGAATGCACCAAGCGCACAAGGTGGATGTATAAGTGTCCCAAAAGTAATTGAATAGGAGTGTCATGTATGGAATTATATCACTTAACGGTAAGTAGTCTTGCAAAGAAAATAAAAGAAAAAGAAATTACAATTAAAGAAGTATTAGATAATTTATATACTAGAATAGAAGCTGTAGAACAAAAAGTAGATGCATATATTACATTAACCAAAGAGTATGCCTATGAACGTGCAAAGATATTGCAAGAGCGTTTAGATGCAGGAGAAGATATTGGTATCATGGGTGGTGTTCCCATTGCCATCAAAGATAATATTTGTACGAATGGTATTAAAACCACTTGTGCTTCTAAAATGTTAGAAAACTTTGTCCCTTTTTATAATGCAACAGTAATAGAAAAATTAGAAAATGCTGGTGCCATTATTATCGGTAAAGCAAATATGGATGAATTTGCGATGGGATCTTCAACGGAAAATTCTGCTATTAAGAAAACAAAGAACCCTTGGGATAATGAAAGAGTACCGGGTGGCTCTAGTGGTGGTAGTGCTGCTGCTGTTTCATCAGAAATTGCCTATTGTGCTCTTGGAACGGATACGGGTGGTTCTATTAGACAACCAGCTTCTTTTTGTAGTGTTGTTGGACTAAAACCAACTTATGGATTAGTATCTAGATATGGCGTTGTTGCCTATGCATCTTCACTTGATCAAGTAGGACCAATTACAAAATCAGTAGAAGATGCAGCGTTATTACTTAATGTCATTGCTGGTAATGATAAGAAGGATAGCACTTCAGCAAATCTAGAAAAGAAAGATTATTTACAATCGTTAATTAACGATATACAAGGAAAGAAATTGGGAGTTCCAAAGAAATTTATTGAGACTGGTTTAAATGCAGACGTCAAAAAAGCATATGAGGATGCATTACAAACATTAGAAGATTTAGGTGCAGAAATTGTGGATATTAGTTTAGATTATGCAAAATATTCACTACCTACGTATTACATTATTGCAACAGCGGAAGCTTCTTCTAATTTAGGAAGATATGATGGCATTCGTTATGGACATAGGGCAAAGAACTTTGACTCTTTAGAAGAGCTATATGTAAAATCAAGAACAGAAGGTTTTGGCGATGAAGTAAAAAGAAGAATTATGCTTGGTACTTATGTATTGTCTGCTGGTTATTATGACGCATATTACAAAAGAGGGCAGCAAGTTAGAACTTTGATTATTGAAGATTTCAAGAAAGCATTTGAGACATGTGATGCTATTGTCATTCCTACAACACCGAATACATCATTTAAATTTGGTGAAAAAACAAGTAACCCAATTGAAATGTATTTAGAAGATATCTTTACTGTACCGGTTAATATTGCTGGATTACCAGCCATTTCTGTTCCTGGTGGTTTTGATACAAAAGGGATGCCAATTGGTATGCAGTTTATTTCAAAAGCATTTGATGAAGAAACGTTATTACAAATTGCTTATACTTTTGAGCAGAATACAAATTTTCATGAAAGTAAGCCAACAATCTAAAGGAGAGATATTATGTTACAATCAAAATTAATAGGAGAAACAAAAAAAGAATGGCCAAACGAAGCAACGATTAAAAGTCACGGTTTACTTCTTAAAGGAGGCTATGTAAAACAGATGGCATCTGGTATTTATACTTTAATGCCACTTGGGAAAAAAGTTGTTTCTAAAATAGAAAATATCATACGAGAAGAAATGGTGAAAGTGGATGCACAAGAAATATTAATGCCACTCGTTGCTACTAAAAAATTATGGGATATGTCAGGTAGATACGATAGTATCGGTTCTGAACTATTGCGCTTTTCTGATAGAAACAAAGCAGAAATGGTGCTTTCTATGACTCATGAGGAGGCAACTGTGTTTTCACTTTTAAATGAAGGAAAATCGTATCAAAAATACCCATTTTCTGTTTTCCAAATACAAACTAAATTTAGAGATGAAGCAAGACCACGCGCAGGTCTTATTCGTGTAAGAGAATTTACGATGAAAGATGCGTATTCTTTTCATACATGTGAAGAGAGTTTAAGTAAAGAGTATGATAAGTTTTACCAAGCATATAAAACAATATACAAAAGAGTAGGAATTCCAGAAGTCATTGCTGTAGCATCTGATACTGGTATGATGGGTGGAAGTGGTGCTCATGAATTTATGCTACTTTGTGATGCTGGTGAAGATAAGATTGTAGTATGTAAAGAATGTGGTTATAGTGCTAATATGGAAGTTGCAACTACAGATAAAATAGAGGAAGCTACCATTGAAGAATCAAAAATCGAGAAAATCTATACACCAAATATAAAAACAATAGAAGAGCTACAAGAATTTACTGGACTTTCAGCAGATAAAATGGGCAAAGCTGTAATTTATCAAAGATTAGATACAATGGAAACTATTATTGTATTTATACGTGCCGATAGAGAAGTTAATGAGACAAAGCTACGTAATTTGCTAGGAATTGACGATGAAAAATTAGTACCTAAAAAAGAAACAGATGATGGCATTGTATATGGTTTTGTTGGGCCTATCAATCTAACTTTAACTAATACGACTATTGTATATGATAACTCATTAAAAGAGGAAAAATGCCTTGTTTTTGGAGCAAATGAAAAGGATTATCATTTAACGGGTGTGCATCTTTCTAGAGATGTTAACAACGTGACCTATGCTGATGTATCTAAAATAGTAGAGTCTGATGCTTGTCCAATTTGCCATCAAAAAACAATCACGATTTCTAATGGTATCGAAGTGGGTAACATTTTTAAACTAGGTAACAAATATACAAATATGATGCAAATGAGATACCTAGATGAAAACGGAAAAGAACAAACACCAATCATGGGATGTTATGGTATTGGAGTAGGTAGATTAATGGCTTCTGTAATGGAAGCAAGAGCAACCGAAAAACAAGTGAATTGGCCTGCTAGTATTGCACCGTTTGATGTACATATTTGTCCGATTGAATACCAAAAAAATGAAGTGGTAAAAGAAAAGACAGATCGTATCTATGACGAATTAACAAAACTTGGATTAGAGGTTTTGCTAGATGATAGAAGTAAATCCACTGGCGTTATCTTTGCTGATGCTGATTTAGTAGGAGCACCTATCCGTGTTATCATTGGTAAAAGAAATTTAGAAAATGACTTAATTGAAATAAAAATAGCAGGAGAAGAAGAAAGCAAAATGGTATCTGCAAATAAAGTGGTAGACTATATCATTAAAACAAGAGAAACATTACTAAAGGGGGTAAACTAGGTTTGAAAGAGTATGAAGTAATCATTGGTCTTGAAGTTCACGCTGAACTTTCAACTAATACCAAAGCATATTGTAACTGTACGACCGAATTTGGAGCAGATCCTAATACGCATTGTTGCCCTATTTGTACTGGTATGCCAGGTACGTTACCTGTTCTAAATGAAAAAGTAGTGGAATATGCTATAAAAATGGGTCTTGCCACTCATTGTACTATTGCTCAATTTTCTAAACAAGATAGAAAAAACTACTTTTACCCGGATACACCAAAAGCCTATCAAATATCACAATATGATTTACCTCTTTGTAAGAATGGGCATCTTGACATTGAAGTAGAGGGAAACAAAAAGACAATTGGCATTACGAGAATTCATATTGAAGAAGATGCAGGAAAATTAATCCATGATGCCTATACAGGTGATACTTTAGTCGACTTTAATCGATGCTCTGTACCATTGATAGAAATTGTATCAGAACCGGATATACGTAACGCGAAAGAAGCAGTTGAATATATGCAAACATTAAAATCGATTCTTGAATATTTAGATATTTGCGATTGTAAAATGCAAGAAGGTTCTTTAAGATGTGATGTTAATTTATCAGTAAGACCAGTAGGACAAAAAGAATTTGGTACTAGAACAGAAACAAAGAATTTAAATTCTTTTAAAGCCATACAAAATTTAATAGAATCTGAAACAAAAAGACAGATTGAAGTATTAGAAAATGGAGGAACCATTTATCAAGAAACAAGAAGATATGATGATGCCAAAGGAGAAAGCTATGCGATGCGTACGAAAGAAGATGCACAAGATTATCGCTATTTCCCAGAACCTGATTTAGTTCCAATTGTGCTTAGTGAGGAATACATTAGTAGCTTAAAAAATTCCCTACCAGAGCTTCCTCATGTGAAAAAAGATAGATATATGAGTGAATATGGTCTGTCAGAGTATGATGCAAGTATCCTTACAATGTCGATTCACACTGCCAATTATTTTGAAAAGGTAGTCAAGAAATGCAATAATCCTAAAATAGCTGCTAACTGGATGATGGGAGACTTTGCAAGAATGCTCAATGAAAGTGATCTGCAAATCAATGAATGCAATATTACAGAAGAAAATATGGCAAGCTTAATTCAGTTAATCGATGATGGAACTATCAGTTCAAAAATTGCTAAAACAGTATTTGAAGAAATGTTTATTACTGGTAAAGAGGCAAGCAAGATTGTAAAAGAAAAAGGATTAATCCAAATATCGGATGAAGGCGCAATCCAAGCAATTGTAGAAAATGTAGTTGCCAACAATCCACAATCTATTGTAGATTACAAAGCGGGGAAAGATAGAGCATTAGGATTTTTAGTAGGGCAAGTAATGAAGGAGTCAAAGGGAAAGGCGAACCCTGGACTTGTGAATAAGTTACTGCTTACTATTTTAAACAAATAACAAAAAGAGGTGATGTGTTTGAAGAGCAAGAAAAAAATAATTATAATTGCGGTCATTGCTTTTGTTGTGATTGCCATAATAACAAGTGTGGTCATATATAACGTGAACAAATATAATGTTACTAATGTTGATATGGCAAAATTAGATATTGATTTATTATTTGAGGGAAACTTTAGCAATAATAGAATGATGAATATAACAAAACAAGAGGCAAACGAAGTATTTGGAATTGATACAGAAGATATTGAAGAAATTATTGGCAAAATGCCTGTTTTAAACATATCATCCTCTATGTATGTGGTGATACATACAAAGAAAGAAAAAGTAGCAGAAATGACGGAAAAGCTAAATGACTATGCCATCAAATATGAAAAAGAATGGGAGAGTTATTTAGAGGGTCAATATGAATTAGTTAAAAATCGAAAAATAGGCAACAAAGGAAATTATGTCTATCTTATTATCACAGATGAGCCTGATAAATTAGTGAAATTGATTAAGTAGTAAATGACAAAAAAGAAAAAAATAGTAATGAATATATAAACAAAAAGTTCAATGTAAAATGCATTGAACTTTTTGTTCTATAATAAATGATTTATTATACACCCTCTATTTCTTCAGTATCTTCTTTTTTTGCCAAGGACTTGTAAGCAATAGCAGCTAAAGCAGCGCCGGCAAGTGGAGCAACAATGAATACCCAAAGTTGTTCTAAAGCAAGACCACCAGTAAATAATGCTGGCCCGATGCTTCTAGCTGGATTAACGGATGTTCCAGTAAAGGGAACTCCAAAGATATGAACTAATGTTAAAGTGAGTCCTATGACAAGACCTGCTACAGAAGCATTTTTTACTTTTGATGTAACTCCTAGTATGGCAATACAGAATGTAAATGTAAGGATTACTTCTACTAGAATTGCTTGTAACATATTACTATTCATGGCACTTGCTGCATCAAAACCATTAGCGCCAAGAGCAGTCGTACTTCCTAAAATAAGTGCTAATATTCCTGCACCAACAATACCACCAAGGATTTGTGCAATGACATAAGAGCCAAACTCTTTTGCAGTCATTCTACCAGATAGTAACATCGAAAAAGAAACGGCTGGATTAATATGACAACCAGAAATGTTTCCAATTGAATAGGCCATTGCAACGATAACAAGACCAAATGCAAAAGCAATTAAAAGTGTTGAAAGTGCTAGTGGAATTGCTTCACCTGCGTTAGCAAGTAGTGTATTAGCAGCAACAGCACTACCACAGCCAAAAATAACTAGAATCATTGTTCCAATAAATTCGGCAATTAATTTTTTCATATAAATTCACTTCCTTTATAATTCGCATTATACCATATCAAAAAATTAATGTCAAAAGAAATATTTATTACAACAAAAAACTATATATTTTTTATTATATTTTACTATTTTGGTTGAATATATGTTCTTTTTTTGATATAATCCTATCAGGTGATCAAATTGGAAAACAAGGAAATAAACCTAGAAGCAAATATTCAGTATTTAAAAGGCGTAGGCCCAAAAATGGCTGAACTTCTCATGAAATTAAATATTATTACTATTAAAGATTTATTAGAATATTATCCAAGACAATATGAAGATAGAACAAAGTTATATCACATTGATGAATTAATTGAAAATGAAAATAATTTATTTATGGCAACAGTAGTAAAACCTGTCCAATCGATTAGGAGAGGAAAACTTGCCATACTTTCTACTTATGTTTCTGATGACACTGGAGTATGTAAATTAACTTGGTTTAATCAAAAATATATCAAAGAAAAGTTAAAAATAGGGAATAAATATGTTTTTTTTGGAAAAGTAATCAATGATAATGGAAAAAAAGCAGTAGAAACTCCAATGATATATTCTTTAAGTGAGCTTGATAAAGTACAAGGGTTATACCCCATTTATCCGCTTACTGCTGGTATCACACAAAACTATTTATTTAAGATTATGAATATAGCTTATGATAATAAACCGTTAGTAGAAGAAATATTCGATGATGGATTTAGAAAGAAATATTCCCTTGCTGAAATTAATTTTTCCATGCAAAATATACATTTTCCAAAAACATTCCATGATGTGAGTGAAGCTCGTAGGCGTTTGATATTTGATGAATTATTTTTGCTCCAACTTGCTTTAATGACAATTAAAAATTCTACTTTGGGAAAAGAAAAAACTACCAAATTTAATTCTGTAGATATTAAGCCTTTTCTAGATTTACTACCTTTTCAGTTAACAAATGCACAAAATAGAGTGATTGAAGATATTAAAAAGGATATGTATTCTAGTAAAATAATGAATCGATTGGTACAAGGAGATGTAGGTAGTGGTAAAACAATTGTAGCTGCTATTGCTATCTATATTGCTGTTAAAAATGGTTATCAAGCAGCTTTGATGGCTCCTACTACAATTCTTGCTAATCAACATTTTGAAGAGCTTGGTCAATACTTTGATAAGCTAGGTATTACAGTTGAAATCATTACATCAAGTACAACAAAAAAAAGAAAACAAGATATTGTGAGTCGATTAAAATCACACGAAATAGATGTTATCATTGGTACTCATTCATTAATTGAAGATGATATTGAGTTTAATAATATTGGTCTTGTGATTACGGATGAACAACATCGTTTCGGTGTGAAACAAAGAATGATGCTTGGTAATAAAGGTGAAAGTGTTGAAACGATTGTTATGACAGCAACTCCAATACCAAGAACATTATCAATCATATTATATGGTGATTTAGACTTATCGATTATAGATGAAATGCCACCAGACAGAAAACCAGTAAAAACTTTTGTTGTGAGCGATAATCTTGAAGCTAGAGTAAATGAGTTTATTAGAAAACAAGTAAAAGAAGGAAGACAAGTATATATTGTATGCCCTCTGGTGGAAGAAAATGAAACGTTAGAGTTAAAATCCGTACAAACATTATATGAAAAGTATAAAAATGAGGTATTTCAAGATTTAAGTGTTGAGTTTTTACATGGTAAAATGAAGAATAGGCAAAAAGATGAAATCATGCAACGCTTTAAAAATAACGAAGTGAATATTCTTATTTCTACTACTGTCATTGAGGTTGGGATAAGCGTTAGTAATGCTACTGTGATGGTGATAGAAAATGCAGATCGATTTGGACTTGCTGCACTGCATCAATTGAGAGGCAGAGTAGGAAGGGGGGCACATGAATCTTTTTGTATTTTGAAAAGTAATAACCGTTCTTTACAGTCTAGACAAAGATTAAAGATAATGGAGAGTAGTAATAGTGGATTTGAGATCGCACAAAAGGATTTAGAGTTACGTGGACCAGGAGATTTCTTTGGTATCAGACAATCAGGCTTACCAGAATTTAAACTTGCCAATCTTTTAACAGATGTTAATGTGTTAAAAGAAACGCAAGATGCCGTGAAAGAATTACTAGAGGAAGATAGAAATTTAGAACATCATATTCAGTTAAAAAAAGAATTATTCAATCAATATGGGGAACAATTAACCAAACGAACAACATAAAAACAAGGTCAGTTCATTCTGACCTTGTTTTTATGCCAATAGTTTATCTGAAAGGATAATGCCTATGACAAAGAATAAAATGCTAGAAAATATAATCAAACAAAATGTAAATAAACTGGCAATCAGAGCAGTAGAGAAGGTTAATGTTTCTTTTTCGTCTCCTAGAGCAATTTGTGACTCATTGTTTACTTCTGTATGTAGCTCTTTATTTTCTATTAGTTTTAATTCAATAGACTCCATACTTTTACTAGGGTCTGTTTGTTTATTTTCACTTGGCAATATATGAAGTGATTTTTTTATTGCAAATCGAGTTTTACCAAAGATTGTTTTTAAGTCAACATTAATACAAAAATAAGTAAGTGCTTGTAACAATACAATCAACGCAATATAGATAAAGCCAACAGGTAATAATACATTTAAATAGGATGAAACACTTTGTATTCTTAAAAAGTGGTCAAATAGGATATCAAATAATGTTTTTCCTATGATACCTTTTATGGTAGCAAAAGCAGTAACAGTTAATAAAATGAAAACTATAAGTGTTAAAATGGTTGGTAAAAATAATCGTATATTAGAGTAATGATGTTTTGTCGTTAAATATAATGATATTTTTATCATAGTAGATATCATAGTATATACTAATAAAAATACAAATAAAAGTATTAAAAAGATTAAACCACCCATAATTTTTTCACATCCTATTTTTTAAGTCTTGTAAGCTTTAATAACTCGTCTGTAATTGTTCGATATAAATTCTTTTTCTCTTTTTGTTTCTCTTGTTTTGTTTTATATGTTTTTCTTAATTTGTAATCTTTTATAATTTCAGTATAGAGCTTTTCTAGTTTATCAGCAAATTCTTCAACGGAATACAACTTTGCTGTGTCTAATCCATTTTCAACAAGTTTATTTGCCAATTTCTCATTATTTAATACATTGATAATTGCCTTTGTAAAATCAGCATTTTTTCTCACCAAAATCCCATTTTTGTTATTCGTGATAAATTCTGAAAGGTTTGGTGCGAATTTTGCAACAACTGGTGTGCTGGAAGCCATTGCCTCAATGAAAGTTAAACCTTGTGTTTCCGTTAAAGAGGCATTCACAAATACATCTCCAATGTTATAATATTTTGGAACATCAGTCCATGGAATTTTTCCAGTAAAAATAACTTTGTCGGAAATATTTAATTTTTTTGCTTGTTCTTTTAAATCATCGACAGAAGGGCCAATACCAACAATTAAGAATTTAGCGTTTGGCATCTCTTTAAAAATGGATGGCATATTATCCATGATAACATCAATACTTTTTTCTTCCGCAATTCTTCCTAAAAACAATATGACTTTATCTTCTTTTTTTATTCCAAGTGATTCTTTTAAATTAATTCTTTCTTCATCAGAAAAATTTGATCTTTTAAAAGGAATAATATCAATCCCTGTTGGAATAATATAAATTGGTTTATTCTTTACTTTACATCTATATCTTAAATATTTTTCTGTTTTACTAGAAGGGGAAATAACGCATTCAGCCTTCCTTAAAAAGCTCCTAGAAAGTCTTCTTACTAGTCTTTTAGTAAAAATTTTTCTTGTCCATTTTATTGGCATCACATAATGCACATAATCTTCCCACATCGTATGATAAGTATGGATAAAAGGAATGTTAAATTTTCTTGAAATAATTTTTCCAAAATGACCAAGTCCAAATTCTGATTGTGTATGGACAATATCTAAATTTAGTTCTTTTATTTTCTTTGCTATATCTCTCGAATAAAAAGCTGCTATCCTATTTTTATACTGTCTTGCCACTATAAGTGGCATACTTTTTAGCATAAATAATTCTTGATTTTCCTTTGGCTTAATTGATTTTGATGGCGCAAAAACATATACTTCATGACCACGCTTTTTCATTTCTAATTCTAACATGTTAATAGAAGTAACTACTCCACTAACAACTGGATTATATGTATCGGTAAATATACCTATTTTCATTGTTCACAACTCCCTAAGTCACAATACTATATATTAAAATATAATAATTGTCGTGTTTATATTATATAGTAAAGGACTTTCAAAGTCAATATTCGACAGAAACATCATATACCTTTTTTTCTTTGTACAGACGTTCATTATGATATTGTTTTATAACATAGTATATGATATAATAGGACATAATATGATATGGGGAAAAAGGTGTGATTTTATGAGAACAAAGAAGATAATTATAATTGCTATTTCTGTTGTCATTATACTTATATTAACCCTTTGTATCGTACTATTATCTAAAAATACGATTTCAAAATGTTTGTCAAAACATGGAGTAATAGAAGCAGTAAATGATTTTTCTTTAGTGGTTGATAAAGATAATATTACCAATGAGTCAATTAAAATTACGATATATAATCATACCAATGAAGATACTTCTTATGGTGTTAATTATGAAATTGAACAATGGGAAGAGGGTCGATGGAAATCATTTGATGTACAGGCTAATTGGATTGAAATAGCTTGTATTCTAAAGGCTAATTCTAGTAATACTGAAACAATATCCTGGCAATCGGTTTATGGTAGATTGGCTATAGGAAAATACAGAATGATTAAAAACGTTGCAGGCACTATTATCTCAGATGAATTTGAAATTAAATAATATAAACTAAAAAAATGTATGCTAGTAGATAAGTTGCATATATTTTTTTCATTTTAGCTAAGATCTATTGACAAGGATAGAGAAGTATATTATAATAAGAAACATGAACTAATGTTCTTAAAGTGCGATAATATAGAAAATACAAATGCCGAATTAATCAATGAGGGTCTATCTCAACAATATAGACTTATAAAGTTAAATGAATCTGCAAAAAGCCAAATAGCAATTTTAGAAAAAAATAAAGGAATTAAAGAATTAGAAAATTTACAGGAAAAAGTAAGAACAGGAGAATTGTTAAAATTGAAAGAAATTAATTGAATATAGAAGATAGTGACTTTTTTTATTTTAGATTGACTAAGAAATATGTACTATAGCGTCTACAATCATTGGATTTTATACTACAAAGGAAAGAGTTAGTCTTTCCTCAATAGAACGAGTATATGATTGGTTAAAATCAACTTTGCAAAAATATAATAATATATAGATTGGAGAAAAATATGGATTTTAAAATACATTCAAAATACAGTCCAACAGGTGACCAGCCACAAGCCATTGAAAAAATAGTAAATGGCTTTGAAAGCGGTGCTAAAAATCAAACGTTGTTGGGAGTAACTGGGTCTGGTAAAACTTTTACAATGGCAAATGTTATTGAAAGGCTTAACAAACCAACTATTATTATGGCACATAATAAAACACTAGCAGGTCAGTTATATAGTGAGTTCAAAGAGTTATTTCCTGAAAATGCTGTTGAATTATTCATTTCATATTATGATTACTACCAGCCGGAGTCGTATATAGCATCTACAGATACCTATATAGAAAAGGATAGTAGTATCAATGATGAGATAGACAAGTTAAGGCATAGTGCTACTGCTGTATTATTTGAGAGAAAAGATGTTATTATTGTTGCCTCTGTTTCTGCAATCTATTCACTCGGTTCACCAGATGACTATTCTAATATGGTTTTATCTGTTAGACCTGGAATGAAGAAAAGCAGAGAAGATGTGATTAAGAGTTTAGTTGAAATGCAGTATAGTAGAAATGACATTGAATTTGTACGTGGCAATTTTAGAGTAAAAGGAGATATCGTTGATGTATTTCCAGCTGATAATTCTGAACAAGCCATTAGATTGGAATTTTTTGGTGATGAAATTGATAGAGTATGTTTAATAGATGGTATGACAGGAAAAGTAAATGCTGTTTCAAAGCATGAGTTCATTTATCCAAAGTCACATTATGTCATACCAAAAGAAAAAATAGAACAATCAATTCAAACCATACAAGAAGAATTGGCTGAAAGAATTAAATTCTTTAAAGAAAGAGATAAAATTGTAGAAGCTTACAGGATAGAACAAAGAACCAATTTTGATATGGAGATGTTAAGAGAAACAGGATTTTGTCAAGGAATTGAGAACTATTCTGCTGTACTTAGTGGAAGAAAACCTGGAAGTATGCCTTATACATTGTTTGACTATTTAGGAGATGATTTCTTAACCATCATTGACGAATCCCATGTTACACTACCACAAATTAGAGGAATGTATAATGGAGATAGGGCAAGAAAAGAATCGTTGATTGAAAATGGATTTAGACTTCCCTCTGCTTTTGATAATAGACCACTTCGCTTTGAAGAATGGGAAAAGAAAGTACATGATATCATATATGTGAGTGCTACACCAGCAGATTATGAATTTTCAAAATCGAAATCTGTTGCGGAACAAATTATACGTCCAACGGGATTACTTGACCCTGAAATAGTGGTAAAACCAACAGAAAATCAATTAGATGATTTAGTCAAAAACATTAATGAAGTGACCCAAAAAGGTGAGAAAGTGTTAGTTACAACATTGACTAAGAGAATGTCAGAAGAACTAACGACGTATCTTTCTGAAAAAGGAATTAAAGTAAGGTATATGCACTCTGATATTGATGCACTGGACCGTTTGGAAATTATCCGTGATTTAAGATTAAGTAAATTTGATGTATTAGTCGGCATTAATCTATTAAGAGAGGGACTCGACATACCAGAGGTATCACTTGTTACGATACTTGATGCGGATAAAGAAGGCTTCTTAAGAAGTGAGCGATCTTTGATACAGACAATAGGACGTGCTGCTAGAAATGCACATGGTAGGGTTATAATGTATGCAGATGAATTGACCGATTCTATGGAAAAAGCAATCCATGAAACAAATAGAAGAAGAGGGATACAGGCAGCGTATAACGAAGAACATGGGATCATACCACAAAGTATTGTAAAAGATGTGAGGGATAGTGTAAAGGCTACTGTCGAAGAAGTAGAAGAAAAAGAAGTGAATCTAAAGAAAGGCGAAACAGTCGAAGAAAGTATTGCAAGATTAACAGAAGAAATGATGCAATATGCTAGAAAATACGAATTTGAAAAAGCAGCGACAATACGTGACTTTATAGAGGAACTGAAGAATTTAAAATAAAATATTCAAAAATAATTATCTTTTACTATGATGCTTGTATCACTTGCATTTTACATAAGTTTATGATATAATACTATTACAGTAATATTAGAGCGATATTATTTTGCTCTAATATTTTTTACGGCAAAATGCCACGAAGGGAAAAATATGGAAATTAAAAAATTTGAAGAAATGAATATTAACGAGAACATAAAAAAAGCAATTAAAAAAATGGGATTTGAAGAAGGAACCCCTATACAAACAAAAGCAATACCTTATATTTTAGAAGGTATGGATGTGATTGGAATTGCACAAACTGGTACAGGAAAAACCTCTGCTTTTGGTATACCTGCAATTGAAGCAGTTGATATAACTAATACTAGTGTACAGACATTGATACTGTGCCCAACAAGAGAACTTTGTATTCAAACATGTGAAGAATTAAAAGCGTTAGGATTATACACAAAGGGATTGTTGATTACTCCAATTTATGGTGGTCAACAAATTGATAGGCAAATGGCTTCTTTAAAAAAGAAACCACAAATTGTTGTGGGAACTCCAGGAAGAGTTATGGATCATTTAAGAAGAAAAACATTGAAGCTAGATACCATTGAAATGTTAGTGTTAGATGAGGCCGATGAAATGCTTAATATGGGATTTAGAGAGGATTTAGATGTCATATTAAAAGGAGCAAATAAAGAAAGACAAACTGTTTTATTTTCTGCTACGATGTCAAATGAAATTAAGAAAATAACCAAAAAATATCAAAAAGAAGATGCAGTGAATTGTACAGTAGAAAGAAAAAACATTACTGCTCCTAAAATTGAACAAACAGTGGTACGATTACAAGAAAGCAAAAAATTAGAAGTGTTAACAAGAATCATTGATTCAGAAGATACAAAACTTGCCGTGATATTTTGCAATACGAAACGTAAAGTAGATGACATCGTAGAAGCTTTAAAAACGAGAGGTTATTTTGTAGATGCATTACATGGTGACATGAAACAAAGTCAAAGAGACGTTGTCATGAGAAAATTTAGAACCAATAAGCTTAATATTTTAGTAGCAACAGATGTGGCAGCAAGAGGTATTGATGTTGAGGATGTAGAAATTGTTTTCAATTATGATATACCATCAGATGAAGAATATTATGTACATAGAATTGGTAGAACAGGAAGAGCTGGAAAAAGTGGAAAAGCAATTACATTTGTGACACCAAGAGAAGTATACAAATTAAGAGATATCCAAAAATATACGAATGTTGAAATGGAAGAATATCAATTTGTAAGTAAGGATATTGCCAATCAAAAGAAATTTGGTAAACTATTTGAACAAGTTGAGAGTATTATCAATGAAAATGAGTTAGATACAGAATCTAATTTCATAGAAAGTTATTTAGAAGAAAATGAAATAAGCCTTATGGATTTATGTGCAGGTTTGATTCGATTTAATCTAAAAGATAGTATATCTGATTACAAAGATTTAGTATTAAATGAAAATGATTTTAATAGTAAAGATAGAAAAGTAAAAGAAGGACAAGTAAGATTATTTTTAACTCTTGGTAAATTGGACAAGATCAATAAAAATGAATTAAGAGATTATATTGTCAGTGAAGCAAAAATTGATCGTTCTGATATTCATGGAGCAGAAGTATTGGATAAATTTAGCTTTTTAACAGTCTCTAAAGAGGCAGCTGATGAGATTATTGAAAAATTAAATCATTCAACATATAATGGAAGAAAAATTATTATTGAAGAATCTACCAAAGAAGGTAAAAAAAATGGTAACAGGTCAAATGGAACTTTTAAAAGAAAAAGAAACTAAAAGTATACATATAAATGTTAATTAGTATAAAAAACATCTTTTATTATTAAATAGAATAAGAGATGTTTTTTTGATTGCACCTTTTCATAAAGTATGGTATAATTTAAAATAATTTTGAGAGGATGATAAAATTTGTTTAATATCTTTAGTAAAGAAGGATTAATGTCCTTTATCTATACGCTTCCAGCATTACTGATTTGTTTAGCAGTTCATGAGTTTGCCCATGCGTACACAGCATATAAATTAGGAGATAAGTCACAAAAAGCACTAGGTAGATTAACATTAGACCCATTTAAACATATTGATTGGATGGGATTTTTGTGTATTGCTCTTTGTGGATTTGGTTGGGGAAAACCAGTGTCCGTTAATAGTAGAAGTTTTAAAAATGAAAGCAAAGGAATCATGCTTACTTCTCTTGCAGGTCCACTTTCAAATTTGCTACTTGCTATCTTTTTTACAATAGTACTAAAAATATTGATTGTAACAGGCGCTGTAGGGCCATTAATTAGTACGAGTGCGGGTGGGATACTCACTCAAATGTTGCTACTTACCATACAGTTTAATGTAGTATTTGCAGTGTTTAATATGATACCATTACCACCATTTGATGGTTCAAAGGTATTAAGGCATTTTTTACCATACAAAGCAAAACAAAGTTTTGATATGTTAGAAAGATATTCGTTTATTATTATTGTAATATTTTTTATATCAGGAATTGGTAATTATATCATATTGCCACTTGTTAATTTAATACTACAAGGATTAATGTTTATATTATAAAAAGGAGAAACAATGATTGGATTAAATATAGAATCTAGTTGTGATGAAACAGCAGTATCCATCATAGAAGATGGAAGAAAAGTGTTGTCTAATGTTATTTCAACACAAATAGAGATTCACAAGGAATTTGGGGGAGTAGTGCCAGAGATTGCATCAAGAAAACATTTAACAAATATTTCTTATGTGGTAGAGGAAGCAGTCAAAGAGGCGAATGTATCATTTCAAGACATTGACTATATTGGCGTTACTTATGGACCAGGATTAATTGGTGCTTTGCTTGTGGGGGTATCTTATGCAAAATCATTAGCTTATGCTTTAGATATACCTATTGTACCAACTCATCATATTGAAGGGCATATCGCTGCTAACTATTTGACTTATGAAGAATTAAAGCCACCATTTTTAGCGTTAGTTGTTTCTGGTGGACATTCTCATTTGATACAAGTAAAAGATTATACTACATTTGAAGTTATAGGGAAAACAAGAGATGATGCTGTTGGGGAAGCTTTTGATAAAGTGGCAAGGGTACTTGGCTTACCTTATCCAGGTGGACCAGAAGTGTCTAAACTTGCTATGTCTGGTGAAAGAACCTATCAACTGCCTAAAACTAAATTTGAGAATTTAGATTTTAGTTTTAGTGGGATTAAAACAGCAGTCATTAATATTGCCCATAAGGAAGGCGATAAATTAAGAAAAGCTGATCTTGCTACTTCATTCGAACAAACGGTGTGCGAAGAGCTACTTCATAATACATTACTTGCGGTAGAAGAATTAAAAATAGATAAGGTAGTGTTAGCCGGTGGTGTATCTGCTAATAGGGTATTAAGAAACATGTTAAATGAATTAGCAGATAAACATCATTTTAAAGCATATATGCCTGATTTAAAATATTGCACGGATAATGCTGCAATGATTGGTAGTGCTGCCTATTACAACTATATAGCTGGTAATTATTTTAATATTAGAGATAAAATGGATTTAAATGCAATTGCTAATATTAAAATTGGAGACTAGTATTGTATTTATTAAATAGAAAGGAGGAGAGAAAATGGCAACTTATGCAATATCAGATTTACATTTATCTTTTGGAACAGATAAGCCTATGAATGTATTTGGAAACGTCTGGTTAAATTATGAAGAGAAAGTAAAAGAAAACTGGATAAAGCAAGTAAAAGAAAAGGACATTGTGATTTTACCTGGTGATTTATCATGGGGCATTACGTTAAAAGAGGCAAAGAAAGACTTTGAATTTATTCATCATCTTCCTGGTAAAAAAATAATAATAAAAGGCAATCATGATTATTATTTCCCAACGAAAACAAAAATAGAAAGTTTTTTTGATGAAAATAACCTAGATACTATAGCTGTATTATTTAATAACGCTATTGATACGGAGGAATATATTATTGCAGGAACAAGAGGTTGGGGTAAAACCGAACCTAGCGATAAAAAATTGGATAAAAAAATTATCGAACGTGAAGAGGGAAGATTAATTATTTCCCTAGAAATGGCAAAAAAGTTACAAGCTGAAAATGGAAAAGAGATTATTGTTGCTATGCACTTTCCACCATTTATCGGAAAATTTCAAGAGATTATGAAACAGTACGGGGTGAAAACTTGTGTTTATGGACATTTGCATGGCTATGGGCACTGTATGATAAAAGAGGGTATCATCGATGGAATCGAATACAAGATGGTGTCATGTGATTATACGAAATTTAAATTAATACAACTATAATATTACACATATGTTTCATTTTTATTAAAGTATGCTAAAAACAAAACTTTTGTTTGACAAACAAAATTCGATATGATATAATTTAACAAACAAAAGTTTGAGGAGGACAATGATATGGGAAGTACTGGTTTAAATATTCAAGAACAAAGAGTTTTTGATTATATTAAGGAAACAATTAGGGTAACGGGTTATCCGCCATCAGTAAGAGAAATTTGTGCCGCTTTAGATTTCAAATCCACTTCATCTGCACATCAATATATTTCAAGACTTGCTGATAAAGGATATATTGACAAAAAAGATTTAAAAACAAGAGCAATTAAAGTAGTTGGTACAGAGTCTACCATTTCTGTTCCAATTGTAGGAAAAGTAGCTGCTGGTGAACCAATATTGGCGCAAGAAAATATCGAGGATTATTTTTCAATTGGAGAAAGCTTCTTTAGACAAGACGAGTTAAGAAATGATAATTATATTCTAAAAGTACAAGGTGAAAGCATGATTAATGCTGGTATCAATAATGGTGACTATATTATTGTTTCTAAACAAGATGTTGCCAGAAATGGTCAAATCGTTGTTGCTATGATTGATGGCAATGCTACTGTTAAAACTTTCTATAAAGAGAACGGATATATCAGATTACAACCAGAAAATGATACAATGGAACCAATTATTGTAAGAGATGTTACGATACTTGGAAAAGTGGTTGGATTATTCAGAAAAATATAATAAAATAGTAAAAAGAATACGTATGCTAAAGATTTAGTATACGTATTTTTTGCCACTAAATTGCAATATTTTTTATTCTGACATATTTAGACAAATTTCGTCAAATATATAGTGATATAATTTCAATGAATCCATAAACTACTAATTAAATTTGGAGGTTAAATATGAGAAAAAAAAGTCAACATAAAATATTGAAAATTTTTATCATAATAATTGTATCTGTAGGCTTAATTATTACAACATTTTATATATGGAAAATCACAAAAGGAAATCAGAAAGTAGAATCTAATCTTACTTACACAGGTAAAATGGGTAATACAGATATAAATAGCATATGGGTTGCCACTTTTCAATTAGTATGGAATGAGCTTATAAGTCAAAGAATAGGTTCGCCAATACAATTTGAAGAAGAATTAGATTTAGTGTCTGAATTAAATAAAAGAATATTTCAAAAAGATATGATTTCACAAAAAGATTATTATATAAAAGTAGGTGCCACAAGCCCAAATCTAAAATCAGAAATATTAACTGACGTAAAAAATAAATTTAACATTGAGGATACTGCTTTATTAAATAACATCAGTTTTTCTAGTAACATAGAGAAGGGAGAAAGTTATACTTTATTTTCTATGTTACACAAGAAATTTGCTTTCATCTTTCCTTTTGATAAATTAAAATATGCGGAATCATTTGGTGGTAGTAATAAAAAAATACAATATTTCGGAATTAATAATGCAAGTTCTGAAGAATTAAATAAAAATGTAGACGTTTTATTTTATAATAATAGTTCTGATTTTGCTGTTAGATTAAATACGAAAGAAGGTGATGAAGTATTACTCTATAGAACGAATGATATTAATACATTTGATAATTTATATCATCAAATACTAGATAAAAATATTCAATCTGAAGGTGATAAGATGTTTGGAATAGACGATGAATTAAAAATACCGTATATCAATATAGAAACTTTAATCAATTATGATGAATTATGTGGGAAAATAATTAAAGGTACAAACGGTCTATATATACAAAATGCAATACAAAATGTTAAATTTTCCTTAAATGAAATGGGAGGTAATCTAGTTAGCCAAGCAGCATTAAAAGATATTTACATTTCATCAAGTGAAAAGCCTAAATATTTTTATTTTACAGATAAATTTGTATTGTTTATAAAAGAAAAACAAGCTTCTATTCCTTATTTTGCGTTAAGAGTAGATAATACTGATAGCCTTGTAGAACAATAAAATACTGTTATATTTTTCACTTTATTAAAAACAACATATCACTTTTATCACACTCCCGCATACTATATAATAGTCGGGGGTGTTTCTTATGAAACTAGATAATATAAACATTGGACTAGGTATAACCGGCTCTTTTTGTAATTTTAATGAAGTATCGGAAGTAATCAATGCATTAAAGAAAGAAAAAGTTGGTAGAATTATCCCAATTGTTTCAGATGCAACAAGGTTATATGATACTAGATTTTATAATTCAAAAGAATTTATAAAAATGTTGAAGGATACTACAGGAGAAAAAATTATTGATTCTATTGTAAAAGCAGAACCAATAGGTCCTAAAAATATGATAGATGTGATGGTAATATGTCCATGTACTGGAAATACACTTGCTAAACTTGCAAATGGAATTACAGATACTCCTGTGCTCATGGCTACAAAGAGTATTTTAAGAAATCATAAACCAGTAGTAATAGGAGTTTCTACCAATGATGGACTTGGAAAATCACTTAAGAATATAGCAACACTTATGGACTTAAAAGATCATTATTTCATTCCTTTTAGGCAAGACGATTATATCACAAAACCCAATTCATTAGTATTAGATTATAACTACATAATAGATACCATTAAAGAGGCTTTAGATGCAAAGCAAATACAGCCTATACTATCTATAATTTAAAAAATATAAACTAGAAGATAATATTCTCCAGTTTATTACAATGAAAGGACTTAATATTATTATATTAAGTCCTTTGCTTTTATTTATTCATGAAATTCAGATGAATATGAATAGATATATGTTTGGTATGCGAAATTTTTTGCAATAGTACTGTCCAAAGGAAGTGAATCAACATTTTTTAAAAACTGCTCACATATATCCGAAAGATTGTATATGAGATTTTCCTCAAGTTTGGTGTTGTATTCTCGTACCTCATCATAGTATATTTTGCAAATGGGAGTTAACTCTTTGTTAAGCCTTTTAAGGGATAGTGTAATTTGCCCATTTTTAATTTTTTCTACTAGAATATACCGACATTTGCCTTTATAAGAACCGGCAATTGGTTTTTCACAGACAATTCTTTTTATATCACCATTTTTTGTGATATAAATTGAACGATATAATGGCACTGTCTGTTCTTCATAAATTTCATTCGTGTTCATGACAATTTTTGTTCCTCCTGTTAATAAATTTTTATTTACATATTAGGATATCTGCTGATGTGATTATATCATTCATAACGAATATTGTCAACTAAAAATTACTTTTATTGGTGAGAATCCTAGCAATAGGAAAATACAAAATTACATAATTTTAGTATAATTTGTGTGATAGACAACACATTTGTTG
This sequence comes from Clostridia bacterium, assembly GCA_028692955.1. GTDB lineage: Bacteria > Bacillota > Clostridia > TANB77 > CAG-465 > CAG-465. The sequence continues at coordinate 21,304 of JAQUWH010000008.1, forward strand.
TCTAGTTTTGTCGAAGAGTGTAAAAAACAATGCTTTTTTAAAAGCTTAGCTTTTTTTTTGTAAAATTATGTGGTATAATGACATTACGTGAAAGGAGAATTACTATGAAAGTAGGATTAGTCTCACTTGGATGCAGTAAAAACCAAGTGGATAGTGAAATGATTTTAGGATTATTTAAAAACTATTCTATCGATATTACAAATGAGGTAGCAGAAGCGGATATCATTGTAGTCAATACTTGTGGATTTATAGAGTCGGCAAAAAAAGAAGCAATCGATACAATATTAGAAATGGCAGATTACAAAAAAGAGGGAAATTGCAAAACTTTGATAGTAACAGGATGTCTGGCTAAAAGATATAAAAAACAAATTTTAGAAACAATGCCGGAAGTTGACCTTTGTATTGGAGTAGATGAATATAATGATATAGACAAAATTTTATCTGAATGTTTAAATCAAAAACTTTTAAATCAAAATTTAAATTTTAATGACAGAATTATTTCAACAAATTTTCCATTAGCATATATTAGAATTTCAGATGGATGTGATAATAGATGCAGTTATTGCGCTATTCCACTCATTCGAGGGAATCATGTTAGTAGGAAATTTGAAGACATTGTTTCTGAAGTACAAAATCTTGCTGCGCAGGGAATACAAGAATTTTGTTTGATTGCACAAGATACTTCAAAATATGGATTGGATCTATATGGTAAATTAAGATTAAAGGATATAATACAAAAGATAAGTAAAATAGAAGGTGTAAAGTGGATTAGAATATTATATATGTATCTATATGAAACAACTGATGAATTAATAGAAGAAATAGCTCATAATCCTAAAGTTTGTCCATATTTTGATATTCCAATTCAACATATTTCTAATAGAATGCTAACATTAATGAATCGACATGATACAAAAGAGATTATCATGGATAGGATTAAAAAAATTAGAGAAGTCATTCCAGAAGCTATTCTTAGAACAACTGTGATTACTGGATTCCCAGGTGAAACACAACAAGATTTTGATGAAATGCTAAGTGGTATTAGGCAAATAGCATTTGACAGGCTTGGTGCATTTGCTTATTCAAGAGAAGAAGATACCAAGAGTTATCATATGAAGAATCAGATAAAGGAAAGTACCAAAGAAGAAAGGTTAAAAAAAGTATTTGATGTTCAAAAAGAAATATCTTTAAAGAACAACAAAAAAAGAATTGGAAAACAATATGAAGTCATTGTTGAAGATGTATCACCAGATAATCAATATTTTGTCTGTAGATCAATGTGTGAAGCACCGGATGTGGATGGTAGAATATACATTAAGATAGATGATGACAATGTAGACAAAATTATAGTTGGCGGTTTTATTCATGTTGAAATTATAGAGTGTAATGAATATGATTTATATGCCAAAATATTGTAATGATATATTATTTAGTATAAAAGGAGGAAAAAATATGTATACTAAAGACAGTTTAAAAAAATCTACTTTGACAGAATTAAGAAAGGTAGCGGAAGAATTAAATATCGATGGCTATCAAAGATTAAAGAAAGAATATTTAGTAGAAGAGATTATAAAAGTATTAGAAGATAGTCATGAATTAGAAGAAAAAGATGATATACAAATTGAAAATGCGGAAACAGATTATATCGCAGAAGGAATTTTAGAAGTGATGCCAGATGGCTATGGCTTTTTAAGAAGCGATAACTATTTGCCTGGCGATAAGGATATCTATGTGTCACAAGTACAAATCCGTAGATTTAGGCTTGCAACAGGAGATATGTTAAAGGGAATAGCACGTTTTACGACAGATCCACAAAATAAATTCCCATCTTTAATTTATATTGATAAAATCAATGAAGACAGAGTGGAGATTGCTTTAAAGAGAAAAGCTTTTGAATCGTTAATTCCTATCTATCCAACAGAAAGAATGAAGTTGGAAAGTATAAAGACAGAATATAGCACAAGAGTGATTGATTTAGTGGCACCTATTGGTAAGGGTCAACGTGGCCTTATTGTTGCCCAACCCAAAGCAGGTAAAACGACTATTTTAAAACAGATAGCCAATGGAATATTAAAGAATAATCCAGAAATACATTTGATGGTTCTTTTAATTGATGAAAGACCAGAAGAAGTAACAGATATTGAAAGATCCATTGATGCAGAGGTTATCCATTCTACTTTTGATGAATCACCAGAGCATCATATCAAAGTGTCAAAAATGGTCCTTGAAAGAGCAAAAAGATTAGTTGAACATAATAAAGATGTGGTAATATTAGTAGATAGTTTAACTAGGTTAACAAGAGCAAATAACTTAACTGTTGACCCAAGTGGTAGAACACTATCTGGTGGCTTAGACCCTGCTTGCCTTCATTTTCCAAAAAAATTATTTGGTGCAGCAAGAAATATTGAAAATGGGGGGAGTTTAACGATACTTGCTACCATACTTGCCGAAACTGGTAGCAGAATGGATGATATTATCTTTGAAGAATTTAAAGGAACAGGAAATATGGAAGTTCATTTAGATAGAAAATTATCTGAAAGAAGAATTTTTCCATCTATTGATATATACAAATCAGGTACAAGAAGAGAAGATTTATTACTTAATAAAGAGGAACTTGATTGTAGCAATTGTATTCGTAGATTATTATCACAAAATGGAAATCTATCTAATATAGAAATTGTAGAAAAAATAATAAATATTATCACAAAGACAAAAGATAACAAAGAGTTCATAAAAATTTTTCTTGAAAATGTCAAAAAGAAATAGCATCTTTTGAATTTATATGATAAAATATTTGTGTTACAATTATGAAGAGAGGTTTTGAATAGATGAAAGAAAAAATAAAAGTAAATTTTGAAGATGGAAGACAAGTAAGTGTTGATTATAAAACAAAAGCTATTGATGCTATCAAACTAGTAGAAAAAGATGTTAGTGACATTTTAGCACTAAATATTAATAATGAAGTGAAAAATTATTCTTATGAATTAGTCGCAAACGAAAATATGATTAAATATATCAAATTAAATAGCCCAGATGGTTATCGAATTTATACCAGAACTTTAAAAATGGTGTTATATATGGCACTGACAAAGCTATATTCTGCATCAGATATTGAATTTATTGCAACTATTGATAAAGACCAATATTTTATTATCAATAATATTGAATTAACAGCTGATAAAGTAAAAGACATCAAGAAGAAAATGTTAGAGATTATAAAGAATGATTTCCCTATAACGAAAAGAAATGTGTCTATTGAAGAAGCAGAATTACTTTATACGGCTTCTAATGATGGTGATAAATTACAACATATTGAAAATAAATTAAAATCCAATCTAACCATTTATTTTTGTGATGGATTATACAATTACTTTTATGGGATTTTAGCTCCAAGTACTGGATATGTCAAAAAGTTTGATCTAATCCCATACAGAGATGGTGCTTTATTAGTTATACCTGATGCTAAACTAAATATCAAAACAGAAGTAACAAATAATAGAATGTATGATACTTTTATAGAGTTTAATAAATTAAATGAAGTAATTGGTATTGAAAATGTTGGTAATTTAAATGAAAGAATCTTAAACAATAAGATTAACACCGTTATACAAGTGGCAGAAGCAATCCATCAAAGAGAACTAGTTGAGATGGTATTAGACATTGAAAAAAGAAAAGATGTTAAAATGATTTTGATTGCTGGACCATCTTCTTCGGGAAAAACAACATTTGCTCAAAAGCTTGGTGTGCAATTAAGACTCACTGGATTTAATCCTATTACCATATCAATGGATAATTATTTTGTAGAAAGAAAAGATACTCCACTTGGTGAAGATGGTAAATATAATTTTGAATGTGTAGAATCATTAGATATAGAATTATTTAATTCGCAGATGAGAGACTTAATTGCAGGAAAAACAGTAGAACTTCCAGAATTTGATTTTGTTGTTGGTACTAAAAAATATAACGGTAACTATTTAACATTAAAAGAAAAAGATATTTTAATTGTAGAAGGAATTCATGCATTAAATCCGATTTTAACACAATTTACGCCAAAGGAAAATAAATATAACATATACATAGCACCAATTGCTACGTTAAACCTTGATGGCTATACAAAAGTCTCATCCTCTGATACTAGATTGTTAAGAAGAATGGTAAGAGACTTTAATACAAGAGGACATAGTGTTGAGAAAACTTTTGAACTATGGGTAAATGTTAAAAAAGGTGAAGAAAAATATATCTTCCCATTTGTCAATTCTGTAGATAGAATTTACAATTCAAGCCTTATTTATGAACCTAGTGTCATGAAAACATTTGCACAACCATTGCTATTACAAGTAGAAAGAGAAAGTCCATATTATGGAGAAGCAAGAAGATTATACGAGTTTTTAAATAACTTTTTACCAATGGAAACAACCAATATTCCGATTGATTCTATTATTCGTGAATTTATAGGAAATGGATGTTTTTACAGATAAGAAAAAGATTTTTAGATAGAGAATGACACTCTATCTATTTTTTTGTATGTAAATTTGACTCTTTGCTTTATTTTTGATACATTTTGTAGTAAAATAGAAATAGAAAAAAATATTTTAATAGGGAGGTATTATGCAAAGCGTATGGAATGTTAAAAAATATGATGAAAAAATAATAGCAAAAATAGCAAAAGAAAATAACGTCTCAGAAATGATTGCTAAACTTCTTGTGGCAAGAGGAATACAAGAAAAGGAAATTAATAATTTTTTATATGGAACGATTCAGGATATTCATGACCCATTCTTAATAAAAGATATGAAAAAATTAGTAGATAGGGTAAAAATTGCTATTACAAATAAAGAAAGAATTTGTATTTATGGTGATTATGATGTAGATGGTATTACTAGTATTACTATTCTTTATCAATTTCTTACGTCGATAGGTGCTGATGTTATCTATTACCTACCAGATAGATTAATTGAAGGATATGGAGTAAATAATACAGCATTAGATGGCATCAAGCAAAGAGGCGCCAGTTTAGTAATCACAGTAGATTGTGGTATCACTGCAATAAATGAAACGGAATATGCAAAATCTATTGGGCTTGATATGTGTATTACAGACCATCATGAATGTTCTGAAAATTTACCCAATGCTATTGCAATAGTCAATCCAAAGCAAAAGGATGATACTTCGTTTTTTAAAATGCATGCTGGTGTGGGGGTAGCATTTAAATGCATTATGGCTATTGCAAAAGAATATGAATTAGCAGATAGTAGTTATCTACAATATATAGATATTGTGGCAATTGGTACTATATCTGATATTGTTCCTTTAGTAGATGAAAACAGAGTGATATCAAAAATTGGACTGGATGAAATGAAACATACGAATAATATAGGATTAAAAGCTTTACTTAAAATATTAAATTTTAATGAAGTTGATAGTACAATGGTATCTTTTGGTATTGCCCCAAGAATAAATGCATGTGGAAGAATGGGAAAAGCCGGTGTTGCTGTTGAATTGTTACTTGAAAAAGACGAAAATAAAGCAGAACAAATCGCTAGAAAACTAGATATGTTAAATGCAAAAAGACAACAAGTAGAAAAAGCCATATTTGAAGAAGCATTAAATGAAATAGTCAGCAAAAAACTAGATGAGAGTGCAAGTATTGTGTTATATAATCCTAATTGGCATAACGGTGTTATTGGTATTGTTGCCTCTAGACTTGTTGGTATTTATTATAAACCAGTAATCTTGCTAACAAAAGAGCAAAATGTGATTCGTGGTTCCGGTAGATGTCAAGTAGGAGCATCACTCTATGATATATTAACAAGATGTAAAGACTTATTGTTACAATTTGGTGGACATGAACTTGCTGCGGGACTTAGCATTGCAGAAGAAAATATAGAAAAATTTAGAGAAGAATTTGAGAAAGTAGTGAAAGAAACAACACCGGATACAACAGAACAAATGATAGAGATAGATACGCAAATTACAGTAAAAGATTTAAATTTACAGTTATTAAAGGACATTTATCAGTTAAAACCATATGGCCAATCTAACCGATTACCCTTATTTCTATATAAAGATTTAAAAATTGATTCCATTCGAACTTTAAAAGAAGATAAACATCTAAAGTTAACTTTAAGAGATGGCAAATTTTTGCTAGAGGGATTAGCTTTTTCACAGGGTAATAGAAGGGACGAATTAAGAATTGGTGATAAGGTAGATGTTGTATGTAATGTAGAATTAAATTCCTATCATTCACCAAAGACAATCCAACTTGTGATACAAGATTTTAAAAAATCAATTGAATAAGGAGTATATATTATGAATAAAAAAATGATTATTTTAGTTGTTATCTCAGTGATTGTTATAGGTTTAGCCGCACTTATGGTATATAGTATCAGGGCAATTAGCTTTAGTGAACAATCTGATGTAAAAAGAGTATATAATAATGAAAGCAATATAAGCAATATACAAATTGAAGTAAATAATATTGCTGAAAATAAAAAAACAAAGATTGAAAACAAAGAGGATATAGAATTGATACTTAATAAAGTCAAAGGGGTAATGATTAAAAAAATAAATCCGCGTGATGCTTTACTGGGTGGCTATGCAAGATTAATCATTACAAATAAAAACACTGGTATTAGTATTCATGTAAATATTGGATCTAGCCAAATAGGGATAGAGGACAAACAATATAGGATAGATGAAAATGTACTAGATAAGATAAAAGAAATGATAAACAAATATGATAATCAAGCTATTTTATAATATGAAATTAAACTAACATTAGAGGTGATATATTCATGGGTATGATGGCAAATCAAAAAGCAATAGAAATAATTTGCAAAATAAAGGAACAAATAAAAGAGAAGAAAAGTATAAAAAAGCAAGAACAATGTACGTGTAAAGAAATTCCAAAGCAAGATAAAAATTAATAGATCAAGATAAGATGTAAATAAACCAATATGTTTACATTTTTTGTTCTTCTTTTTAAATATGGTAGCATTCTAGTCAACTTTTGTATATATTGTATAACAGAGAATTTATATACATAAAATAAAAAGAAATAATAATAAAAAATAAAAACAAAATTTGTTATGTTCTCTTTGTAGATGAATGGATTATAATGTTTAATCAAAATTATCAATCCCAATTTCATATATACATAGTAATTAACCATATTTTCTTGAAAAATATGGTTTTTTGTTATATAATATCATATATATTTACTAGATAAAGTGGGTGAGAGAATGAATGATACGGCAAATATAATTAGTAAAGTGTTAAATGAAGAAAAGATAAAATATGATGTGACTGTACTAGAAAAAGTAGCAAATTATTGTAATGAAAAATATGCTGATAAAAGAAAGGGTAGCGTTTCTTTACTTGACCATGTTATTGGTGTTGCTACACAAGTAGCAACTTTACGAATCGATGATGTGTCTGTGTATGCCTCATTGTTGCACGAAGTTGTAAAGTTTGATGATTATGATAGTAAAAAGATGAGGATACTTTTTTGTGATGAAATAGCAGATATGATAGAAACAGTGGATAAACTATCTTGCTTAAATTTTAAAACGAAAGAAAAAGTAGATAGTGAAGTACTTCGTAATATGTTTCTTGCCATTGCAAAAGATTTGAGGACTGTTATTATTAAGCTATCGGATAGATTATACAATATGAGAAATATTTCAAATATCGATAATGAAAATGTAGTGAATAATATGGCCGGCGAATGTTTACAAATTTATGCACCGATTGCTCATAGATTAGGTATGTCAAAAGTAAAATCTGAACTTGAAGATATTTCCTTTAGAATATTAATGCCTGCTGAATATGCAGTCATAAAAAAGCAAATTGATGCTAAAAAAGCACAAAGAGAACAGTATATAGAAGAAAGAATAGCTGAAGTACAAAATGATTTAAAAGAGCAAAGTATAGAAGCGACAGTATATGGTAGACCAAAACATTTCTACAGTATATACAAAAAGATGAAAGAAAAAAATTGTAATGTTGATGATTTATTTGATCTTCTTGCAATTAGAGTCATTGTTAATTCTATCAAGGATTGTTATAATGTTCTTGGAATAGTACATGATAGATATAAACCAATGCCAGGTAGATTTAAAGATTATATAGCTGTTCCAAAAACAAATATGTATCAATCTTTACATACTACGGTTTTTGGTGAAGATGCAAAACCTTTTGAGGTACAAATAAGAACATGGGATATGCACAATATAGCAGAGCGTGGTATTGCTGCTCATTTTTCGTATAAAGAAAAAACCAAGAGAATATCTGAAGCGGATAAAAAGATAATATGGTTAAGACAAACTTTAGAAATACAAAAAGAATTATCTGACAATACAAAAAATCTGGACAAAATAAAAGGTGAAATTTTTGGCGAAGAAGTATTTATATTTACTCCAAAAGGAGATATTAAAGCATTACCAAAAGGATCAACTCCTATTGATTTTGCTTATTCTATTCATCAAAAGATAGCTGAAAAAATGGTCGGTGCCAAAGTAAATGGAAGAATGGTTCCTATGAATACCAAACTGGAAAATACTGATATTGTTGAAATTATAACTTTATCAAGTTCTAAAGGTCCTAATTCTGATTGGCTAAAATATGTTAGAACTTCTAGTGCTAAAAATAAAATAACATCTTTTTTAAAGAAACAAGGAAAAGAAATTAACGTAGCAAAAGGAAAAGAACTGTTTGAAAAAGAATTAAGAAAAAAAAGACTTCCGAAAGATATCATGAGTAAAGAAGAGTTTGTAAAAGGAATGCTTCAAAAAAGTAATTTCAATACTTTAGAAGAAGCTTATGAAAATATTGGATTTGGTAGTATTTCTCCACTTAAAGTCGTGAATCGATTAGAGGAAACATACAATGTAAGCTTGTCCCCACAAAAGGAGTTGAAATTTAATACAACATTACCTAAAATACGAAAAAATGAATCTGATATGGTAATTGTTAAAAATATTCCTAATTGCAAAGTGAAATATGCAAAATGTTGTTTACCAATACCAGGAGATGAAATTGTAGGATATATTACTTTTTCAAATGGTGTATCCATTCATCGAAAAGATTGCAAAAATTTAACCAATTTAGATACTTCTTCTCGTGTTATTGATGTATCATGGAAACCAAAATCTCAAATTAATTTTACGGCAAAAATAAGAATAAAAGCAAATAACAGAGATGGTTTGATTTCTGATTTGCTAAAATATACCAAAGAACTAAAAGTAAATATTGCTGAAATGAATACAAAGTTAACGGATGATAGAGAAGTAATTGTTGAACTTATTACGTATGTTTCTGATACAGAGACATTACAAAAGATTATAAAAGCATTAAGAAAAGTAGATAGTGTATTTGAAGTAAAAAGAATACATTAATAATAAAAGAGGAAAATGATGACAAAGATTGAAAAAATAGAAATAGATGTTGCAATGCAAGGACATATTACTAATTGCTATTTAGTATACAATGAAAATAAAGAGGCAATTTTAATTGACCCAGCAGATAATGCTACTAAGATAATCAATAGAATAGTTGAATGTGATGCTAAAGTAAAATACATCGTAATAACGCATGCACATGGAGATCATATAGGAGCACTAATAGAAGTACAGAAGTATACAAAAGCTACTATTCTTGTTCATGAAAATGATACTGATATGTTACTTGGTAAAGAAGAAAACTATTGTGAAATGTTATTGGTAGAACAACCAGATATTGATGCTACCAATCTCTTATCCGTAAAGGATGGATATACATTTAAATTAGGAACTTTAGACTTTGAAGTGATACTTACAAAGGGGCATTCATCTGGTTGTATTTGTTTATATGAAAAAAATTCTAATGTATTATTTACAGGAGATACTCTTTTTTCGGATTGTTATGGTAGATGCGATTTAAACACTGGGAGTTTTGATGACATGGTAGCATCCTTAAGAAAGCTATTTGATAGATTTACAGATATTATGATCTATCCAGGGCATGGGAAAAGTGTCAATATTAATACAGCAAAACGATATATTAGAATGTTAATGGCAATGAAAGGTGTAGAGTTATAGGTGTCAAGATGAATCATTTTAAAGAAATCATTGAAGAAGAATCTAAAAAAGAATATTATACTAAACTTCACGAATTTGTTGAAAATGAGTATAGAACGAAGACTATCTTTCCACCCCATGACAATATATTTTTTGCACTGAAGAATACACCTTATGAATATGTTAAGGTAGTAATAATAGGTCAAGATCCCTATCATGGTGAGGGAGAGGCACATGGTATGTGCTTTTCGGTAAATCCAGGTATTAAGGTGCCGCCATCACTGCAGAATATATACAAGGAATTACAAAGAGATTTGGGTTGTAAAATTCCCAATAATGGTTATTTATTAAAATGGGCAAGACAAGGTGTATTGCTTTTAAATGCTGTACTAACGGTAGAAAAAGATAAGCCAGCATCTCATCAAGGCAAAGGTTGGGAGATATTTACGGATAGAATTATAGAGGAAATTAATAACAAAGATACACCAGTTGTATTTCTGTTATGGGGGAATTTTGCTAAACAGAAGGCATCTTTAATCACAAATCCTAAACATTTGATATTAACTTCATCACACCCAAGTCCATTTGCAGTAAGATATGGATTTGAAGGATGCTCCCATTTTTCAAAGACAAATGATTTCTTAATAAACATGGGACAAGCACCAATTGATTGGCAAATAGAGGATAGATAAAAGGAGAAGAAAATGCTAAAGAAAACAATAGGACATTTTCATACTATAACAAAGCATAAGTTACTAGTATTTAAATTTGCAATAATGGCTGGAATACCTTGGAGAGGATTTATGCATGATTGGTCAAAATACAGTCCAACAGAATTCTTTGAAAATTCAAGATATTATATTGATTCAAAATCAAGCCCTATTAATAATACAAAAGAAATAGATGGATTTTCTAAGGCTTGGTTAAATCATAGAGGAAAAAATAAACACCATATTGAGTATTGGTATGATGAATCATCCAGAATAGCAACTCCCGTAATACCATATAATTATGCAGTAGAAATGCTTTGTGATAGAATTGCAGCGGGGATTGTATATGAGGGAAAAGAGTGGAAACAAGATCAACCACTAAGGTATTTTTTAGAGAGTATAGATATAAAAATATTAAATGATAAAATATATACCTTTTTTCTTATGATATTAACACAAATAAGAGATGATGGAATAAACAAAACTTTAAAAAGAAAAAATTTAAAAGAGAAATATAGAAGTATAGTAGGAGAATAAAATGAAAACAAGTGATTTTTATTATGATTTACCACATGAGCTAATAGCACAAACACCGCTAAAAGAAAGAGAAAAATCTAGGATGATGGTACTGGATAAAAAGACCGGTAATATTTTAGATGAGAAATTTGAAAATATAACAGAGTATATAAATGAGGGTGATACTATTGTGTTAAATGATACAAAGGTACTACCAGCTAGGTTATTTGGACATAGAGAAGGTAAAGAGGAAGCAATAGAAGTTTTATTATTAAAACAAAGGGATGGAAATGTTTGGCAAACCTTAGTAAAGCCAGGTAAAAAATTACAAATTGGTACTAAAGTTATATTTGAAGAAAAACTATTATCTGCAATAGTAAGGGATGTTTTGGAAGATGGGCAACGAGTAATAGAATTTGAATATACAGGAATATTTAATGAGATACTTGATAAATTAGGAAGTATGCCACTTCCACCTTATATAACGGAGAAATTAGAAGATAAGGATAGGTATCAAACGGTATATAGCAAACATCTTGGCTCTGCTGCTGCGCCAACAGCTGGATTACATTTTACAAATGATATATTAAAGCAGTTAGAAAATAAAGGAGTAAATATAGTCTATGTTACTTTGCATGTAGGTATTGGTACATTTCGACCAGTTAAAGTAGATGATGTAGAAAAGCATGAAATGCATAGTGAGTATTTTGTGATTGATGAAGAAGCTTGTAATGTCATTAATAAAACAAAAAAAGAAGGACATAAAGTTTATTCTGTTGGTACTACTTCTTGTAGAGTATTAGAAAGTGCTACCGATGAAGATGGAATCATACATTCTATGGCAAAAGAAACAAATATATTTATATATCCTGGCTATCATTTTAAGATGATAGATGCATTACTTACAAATTTTCATCTACCAGAATCAACATTGATTATATTAGTATCTTCACTTGCCGGTAAAGAAAATATTTTAAACGCATATAACAGTGCTGTCCAAAAGAAATATCGTTTCTTTAGCTTTGGCGATTGTATGTTAATTAAGTAATAAAAGAGAACGCTTCGTTAAAAACGGAGCGTTCATTTGCTTTAAATATAATAGTACCAATCTTTTTCCTTCTCTTAAAAAATAATTTGCTTTATCACATTAATCACACCATAACAGCTAGAAATAGTAACAGAAAAGTTGTTTAAATTTTTGTCAGCAATGTCAAAATTTTCTATGCATGTAACATGTAATTGTTCCTGTAGATGTTTTATACCTTCTGAATTTATTCTTCCGGTATGAACAATGCCATCTAAATCAAGAAATGTGATAAAGTATGCACCATTTTCTTCATAAGAATGAATGATTTTACCAATGAATTTTTCTATGGAACTGTTTTTAGTCACAATAATTTCCTCCAATATAATTTATTTGGAATTGTAAAAAAACTAAGATGATTATACCATAGTAATTGATTTATGTCAATCACCTTGCTTAACAATTGACATATTCCTATACTAGTGATATAATTAAGTTGATTTTATTATTAATATGCTTTAACAATTTAAAGCATAAATTTATTATTTTTAGGAGGTCTATGTAATGCGGGAAAATAAAGTGATGAAAAAAATAGGAAAGTGGTGTATTTTTGTTATATGCTTTGTGCTTCTTGTTGTATCAGGGGTCGCATGTGTATATTCTCTATCTTTTTTGAAAATCAACGAAAATAGTGTCATTGACATTACTTCTCAAATGAATCAAACTGATAAGGCAGAACTATCAGAAAGAATGGGAGAATTTGAAGTTTCAAAAGGCACTAATTTTGTATTTGCCTATCAAAGCGATTATTTTGAAATTAATGAAGAATATATACAAAACATCGACAAAATTTCAGATGGCACGCCAGACGTCATATATGTATATATGAAAGAAGAAGGACAGATGTATAAAGTAGTTGATGGTATAGCACAAGAAATGAGTCAGGTAAGTTCAGATTCTGGTATAGTGGAACAGCTTATACTAGATATGTCAAGGACAGAAAGTAATGGTTTGCTTAGTATTAAGTATGTGTCATCAGCTATGTCTGTTATCGTATTTGTTAGTTTACTAATAATTTTTATTAAAATGCAATTCAAACGAAAAGATAGTGATGATTAAGAACAAGGAGTATTGTTTTTTACTTAAAGTTTGTACAACAAATTTTGTTGTGCAAACTTTTTCTTTTTTGTTGAAAAAAAACGAAAATATGGTATAATTAATATGTATCAAAGGAGGAAGACATGTTCTTTTCTAAAATAAAAGAAAATCTAAAGAAAACAAAAGAAGCTTTAGATGTTAAATTAAGTAATGTATTTGCAAATAATAAAGATATAGATAAAGTAATAGATGAAATAGAAGAGACCCTTATACTATCAGATGTCGGTATTAACACTAGTACTATGATATGTGGTAACTTAAGAGATGAACTAAAAAAACAAGCTGATAAAAGTGAAAATGCTATTAAGAAATTGCTAAAACAAGAGATGGAGAAAATACTTTCCGTTTCTTATGAGGAACAAGATAGTGATGGCAAAGAAGTGATTTTAATTGTTGGTGTCAATGGTGTTGGTAAGACAACCTCAATTGGTAAAATTGCTAACTTATACAAAAGAAATGGTAAAAAAGTATTACTAGCTGCTGCAGATACTTTTAGAGCAGGAGCGGTTGAACAATTAGACATTTGGGCAAAAAGAACTGGCTGTGATATCTGTACGGGTAATGATGGACAAGACCCAGCTTCTGTAATTTTTGACGCTGCAAATAAATTTAAAAACAATGACTATGATATTTTAATATGTGATACTGCTGGGAGACTTCATAACAAATCAAATTTAATGAATGAACTTGAAAAAATAAATAGAATAATAGATAAAAATTTAAATGGAATAAAAAAAGAAGTATATATAGTGCTTGATGCTACAACTGGGCAAAATGGCACAATTCAAGTTAAGAGTTTTTATGAAAAAACCAATTTGGATGGTATTATCCTTACAAAATTAGATTCAACAGCCAAAGGTGGTGTGATTTTTAGTATTGTCAGTGAACTTAATGTACCAATCAGATATATTGGTATTGGTGAGCAAATTGATGATATAGAAAAATTTAATCCAAAAGAGTTTGTTGAAGCAATTGTGTAAATAGTAAGTAGAGCTGTAGCATATATTTTAATATGAGGAGTGAAGTCATGGAAGCATATATTGGACTAGAAAATCTACTAGATATTAGTAGAATAAAATACAATGAACCTATGAAGAAACATACCACAGTAAAAGTGGGCGGTCCTTGTGATTGTCTTGTTATGCCAGAGAATATAGATGAAATTAAAAATATAGTAAGGTTTGCAAAAGAAAGCAAAATACCGTATTATATTATTGGTAGTGGAAGTAATTTATTAGTTGCAGATGATCCTGTACATGCGCTTATTATTAAAATAGGAAATAAATTTGGTAAGGTCATTGTAAATGGTGATATTATTACGGCGTATTCTGGTGCTAGCATGCCATATGTTGCTATGTGTGCCAAGAAAAATAGTTTGACAGGCTTTGAATTTGCTTGTGGCATTCCTGGTACTATCGGTGGTGGAATTAGAATGAATGCAGGTGCTTATGGATCTGAAATGTCTAATATTGTCTATGAAGTAACGTATTTAGATAAAGAAGGAAATATTGTAACTTTAAAGAATCATGAGTTAGAATTTTCATATAGAAATAGCTTTTTTACCAATCAGCCAGATTTAGTAATTTTATCTGCTGTTTTTAAATTAAAACAAGGAAACGAAGAAGACATAGCAAAGTTAATGGAGGAAAATAAAGAGGCAAGACAAGAAAAGCAGCCTTTAGATTTACCTAACTTTGGAAGTGTTTTTAGAAGACCAGAAGGTTACTTTGTAGGTAAATTGGTAAGTGATGCTGGTCTTAGAGGTTATACTATCGGTGGTGCACAAGTTTCAAAAAAACATACTGGATTTATCGTAAATGTTGGAGATGCTACTTGTAAAGATGTCGTTGATTTAATACATTATATACAAAAAATTGTAAAGGAAAAATTCGATGTCAGTTTAACATCTGAAGTCGTATTTATTGGAGGAGAAATTTAATGAGAACAATACTGGAATGGTTAAAACCAGGAGCAAGAGTCAAAAGATATATTGTGATGCAAATTGTGTCGATAGCGGTACTAATATTTTGTATCGTTACGTTAAGAGGCGTTTATGATTTAAATCAAAAAATGCTAATTGCTTATATAATTTTAATTACCTTATCTATTTTTGGAATAATTTTTTCATTTGTATTGGCACAAAAAAATATATTGTTTGTGTCTTTAAAGAATATTTCTAGAAAGAATAAAAATATAAAAGTAAGAAAATTGTTATATGCAGATCCTAAATTAAAAAAAGGGCCTAAAATTGTTGTAATTGGTGGAGGAAGTGGTTTACCAAATCTGCTAAAAGGATTAAAAGAATTTACTTCTAACATTACAGCAGTGGTAAATGTATCAGAAGATGATACAACACTGACTTCTGCACTTTCTAACACTGATTATTTGACACCTGGTGATATTCGTAAATGTATTGCCTCCTTATCAACGTCAGAGGCAGAACTTAACAAATTATTAACATATAAAGAAAATGAAAATGGTCAATCTATTGGTAATACGATTATTAATTGTCTTGCCAATATGTCTGGCAGTTTTGCAAAGGGAATAGAAAAAATCCCAGAAGTATTTAAAATGCAAGGAAATATCTACCCTGTTACAACTGAAAATCTTGTACTTTGTGCAGGACTTGAAAATGGTGAGGTTGTTGTAGGAAAGCAAAACATCATAGAAATAGTAAGAGAAACAAAATCTGCAATTAAACAAATATTTTTAAAAGAAGGTAGTATTAAACCACATCCAGAAGTTATTGAGGCAATAAAATCAGCTAATGTCATTGTACTTGGACCTGGTGCGTTGTATACATCTGTTGCTTCTAATCTCTTAATTGAAGAGGTTTCAAAAGCAATTATTAAATCAAGAGCAAAGAAAATATTTATTGCAAATATTATGAATCAACCTGGCCAAACAGATGGCTACACACTTGCTAAATATATTAATGAAATAGAAAGATATATTGGGAAACATGTACTTGATTATGCAATTGCCAATAATGGTAAAATAACAGAAGAAATGATTAAAGACTTTAATCAAGAAGGGTCTTTCCCAGTAAAAATAGATTTAGAAAATATTTCTAATAGAGCAATATGTGTAGTAAAAGAAGATTTGATTTTGACTGCAAAAGATGCTATTATTCATGATCCAGATAGACTTGCTGAAATCATTGTTAAAGTTTCTAAATCAAATACAGTAGGTGATTTAAATATTGTGAAGATTAAGAAGAAACATATGAGAAAAGAAAAATTTTTAAAACATAGCGGTTCTTCTTCTAAAACTGAAAAAGTAACAAAAGAAATTAAAAATTCAAATGTAAAAAAAATATCTACTAGTACTCCTAAAAAAGGTACTGGAAAAGAAGAAAAAGCACATGCTAAGGCACAAGCTACGATTGATAAAATAAAAAAAGCAGTAAGAAAGGGTCGTAATATTCATGTACAAATACAAAAGAGGAATTGGTAGTATTGAACAAGCTAAAACGGTGGAATATACTATTTCAAATAATGACAATTGTTGTCTTGCTATGTCTGCAGCACTTGATACGAAAAAGCCGTATCAGGGGATGTATATTAAAGATGGTAAGATTATCATTGAAAGTATAATGGAAGAAATTGAAGTTAAAAATAAATTATATAGAATTCGGACAAGTAGTTACCTCATCGCAAAATATCTCTTGTGACGAGTATATCAGTGGTATTGATTTAGAGCAAAATTGTATTAGTTATGATCTTGATACAGTAAAATTTAGTAAAACATTTTGTTTTGATAAAGACAGCGATTTACTTTGCATTAAATACGAGGTGTATAACAACAGTACAAATGTAGCAAAATTTAAGATACTACCATTTATTACTTATAGAGAACTTTTTAAAATGAAGAACTCTCAAACATTACGTTTTAACGAACGTAAATTGGAAGATGGCGTTTTAATTAATTTAAGTATTATGAATGAGGAAAATGTTATCATCAAATCAGATAAAGCAAAATATGTAAAATCCCCAAAAGTATTAGTAAATGTCAAACATGAATATGTCACAAAAGAGTTAAACAAAGAAATAGTAAATGAAGATTTGGTAATACCTGGAACTTTTGATATAGATATAAAGAAAGAAAGTAGTTGTACTTTTTATGTATATATTTCTTCAAAAGATTTTAAATTAAAAGAAATTGACGAAAATGGTATATTAGATAATGCTAGATTCTTTAGACAGAGTATCACAGATAAAATACAAGAAGAATATATTGAACTAAAAGATCTGGCTCTACAAATAGAGAATTTTAATAGGAAAAATAGTATGGCTTGTTCATTGCCATATACCAAATCCTATCCTTTAGATTTTAACGTGAAATTAAGTGATAAACTTTTAAAAGAAGATGTTGTGGCACTTACTGATGTGACAAAAGCAATAGAGGGGCAGTACCTTACTTTTGGAAAAGTAAAGAAAGCAAATAGTGTATTACTTAAAATAATGGAATATATTAAGCAAATAGATAGAATGGATAAAACAGATATTGACAGTGAATTGGTATTACTAAAACTGTGGTATATTGAAAGTGTAAATCGATTATTGCAAAAGGACAATTCTTTGTTAGATTCTTATCTTTCTTTTATGAATGAAATATTATATGATGTTTTATCAAATAGTAATAAAGACAAATATTTAATCAATATACAGACTTGTGCTTTAAGCTATAATGCTATCAAAATATACCAAAATTTTCTTACTGAGCAAGATGAGATTATGTATCATATAGCGGAGTATATTCAGGACTTGATTTTAACGAAATTTTGGGATGAAGAAAAAAGGACAATGAAACAAAATATTGATGATGTGGTAGCAAAACCAAATATAGATATGGTGTATACGTTTAGTCTTTCCTATCCTTGCATTGTAGGGGACATATCAATCAAACTTTTAGATACTATATTTAAAGAACTATATACCCCTTATGGATTGCGAGATATACCAAGAAGTGACAGTGAAGTTGGGTATATTTATCCAAGATACATGGCTCATTTTATAAAAGCAAATTTAAGACAAAACGGTGTGACTCGTGCTTCTCAAAAAATCGCCTTTAATTTAGTTAAAGAATTATTTCAAGATATTAATAAATATATGAATGGCGGTATTATGTCTGTCTATTCGGAAAAGGGAATTTTGATTGATGATAGAGGGTATGATTTGTATACCAATGCGGAAATCATACGTTTATATGATATGTTAAGTTAGGTGATGTGATAAAAAATGATAATATTAGGAATTGATCCTGGTTTTGGTAGAGTTGGTTATGGAATTATTGATTATACAAAAAATAAGTATA
The DNA here is from genome assembly GCA_028692955.1 of Clostridia bacterium. GTDB lineage: Bacteria > Bacillota > Clostridia > TANB77 > CAG-465 > CAG-465. The sequence continues at coordinate 40,083 of JAQUWH010000008.1, forward strand.
GGGTAATAGAATTTGGTTGTATTACAACACCTGCTAATACCAATTTTCCAAAGAGATTAAATAAAATTGAAACAGATTTAAGAGAGGTGTTATCAAGATATAAAATTGATGCGGCTTCTATAGAAGATTTGTTTTTTAATACGAACTCCAAAACGGCTATCAAAGTGGCAGAAGCAAGAGGCGTTATTTTAAATACACTAGTAAGTGAGGGAATAGACATACATGAATATACTCCTTTACAAGCAAAACTTGCAATAGTTGGTTATGGAAGAGCAGAAAAAATACAAGTAAAAGAAATGGTAAAGAGATTTTTAAATCTTGAGCAAATGCCAAAGTTAGATGATACGACAGATGCTTTAGCAATCGCCATCTGCCATACCCATAATATGCGTTTTAATCAATATATAAAATAATGTAATAATAGTAAGATAGACACATAACTCTTTAAGGCTTATGTGTTTTGTTTTACCAAATATTTAATTAATTTATATGTCAAATACAAGTAATGTTTTTTTAACAAAAAAGAAATCAAAATGAAATATGAAAGCAGCACTATATAAAATACTTATGTTATATTAATGAAATGTTACATTTTGAGAATACAAGATTACATAATTTGAGATATCTATAAAAAATATAGAATTTAAGCTATTTCATACAAAAGAAATGTATTGAAAAAAAAATATTTAATGATATAATTATCATATATATGATTGAAATTAGGTGGATATAAATGGTTGATGGAAGTAAAAAAAGAAAAGGAATTAGTTTAATTATCTTAATTATTACTATTGTTGTCATGCTGATATTGGCTACAACAGTAATTGTTTTTGTGATGAGAAAAAATCCAATACAAAGTGCAAAAGATGCCAACTTAAAAAATGAAATGCAAACGATGTTAGATGAGCAAAATGAAAGATATAAAGATCTTTTATTTCAAAAAGCAGGAGACGATTCTAAAATAAATGATGGAGACTTCCAAGGAATTGTATCTGATGAATATAAAGAACAAGGCTTTGATGCAACAAAAGATGGCGTTTTGTATAAAGGCGAAGATGACCATGTAAAAGACATTGCAATAGAGATGGGACTAATTGTCACAGATAAAAATATAGTTCCTATTATTGAAGGAATATTATATGCATCTACTACATGTACCATCAAGATTGATGTTACGTCACAAGATACTCTTTCTCAAATAGAAGATTATAATTATTATATCAGTAAAGATGGTAATAATTGGAGTAAATATGCGGAAGCTGAAACTCCTTATGTGATTGGTAGATTAACGGATAACACTGATTATAAAGTGAAAGTAGAGTTAGTGGATATTAATGGGAATAGAGTAGAGTCGGAGCCTGCGACTGTAAGAACGAAAGAATTATTAAGGGGTAGTCTTGTTGCAAAATTAAATTCAAGTACTGGCGCTAAATATGAATTTAATACATGGACAAAAGAAGATATATGGGTTAATGCTATTCAATCAGCTACTGGCTCTACAAGTTATAGTGCGACAGGAGCAAATATAGTTGCTGCAGGTACGACAACACCTACTACTTTGAAGAAACAAGGTGAAACTAAGATACATTTAATCACTACTGATGGAACAAATAATAAAACAGCAGACTATGTAATAAAGATTGATAAAGATGCACCAACAGGAACTATTACTACAACTGCCAATACTAATTCAATTTATACAAAAATTAATAATCCTACTGATAATTTGAGTGGAATTGCTAAATATGAATATTACTTAGATGGTGAGTTGAAAAATACAAGTCAATCACCAGAATTTACTTATCAAAATCTAACACAAGGTAGTAACCATGAAGTAAAAGTTGTCGTAACAGACGTTGCTAAAAATTCAACAATATTTACCAAAGGTCAACAACTTCCAATTGTACCAGATGCAGAAGATGTTATTACATATACATTGAATCCAGATAAATGGACCAATCAAGACGTTACTTTAACAGTAAAATACCCTAGATTTGATGGGCTATTTGCACAGTTTAGTGACTCAAAAGATGCAAGTGGAAATAAGATATGGAGTAATGTTTCTAGTATTGGGCAAGCGATAGATTATAAAACAACCATAAGGACAAACAAAACTGTATATGTTAGATATACGGATATTACAAATCAAGTAGGAAAAGAAATGCCAATAGTAATTAATATCATTGATAAATTGGCGCCAGATAATATAACACTTTCATCAAGTACAAAGGAAAATGTCCAATCGGTAAGTGTTATAGTATCTGTACAGGATACGCCTGCTACTGAAGATTATGGAATGAGTGGCATTGAAGAAATAAAATATTTGTGGAGTACGAAACCTGACAAATTAGCCTCAGGTGATGCTCTATGGAATAGTTCTGTTAATATAGCAAATGATGGAACTGTAACACGAGGTGGGACAAATGAAGTTATTTACTTACACGTAAGGACAAAAGATAAGGCAGGAAACTATACTACCGCAGTATCTGGTAGATATTTAATTGATAATCAGGCTCCAACTGTCATATTTAATCCAAATGGAAATAGCACTTATGCCAAATCACAAAGTACAGTCGTTACTGTAAATGATAATTTTAGTATTGATGGAACATATGTAAGATATTCATGGACACAAAGTACGACTGCGCCTGCTGAATCATCATTCCCAACAAGCAATACATTTACGAGTGGACAAACTATAACAAAAAATAATGATTCAGGAAGCAATTGGTATTTATGGGTACTTGCTAAGGATTTAACCGGAAATACAACGATAATAAGATCCAATGCATTTTATTTAGATAATACTAATCCAGTGATATCAAGTTTTAACAAGACTTCTCATACGATTAATACGGTACAATATACTGCACAGGCAAGTGATGCTCATAGTGGTATAAAAACGTATCAATTTTATATAGGTGGAACTTTAAAATCTACGGTTACTACTACTGCCGGTAGTGCAAGCTATAAATTTACTGGGTTAACCCCCCTTACTAATTATACATTTAAAGTTAGAGTTACTGATAATGCGGGTAATTTCTCTGAATCTAGTAGTACATTTACGATTAATAATGTTGTTGAGGCAAAAAACATATCAGCAACTGGCTATGATGTATATGTCTATACCAATACAAACCCATACATCGTGTATGTACAAACCTGGGCTGATCTAAATGGTAATGATGATAAGATTTTGGAAGCAGTAAGAACTGGTAGTAATGGTGTATATAAATATAGAGTAAATGTATCAGCACATAAGTATAAAAGTGGAGTATATAATTCTCTTGTGTATCTTAAGCCTAATGAGAATGCTGCGAACACGTATATTGGTAAAGTAACACCAGAGGTGCCAGCTGATGAAACCCCTCCTGACGCACCTACTATAACGCTAAAATATAACAATTCTAGTGGATCACAATATCCGAGGGGGTATTGGACTGCTGAAAATGTCTATGTGAAAGCTACTTCAAGTGATAATGTGGGAATAAAAAAATTTCAATATATGGTCGTTGCCATTGATGGTAAAGAGGTAACTGATCCGAAATGGAGTGATACACCACCAAGCGCATGGAACCCTTCAAAGAACGGTAATACTATAGAGACAGTAATTTCTAGTGGTATTAATTCAAGTTATTTTGTACGTGCCGTTGATTATAATGATAATAAGAGTCTATCGTCAATTCAATTTACTATTAAAATAGATAAGACTCCACCAAAGGCTTTTAATATTGCATATGAAAATGTAGGCAAAACAGCATTTACTATAACAGCTTCAACTTCAGATCCGGAAACTGGAATAAAAGAATATCAGTATGAGATAATTGGTGTTAAGAGTGCAAAAACAGCGAATAATAGTTATCAATTTACTGGACTCACTCCAGGTACTAATTATAAAGTAAAAGTAACTGCATATAATAAGGTTGGATTATCAACAGGGAGCAATAGTAATTTGTCTATTACTACATCTTCGGACGTATGCCCCTCTAATGTACATGTATTTGGTGCTTTCATGGGTGATCCTTCTACTGCTAAATATGGAGATCTTCCAAATTACGTAATGCGTAACTACCATTATGATGGTGGATGTGAGTGGTTTGACTGTAAGCATGAACACCATGTAATCTATACAAGTCGTGTAGGTCCCTACAGAGCCTGTGTTATTTGTGGAAGAACAGCATATGAATTAAAAAAAGATTTTGATCAGGCTGTTGGTGAAGCTAATTTATGGTGTCCTGGTGAAATAAACCTCTGTTGGTAGAAAAGAGTGATAAAAGTGTTAGATAAGAAAAAAAAAATAAATGAAAAAAAAATAAAAACTTCGAAGAAGATATTTGTTACACTATTAATTGTTTCAATAGTAATTATTATATCTATTATTTTAATAGTAGTATATTACAATAAAAATAAAACAACAGAAAAAGTGTATGACAATATAGATAATTATGAAGATGTAAAAATAGAACAAGAGGATATCACAATCAATGGGATTACATTTTTTGATTTTAAATACAAAACTTCAAAAGATGCACAAGTATTTTTTTTAAAGTTTAAGAATGCAACTGATAAAGATATTACTGAAAAAAGAAGATATCAAATTAGTTTATTAGGTGGTTCCTTTGATTTAAGTACAAATGAGATTTTTGCTATTAATGAATTAAAAGCAGGAGAGGAACAAGAAATTTCTATTGCTATAAAGAATAAAATAATTAGTATTAAACAAATTGTGTTGTCAGAATATTAAGCCTTAAAAAGTTGTTAGTAAACTACTAACAACTTTTTTTCTCTATTTTTGATACTCATTTTTAATATTAGAAACGGTATAAATCCTTCTACCGTGCTTTAACTCTTTTAATTTCTTTTTAAACTCCATGATAACAATTGGTGTAATTGAGATTACTAGTGTAAAAATCCATTGAACTGGATTTAAAGCAACTACATCAAATATTTTAGCAATTGGCTCTACGACTACTACAATAATTTGTAGAAAAGCACCAGCAAGAAAAGCAATATTAAGAGATTTATTCTTAAAGATACCTATTTCAAATATTGAATTTTCACTACGGATATTAAAGCTATGAACTAGTTCTAACATGCTAAGTGAGATAAATGCCATGGTTCTTCCTACTTCAAGACCATATAAATGATTGCCAATAGCAAAAGCAAATAAGGTAAGTAAACCTATCATCGTTCCTTCAAAAAATATTTTTGCCCATAAGCCATCTGAAAATAACCCTTTTCGTGGATTTTTGGGCTTTTTACACATAATAGACTTATCCATTGGCTCAAGCCCAAGACCGATTGCTGGGAAAGAATCTGTTACTAGATTAATCCATAATAACTGTATCGCAAGAAGAGGAGTATCTAGTCCAAGTAATAATCCGATAAATATTGTTACAATTTCGCCAACATTTGTGGCAATGAGAAAGTGAACAGCTTTACGTATATTATCATAGATATGTCTGCCTTCTTTTACTGCCTCTACAATAGTAACAAAATTATCGTCGGTTAGTATCATATCAGAAGCATTTTTGGCAACATCAGTGCCATTAAGCCCCATGGAAACACCTATATCGGCATTCTTTAAGGCGGGAGCATCATTGACACCATCGCCGGTCATAGCAACAACGGCTCCAGTGGCTCTAAATGCTTTTACAATTCTTACTTTATGCTCAGGTGATACTCTTGCAAAGACTGAATATTTCATAATGTCTTTTTCTAATTTATTTTGTGATATTTTATCTAATTCTTCTCCTGTGATAGCTAAATCATTCTTGGAAAGAATGCCAAGATTACTTGCGATGGCTTTTGCAGTTAAAATATGGTCACCAGTTATCATGACAGTTTTTACTCCCGCCTTTTTACAAGTGAGAACGGCTTCAAAAACACCTTCTCTTGGTGGGTCTATCATTCCAATAAGTCCTACAAAAGTTAAATTGTTTTCGATCGTATTACTGTCTATTATCCTTGGCAATGTTTCTACTTCTTTATAGCTAACGGCAATGACTCTTAACGCTTCATTTGCCATTTTCTCATTGTAGGATACGATAGAAGAAAGATTGGATTGGTTAAGAGTGTAAGTATTAGAGTTTGCGTAATAATTACTACATCTTTTTAAGATGACATCAGGCGCACCTTTTGTTACAATTCGATATCCATTATTGATTTTATGAATAGTCGTCATCATTTTTCTTCCAGAATCGAAAGGAATTTCATTGGCCCTTTCTTTTAATTTCGAATGGTATGCACCATATTTAATACTTGCAGTGACAATTGCAGCTTCAGTTGGCTCACCGTTTACAGTGGCATTTCTGCCAGAATATTCTACGATACTGTCATTACACATAGAACCAAGTTCCAGTACAAAATTAAAGTCCTTGCTATTTATACCAGATTCTAATACACCAGTAGCACCACTAATCTTTACTACCTTCATTTGGTTTTGTGTAAGTGTACCAGTTTTATCTGAACAAATGACACTACTGCTACCAAGAGTTTCTACGGCAGGTAATTTTCGAATAATCGCATTCTTTTTTGCCATTTTAGTAACACCTATTGATAGCATGATAGTAACAATAGCAGGTAATCCTTCCGGTATGGCGGCAACGGCAAGACCAATCGATGTCATGAATATTTCAATAAAGGATATTTTTTTTGCAAGTCCAATGATTAAAATTAGAACACAAATAATAATACAAGCAGTACCGAGTTTTTTTCCTACATCACCCAATTTTTTTTGTAGTGGTGTTTGAGGAGATTCATCAGTGATAATCATTTTAGCAATTGTACCAACTTTTGTGCTCATGCCAATATCGGTAACTATCCCTTCACCATGTCCGTTTGTTATAATAGTGGAGGAAAAAACAGTATTTAACATATCTCCCAGTGGAATATTTGATGTTAGAACAAGTGAAGCATCCTTTAATACAGAAACAGCTTCACCAGTTAAGGCAGATTCCTCCACTTTTAAATTAAAAGCTTTGATAAGATGACAATCAGCTGGTACTAGATTACCAGATTCTAAAATAATGATATCACCTGGGACTAAATCACAAGAATTAATTGTTGTGATTTTACCATCACGCCTTACTTTTGCGGTAGGTGCTGATAATTTTTTTAATGCTTCTAGGGATTTTTCTGCTTTGTTTTCTTGGATAATTCCCATCATTGCATTAAAAAACACAATGGCTACAATGATAATAGAATCCATATAATCATTAGTGCCCTCAACGTAGGCAATTACAGCTGATATGATGGCTGCAATTAGTAAAATGATAATCATAAAGTCTTTAAATTGTGCGATAAATTTTGAAATAAAGCTAACTTTTTTCTTTTCCTCTAATTTATTTTTGCCGAAAACTTTAGCTCTTTTTTCTGCTTCCTTTGAAGATAGTCCTCTTGAAACATTACTATTTAATTTTTTTTCTACTTCAATAGAAGACAATGTATGCCACATAAAATCACTCCTTTGTACAAGTTACAATAAATGTATATGATACACAAAAGAAAATATGTCTTGTTATACTTTCAAATCTTTTTGATTCATGGAACCTGTTATGAATAATATGATAAGATAGATTCCTAGAAATAATATCATTTTAATAACTAATGATCCCATATTACTTGCTTCATTTAAGTGAATAAGGGTAATGATGTATCGCGTGATAAGAGCTGCACCAACAGGTTTTAAAATCCAAGCAAAATATTTAATATTTAATTTTGTTACTTTTACTAATTGCCTAATACTGATAATTCCATTTAGTAACTCACTAATATATATCACAATAATATAGCCGTAGATTGAATAGATAGGTAGTAAAAAGTAAAGAAGAGTAGTACTAACAAATAGGTCGAGTATATTGCATTTCATTACATTAACTTGTTCATTGAGGCCCCTTAACATACCATCTACTACTGTATCAATATACATGATAAGAACAGCGGGACTTAAGTAAAGTAAAAATTTAGCCACTTCACTGCTATTGTATATAATTCTTCCTAAATCATCATAAAAGGTTAAAAATAATCCAAACACTCCTGCAGAAAATAGGAAAGTTGTTTTAAATATTTTGCTGGTTAAGGTATTAATTCTTTTATAATTTTTTGTGACAAATAGACTTGAAAATTCTGGTATAATTAATCCGGCAAACGAATTAATAAATACACTTGGAAAGAGTAAGATAGGAAGTACCATACCACTTACAAGTCCATATTTTGATAAGGCCTGTGAGCAAGTAAGGCCAGATTTTTCGAGTCTTACAGGCACGATTAATTGTTTCAGCGTAGAAAGACCAGAACGAATATATGATGTGATAGCAATAGGAACGCATATATTTAGGATAGGTTTTACATAGCTATTCTTGTTTTTTTCTTTGTTACCCAATTTTCTTTTATCAATGAGGTATAAAATGAAGATATAAAAGAAAGAGAAAGCTTCACAAACGCAAGTACCGATTACAAGACAGATACAAGCATAATCTAATCCTTTTGGTAAATAAATATTAAGTAATGTGACAGTTAACACTATTTTAAATAATATCTCTAGTAATTGAGAAGATGCTGTCTTAAATACTTTTCTAGTCGCCGAAAAATATCCATTAATAGACGCTGACATTGAAAGAAAAGGTAAGCTAAAAGCAATAAAATATAAAGGCGTAATTGTGATTCTATTATGCAAGCATACATTAATAATAAAACCAGAAAATACTAGTATTAGTGTTGAAGCAATCATTCCACAAATGAGACTAAAAAAAATACATTGTCTGATCGCTTTTTTAGCACCTTGTTCATTTCCTTTTGCTATTTCTTCTGATACAATTCTTGTTGAGGCAAGACTAATACCAGAAGTAGCAAGTGTAATGGCAAAGGCATATACTGACATAATAAGCTGAAATAAACCAATACTTTCAGCACCAACTTTATTAGAGACATATACACTAAAAGAAATACCGATTGTTTGCATTAGAATAGCAGTACCAGTTAATATAATAAGATTAATTATAAATAGTTTTGCTTTTCTCAAAATATCACCATCTTTGTTACTATATAAATATATGACTTTAAATATTTTTTAGAAAAAGTGGTTGCAAAAAATGTCACAATCTGATAAAATTAATACATATTGTTGATAAAACAATGTATACTTTTGTTTTATCAATTTTATGATATGAGGAGAAATGAATGAAGAGATTTTTAAAAATAGGGGGATTATTCCTGTTATTTCAGATAATATATATTCCAATACTATGTATAGGATTAGTGTTTTATGGGCCGTTTACCAATGTACGTGATATGATTGTGACGACTGCCATGACAACAATGACTCATCAATACTTTGCCACTTGGTTTTTAAGTGATGAACAAATTGATTCTATTTTAAAAGCAAACAGACCAGAAGAAAATATTGAATCACAAGATATTAGTGATATTACCATTAATGAAAATAGTGAAAGTGATAAAAATGGAATTGAGGTGGTAGATGTTAGTTCTTCTACTTTTAAAGGATATCTTATGATAGTCAATGATCCTTCTAGAGTAAAACTTGCGTCTGCACCAAAACTTGGGAAAGTGGGTGCTACAACTTCACAGATTGTAGAAGAAAATAATGCGATTGCTGGCATTAATGCTGGCGGTTTCCAAGATGATGCTCTTGGAACTGGTGGTAAGCCAGATGGACTTGTTATTGAAAATGGAGAATTGATTTCAGGTAATTCATATACTAGTTATGGTATTGTTGGATTAGATGCTTCTAATAGACTTGTCGTGTCAAATGCTATGACCTATAACAAAGCAAAAGCACTTGGACTAAAATCTGCTGTTGCTTTTGGACCAGTTATTATTATTAATGGCCAGCCAACAATAAGAAGTGGAAATGGCGGTTGGGGAATTCAACCAAGAACTGCTATTGGTCAAACAAAAGATGGTAAAATCTTAATGCTTGTTATAGATGGAAGACAGACTAGCAGTCTAGGTGCAACACTTAAAAATGTGCAAGATATTTTGCTTCAATATGGAGCGTACAATGCATTTAATTTAGATGGTGGTGCCTCTTCAACGATGGTATATGATGGAAAAGTAGTGAATAGTCCTAGTGATATTATGGGTGAGCGTTATGTACCAAATGCGTTCATTGTTACAAAACCTGTAAAGAAGTAATGGAGGAATAGAATGAAAAAGTTTTTTATATATTTACTTTTGTTTTTTGCTATTGGAACCATTATTACTGTCATAGGGTTATCTGTAGTAGATAATTTTATTTATTCACTTGGGCAAACGAGTGCGGTAACAGTCGGAGAAGAGAAGAAAAACAATAATGAAACTATTAAAACATCTTCTGGTATTAAAATAGAAGATGGAGCTGAAAGCTTACAATATACATATAATAATAAATACTATGCTTATTTAAAAGAGAATAAGGTATATATTAATACAACAAAAGATGGAAAAAACCATGATGTTATTGAGGAAAAAGATCCGATTTGTTATTATAATATTCTTTATGATAAAAACCTTGTTATCTATTTTACAGCAAAGAAAACAACTACAACAAATACAAAATTACAAATTAATACTTATGATATTGCTAATAAGAGAAAAAATGAATATAATGTATTTAATGTTCAAAATTTTTCTAAAATAAAAGATATGAATATGTCACCAGTTATCAACATAATATATATTAATGTCGAAACAAAAACTACGTCAAGGACAAATAATATTATCTATAGGGTTGACTTGTTTAATAGCATGTCACAGGTAAAATCTGGTAGTATCATTAATCAGATGATTATGTTACAACGTAAAGACAGAGTGTATTATGAAGATAGTAACAAAAACGTATATAGTTCAGCTGGTGCACTTAATATATTTAAAACAGATGTTGAACTGATCGGAATTGATGAGGATGATAGTTTATATTTCTTATCAAGCGATATTAAAAATATTGTATACAAAGTAACGAATAATAAAATTGTCAATACCATAAAATTAAGTGATACTGATGTAATTAAGACATATACCAATAATGTTGGTACGTATTTAATCTATCCTACCTATATCATTAACGTTGCGTCAAAAGATCCATATAGAAGAATAGGAAGATTATCTAAATATGTTAATTTTGAGGCAATTAAAGGTGATACCATGTATCTTAGAACATCAGATAATATTTTAGTGACAACAAAAGTATTAGTAGATGATGATACTACTAAGTAAAGTGAAGGAGAAAAAGAATGGGGATTATACAGGCTATCGTGCTTGGAGCTGTACAAGGAGTTGGTGAATTTTTGCCAATTTCCAGCTCTGCACATTTAATTTTAGTGAGATATTTATTTAATTTTCAACCGATGGAAGCATCTTTTGAAACTGCATTTGATGTGGCATTACATTTTGGCACTTTGCTTGCCGTTATTTTTGTATTTTGGAAAGATTGGTTAAATCTATTCAAAGGTGCTTATAATGGAATAGTAAAAAAGAAAAAATCTTTTGAAGGAAGAATGTTTTGGTATTTAGTAGCAGCTACTATACCCGGCGCTATCATGGGGATGTTGTTTGAAGGCGTGATAGAGGAGTCTGTTAGAAATAACATGGTACTCATTGCACTGTTACTTGCCATCATGGGTATACTTATTTATCTTGGAGATAAATGGTCAGAAAAAAGATTTAAAACGCCAACGTCCTATGAAAAAATGACGTTTAAACAAACTTTTATTATTGGTTTATCACAAGCATTAGCAGTTATACCAGGATTTTCACGTTCTGGAACGACAATACTTGCTGCAAGACTAATGGGTATATCAAGAGAAGCGGCAGCTAAATTTACATTTCTATTGTCTACACCAATTATATTTGGTGCAGCGATTATAAAAGTGAAAGATTTATTTGTAGGATTTAATTTCTCAATATTAATCGGGATTATTACTGCTGCAGTAGTAGGCGTCCTTAGTATCAAATTCTTGTTAAGATATATTAAAAAGAATGACTTTGCAGTATTTGCCTATTATAGAATTATTATTGCTATTGTTGTATTAGTAAAAGTATTTTTCTTTTAAAAAATAGTAAAGAGATGACGGACCATCTCTTTTTTTGCGCTTAAAAGATAGTAATGTTACAAAATTCGACTTATTTTATTTCTATCGTTTATTTTACGACAAAAATGTATATAAGTATTGCAAAATAAAATCATATATTATATAATTATTAATATATAACTATACTGTAAAAATGTAAACTCATTAAAGTACAGATATATGTAAAATAGGAGGTTTTTATAAATGAAAATAAGTAACACAACAGCAAGAAGAGGAATTAGCTTAATAACGCTAGTGATTACAATTATAGTTGTTATCATATTAGCAGCTGCAGTAATACTGACATTAAATAACAATAATCCAGTAGAAAATGCGAAAGAAGCAACTTTTAGAAGTGATGTAGCAAGTATTCACGAACAATTAAACTTATATGCCTTAAATGAACTTGCAAAAAATAACGGAACATTCGATATAACAAGCATGAATGGAAAAGTATCAGATTATATACCAGGAGTGACTCAATATGATAGTGAGTTAAAAGTAGAGCAAGGAAAACTAGTATATACAGGATCAGATACAAAAAGATCACAAATGGTAGAGGAGATTGTAGGAAAAACAAGTACAGTAGAAGTAGGTGGATTAAAGTATAACAAACCAAATCTATCGTATTTACCAAGCGCTACCACAAAAGCGGTAAAATGGGATGCTAGTAACGTAGAAACAGAAATGGAAATAACAGCAGCAGATAAAGATTCAAGCTGGTATGACTATGCACAAAAGAAATGGGCAAATATATATACCAACAATAATGGAAATAAAGCGTATTGGGTATGGATACCAAGATATGCATATAAAATAGATAACCCTCACACAACAACAGCAGAGAAAATTAACATCAAGTTTTTAAGTGGAACAAGTAATGTAGCAAGTGATGGAAGTAGTATAGAAGGATATACAATACATCCAGCATTTACGTTTGGAGATACACAATTAAGTGGAATATGGGTAGCAAAGTATGAGGCAAGTAGTTCAGATCCCAATAAAGTAACTTCAGATGGTTATACTGGAGGAGGAAACACTACAGCCTTACAAGTAAGAGTTATACCAGATGTATACAGTTGGAGATCTATTTATATAGGAAATATGCAAACAGTAAGTATGAATATGGCAAGTAGTAATGGAAGTGTAGGAACCAGCACTAACATAGATACGCATCAAATGAAGAATATAGAATGGGGAGCAGTAGCATACCTATGCCAAAGTCAATATGGACAAGAACCATGGAATAACCCATACGGAGATTGGACAGCAGGATCGTATAAGTTAAAAACAGGATATGCAGGAGCAAGCAAAGATAGTGGCGGATTAGTAGAAGGAAATGCAAATTTAGCAAAATATAACACAGTAAATGGAGTAAAAGCAAGTACAACAGGAAATATAACTGGGGTATATGATATGTCAGGAGGAGCATATGAATATGTAGCTGCTGTATTAAATAATGGAAATCCAAATATTGGTTACTGTATGAAAGCAGAGCATGTACAAAGTAACAAAGTAAAAACAGAATATGCCAAGTATTATGATGTATATGAACCAGGGGATGAAGAAAAAGAAGGTGGAGCGTATTACGGCCAAGGAGGAGTAAATCTTTGGAATTCCGGAAATGCGGAGTCACAAAATATCATTAGAAAAAGAATAACAGCAGCAACGTATGCAAATTTTGCAAACAAAAAAGGTGATGCCTTGTGGGAGACTTCTAACGGGAATAGTTATTACGGAAGATATACATCAGGAACAGGAGACTTGGCATGGTTACAGGATACTGCAAGAGATTCAGCAAGTGGCAGTCAGTATGCCAGAGGATGGAACACAGATTACATGCTAGTCGGTCATGCCTATCTACCTTGCCTGTTACGTGGTAGCGGTTTCAGCAGCGGTTCTTATGCGGGTGTGTTTGCAGCTTATTCGAACTACGGTAGCAGCTTCGTCCTTTACGGGTTCCGTCCCGTTCTTGCCGTGGGGTTGGCACTTTAAGTGTGGCTCTGAATCTTGTTTCTCTTTTATTAGTTAAAGCAAGAATGTAAGTTAAAATAGAATCATAAGGAAGTAATAAGATTTCAGGCCTGTTTTGAGAGGCCTGAAATCGGAAATGATAGAAAATAGTGCGACATTGACAAGCGTAGCTTGTGATGTTGCAGAATAAAAAATGAGGTATTTCTAAAAATGAAATATAGGGATTAAACTGATATGCCTATCAACCTTGCCTGTTACGTGGTAGCAATTTCAGCAACGGTTCTAATGCGGGTGTGTTTGCAGCTAATTCGAACAACGGTAACAGCAACGTCAATAACGGGTTCCGTCCCGTTCTTGCCGTGGGGTTGGCACTTCGACACAATAGAAGATATTTATATATTTTCAACCTAGATGGGTATTTCTTCAAGGAGAATACTGAATGGTCTGTGTCAAAGAAGTTTAATTCCTGGAATATAGACATGTATCTATATTACAAATACATGAAAAGTATCATTAAGTTAGTAGCAAAATGGCGAAAATTTAAGAATATGAAAAGAATAGAGGAATAAATCTCTATTCTTTTTTATGCAAAAATAGTATATGGTTTTTGAGTATGTTTTTATAAGTTGTTAAATACTTTCAAGTGTTTATTTTACAAGCATTTTTGGCATTTCTGTTTTTGGAAGATAATCACATATATTCTTATAAATTCTTATATTTTTACTTTCAAAAGTAGTAAAAAAGTAGTAAATTCCTTATAGGTTTTAAATAAATAGATGCTATTTTGCTGGGCAAGTGGCAAAGCCACGATTGCACCCGCAACTATAAGGTATAGTATTACCTTTATAGTGTAGCAAGTAGCATGTAGCAACTTTCATAAAAGTGTGATATAATACATGTAGTAAAATAGATAGTAATTTGATTAATGAAAGGAGAAAAAACTATGCATCAAAATTTATGGTTTATAATTATTATAGCAATATGTTTGTCTTGTTCTGCAATTGCTATATATTATATAACAAAAAATAAAAATAATGATAAATAGTAATTTGAAAGGAGAATTACAAAAACTAAATAATATAGGAATATATAATTATGAGGATTTAGTGGACTGTGGTAGTACGGAGGCTTGGTTAAAAATTAAAGAGATTGACCCGACAACTTGTATAAATAGACTAATGGCTTTGGAAGGTGCAATACAAAATATCAGATGGCATAATTTATCAGATATAGATAAAAAATATTTAAAATATTTTTATGAAAGTAATAGATAACTTATAATAAGTGGGCAGGTAATTAGTTTAAATTATCTGTCCGTTGTTATATAATCGTAACAGAAGATAGTTAGTTGTATGCTGATTATCTGGTTTTTATATAAAATATTCGAATTTAAATTAAAAGTAGTAAAATAGTAGTAAATTTGCTTGGAATCTTGCGAATATGCCTTTAAATAAATCACTTTTTAGGAGTAATTAATCTTTTTTGTATAAAAAGACATCCTTTATGTAAAACATGAAGGATGTAGTATATAAAAATTAAATTTCAGTATACTCAGTATATAAAAAATCACATTTTTTTAAAATAGATTGCTTTAATCTATAGGAGTCGCAATGTTTGATATGAACAAGCCATGAATTGAAACTTTGTAGCGCTTCTTCATAATTGATTTGATTAATTTTCCATTGATGATTCCAGGTCGCGACTTTTCTTTTAATCTTAATTTTGCTATCTCTTCTAATTAATCTATGTGTAGTCCAAATTTTGTACCCACAGAAATTAACACCAAATTGATAAGGATAATATTTCGATTTATTATTTAGTTCAAGACCTAATTGATTTCTACAAAATTCAATGATTTTATTTTTTAAAATCTTACATTCTTCTTTTGTATCCGTCAATAATATAAAATCATCCATGTATCTTACATAGTATTTTATTTTTAATTCATGTTTCACATAGTAATCTAACTCATTTAAATAAATGTTGGCGAAAAATTGTGATGTATAATTACCAATTGGTATTCCAACCTTTGAATTAGAATTTCCCTCATAGATTAAAAGTCTAGTAAAATCTAATAATTTTTTGTCTGCAATATATCTTTTCATAATATCAAATAGGATATCTAAATTAATATTATAGAAGAACTTTCTGATATCACATTTTAAAATCCAAAAGTTTCCTTTATTTCTATAAAAAATTCTCATATATTTTTGCATGAGACTAGCGGCATAATGTGTACCTCTAGTTGGAACACATGCACAACTTGAAATAATAAACCTAGGTACGATATATGGCTTTATAAATTCCTCAATATACCATTGATGTACAACTCTATCAATATATGGTAAAGCTTTTATAACGCGTTCTTTTGGCTCTCTAATGATAAAACTTCTGTATTGTCCTAGATGATATCTGCCAGCTTTTATTTTGTTGATAAGGTTAACAATATTATTTTCCAAATTGATTTCAAATTTAATTAATTCGTTTCGATAGGCTTT
Source organism: Clostridia bacterium (assembly GCA_028692955.1). Classification (GTDB taxonomy): domain Bacteria; phylum Bacillota; class Clostridia; order TANB77; family CAG-465; genus CAG-465. Next base: position 56,623 of record JAQUWH010000008.1, read on the forward strand.
ATTTTTTCTTGCTCTTTGATGTGCTTGTAATATCTTATCAAAAGTTAAGTTTGCATAGAAACAGTTTTTTATCTTTTTAGGCATGATTTGATCCAGGCTCCTAGTAAATTACATACATCAGTTAGTTTAGTACTCCAAGAAGAATAATTATTACTACTGATGTATTTATATTTATAGGAAATACGTATCAAGACTTTTTGTAAATTTAATGTTACATCTAAATGATTTAAATATTTCAAACGATTAGCGTTACTAAATTCTTTTTGTGCAAACATTAAATATTTAAGTCCCTCATATAGATTGGATTTTATTTCTTGTACGAGTGCAAACTTTTCATGTTTGGGATATTTTTGTAAAATATCATTTGTATAGTAAATTAATTCTAAATACTTTTGATAGATAATTAAATTTCCTTCTCCTTTTTCATTCATCTTTTAAATACCTCAATTCTTCTTTCATATCACTCAATATTCCTAATGCTTTTAAAGGAGAGATATCATTGATATCTAAACTTTGTATCAAATCCATGATTTTTTTAATTTGGGAATTATGAATATAATCGGGAGAACTCTCTACAACAGTAAAGTCGTTTTCTATTATTTTAAAATTTAGATGATTCTTTTCTAGTAATTCAGAATATTTGGGTAGGGTATCTTTTGGGAAACCACATTTTTGTACTTCACTATTTAAATAAGTTAATTTTAGACCAATTTTTTCTGAAACCAATTTAGCATCTTTTTCTAAAAAGATATAAAAAAGACCATTGTTAAACAAGAGCATATCATCTGGATAATTTGTTTTTAAAGATAAATATTTTTTATATAATTTACTCATAAACCTCCTTTCAATTTAATTTTTATATAACTTAATGTATAGATTATACACTGAGAACAAATTTAATTGTGAGATTTTTAAGTACAGTATAGCGTATACTATAGTATTATTTTGTAATATTTTGTCGATAATACAAATTTAATGTAAAAATATATCATAATCTAGCGATTATGTAAAATAAAATGTTTTAAGAAGAATCCTTGAAAAATGTAAAAAATATCTAGTAAAAAATAGTGATATATGATAAAATATAAAATATAATTTGGAGGAACGTATATGAAGAGAGGTATTACACTATCCATTGTATTAATTGCCATCGTTATCATGATTACATTAATTACTACAGCAAGCGTAGTTGGTGCAGGGGCTATTGGCACTGCAAATTTTGAATCATTTAAATCAAATGTCACTAGAACAGCTGATGCGGTGAATGAATATTATTTGAAAAATGAAATATTACCTACTACAAATGAAATTATTGCAGCAGATTCTGTATCTAATGAGTTAAGACAATTATTAGCAGAAAAAGGCGACATCAATGCAAAGTTGTATGTTGTGGATATGTCAAAATTAAATGATTCAACGATTGAAAATGGTAAGGGAACATTAAAGGATAAAGATGTATATTTTATTGCCGAAAATTCTTTAAATGTATATTATTTAAAGGGATACAAATATAGAGCAAATAGATATTTTAGTTATTAAGGAGCATCATGGAAAATTTGATACATGAAATAAAATTAAAAGAGATAACAATCAATAACAATGTTTTTTTAGCACCGATGGCTGGTGTAACAGATATACCATTTAGAAAGATATGTAGAGCTTATGGACCGGGTCTTACTTATACAGAAATGGCAAGTAGTAAAGCTATGGAATATAACAGTGATAAAACAGAAAGATTGCTTTCGTTAATGGAAGATGAGAGACCATCTGCTGTCCAAATTTTTGGTAGTAATCCTGATGTAATAGCAAATACCATACTAAAATTAAATGAAAATGAAACAATTGATATCATAGATATTAATATGGGATGTCCTGCTCCAAAATTAGTAAAAAATGGTGATGGAGCTGGTCTTTTACTTGATTTAAAAAATGTGGAAAGAATTATCAAAAAAGCAACACAAGTTTCTAGCAAAATCATTACCGTTAAAACAAGACGTGGATTTGATGAAGAACATATTACGGCTATTGAAGTAGCTAAAATGTGTGAAGAATATGGCGTATCGATGATTACGATACATGGTCGTACGCGCGAAGAATATTATACTGGTCTAGCAAATTTGGATATTATTAAAAAAGTAAAGGATACTGTTGCTATACCAGTGATAGGAAATGGTGATATCGTGGATGTTGCCTCTGCAAAAAATATGTTTGAATATACTGGGTGTGATGGTATTATGGTGGCACGTGGAGCAGAAGGAAACCCATGGATTTTTAAAAGTATTCTGGAAGGCAAGGATTATATTCCAAGTAATATGGAAAAATTAGAAACAATCTTAAGACATATTGATTATGCACTGGCATATGATGATAAAAAGCAAGCAACACTTAAGATGAGAAAGCATATTTCTTGGTATCTCAAAGGATTACCAGAAAGTACAAAAATAAAAGATAAAATTAATAGATGCGATGATATTAATGTAGTAAAGGAAATATTAAGAGACTATTTCTATTCTATTTAAATGGGGAAGGTAACTATGTTTACACGTGAGCAAAGAGCAAAAATACTAGAACGTTATGAGAATAAAGAAGAAAAAATGCTTGTATCTACTATTTTGGATAAGGCATTTCGATTTGATAAAGAAGATAAATTAATCTTCACTAATTTTTTGAATTTACATGAGCTAACAATTGTGTATCAAATATTAAATGAATTAAAGATAAACTTTGAGGTATATTCTGTTAATGAATATGCTAACAAAAAGGTTATCTTTTTTGTGCCAAGCTATATCAATGATAAAGAGGCTATTTACAAAGAGTATGTCTCTTGTATAAAAATAACGCCAAATATTAAAAATAAATTAGCACATAAAGATTATATGGGAAGTATTTATTCACTGGGAATTAAAAATGAAATGATTGGTGATATTTTTGCTTATGAAAATTATGCTTACGTTTTTTGCATGAAATCAGTTCTTGATTTTTTACTCACTAATTTATATAACGTAGGAAATCAAGAGGTAATGTTAGAAGAAATAGTTCTTAACGATGAAGAAATATCAAAAATGACGGTAAAACTTATCAAAAAAGAATGTATTATCCCTTCCTTAAGAATAGATGCAGTACTTAGTGAAGTGTATCATATCAGTAGAAGTGAGACAAAAGAAAAGATAGGAAAGGGTGATTTATTTTTAAATGATAAAAATCTCTTTTATCCTAATACTCTAGTAAAAGAAAATGATATTATCTCTTTAAAAAGATATGGTAAAATGAAAGTGGGTTCTGTTATTAGAAAAACAAAGAGTGATAATGTAGTGATTGAAATTTATCAATTTGCTTGAATGAAATAACGATGTAAAAAATAGCAAGAAATAGTGGATGCGCATACCAAAAATATGTTGTGTTTTTATTTATTTTCCCTTGCATTAAAAAAGCATATGTAGTAAAATAGATGGTGTAAAGATAAAGGAGTTAGCAGTGAAAGTAGCATTTTATACATTAGGCTGCAAAGTCAATCAATATGAAACAGATTTTATGCAAAAAAAGTTTGTGGATGATGGAAATAATATAGTTGATTTTAATGAAAAAGCAGACATATATATTGTCAATTCTTGCAGTGTTACAAATTTATCTACAAGAAAAACAAGACAAGCATTAAGCAAGGCAAAAAGAAACGGTGGTATTGTTGTTTTAGCAGGTTGCTATGCACAAGAAATAAAAGAGGAAACAAAGATAGAAAATGTCGATGTTGTCATTGGGAATGAAGAAAAACAGGATATCGTTTCTATCGTAAAAGAGTACCTTGCTAGAAATCATAAAGCAAAGAACGAAGTCACTTTTAAGATAAGTGATATTGCATGTGTTAAGAAATATACACAAAAGGAAGGATTAGAAAAAGGAATTAACGTAAGAGAAAGTGTTAAAATTGAGGATGGTTGTAACAACTTTTGCTCTTATTGCATTATTCCTTATGTTCGCGGTAGAGTAAGAAGTAGGAATTTAGAGGATATTGTAGCTGAAGTAAAGTCACTGGTAAAAAGTGGTGTAGGTGAAGTCGTTTTAGTTGGAATAGAAATTGCTTCTTATGGCAAAGACTTTTCCACTGGAACCTCTTTGATTGATGTAATTGAAGAAGTAAATAAGATAGAAGGATTAAAGCGAATTAGACTAGGTTCCATTGAACCAAGGATTTTAACCGATGATTTTATTTTGCGACTTGCAAACGTTGATAAACTATGTCCACATTTTCATTTATCCGTACAAAGTTTAGATAATAACGTTTTAAAACGAATGAATCGAAAATATACAAGAGAAGACATTTTTCACATAACCGATAAATTAAGGGGAAATATAAAAGATGTAGCATTTACTTGTGATATTATTGTAGGATTTCCTGGTGAAACTGAAGAGGAATTTCATACTACCATTGATGGAATTAAAAAGGTTCAATTTTATGAAGTGCACACTTTTAAATATTCAAAAAGAAAGTGGACAAAGGCTGCTATAATGCCAGAACAAGTAGAGGGAACAATTGCTAGTGATAGAAGTAATCAAGTAATCCGATTGGCAAGAGAACTAAAACATCGCTATATGAGTCAGTATATAGGGAGCACAATGGAAGTATTAGTGGAATCCTATGATAAAGAATTTTTGTATGGTTATACTTCTAATTATATAAAAGTAAAAGTAAGAGGTGACAAAGGAAAATGGGGCTATCTGTTAAAGACAGAATTAAATTCAATAGAAGAAGATATGATATTAGGAAATATCTTACGATAAAAAATGCTGTTATTCTAACAAGTTTAATTGCAGTTTTTGTGGTAACTTTTAGTATTGTAACAGGTTTAGTTCTCAAAAACGAAGTAAGAAATTCTACTATTGTGTATAAAGGTGAAGAAGCAAATCATATGATTGCAGATATAAAAGATAGTAATACCAAGGAGGATAATACAGAAGAAGTCATCGGTGCTATTAGTAATGTAGAAAAAGAAAATAAAGAAAATACACAAGCAATATATAGTGATATGACCTTAACTTTGCTGGGCGAGATTATGATGGGTGGACAAGTTACTACCAATGTAGATTATTCTTATTCGAAGGCGTTTAAATCTGTTTATGCCCTTACGAATAAATCTGATTTTACTTATGCTAATTTTGCTACTAACATTACAAATCTAGAGAAAATAGAAAATGCTAAATCAAAATATTTAGTAACAAAAGACGTTATTAATGGTTTAAATGCATTAGGAATTGATTGTGCTTCTATTGCTTCTGATCATATGACGGATTTTCCATCTGATATTATTAATAATACAGTGAGTATATTAGAAAAAAATGATATCTTTGTAGCTGGTAAGCAAAACATGCCTGTATATTTTGAAAAGGGTGATAAAAAAGTTGCTATTATTTCTACAAACTCTGTGATACTTGGGACAAGTAGTAACTATACTAAAAATAATATTTCAATTTATAGTAAGGAAAATTTAGAGAAAAACATTAAAGAGGCAAAGCAATCTGCTGATGTGATTATCGTAGATATTCATTGGGGTAGAGAATATGAATATAGCGTGACGGAACAAATGAGGCAAATTGCTAAAATAGCGATTGATGCTGGTGCGGATTTAGTGATGGGTGAACATGCTGCTGGTGTGTATCCAATAGAAATGTATCATGGGAAACCAATCATTTTCTCACTTGGTTATTTAATTAGCGATTCTGATTTATATGTTGGTAAAGAAAGTTTTTTATTTGATATTCACATATCAAAAGATAAAAAAATCGATCAAATTACGATGACGCCCATTTATATTAATGAGAAAAAAGAAGTTTTATTGTATAAGGATTATGATAAAGAAAAATCTGATTCCTATATAAATCAATATAACGAGTGGCATATTCAAAATAGTTTGGATTCTACTATTCGAGATAATAAAATTGTAATTAATTTTTAGTAATGAGTTTGTATTTAGGGGGATTTATGGAAACTATGAAGGGAAATCATAAAAATAGGTATCATGGAATATCACTATTAGTGTTAATTATTACAATTATTGTAATGATTATCATTTCTGGTGCTGTTATTTTGATAGTAATGAATCAAGGAACTATAAATACTGCAAAGGAAACTGCTCTTAGAACTGATATGAGAACAATGGTAGATAACTATGATCAAAGATATAAAGAAGTATTATATGATTATCAAGGTGATGATTCAAAGTTAAAAAACTCTGATTTTAATGGTGTGGTACCCGATAAATACTTTGATACGGGGGACTATGTTGCTGAAAAAGATGGTGTAAGATATCAGGGTGATGATGAAAAAACCAAAGTAATTGCAAAAGAGATGGGGTTATTAGTTGGGAAACAAACTAATTTAACAGGAATCGAATCTATTACATTAAGCAATATTACAACTAATTCTGTAAAAGCAGAAGTGAATTTAACTGGAAATCCTACAGGTAACTTTAATTATACCTATTATATTTATGACGGTACAAGATGGATTATTTCTGCAGATATGATTGCAGATGGCATTTATAACTATAAATCATTAAAACAAAACTTTGGATATAAAGTGAGAGTAGATGTATCAGATGCTTATGAAAATTCATTTACTTCTGACGAAGTTGCTTTTTCTACACAAGATTTAATGCTTGGAAGAGTAATACTAAGATTAAATGATAAAAATGGTTCTGATTATGTACCAAATACATGGACAAATCAAAGTGTGTATGTGGAATCAGTACAAACAGAACAAGATACACGTACCTCTTATACTGTTTCAGGTACAAATGTGATATCAAGTGATACAGAAGTAGGAAGTGTATTGGCATTACAAGGAAAATCTACTGTAACATACAAGACAACGGATGGCAATAATGAAAAGTCAGCAGAGCATATTGTATTGATAGATAAAGAGGCACCAACTGCCACTTATGATATTACTAAATCTACAAAAGATATTACGGTAAAAGTATTAAATGCAAATGATAATTTAAGTGGGGTCAAAGAATTTAGGTATTATTTGGATGGCATTATAAAGTCAACACAAAAAGAACCAACTTATGTATTTAGTTCCGGCATAGCTCAAAACACTAAATATAAAATAAAAGTAGTTATTGTAGATGTGGCAGGAAATGAAAAAGTATATGAACAAGATGTAACAACAGATACGGTACCTTCTGCAGAAACAATAACAATAGAAGCAAATCCGACAACATGGACAAATCAAGATGTAAATATTAAAGTAAAATATACAGGCGTATCAAATATGCGTGTACAATATAGCAAAGATGGAAATAATTGGACATTGATTGGAAACGTAGGTGTAACTGGAGAATACAATACAACTGTAAGTAGTAATACGACTGTATACGTAAGATATATTGATGGTATTGGGCAGGCTGGTTTAAGTAAAACACTTACAATAGGAAATATAGATAAGACTCCTCCTACTTTACCTACCTTAACCAATGATAGTAATGGAGAATGGGTTAATAGGAATGTGACGATAACAGCTACTTCAACAGATAACGCTTCCGGTATAAAGAGTATTACTTATAGTTATGACCAAAAGAATTGGTTAACGGATGTTTCACTTGAACCTATTAGTTCTGGTTCAAAGACATATAAAATGACTGGTGTTTGGAGTGCACCAAGAGAGAATCTTGTCTATATAAAAGCAGAAGATAATGCCGGTAATGTCAGTGAATTTGCAACAACATATGTTAGAATTGATAAAACGTTACCAACAATAGACGAAGCTTATGCGGGAAGTTTCTTATATGGAGATCCAACGTTTAAGTCTGGAACAAATGGAATGAATGTATACAATAATAGTTCGAATGGAACGGTAACTCTTGAACGTATTGCATCAACTTCGGATAATCCAACTGGTTCATCCCACATGATGCAAATACGAACAGCAGGAACAGCAAGCCCAGGTCTTGGTGGATTTTATACATATACAAATTCAAAATCGGGAGGAGTATTTGTTCATAAAATTATAGCGAAAATTCCAGTAGGATATACAATGGAGCCACAAAGTAATTCTTGTGGAGATGGTTATTATAGAACATGGTTAACACCAAAAGATGGTACTGGTAAATTTGAAGAATATATTTATGTAACAAAGTGCGGAACAACTGGAACATTTAGTAGTTTTGGACATGTTAATATCAGTGGACCAGCAGCATCAGCACAATATCCAGTAACATGGTATGTAGCATATAACAATATGATGGATACTACTGCGTATGGAGTAACTAATGCCATTATGTTTAAAGGCTCAGATAATGTAGGGGTGAATGGCTACGGTATGAATCAAAGTAGTACTACAGCTCCAACATTTACTAATATGACGGCCTCCAAAACAATGGGTAAATCATTTGAAAATATTACAACAAATGGTACTTACTATGTGTGGTTAAGAGATACTGTTGGGAATGTAAACAAAAAAGAAGTGGCAGTAAACTATGTAAGAGTAGATGTTACCGCAACTTTTGATGCACAGGGAGGAACAGTAAGTCCAACATCAAAGGTAGTCTCAATTAATGGTACCTATGGTACTTTACCAACACCAACTAGAACGGGATATACCTTTAATGGATGGTACACAGGAACAAATGGTACCGGAACGAATATTACTGCATCAACAACAGTAACTAATACATCTAATCACACATTATATGCAAAATGGACGATCAATAATTATACTGCAACATTTAATGCAAATGGAGGCTCAACAGCCTCACCTAGTACGATAACTAAATCGTATGGTTCACAACTAGGAACATTACCGACAACAAGCAAAACAGGATATACCTTTAAAGGTTGGTATACAGCAACAAGTGGAGGAACACAAATTTCAACAACAACAACAATGCCAGCAAGCAATGTAACGTATTATGCACAATGGACAGTTAATACATATATTTTAGATTTAAACCCATACATGAATGGCACTAATGGAGGTGGAGGTAGTAGAATAACTGTAGGATTGAAGGTTAATGGAGTGGACCAAGGCTATATTACCGACTATTATAAATATGTTGCTTATGGTACTTCTTGGCAAGTATATGGTGTGAGGATGGATGGCTTTACATTAGCATATAATATAAGTGGAACAGTAGCTGCTACAACGAATAACGTTAATATTAACTTCTATGAACTGACAATAGGACGTAATAATACCAGCTACGGAACTGTTTCTAGCAGTAGTCTAATTGCATTAACTGGTCAAACTTACTCAACAAGTGGCGCAACGTTGACGATGAGTGATGGTAGAAAAGTAACAGCATCTGCAACAGCCGCTACTGGATATTCTACATCATTTAGTAGTTGGTCAGTTGGAAGTGCTACAATGAATACTGCAAGAACAGTAAATGCTAACTTTACAAGAACAGGATACACATATTATGTATCATATAACGGAAATGGTAATACAGGCGGATCGACAGCAAGAAGTACCCATATATATGGAACTGCTAAAGCATTAACTGGAAATGGATTTGAAAGAGGATATGCCTCAAGTTATGGTGGAGGACAAGTTTTATGGTGGTCCTTTAATGGATGGAACACTAATTCATCTGGGACAGGAACTTCTTATTCAAATGGACAATCTGTATTAAATTTAACTAGTACTAGTGGGGGAACGGTAAACTTATATGCAAAATGGGTATGTAATAAGACTGGTATAGTAACTGCAACCGGAAATTCACTTAATATAAGAACAGGACCGGGTGGAGGATATGCAAATATCGGAGAAGGTATTGATGGATATAATAGATATGTCAAAACGAATGGTACAGCCAAAATAACAAATTCAGCATATGTAAATTATGGTAGCTCAGGCATACTTTGGTTCTATATAAATGTACCAGTAGTAAAATATGTTGGATATGACTTGGATGATGGTAATAGATCTG
>JAQUWH010000002.1 GCA_028692955.1 Clostridia bacterium
AAACTAGCTGTTATTTTATTTCCTGCTGCGTCTGTTGCTTCTGCATATACGGTTGCATTTTTATCCACTGTAAGTTCTGTTGCATTCGCCGTTGTAAGTCCATTAATTCCTGCCATTTTGTTATAGTTTAAGTTTGTACCATATTTTATTGTAACTTTAACCGATTGGTTTGTCCATGAAGTAATATTTGGGGTTAACGTTATTTTATTTTCAGGTAAAGAGCTATTTCCAACGATAAACTTTTGTGACTTAGTAGGATTTGGCGAAATGGCATTTCCCGCATTATCTTCTGCTTTTACATATAAATACCATGTTCCCTCTGTTGCATTTTCAAATACTATTTCTGCACCATTTGTGTATAGTTCATAGCCTGTTGTTGGTGCTGCTTCGCTTGTACTCCAAACATATAACAGGCTATTGTTATTGATTCCACTTCCACCTACATCATTTACTAAAGTACGTGCCTTTAACTTGGCTTTATTTTGCCCTTCTGGAATAACATAGTTTCCTCCATTTGGTTCTATCTTAATCGTAGGTGCTATTTTATCAATATTGGTAATATTGATACTATCTCTTTTAACATTTCCAGCTACATCTTTTGCATACACATAGTATAATCCATTCTCACTGACTGAAAGGTTCACACTGGTTTCTGTTGTTGTACTAGTAATCGGAGTCCATCCAGGTGCATTAGCTCCTAAGCTTGGATCTTTACTTATCATACAACCCACTAATCCACTTAAATTATCTTGCATCACTATGGTTACGATAACCATTTGATTCGTCGCTGCCGTTGGTGTTTGCGATACATTCTTAATCACTGGATCTATTTTATCAATATTAGTAATACTAATACTTCTATGACTTCCTGTTTGTCCATTTTTATCTTTATATCTTACATAGATTGTCGTGTTTTCTGGAATGTTTTCTATATGGACTGCACCTTTTCCAATTTGAGTTACATCCTTCCAGTTATTTCCATCTTCACTGTATTGACCTATTAATCCTGGTACTTCTGGATATGTTAACGTTAATTTAACATTCTGATTGGTCCAACCAGATGGTTCCAATTTTACTTGTACATCTTTTTCTGCAGTTATTTTATCTACTACTTTTGTATCAACAAACTCTTTTTTGTTTCCAACATTATCTTCTATTTCTACTATTACTTCATACGATCTTCCTTGTATCAAGTTTAAAAATTCGAATTTTGGTTCTACATCTTTTGGGGTTTGTGTATCTTTTAATACTCCATCTAAATAGAATTTATAATGTTTAATTCCACTTAAATTATCCTTTGAATTACTTACTTCTGCTATGATGCTATTCGTTGTTGGTTCAATCGATACTGCTGCTGTTGGGGCCTCTTTATCGATTAAAATATTATGAGTCTCCACTTTTGTATTTGTACCATCTGTAGTCTTAAGTGTCAACTGTGTAATTCCTTGAATCGTTAACATTTTTTCAATTGTTTGTGGAGCAGATGTATTTGCTCCTGTTAGCTCATATGTGGTGTTCCCTGTTTTACTTTGATAGATACCAACATAAATATCATTACTTGTCCACTTATCATCTACATAGACTGGTCCTGTCTTACTCGTTTCTCTAATATCTGCTTTACCAAGTAATAACTCTTTTGTAACTAATCTTTCGACACCTGATTCCTTTTTACTTTCACCACTTGATGCTTCTACTTTTACTTCATAGATTGTATTATCTGTCATACCTTTAATCTGGTAAGTAGTATCATAAGAGACTTCATTACTCCAGGTTGCTCCATTATCTTTACTATACTTGTAAGTATACTTAATTCCTGAAATAGCATCAATTCCTACTTCTACTCTTGCTCCATTGGTCGTTACATTACTTACAAAGATACCTTCAATATTTGGCACTGTAATATTGCCTGGTATAATATAACCCATTTCAACGGCAAGTTTCTTCGTATGTTCATCTTCTCCTGCATAAATCATACCATCTTTACTTGCTACAAATCCTTGTGATAAATACTCATCTGGCACTAATCCCTTAAAATCTTCTTCTGATATTTTACTCTTATCACCCAGTTTATCATGCATTAAGTCTGATAATCTTGCTTCTTGACTATTTAACATGGCCATCATGTCGGTTTTTAAAGTGACATCATTTGCTATATTAAATGTATCTTGTCTATTCAAAATTAATATAGTAGCAGTGGCTAATATGATCATAATGACAATCGTAATAACTAGAACCAGTAAACTAATTCCATGAGTTTTATGATATCCATTTTCTTGCTTTATATTTTTAATATGTTTTTCACATAAATTATTTTCTTTTTCTAAGAGTTTTTTATCCATATATTAGCCTCCAAAATCACATTCATATTCGTTTTTTATTATATCATTTTTATGCATAAATTTTCAAGCCTTTTCATCAAAATTGACACAAAAAAACACATCTACAAGTAAGAATTTTTTTCTTAACTTTTTCGATGTGTTTTTATCTTTCATAATATTCAAAAATGACTAGTTACAATCCATTTTAATATATATCTACACCATCATCAGGCTTTGGTGGTTTCGGCTTGTTATTTTCTTCTTCCTCTTTTTTAGTCTGTTCATTGTGTACATTACAAGTAGCCGTCGGTAACATATATTTCCAATCACTAGGTTTTATAGCTGGTACACCCTCTCTTGTAATAAATGATCTATTTTCAGTGTTTGAGCAATAGTTATTAGCAATCAGTCCTGATACAGTACAGATTTTAACCACTTTATGAATATTGCAAGTTTCTGTTGGTATAGAATCTTTAGCAATGATATCCGTACCTGTTTGATTTCCTCTTGGATCTGTTCTACAAGCATCAGTTGCCACTAAACCAGATACCTTGCATAAAGGTGCGGTTGTAATAGAACCAGGCTTGTTAAATCCTTTGACTTCTTTACCTTGGCTTATTGCATTTGCCACTGTATTAAATAAGTTAACCGATGTATATGGATAAGAACCTATTTTTCTATATCCGATAGCAGGAGCTCCATCTTTGTAATCATAGCCATTCCAACATGCAATTGTATAATATGGAGTAAAGCCACAGAACCATTGGTCCCTATCATTATCTGTATTACCAGTTTTACCAGCAACAGCCATTCCATTTTTCATTTTCACATATCCAGCAGCAGTACCAGTTTTAACAACCTCTTCTAATGAATTTGTTAACATATATGCTGTTGAATCTTTCATAACAACTTTTGCCGTTGAACTATTGTTATTTAATACTTCTTTACCATTATTATCCACTACTTTAGTATAAAGTTTTGGTTCTATATGAACTCCTTGATTTGCAATAGTTGCATAGGCATTTGCCATTTCAAGTACTGTTGCTCCTTTTGTCAATCCGCCTAATGCAAAAGAATAACTTTCGTCATTTTTTCCAGCATTTTCTTTAGCTGTTACTAGATGCTTTAATCCCATATTTTTTGCAAAAGTAATCGCATAAGATGGATCTACTTTCATATGTGCTCTAATGGCAGGTAAATTCATAGATTTTGCAATAGCACTTCTTACAGTAACGTAGCCATTAAAATAGCCATAATAGTTTCCTGGTCCATTTTGTACATTAACTAGTGGAGAGTCATCAATACCAGAACCAGGTGATAATTTTCCTAGTTCAAAAGCAGGTCCATAGGCACCAATTGGTTTCATACAAGAACCTGGCTGTCTTGGTTCACTAACTGCTCTATTTAATACTAAATCTCCCTTTTTCTCATCAGCACCGCCGATAAGTCCAACAACATTACCAGTGGATTGTTCCATGACAACCATAGCCGATTGCATGAATTTACCATTCTTATCTGTATAGAATAATTTATTATTTTTATATGCTTCGTCAATAGCCTTTTGAACATCTTGATCCATTGGTGTATATATTTTTAGTCCACCACCATATAATTTTTGTTTAGCAAGACCAGCATCATAACCTTTTTCTTCTATTAAATCATTTAGTACTGCGTTATATACGGCATCGACATAGTAGCTTTGCACTGTTTTTGATTCGACAGAACTCTTATGAAAAGCTAGTTCAACTTTCATAGCATCATCATATTCCACTTGAGTGATTTTGCCAAGATCTAACATCTTTTTTAGAACTACTTTTTGTCTAGCTAGCAACTTTTGTTTTGCCTCATCGCCTGCATATGGATTAGTAGCTTCCGGTGATTGTATTGCCGCCGCCATAACTGCTGATTCAGCTAAATTAAGATCATTAACAGGCTTACCAAAATAAGTTTCAGAAGCAACGGAAATACCATAAGAGCCCTCACCTAGATAAATCGTATTAAGGTATGACACCATAATTTGATCTTTATCTAACAACTTCTCTAAGGAAAACGCTCTGTACCATTCTCTAATTTTTCTTGTCCAAGAGCTATCTTTATCGTCAGTGACATTTTTAACTAATTGTTGTGTAATAGTACTACCACCAAAGTTAGATTTACCACCATTTAAAACATACGTTACAATAGCCCCAAGTGTTCTCTTTATATCAACACCTTTATGAGATGTAAATCTCTCGTCTTCGATTGAAATCACAGCATCGATTAAATGTTTTGGCAAATCTTTATATTCGATTAAAACTCTATTTTCCAAACCAGAAAAGGCACCGATTTGCTGTTCATTTTTATCATAGACAAATGAAGTAAGTGCATAGTCATTAATATCCTCTAAATCAATACTATCTGTTTTATCAATAATACCAGTAATGACGCCTAAAATTATTCCAGCAGCAACGATACATAAAGCAAGAAATACAAATAGGCATATTCTAAATATTTTCCAACCTTTTTTATGTTTCTTCTTTTTCTTCATGTTAGGATCATCATTATTCATTAAATCCTTATCCACTTTTCTTACCTTTCTGACTTTTGAAATATTTGCTTTTTTTGATTTATTCATTGAGTTATTTTTTCTTTTATCCATTTTTTCACCTCTGATATACCTAAAGAATATCATTTACCAATCTTGGAATATATCTTGAAATTCAGCTCTAATATTAAGACTAATCTTTAAAGCTCCTTTCACTTTATTCATTATTTCCATATCAAACTCACCTATTTTATTCTTTAACCTTGATTTATCTAAAGTCCTCACTTGTTCCGTCAGTATGACAGAGTTTTTAGGCAAGCCAAATTTATCTTTTAAGACTGGTATATGGGTAGGAAGCATTGGTTTTTTCTGGGTCGTAATGGCCACCACTATTACAGTCGGGCTATATTTATTTCCTAAATTGTTTTGTACAATTAATACTGGTCGTATTCCGTCTTGTTCACTACCAACAACAGGATTCAAATCAGCATAGAAAATATCCCCTCTTTTTATTTCCAAAATAATCCCCTACTTCCATATATTATACACTATATTTATCAAAAAGCAAATATTTTTTCGTCAAATTCTGCATTTAAGTTAAATTTTGTGAAGATAATATCAGCCCATGTTTTGCCATCAATTGTATAGACAATATATTCTAGTGGCATTAAACTATCTTTATCTAAAACGAGTTGAAATGACAATATTTTCATCCCTGAATACATAAGATTTTTGTATTCATTACAAATGTCACAATTTTTATCAGAATTACCATTTAAAGTGATGCTGTAACAAAGTTTATTATCAACTTCCTCAATTTTCAACTTACAACATTCATTGTTTAATTTGGAGTTTTCTTTGTTATGAATTTTGTTTAATATGGCAAGAAATGTTGATACGCTAGCTACATTCTTCCTATCTAATAGATAATCATTCATTTTCATATAATTTAACTGATTATCTGACTGAATAGATAACGAATTATTTGCTAAAATATATGTAAAATTACTTCCATCATTATTTGTTTCCAATCTAAATTTGCCATCGCTTTCGTTATTTTGCTGATACCATTCCTTAATATAATACTTGTTTTGATTTTTATTACTATACACATTGAGCTCGTATTCAGTATAATACGATTGTAATGTTAAAAAATCGTTTTTATTTATTTTTACAATATTATTTGATATAGTAAATACTGATGTAAAAGTGATTATGATTAATGACATAGCAATTAATATGGCAACTGAAATAATAACCCATAATCTTTTATTTTTATATAAATTTAATACAAACATAGCAAACTCCTCTATAAATATATTAATATATATGTAAAAAGATATTTACATATGAAAAAAGTGGCACAATACGACAGTATAAACTATTTTTAACAAATAGTTAAGAGTGTTTTAATGTCATATTTATCTTTTGATGTCAATATAATTTAATAAAGAAATTGGTGATAAAAATGTATATGATCCTTACAAAAAGAAATATTGTTATAATAATTTTATCTTTGTTATTAATTATTGGATTTACTTTTGCCTGCAAATATTTTATTGCAGCTGCTTCAAAAGATACTAACTGGGGGCTTGGTTTTGGCAAATCTGGTACTAGACCTACCGGTAATGTAACATCGGAACAGTTAAAAGAATTCAACTCCTATTATATTGCACCAGAAGGTAACAAAAAGTTATATATTACTTTCGATGCTGGCTATGAGGCTGGTTATACTCCCAAAATATTAGAAGCATTAAAAAAACATAATGTAAAAGCTACTTTTTTCATGGTTGGAACACTTTTAAAATCTAATCCGGATTTAATCAAACAAATTGACACAGATGGACATATTATAGCAAATCATTCTATGCATCATCCTAATATGTCAAAAATGTCTACTATGGAAGATTTTAAGAAAGAGATTGAACCTGTTGAAATATTATATAAAGAAATAACAGGAAAAGATATGAAAAAATTCTATAGACCACCACAAGGAATCTTTAGCAAGACAAATTTAAAAATGGCAAATGAACTTGGTTACAAAACAATATTTTGGAGTTTAGCATATGTAGATTGGTATAAAAATAAACAACCCTCTCATGAAGAAGCCTTTGATAAAATCATGTCAAGAGTACATGATGGAGCTATTATCTTGTTACATAGTACTTCTAAAACAAATTCTGAAATATTAGATGAATTGCTCACAAAATTAGAAAAACAGGGCTATACCTTTGGAACATTGGAAGAATTACAATAAAAAGAAATTTATAAAATTCCTCTCATATATCTGATACCCCCATTAATATTAAAATTAATGGGGGTATATGATTATTTAATCTTACTATTTTTATTCACATAACGTCTGTTAGTTTTCTCATTATAAAACACACTATAAATGTTTTTATTTTCATATTATATTTCTGAAAATATATAATTATATCCTTGCGTTATTTATCACATTTTTAGAATGTTATATTTTGATCTTTTACTAATTTATCATTAATATAGATATGTAACACTGCAGTTTTGTAACCGTTAATTTCAAAATTAGCCGATTTTGTTTCAGGAGTATAAGTGCCAGTATGAACTGTATTGGTAGCTCCACCATCAATACTTGCCGTAACTTTGACATTCAATTTTTCAACCTCTAATGGTTTTCCACCTTGTAATTCTAACAAATCTAATGTAACTTTTTTAGTAATTAATAGCTTATTCACTGTTATCTCAACAAGAGTTCCTTCTTTTAGCATTTGATTTTGTGGATAACTTTGAATAATAACGACGCCATTACTCTTTGTGTTATCTTCTCCCGTTTTAATACTAACAGTTAATTTTAGGTCTTCCAATATCTTTTTAGCTTCTGCTTCCGTTTTTCCAAGAACAGTCGGCATGAGAACACTTTCTTTGCCATCACCTTTGCTTACTTTCAATTTTATCGTGCTTCCATATGGCTTTTTCTCACCTGATTTAACATCTTGAGATATAACAATTCCTGCTGCAACTTTTTCATTGATCACTTCTTCAATATCTAAAACAAAGCCTAATGTGTCTTGCAATTCATATTTTGCGATCTTAACATCTTTTCCTTCAACATCTGTAACATCTACCATTTTAGCACCTTTGCTCACAACAACATAAATTTTCTTATCCTTTGTTTTAGTTCCTTTTTCTGGAGATTGTGAAATAATGAATCCTTCAGGGATTTCAGAATCATAATCCAATTTATCTTGCAAAATCTCAATATTTTTATCTTTATACATCTCTACCATTTCATTAAAACTTTTATTTACTAAATCTGGCACTTCTATTTCTACATTGTTCTTATTCTCTCTATTCTTATTTCGTATATTGATACCAATTACAACACCAATAATAGCAATCACAACTACAGCGGCAATCACAGATAGGATGATAATTTTTTTCTTTTTCTTCTTTTTTTGTTCTGGCGTTAATTTTTTCTCTTCGTCATTATCTTCTTTAAAAGAATCATCCTCTTCTTTTGATATTTTATCCTTTGATGAAGTGACACTAGCTGCTCTTGCCTGTCTAGTTCTTAAATTAGGTACTTTATTTTCCATTTGGTTTGCGTCTGTTATAATAGGAATAACTTGTGTAGCACCAGCTTCAACAAAACTGTCTGGCCTTTCAATTAAAGCATTTGGCTTTATTAAAGCTTGTGAGATATCTTGCAATAATTCTGTAGCAGATTGATATCTTGTTACCGTGCTTTTTTGCATCGCTTTTAGTATAATTTGATTTAAAGCAAGAGAAACATTAGAATTAGCAATAATTGGTTCTATTGGTTCTTCTTGTATTTGCTTTAATGCAACCGAAACAGGAGAATCACCATCAAAAGGTAATTTACCGGTTGCCATTTCATACATCACAACGCCAAGAGAATATAGATCAGATTTTTCATCAATATATCCACCCTTTGCATGTTCAGGTGAAAAATAATGAACAGAACCTACTGTACTACCAAAACTAGTGATAGTCTCACTTGTTGTTGTCGTTATTTTAGCAATACCAAAATCAGTAACCTTTGCTACCATATTTTGATTTAATACAATATTTTGTGGCTTGATATCTCTATGAACAATATGCGCTTTATGTGCTGCTTCTAAAGCCGACGCAATCTGTGCACCAATTTTTAAAGTAAGCTCATTAGAAAGTGCCCCATGCTCTTCAATATAGTCTTTTAGCGTTTTAGTTTCTAAAAGTTCCATTACAATATAGTTAATATTGCCCTCATCTTCATGCCCTACATCATAAACGGACACAATATTTGGATGCGTTAACGCTGCAGCAGATTGTGCTTCTGTTTTAAATCTATCTACAAAAGTATCATCTTTTGCATATTCAGGTTTTAATACTTTAATTGCTACAAAACGATTCAGTAATTTACACTTTGCTTTGTAGACATAGGCCATACCACCTTCACCAATTTTTTCTAATATTTCATATCTTGAAGATAATACTCTACCAATTAAATCCATACTCATTTTCTCCTTTTTATAGTTCAACTACTATTGCAGTAATATTATCAATACCACCTTTTTCGTTGGCAGTATCAATGATTTTATCAGCCAAATTATCTAAACTATTTTTATGAAACAAGTTTAGCAATTCGTCTGTTGATAACATATTAGTAACACCATCAGAACATAACAATAAAAATCCATTTACCTTATCTAATAAATTAATACTAGCAGATATATTTTTCATAATTCCTACCGCTTTTGTTAATACATGTTTTTGTGGATGAATTTTTGCTTCTTCTTCTGTGATGACATTTGTTCTAATTAATTCATTCACATAGGTGTCATCTATCGTAATTTGTTCAATTTGTGCGTTCTTTGGCAAAATATAATAGATTCTACTATCACCAACCGATAAATAAAATAACTTATTTTTTACTTGTAAAACAGCAACAATAGTAGTACCCATACCTTTGTATTTTTCATCTGTCTTTTCTAATTTATAAATTTCATCATTAGATAATAATAATGCAACATTTAATATATTTTTTATTTTTTGTTCATTTGCATTTAGTAATATCGTTTTACTCTCTTCAATATAGCCAGAGAATTTTTTGACTAGTATATTACTTGCAATTTCTCCACCTTCATAACCACCAAGTCCGTCTGCTACTATAAATAAAGCTAAATCTTTATCAAATATTTTTGCAAAGAAGCTATCTTCATTGTTCTTTCTTCTCTTGCCAACATCCGTTTTAGCTACAAATCTCATTTATTCACCTCAATTTTTTCAATACTATATTATATCAAAAATTTAAAAATTTCAATAGTTAATCTAAATTCTTATCAATATATTTTTTTCTCAATTGTCCACAAGCAGCATCTATATCAGATCCCAGTTCACGTCTTACTGTTGTAACAATACCACAGGAATTCAGTGTATTCATAAAGCTTTCTACTGATTTTTCAGTCGCTTTTTTGTATTCTTTTTCCTTTATTTCATTAATAGGAATTAAATTAACATGAGCAATCATACCTCGGAGTAATTTTACAAGTCGCATGGCATCCTCATAACTATCATTTTTACCATAGATAAGAGCATATTCAAAGCTAATTCTCCTACCAGTTACTTTGATATAATACTTACAGGCATCTAGTATTTCTTTTATACTGTATCTATTAGCAATTGGCATAATCTCTTTTCTTTTTTCATCTAACGTAGCATGTAAAGAAATAGAAAGAGTACATTGTGTGTTTTCATCGGCCAATTGATAGATATTAGGAACAAGTCCACAAGTAGATAGACTCAAATGTCTAGCACCAATGTTTAAGCCAAGTGGATGATTAATTAATTTGATAGATTTTATCACGTTGTCATAGTTATCTAAAGGCTCTCCAATTCCCATATATACGACATTTGAAATTCTCTCATTCGTATATCTTTGTATTGTTTGAATTTGACCTTCAATCTCACTTCCTGATAAATTTCTCTCATAGCCTTCCTTAGTAGAAGCACAAAATTTACAACCCATTTTACAACCAACTTGTGTAGATACACAGATTGTATTACCATAGTTGTATTTCATCAATACAGACTCAATGGCAGCGTTATCATTCAACCTAATCAAGAACTTCATTGTGCCATCTTTTTTTGAAATTTGTACTTCAATGACTTCCATATTTAATATATATGCACGTTCTTTCAATTTTTCTCTTAAAGATTTAGATATATCTGTCATTTCATCAAAATGAGTGACACCAATCTTGTGAATCCATTTATATATTTGTTTAGAATGAAATTTTTTTTCGCCCAGTTCTTCAATATATGCCTCTAATTCTTCCATTGTTAAATTACTGATATCCATCTTGTTTTCCATCTTCTCACCTAATATATTAATAATACTACATAATATACATTTTTTCAAGTGAATGGGGCAAAATATCAAGAAAAACGACTAAACAGAGATAATTTTGTTATCTCTGTTTAGCCACATCTAGAAATTGTAGTTTTCTATACTCTCAAATACTAGTTGAGAGCATAGATGGTGGAAATATCAGCTATAATACTGATGTGTACTTTCAATAATATATATTAAAAATATATATTAACATCAATGTACACCTCCATTGGAGATTTCCATATATATATAATATATCAACTCTAATCCTTATGATTAAAGTGATATTTCCAAAAGACAATATATCAATACTAACGAAAAATTTCGCCTATAACAAAATAACAAATTAGTCATCTTATCGTTTTATAAACTACATCCAATATTTTATATCACAATTCATATTTTGTCAAGCATTTGTGTTGTTTTTCTTGTAAATTTAATTTCAAAAATAGTAGGAGAATATGTAACCATATCCTCCCATAATTCGTTTCTTATCAATTTTAGGAATTTACCCAAACTATTGACAAAGATTCTTTTAAATACTATTCCACACCTTATTTAGTGCTTTTAACGTTTCAATTCCAATTGCACCATCCTTGCAATCTTCCTTACTGTAACCAACAAGCTTATGATACAATTCTCCTTTTTTGGTTGTAATTACTTCATCTTCGATATAGAACTTAAGAAAAGCATCTAACGTTTTTTTGTTTTCATCTATATGATGCCCTAAAACTTCTCCTGCTAATGATATCAAATGAATACCAGAAAATCTGCTCTCTACCATCTCGTGTGATGAAACTAAATAGCCATTCCATATAATCTTTGGTAATTCAACAAGTTCTCCCTCTTTAGAACCCAAAATGACCTTATTAGTCGGTGTGATAAACGCACAAGTAATACAAGCCCTCATATGCTAGCCCTCCTGTATAATAATTATTAAGGATACCAAGATATTTTTCTCTTACATTATATCACAGATAGTATATAATTACCACTAATTGATTTGATTAATCAGTAATTAATGCGTAATTTAGTTGAAAACTTCACCAATTTTCACTTTATTACCGGCCATAAAAGATTGTATATTCATTCTTTTTGAGTTTTGGGGTTGTATCTGAAACACACTAATATACCCCTCTTTACATTTAATATATAGTTTATCTTTTGATGTATAAACTACTTCTCCATTTTTGTAACTATTTTCTTTTAAGTCAATATTCAGATTTTCTTCTGGTATACATTGCACATCATATATCTTAAATACTCTACCATCTTTTAAAGTAGTATATGTACCAGGAAATGGAGAAAGCCCTCTCACAAGATTAAAAATTTCTTTTCCAGTATTATTAAAGTCAATTTTTGTTGTTTCTTTATTTAGCATAGGAGCTACTGAAAATTCATTTGATTGTTTTATTCTTTCTATAGTATCATCAAGAATTCCATCTAACGTTTTTATTAGTAAATTAGCGCCTATTACCATTAATTTATCATGTACACTTCCTAAATTATCTGACGCTACTATCGGAATTTTTTCTTTTAGTAGCATATCACCTGTGTCCATACCAACATCCATATACATCGTTGTAATACCCGTTTCTTCTTCCCCATTTATAATTGCCCACTGTATAGGTGCTGCCCCCCTATATTTGGGAAGTAATGATCCATGTACATTAATACATCCATATTTTGGTATTTCTAATATTTCTTTTGGTAATATTTTTCCATAAGCAACTACGACGATAAAATCAGGTTCATACGATTTTAATAACTCTTCTATTTCTATGTTGTTTCTTACTTTCGTAGGTTGGTAAATTGGAATGCTATGTTCCATTGCATATTCTTTTACCGCCGATGGTTTTAATTTCATTCCCCTACCTGCTGGCTTATCCGGATTCGTAAGGCACGCAACTACGTTATATCCACTTTCCACTAAAGTCTTTAAAGATTCCCTTGCAAATTCTGGGGTTCCCATAAATACTACTTTTGTATTTTCTCTCACATCATTCACCCTTTCTATTCTATGATAATAAATATATCATTATTTTTTTGTCATATTTTGTAGGAAAAGAAGCATTTAATAGCTTGTATTAAATGCCTCTTTATTATTTTTCTACCGTAACATCAGAAAAAACTAGTTTGTCACCTTCAAATTTAAATACAGTTTTTACAACTCCAGCATTTTTCTGCAATATATTATTGTTACAATACAGAATATATTGTTTTGCAACTAAAGCATATTCATTTGTATTTTCATCTACTTTATTTAATTCAAAATCACAAAAATTATTTGCCATATACGTCATTCTATAGTTATCTTTATTGATAATCGTATCGGTAAAATCTAGTTTGTATTCTTCTGTTTTTTCTTTCAAATAATTTCTTCCATAGTTGTCTAATTTTACCTTTAAAAGAGAAGCATTTTCTTTATCAAACTCTGCATTAATAGTATATCCATTAAACTCATTACCGAAACTTTCAGAAATAATATTATATAAATTGTCATCTTTTACTATAGTTAATGCAATATTACCAGTTGTTTTATCACTGGCTATGATATATTTATTTTCTTTTATTTCCATATTAATGTCAGTTCCAAATGACTTTTTAGTATCATATCTTTTTGGCTCTTTCGTATCGCCACTAATATACTCAATGGAAACATTATTATACATTTCTAGATTAGAACCAATTTTTTTAAGAGTACTACTAGAGGAATCAGAATCATCATATTTTTCTTCGCCAAGCAGTGCAATATAATCCGGATTTGTATCAGCATTTATATCTTGTTTTATAATCTTGATAACTGACTTATTTCCTTTTAAATCAAGAATTTCACCAAGTTCTTTTTGATAAATCGCTGTTTTTCCGTCATCTGTTTTGTTATAACTTTTATACCAGTAAACACCAACACCAATTAGTGAAAGAACGATTACAAGTAATATGGTAAATCCTATTTTTTTCTTCATTTTTTTACACCTTCTTATTACTTCTCTTTTCTATCTAAAAATACAATTCCGTCTAAATGATCTGTTTCATGTTGTATGACAACCGATTCCATGCCCTTAACAGTTTTTACTTGTTTTTTTCCATTTAAGTCTGTATATTCTACTGTTATCTTTTCGTGCCTTTTTACATTTTCAAAAATTTTCGGAAAACTTAAACATCCTTCTTCCACAAGTACCATACTTTTTGATCTAGAGGTAATCTTTGGATTAATCATGACGATAGGTTCTTTTCTTGGGTGCTTTTCATCTACATACATCACATCATAGGTAATCATAGATTTTAACATACCTACCTGACAAGCAGCAAGCCCAACACCATCATTGGCATACATCGTATCTAACATGTCTTCTGCCAAAATCTTTATTTTTTCATCAATTTCATCGACATATCTTGCCTTTTTTGTTAATATTTCGTCTCCTTTAAATCGTAACTCTCTAATTGCCACTTATGTTCCACCTTTCCTTATAACTCTATATTATATTTTGATTTTAACTCTGAAGTACTATCTAGCCCATCATCACTATCTGACATACTATCATCTGTATTTCCATTTGCTACATTCGTTGCTCCTAGTTTTATTTCTTGCCATTCTCCTTTTGATACAAGGACTTGTCTTGGCTTACTGCCCTCATAGCCTGAAATAAGGCCACGTGCTTCCATTTGGTCGACAATTCTTCCTGCTCTTGAATAGCCAATTTTAAATCTTCTTTGTAACATAGAAGCAGAGGCACTTCCCATATCCACCACTAAATCTATTGCATCATTTAAAATAGGATCAGCATCATCACCCTCATCACTATCTGAATTGCCAGCTTTTCCAGTTTTATCATTTGCCTTTTCTATACTTTCTATAATGTCTTCGTGATATGTCACATCACAATTTTCCTTGATATTATTTACAATTTTCTCTATCTCATTTTCTGAAATAAACGCTCCTTGTACCCTAACAGGTTTTATTTCACCAACTGGAAAATAAAGCATGTCTCCTTTACCAAGAAGTTTTTCAGCACCTGCAGAATCAAGTATCGTTCTTGAATCTACTTGTGAAGAAACTGTAAATGCAATACGTGATGGGATATTTGCTTTAATGATACCAGTAATAACATCAACAGATGGTCTTTGTGTTGCAATAACAAGATGCATACCTGCTGCTCTTGCCATCTGAGCTAAACGACATATTGCATCTTCTACATCATTTGGCGCTACCATCATAAGGTCAGCAAGTTCATCAATAATAATCATAATTTGAGGTAATTTTGCTCCCTCTTCTTTTTCAATAATTTTGTTATATCCTTTAATATCTTTTACACCCTTTGATGCAAATAGGCTATAACGATTCACCATTTCTTGCACTGCCCAATTAAGAGCACCAGCAGCTTTTTTAGGATCAGTTACAACAGGTATTAATAGATGTGGTATTCCATTATACCCTGAAAGTTCAACCATTTTAGGATCGATTAATATCATTTTTACTTCGCTAGGTTTTGACTTGTATAAAACAGATACGATTAGTGAATTAATACATACACTCTTACCAGAACCAGTAGCACCAGCCACCAAAACGTGAGGCATTTTTGCAATATCGCCTACCACAATATCCCCAGCTGCATCTTTGCCAAGTCCAAAAGCAAGTTTTGAACTATGATCTTTAAAAGCATCTGTTTCTATTACTTGTCGTAACATAACAGATTCAGAAACTTCATTTGGCACTTCGATTCCAACTGCTGCTTTACCTGGTATTGGCGCTTCAATTCTAATGCTTTTAGCAGCAAGATTTAAGGCAATATCATCAGACAAGTTAACAATTTTACTTACTTTAACTCCCGTATTAGGAGTCAGTTCATATCTAGTAACGGTTGGTCCCTTTGTAATATTGGTTACTTTTGCTTCCACGCCAAAACTAGCAAGAGTCTTTTGCAACTTAACTGCAGTAGCATGAATGGCTTTTTTATCAAACACTTCTCCCTCTTTTTGTTTACCAAGTAACGTAAGAGGAGGAAATTGATAGTTATCTATTTCAATATGTTTGGTATGATCAAGAGTTAATACTTCTTTAACATCTTTATCTTCTTTTTGCTCTTTTTGTTTTTTAAAGAATTCATCTCTTTGTTGCTTTGCCTGTACATCTTGTTCAGATGGCTTTCCACCCAACTTATTAAAATCAAATTCTACCTGCTCTGTATTATTAGCTTTAATATTCTCTTGCACATTAGGGCTACCTTTTTCAATCATTTTTTCTGATTGTTTCATGGCAAGTCTTCTTTCTTTCCTGCTCACTTTAGGTTCTTCTTCATAGGCGTTTTCCTCTTCTTCATCTTTTCTAAATAAAATAGAACAAATATAAGCAATCTTTTCCCCTATAAAAATAGTACCAGTATAGATAGCTTTAAAAAATTGACTAAAAGATAAATTAAATACACAAAGAGTGGTGATAAAAGTAATCGCAATCAAAACAATTCTTGTAGCGAGTACCCCCATTAGCTTCACTAATAGTCCAGCAATAATAGCACCTTCTGCACCAGCAATTCCTAAATTATAAGATTCTACACAATATTTCACAAAATTACTAAATAAATTAAAATTGGTAGCAGTAAAAGAGTAGATAATAGGAGATACCAAAGACATCACTAGAACACCTTTTAATAGCTGTCTACTGATTTTAATCTTTTTATCACTAGCAATCGCATAGCAACCCACAACAATTAATGTAATAGGAAATAGATATATGGCATTTCCAAATAAACCATATGATATATTCTTTACAAACTCTGCAATTCCACCCATATTATGAAATGTCAAAAAAACAAAGTATATAAGACCAAAAACAACTAGAAATCCACCTAACATATCATTTCCAATTGTTTTTACTTGTTTTTTTGATTTCCCTTTGCTCTTTTTTCTTCCCATGAAAATCAACCTCTATTTTTATTTATTTTAATTCACTTCTGTTATTATGCACAACGTCTAATGTTTCTCTTAATACTTCTTCTACTTTACCTAAAATAGCATCAGCATAGTCACGTGTTCCAGTGCTGATTTCTTTTGATACTCTATTTGCATTTTCAATTATTTCTTCTTTTTGTGATAAAGCTTGCTTTGTAATCACATTATCATCAACCATATTGACAATTTTATTTTGAGCATCTTTAATCATATCTTCTGCTTCTTTTTCTGCATCAGATATAATTCTTTGTCTTTCTTCTTTCACCCATTTTGCTTGTTTTAACTCATCTGGTAATTTAAGACGTATATCTTCCAAAATTTCTCTTAATTCTTCGATATCAACCATCACTTTGCTAGAAAAAGGTACTTTTGCACCTGATTCTAATAATTCCTCTAAATTTTCTAATAATGTAAATATTTCCATTTCATTTACCTCCACTGATATATTTTAAGTATCACATTGCTATAAGTTCTAGTATCAACACATTCTAGATTTTCAAAATTTTCTAGACTATCTTGATTTTTTTTTGCAATCTTTTGTACAAAATTTTTATCTGTTTCATATATAATAATCCCATCATTACTAAGTACTTTTCCCTTATTATCTGATATAAATTTCAAGGAATTGATACCATACTTTGTATCATAAGGTGGATCTAAAAATATAACATCAAATAAAACATTTTGGGTTACAATTTGGTTTAAACATTTACTGTAATCCTTTTTTGTTATTTTAACACAATTTTCAGATTTAGTCAACTCAGTATTGGATATTATTGTCGAAATAGCCATATTTTTATCATCATTTAATAACGCAAATTTTGCACCTCTACTAATGGCTTCTAAACCAAGATTTCCAGTACCAGCAAACAAATCTAATACATTGGCATCTTCAATGTAACTTCCTATGATACTAAATAAAGCCTCTTTAACTCTATCCAATGTTGGTCTTGTTTGTTCTGTCTTTGGACTATTTAATCTCTTTGCTTTATATTTTCCTGCTATAATTCTCATTAATTTAGTTATCTCCTTTTAAGGCTACTATATTTTTACTAGCCATTTTTTTCCCTAATAATTCACTGTAAAATTCATTTTCTTTTTCATAGACAATTTGACTCACTGTCTTTCTATCCAACTTATTTTCATCATAGAAAGCTAAAAATTCATAAGAAACTCCAAAATTTTCAAATAATACATCTATTAATTGAAACCCATTTCTAGTATAAAAATCAACTCTTCTTTCTCTAATCTTGTTTTCCTTATAGTCTTTACCATGATTTCTTTTATCAACTTCTAAAAAGATAATATCATAGTCTCCCTTGAAAACTTTTTCTTTTAATAGTTGCATTACTTTTGAACCATATCCATCATTTCTAAACTCTTCATAAACTGCAAAATAATAGATTAACATACACTTCTCTTTTTCTTTTGAAAAAACAATGTAAGCCACTTCTTTTTCCTCATCTATTATTTTGTATGTTTCCATGATTCCATTTTTAGCATGTTTTTTCCATATAAACAGGGGCATTCTCTCCACACTTGGAAAATCTTTTTGATACCTTTTTCCAATATCGCGTTTTATTTCTGCAAATTCTATTTTCTTTAAATACATAAAACTCCTTATACTTCTAAAAATACATAATTAGCATTATATTTTTTTAATATCTTTTCTATATATAACGGTGAAAACTTTATTGATGCCGTATTCACATTTGGATGAAAACACACGCTATCTAGCTGCAATAAATCATTATCAATCACAAATTTGACACCAGTATCCTGCTTTTCAATAATATTTAACACAGAGGCATTTCCACTTTTAATCCCTAAATTTTCTACTAATTCTTCTTTTGAGGCAAACTCTAGTCTACTGGTTCCAAGTTCCTCTTGTAGTATTTTTAGATTGGCTTTTTTATCGATAGGAAGAGAAATTAAAAATAACTGATTGTCTTTTTTATCTTTTAATAATAAATTTTTACAACAAGTAGCACCTTTAAAATCAATTTCTACATTTACTCTATCACTTGACTTAAAAAGAGCAGGATGATCAATTACTTCAAAAGGAATCTTTAATTTATGAAAAACAGCATACACTTTTTCTTCCATCTGCTTACTCCACGATGTCTAAAATATGTGATTGATGTTTCATTTCATCCGCTACTTCTGGTAATCTATTTTCAATGACAATTGCATCTTCTATATAACCAAAAGCCTCTTCAAATTTATCTTTATCGTTATAGATAGCTTTTAGTATTGTTTCTCCTGCTTGCACCACATCTCCTGTTTTCTTGACAAAATCAAAGCCTACTGCATAATCAATCTCATCATCTTTTTTGATTCTTCCACCACCAATACAGACTAATGCTTCCCCTATTTTTTTACTGTCAATTGCTACAATGACACCTGTATTTTGTGCATGAATTTCCTTCAAATAATTAGCAGTATCTTTAATCACTGGCATTGGTAATTCTTTACCAACCCAATCCATATATACATCATATACCTGTCCATTTTGTGCCATGACAAGTTCAATAAATTTTTTGTATGCTTGTCCTGATACAATACATCTAAAAATATCTTTTTTATTTTGTTCCATATCATCGCCAAGCCCAGACATTTTAATCATATAAGCTGCAATTTCAAAGACAACTTCTTTTAAGTCCTTTGATTTATTAGAATATAGCGTTTCTTCATTTGATAACAAGAATTCTATTACCTCTTTTATTTCTACCGCATTTCCTACTGTTCTACCAAGAGGTTCTGACATAGAAGTGATAATCGCTTTTGTTTCCACCCCAGCTAGATTACCAATGTCTACCATCGTCCTTGCTAGTTTTCTTGCATCCTCTAGATTTTTCATAAATGCTCCACTACCCACTGTAACATCGAGTAATATTTTATCAACACCTGAGGCCAGTTTTTTACTCATAATAGAAGAAGCTATCAAATCTATTGATTCTACTGTTGCAGTTGTATCCCTTAATGCATATATTTTTTTATCAGCAATAGCAATATCGCTACTTTGCGAGATAAGACAAACACCTATCTTTTTTACTTGTTCTATTGCATCTTCTAATGGAATATTTATATCATATCCTTCAATTGCTTCTAATTTATCTGCGGTACCACCCGTATAGCCAAGTCCTCTACCTGACATCTTACAAACATCTACCCCTAAAGCAGCCACAATTGGTAATACAATCAAAGTCACCTTATCACCAACGCCACCTGTAGAGTGTTTATCTACAATGTATTTACCAGGTACTTTTAATTCAGATAAGTCTAACCTACCTGATGAATTTGACATTGCAAACGTCAAATGTACTAGTTCTTCTCTTGTAAGTCCATTGATACAAATTGCCATAAGTAACGCAGAGGCTTGATAGTCCGGTATCTCACCATTACTATATCCTTTGACAAAAAATTCAATTTCTTCTTTTGTTAATTCTCTATTATATCTTTTCTTTTCAATAACATCATACATTCTCATTAATAAATCCTCCGATTATATAATATTAATTGTACTACATGCCCACCTTCTTTGCAAGTATTTTTCACATATTCACTAGAACAAATCATATCCATGCACTTGAAGTTTCACAGAAAAAAATGATGTACTTTTTGAACTACGATGCAATCAATAAAGCACAAAAATAGAATTCTTGCACAATTATGTTGATTTTTTAGCCCACGCCAATGACCGTATTATACAAATAAATAATACGGTCATTTTCCATCTCAATTAAATAGCTAACTATCTTACTTCTACTTCTGTATTTTTTTCTTCTTTTTGTGGCTCAATCCCAAATTCACTCTCCAAGTCTGTATGAACTTGTTCATTTAGTTCCTTTGTAAATTCACTGGTTGCAACTTTATCTTTATCTGTTAATACTTTTTCCAATAGCCTTTCTTCATTGACAACTTTATTTTCAATTCCATCCTTTGGAATTATATCAGATGTCTCTTTCACAGCCAATACGAAATTTTCATAACTTAAATTAGGATCTTTTTCTCTTGCTAGTGCAAACAATCCAGCAACTTGTGGAATAGAAAAACTAGCACAACAATAGCCACAATATTTATAATTATTATCACTTTGAGCAAAAACTTTTCCGCCACATTGCACTTGTGCATTTCCTTTTCTTTTATCTTCTATATCTTCCAAAATAGAGTCTTCTTTTTGTTTTCTTCTCTTGTTCTCGCCTATCCATGTTTTTCCTTTTTTCTCTTCAAATTCACAATAGCCATTATGAAAAGAATCATTTCCTTTTTCATCAACTGTGGAAATATAATAACTAAAATCTTTGTAAAATGCTTTAGAATCTATTAATGTAATTTGATTTTCTTTTAACATATCCTGAACTTCTTTTTCTATATCTTTATTTTTAAACGAAGCAGACATTGATATAATTTTAATATCGCCTCTTTTTACAACATCCCTCATATACTTACAGAAATTTTTTTCCTTATCTTTATTATATTTATTGTTTGCATAATAAGTAACATCTGCTTTAGGTGCTACTTGAAAGAAAGATGATAATACAGTTATGCCATGTTCTTCTTCGGTTCCTGAAGTTTCTTGATACACGTATTCCAATTTTTTATCTTGAAAACTAACATGGTTAGCATCCATTGCTGAATCGATGATTGCAACTTTTACACCTTCACCACCGTTTTGTTTCATTTTACCTTTTGATATTAATTTTTCTATCTGAAATTTTTCTTTTTGCTCATCACTAAATTTAGTTTTTGTATTAAAAGACAAAAATTGAAACATTTCAAATGAGAGTTTAGACATATCTATTTTACTTACATCTACTCCACACATACCTTGTCTTAATAACGAATTTTCCTTTTTACCAGATATCATATCTTGTACATCTTGGTCTGTTAATTTCATATCCATGTCTCCTTTTTCCTACTTATTTTTTATTATTTAATCTTAATTGTACTACGTTATTTATTTTATTTCAATAGATGTTATAATTAAGAATACTTAATTATCCAAAGTTTACTCACATAAGAAGAAATATTTTGTCATATACTATATTACGAGGTGATTAATTTGTCGAATTTTTGTGGTTATAGTAATAAAGAAGAAAAAATCTATAACGAAAAAAATATAACAGACATGAACGAAAAGATAAATTTTAGTAAATCAACCTTAAAAACACTTTATATGGAAGATACTTTTGCACTTGCAAGTGACGTTCAACCAATGAGCAAAATAGTAAATGATAAAGAGTATATCATCACATTCAATGGAACTATTTATAACGCTGATGAATTGAAAAAAGAGTTAATAACGCTAGGATATCATTTTGATACAAAATCAGAGGAAGAAATATTTCTATACTGTTATATTGAATATGGGGAAAAATGTTTACATTTTTTTAACGGAGTATATTCTTTTTGTATCTACAATAAGACAGAAAATTTAGTTTTTTTAGGAAGAGATCGACTTGGTGTAAAGCCTCTTTTTTATTACTTTGACGATTCTATCTTTCTATTTGCCACAAGAATTAAAGCAATTCTTGCTCATCCAAGTATTTGTCCCGTTCTTGATAAAGAAGGTCTAATGGAATTAATTGGCCTAGGCCCAGCACATACTCCTGGCAAAACCTATTTTAAAAATATACTTGAATTAAAAGCAGGACATTATGCCACACTTTCTAATTTTAAGTTAAAACTAACAAAGTATTGGGATTTAACTACTAAAGAATTTGAAGATACACCAGAAGAAACCATAGAACAAATCCATAATCTAGTAGTAAGTGCAACTAAAACTGAAATGACAGATACTACTTGCTCTATGCTATCGGGTGGTCTTGATTCTAGTATACTTTCTAAAATTGCCACAGACAACAAACCTAATTTAACCACTTTTTCTATTGACTATATTGGAAATGACACTAATTTTGTATCCAATGATTATCAATTAACAAAAGATAGCGACTATGTTAAAATCATGAAAGATTACTTGAAAACAAATCATAAAACTATCCTAATTGATAATTCCTCTTTATATGATCTATTACAAAAATCGATGATAGCAAGAGATATGCCTGGTATGGCCGATATTGATACTGCTATGCTTGCTTTTTGTAACAGTATTAAAGAACATGGATATAACACATGCTTATCTGGTGAATGTTCAGATGAAATTTTTGGCGGTTATCCTTGGTATTACAAAGACCATTTAGTCTCACATGATGGTTTTCCTTGGGCGCTATCTGAAAAATTACGTTCCAATATAATCAATCCGGATATTATCTCAAAAGATAGTTTAAATGAATACGTAACTAAAGCAAGAATTGATACATTAAAAGATGTCGTCCATTTAGATTATAACGATGATTATGAAAAAAGATTTCGTAATATCAATTATCTTACCCTTAAATGGTTTATGAATACATTAATCGAACGAACAGAACGTATGTCAGGATGTGCTAATTTAGAAGTTAGAATACCATTTGCCGATTATCGAATCTTTGAATATGTATATAATATACCTGCTAGAATGAAACTTGGCCTAAATAAAAACACTGCACCAATTGAAAAATATTTATTAAGAAAAGCATTTGAAAATGAATTGCCAGAAGATATTGTTTATCGCAAAAAATCTCCATTTCCAAAGACATATGATCCAAAATATTTAAAATTAGTAGAAGATAAAATGGGTGAAATTTTAGAAAATACAACGCTCAAAATCCATAGAATTATTAATGTTGGCTTTGTCAAAGAAATGTTACATACACATGGTGAAAATTTAACCGAAAACTGGTTTGGTCAATTAATGACATATCCACAAACGCTAGCCTATTTAATACAAATATCGGATTGGCTAGAAATCTACCATATTCATTTTGATTTTTAATTTTAAAATCTTTTAAGCTTAAAAACTTAAAAGATTTTTTGCATATATTATTTTTTTTGACACAAAATATTGATATATGTAATAAGAGGAGAAATTAATTATGAAAAAAGGATTTGATGGTGAAAAAATAGCCATTATCATTGTTGTGATTATTGTTTTAGCATTACTTGCCTATATCTTATTTGGTATATTTTCATCCAATAAAGATTTAGGAAGTAATGTAAGTAAAGAAATAAATGAAAACAAAAATAAAGAAAATAATGAGATTAGTCAAGAAGAAAAAGATAAAATGAATGTAGACCAAAATAAAATACCGAATATTCCATCTGAAGAACCACCAAAAAAAGAAGAATATGAACAAATTGCTACTTATACAACAACAATATATGATAGAGACCAAAACAGAGTGGATAATATAGCACTTGCTAATACCAAATTAAATGACTTTGTTGTAAAAAAAGGAGAAGAATTTTCATATAACAATACCATAGGTCCTATGAATGAAACACAAGGTTTTAAAAAAGCTTTAGGCTTTGATACAAAGGGAAATAAGATAAAAATATCTGGTGGTGGACTTTGTCAAATTAGTAGTACTTTATATAACGCAGTATTACTAGCTGGTTTAGAAGTAACAGAAAGGCATCCACATAGCAAACGTGTTTATTACGTACCAAAAGATAAAGATGCAACTATTGTGTATGGATCATTAGATTTTAAATTTAAAAATAACACAGATAATGATATTATTATAAGTGCAACCAATGATAATGTGAATGTAACCATAACATTAAAGAAAATTATTACAACAGCTAACAATACTACGCTATGAAAGATTTAAAAGTAATTCTTATACCTCTTACCCTGCTCATAGTTTTAATCTGCATTATGGTCTATTCTTTTCAACAATAAAAATACCCCATAGATTAATTCTATGGGGTTCAAACAATTAGCGTGAGCAGTTGCTATCTGTTTGCATCTATAAATACTTTCTCATAAGGTTTAACATATCCTAGCGATTCTCTTGCTATCTTTTCTATATATTCATCAGAGCTCATGCTTACCTTTTGACCAGCATAATACTCTTTCAATTCTTTTTTTGTTTTTATATCTGTATTGTACATTTCAATTTGTGAATCATACTTATTCATTTGCACCTGTTGATCATAAAGTGTATATGAAAAATATACCACAAATACAAATAAAATAACATGAATCAATTTTAGTTTTTTCTTACTCTTTTTTCTGCCATTTTCAGACATTTTTCTCATATCAACTTACCTTCTTTTGTTTTGTTTTTAATTTAATCTTTGGCACTTTTACTTTCTTTACTTTTTTATATATAAAGGATATCATATTAAAAATTCTTTTGCAACATTTTTTTATATATTTTTCAAAAAAATGGTATATTTTACTTATAATTTGTAGAATCAATCTAATTGGTATGACAAAAATCTCTATTATTCCAAATAAAATCTTAAAAAACAAGTCGTATATTTTCAGTATAAATTTACTAAGGAGTGAAATATATAACATAATACCGATAATGATGGCAATAAAAATATATAGTCGCAAATTCGAATCAAGTAAATTTACGATGCTTACTACTACAATGATAGTAACAATAACGAAATACACGATATCTTGAATGACCACAGTTAAGTTTTTAACCTTTTTTCTACTTCTATAGGCTCTAAAAAAATCAAAGATTAACGCAATAATTACACCAATTGTAATAAACTGCAAAAAATTTATTATTTGTCTTGCAACAATATCATCCATAGGAAATTACCTATTTAAATAATTTATTCATAAATCCTGATTTTTTAGCTTGGTTGATATCACTGTACGCTACTGCCATAATTTTTCCTTCAACAATTAACTCATTATTGTCTAAATTAAGTTTATTCATTTTTAAATCGTCACCTTTTATAGTTAATATCCCAAGGTCAGTTTGTGCAAGGACCAACTCATCGTCAAAACTATGAATATCAATTACCCCAGTAACAGACACTTTCTCCCTATTTTCCATAATGATATTTTGATTTGTAGCAATTTTATTTACTTTTTTATCTTCCATATTATACCCCCAACAAAAATTATATATATTAATATATATTCTAGGTATTTTTTTTTATTCCTACTTTGTCCAATAAAACAAATAAAGCACCAATTTCTAATGTATTCTTGATGCTTTATTGATAATCCAATATTAATTAATTCTTAACATTTGATTTACATATATTAAATTTGGATTCTTTATTCCATTTATTCTTACTAAATTTGATACTGTTGTTCCATATCTATACGCTATACCACTTAATGTGTCTCCATATACCACCCTATAGGTTATCGTTCCCTGCGTTCCATTTCCAGTTGAATAATTAGAATTTATTTTTAGTATTTGATTTACATATATCAAATTTGGATTTTTTATTCCATTTATTCTTGCAACTTCTGATACTGTTGTTCCATATCTATACGCTATACCACTTAATGTATCTCCATATCTTACTTTGTAAGTTATGGTTGATTGATTGATTTTATCTTCACTACAACGAATGATAATTCTTTGTCCTACATAAATCAAGTTTGGATTTTTTATTCCATTTATCCTTACAAGTTCTGATACTGTTGTTCCATATCTATACGCTATACCACTTAATGTATCTCCATATCTTACTGTATAAACTATATTATGCAGTCCATCACAGGTTGGTTTTGGTTCAACATTTGGTATTTTGGTATTTTCTGATAAAAATATACCATTTGTAAAATAATTCTTATCCACATTACCAACTATTCCATTTACTCTACCTATATCTGTATACTGAAATCCTACCCATGTATTCCATTTACCATTTGGGCTTGGACTTGATACATAATAGTTAGCAACCCATAATGGATATTTTGTAAGTTCACTTCCAAATACCGCCTTTGCGTTATATGCATTAGAGTATATCACGACCTCTTTTCCAGAAAGCCTCTTTACCTCTTCTAAAAAAGTTAATGAAATTTGTGTCACTTGACTTGAAGTTAAATTTCCAAATGATTCAAAATCCATTGCTAATCTACAATCAGGATTTGTATTTCCAATTGTAGATACGAAAAATCTTGCTTCATCTATTGCTTGTTGCGTAGTTCTAGCGGCAACATAATGATAGAAGCCCACCTTTATTCCATTTGCTTTTGCATTATTGTAATTTTGTTTGAAATAGGGATCAGTATAATATGTTCCTTCACTTGATTTTATATATACTACCTCTACTCCAGCGTTTTTAACTTTACTAAAATCAATATTTCCTTGCCAAGAACTGACATCAATACCATTATATAACTTGCTATCAGATGGTGAAAAGGCATATATAGAACTAGTAAAAAAAACAATTAACATACAAATAATACTTATTATTTTTATATATCTTTTTTTCATTTTTCCCTCCATATTATAAGGTATAAAACCCTATAATATCATATGAAAAAATGTGGACAAAGGTGAAAGAACAACGAACAAAAATAGACAACAAAAAATTTTGTTGTCTATTTTTCTAAAAGAAAATGTACTTTTAAGCTATATAAGTGTCTTTTATTTGAATTGAACCTGTTTGTTTTAAGATAAAGATTAAATCACTAAATGTTTCAACGTTATACCGATCAGGGTCTAGTAAAGAGCTAGTATCCGCAATAAATTTAAAACCGATATTCACTATGGCCAAACTTTCGATGAATTTGATCCCTTTCATCCTTTGATACTAAAACTGCTTTTCTTGCTAATAAAAACATAACTTATTCCTCATAATTTTTTTATTTAAAGATAATTATCACATTTCTTCTTAGATAATCATCCAAGTTTCCTCAATTTAATATATTTCTACTGCATCATTTTACGATAATTATGCTAAATATACTTATCATTTTGTAATCAACAAAGGTCGCTCATTAAAGACAATCAATGTTTTTTATTTAGGAAGTTGCTTGCTTTAATGTCATCACTTTATCTTTTATTGCCTTTACTATTGTGCCAAGTAAAGTAATAATCATTGGTACAAAAATACCGACTAATACGATAGGAATTATATAATTTTCTATTAATTGGTAGCCCAACATACTCCCTTTAAACATAACATTTAATACAATAAATATCACTAATGCCAATATATATGGAAGTATTTTTTCCTTTTTTTCTCCCTTTATCTTCTTTTTTAAAAATGTAACAATAAAATATAATGCAAATATGCAAAACATAATAACATCAAAAAGATATTGAATTGCAAGAGTATTTTCCATACGCTCAATAATTTCAAACAGTGAAGCCATTTTTAACATGACATATTCTGGAAATCTATAGATACTAAGTACTTCTTCGCCTAGAATTAAGATGGCTACTAATATTCTTGAGCATAATACAAAACTAGCATATATAAATACTAAGATTACCTTCCACTTAGAATGTTTGCTTTTTATTATTTTGGTATTTGGTATTATTGTGAGTAATAATATTGGAAAACTATACAATACAAAATAGATAATCGCACTACTAAGTGGTGGCATAGCCCCATCCTTTAATATAGGATATAAGTTATTTATTTGTATTTCTGGTAGTAATCCAATAAGACTTGCAATTAACATCGCAAGATTACAAAAGAATACTAACTGACTAATTCTACTTATGATACCTATACTTTTGCCTGCAGCATACGTTATCGGTATTAAAAACAACAAACGTATATAGTTTACCTGTGTATCTGGCATATATTGTATTTTTACAAATTGGGATATATTTTGCAATACCAGTATTACTAAAAATAACAAAGTAACACATAAAATAATATTTAAAATAGTACCGATCACTTTTCCAAACAAACTTTTATTCAAGTCAATGATATCTTTATTCTGACTATGTGTTTTTATAAAATAAAGTATTGCTATGGTAATGATACTAGCAATAGCTCCCATGATAGCAGCCATATAGGTATCTACTCTAGAAATTTTAAACATCATATATGTTCCAATACCTAAAAAGAATCCCTTTGTTATGGTTATAAAGAATGATGCATAACCAAAACTTGTAATGTTGTCTGCTTCCTGACTTTGATTGTTTATTTCTTCTTTTACCATACACTCATCACACTACCTTCATTTACTAAACTAACCTCAACATTACAATTTACATTGATATGTTTTAAATAATCATTACCATACTTTGATTGCATTTTTTCATATTCTTTGTTCATATTTTTATAATATAAATTTCCAAACCCAATAAGATCACTATTATATTTATTCTTGCAATTATCTACAAAACTAATAAATTCACTTTTGATTTTTTCTTCAATTTGTTTTTGCATTGTATTTATTTCTTCAAGATTTTCTACATGCTTATCTTTTGATATTTCTGTAATTGCACATTTAACTTTAAAATCAAAGTCTATTATATATTCTTCATTTTCCACTTTTGTTGCAGAATTGCACTTAGCTTCTATTATTTCTGCCACAAACCCGTCCTCTTTTGTGCCTAAATTAAGCATAGCACTTTCTAAATCATTTCTAGCTAAATTATAATATATTCCCTCTTCTTCATTTAAATATCCTTGCAATGTTCTATTGTCAAAATACGCAAGTTCTTTTACGGTTATTTTCGTCTTGCTATTACTATTTTTTATATTTTCTTCACTTTGTCCCTCTTTTGGGTTGCCTTCTAGTCCAATACTAACAGATACCATATTAATTCCTGGTTTTAACATGATACTGATATTCTGACTTAATATATTGTGTATTGTTGTTCCTTTATTTTTATATGTTACTTCAATACTATCTTTTATACTTTGCGTTGGATTTGTCTCAAGGGGAGTTAATACTTCCAGTATATCTTTAGGACTAGTGTCTTTTGTAATAGCAAGTATAAAGTCATTACTATTTTCATTATCACGTATAAAAAAGTCTAATGTTTCAAACATGTTGCTCTTAGCTACTTTTTCTGATACCAAGAGTAATTCCATATGGGCAATATATAATTTTTTAGGAGATTGATCAACCATATCCCTTAGCGCACCATGGACAGAACTACTACTAGAGTTAAAAACAGTAATAAGGCTAGGCTGTCCCCCACTAGAAGAGCTACCTCCAGATGAATTTTGTTTTTTTGTATTTAATACTTGTGCCGTTAATACATATTGACCTTTTTCATCAACATCGACACCAATTGCAGATACAATTGCTAAATCATTTAATTCTCTTGCATTATTTAGTCCATTAAATAGAAACATTGCAACTATTAAAAAAAATATCTTAATTTTCATTGTTATCTACTCCTTAAGTTTCCTATATTTGGTTAAGTTATCAGTAAGAATTTTTCTCCTTTTTGTATCTTTAGAAAAATCTATTCTTTCCAATATTGTTTTTTTTATATTAGTAAAATTAATTGGTGATATAGGATAAGAAAATGGTTTTGAATAACTTGTCGTACTAGCAAGTTTAATAATAAATAACATGCCTGCCATGGCAACACCCATTATTCCTGCAAGTCCTGCAAATACAAGAAATATTAGTCTCCATAATCTTAATGCATTGCTCATATTGATATCTGAAAACATAAGTCCAGATATTGTTGTTATGGCTATTACTATTATCATAATAGGGGATACAATTCCAGCATTAACAGCTGCATCTCCAAGGATAAGTGCACCAACAATTGAAAGAGTACTTCCTGCTGCATTTGGCACCCTATAGTCACCTTCTCTTAATATTTCAAATGCTATTATCATTAAAAAAGCTTCTACTAAAGCAGGAAAAGGCACACCTTCCCTTTGAGTAGCAAATGAAACCAATAACTGCGTTGGTATCGCTTCCTGATCAAACGTTATTAACGCAACATAAAAAGCTGGAGTAACAATAGTTACAATAAATGCTATATATCTTATTATTTTTGTCAAAATTGTTCCATTGCTTTTTTGTAATGTATCTTCGACATTATTGACAAAATCCATGATAAAAGCTGGTATTACTAAAACAAATGGGCTATTTTCTACTACTAGTGCAATTCTTCCTTGCAAAATATAATAACTTACCAGATCTGGTCTTTCTGTACTTATAATGGTAGGAAAGTCAGCTTTTTTACTTTTTTCTAATATTTCCATTATATAATTGCTATCTAAAATGGCATCGATATCTATCTTTTTTAATTTTTCTTTTACATTATCAACAAGTTCCATTCTAACAATATCAGATACATACATAATACCTACTTTAGTCTTACTTCTTCTACCAACCTTTTGTTCTTCTAATACAAGTTTTTCTGTTTTTAGTCTTTTTCTTATTAATCCAACATTTTTTGAATAATTTTCTATAAAAGAATCTTTTGGACCTTTTATTGTATTTTCAGTACTTGGTTCTGCAATACTTCTATCTAAACTTGCCTTACTTTCTACTGCAAATATGTCTGTTTTATATATAATACAAGTAAATCCAGAAAATAGATAATAGAAAATATCCTCTGTTTTGATATCTATTTTTTTTATCTTACTTGCACCAAGATTCTTATCAAGATTTTTTAAATTATTAGAAAGACTATTCTCTTGCTTTTTTTCTGTAAATTGTTTTTTTTCATCTAATTTCTCTTGCAAATTCCCTTTCCTTTTTTTATTAGATGTATCTTCCTCTTTATTAGTATTTTCTTTACCAACCTCTTTATCTGTTGATTCATTTATTTTTTCATCAAAAAGATTTTTTAAACTTCTACTAATAAAATCTGCTATAAAGTCTCCATTAGTTGTTGATTCATTAAACACAATGTTAACAATTTCATCACCCAACATGAATTCTTTGTATACCATGTCTTCAGAATGAGAAGTTGAATTTTTAATATAATCTACAATATCTTTTGCACTATTAAAATTATTAACATTTTTTTCTTCCATCATAAAATTCTCCTTATTATTTATTATGCATAATATTTTAAATTTTTATTCAATTTTAACTCTCCATTTTCTCAACTATTCAAAATAAATTTTTATTTAAAATATTTCATTGGTAACATGGAAATATTATTTCTCATAATATATGGTAGGATGGTGAAATCACATGAATATTATTGTTCAAAAATATGGTGGAACTTCTGTAGAAAGTAAAGAAAAGCTTGAAAAAGTTTGTGATAATATCATTAATTATAAAATAAATAAGAAAAAAGATATCGTCATCGTTGTATCTGCACAAGGAGATACAACTGATTTGTTATTACAAAAAGCAAAAGTCTATTCTAATATGCCAAATAAAAGAGAACTGGATTTATTACTATCAACAGGAGAAATACAAACAGCAGCACTTCTTTCCATGATGTTAAATGATAAAGGCTATGATACTGTTGGATTAACCGGTGAACAAGCGGGAATTCTATCTGATACTACATATGGTAATGCAACCATTAAGTGCATTTATCCAAATAATATATTAAATCATTTAAAAAACAACAAAATTGTTATTGTCGCTGGCTTTCAAGCA
Source organism: Clostridia bacterium (assembly GCA_028692955.1). Lineage (GTDB taxonomy): Bacteria > Bacillota > Clostridia > TANB77 > CAG-465 > CAG-465. The sequence goes on from JAQUWH010000002.1 coordinate 32,538, forward strand.
GTTGACAAACTAGGTAACATTACTACTCTTGGTCGTGGTGGAAGTGATCTTAGTGCAGTTGCTATTGCTTGTGCACTAAAAGCTAAAAAATGTGAAATATATAGTGATATAGATGGAATATATTCTGCTGACCCAAGAATAATAACCAAAGCAAAATTACTAAAAAACATCTCCTATAGTGAGATGTTAGAAGCAGCAAGTGCTGGTGCAAAGGTGTTACATAATAGATCCGTAAATGTTGGGAAGAAAAATAAAATGCAAATTGTTGTAAAAAACTCTCAACAAAAATCACAAGGTAGTACTATACAAGAAGATAAAAAAGATTTAATTGATAAGATAAAGTCAAACGAAGACTTTGAAGACTATAGTATCAAATTCATAACAAAGAAAGATGATATATCAAAAATATGTATTGTCGGGGACATGGTAATGTCAAATAAAGAGGCAATTATTAAGATATTTAATATTGCTTATGAAGAAAATATCACTATATTTATGATTTCATTTAGTGAACTTGCAATAAACTTAATTGTAGAAAAAGAAAAGTCTGTTAATTTCATGAAAAAACTACATGATGAATTGATACTAAAAGAAGCTAGTACTACATAATATCAATAAGAGTGCATATAACAGACTCTATAGGATAGTAACGAATTACAATTACTAATGTTGTATCATAAAATACCCCCTAACGTTAAACATTTATTTTTGTCTAACATTAGGGGTTCACTTCAATGTTACACAAAATACTTAACATTTGGAGGTATATTTGTATTTTTTAACTAAATCGTATTATATTTTCTAAAAATAGAATAAACATAACTCAAGATTTTAAATCTTACCTTAAGCGTATTGTAAGATACTTCGTTCTTTTCTATCTTACTGCATAGTTGGATAAGCAGTGTACAGTATTATAAATAAAGCCCTAAGCGTGAACCATAAACATCACTATCGGAAACGAACGGAACGCCATTAAGGTATCGGTAGCCAGCGAAACGGCTATCTGGACTATAAGGATAGTAGCTACCACGTAATATACGACTCCAAATATTAAACGCTTCTGCTGTCCAATCATACACATTTCCTGACATATCGTATACATTATTTACCGCTTTTGTGCTTCCAGTTGCTTTCTTATCTTGAGTAAAATTTGCATATTCATTATCTGCATTTACTGGATATTTTTTTACATTTATATCACTACTTGTTGTAAACCATTTTAATGTTACATCAAATTCAAATCCATATATCATATTTGATCTTATACTTGTTCCTACTAATGTACTTGCATATTTCTTTTGTTTTGCATATAACTTATACCACGTATTACCATTCCCACCTAAGTCATTTTGATCTTTCTTACTTATTACAATTGCATTATCATCGTTGATTATATTCCCGGTTTCATACCTTCCTATATAAAATCCTTTATTTAACTCTATGCTCTTGTATATTTCTTCCCATTCTTTTTTCATGTATACTTCAAATCCTTGGTTTTCTTCTGTAAAGTTGGTTCCCAATATTGTATTCATTTGGTCTAAATACGTTTGATTATTATCACAATCTGTTATGATATCTGGCTCTCTATAATCTGTTGTTGAATATGTTATCCTTGTTCCATTTAATTGTTCCTGTGTTGGTGTTCCCTCTACTTTTGACCAGTTCCATAAGATTGATCTGTTATTTGCTTTATCTATGCATACTGTTATATCCGGTACTGGTACCCATACAAATTCACTTTCATCTGGTGCTATTATTACTAGCCCTGTATCTATCTCCTGCTCACTTACTACTGTTGATACTTTAAATCCTTTTGGAATAATAGCCGTTTTATTATTTTTGTCCGTATAATTTGTATTTTTGTCTACTGCCTCTCCAGGTACTACTGGAGCTTCTGGAGTAGATGGTGTGTTTCCACCCTGACCTACTATTTGATCAAACCATTTTTTTTCTGTTTCATCTGTTCCTGTATATACTAACTTTCCATCTTGTACTTCTATTTTACCTTTTAGCTTACTATTTTCTACCGACTTTAGCTCATCTGTTATTTTTGGTACTGTTATTTCACTTAAATTTAATGTTGACATATCAAATATCCCATTTGATTTTGCATATTTATCCGCTAAATACAAGTTCAAATCATCTTTTACAGTAGATATATCTGATTTAAATGTTGCTTCTTTAGCATTTTCTATTGGATTACTATTGTTTAATGTAAGTATGACTGCAGCTGCCAATACAATAACTACGATGATTGTTATTACTAATGTTATGAGACTGATACCTTTTCTTAAATTTTCTTTTTCTTTCATTTTTTATTCCACTCCTATATTCTATTTATCATTTATCGATAACTTTTTTTATTTTACTTTTAAACAAATAACCTAATATGCCTACTAAACATCCATGACCTATGATAGTTACCACTTATCTTGACACTAGTTACTTACTCTGTTATTTATGATTAGTAAAATCTTCTCTTTCTCTTCTTGATAAAGTTATATATAAATGGTGTTGCTAGTATAACTACACCAACTCCTATTGCTACTATTATTTCGGTCTTTAGACTATATGACTCCTTATCATAATGGTCAAATCCGCCTTCAATGCCATATTTGTAATATATAATACCTTGTATTTCGTAAACAATATTTTTTACAGCAGTATTAAAGTCATTCTTTTTTAAATATTCCATTGCAACATCTTCTACAATTTTATTTACTTTACCTGAATGAAGTATTCCAGATAGTCCATAACCTACTTCTACCTTTATCTTCCTTTGAGCTTTTGATATTAAAATTAATACACCATTATTATCTCTACTATCCCCTATTCTCCATTGACTATATAACCTATACGCATACTTACCAATATCTTCACCTTCTAGATCAGGTACAGTAACGACAACAACTTGAGCTGTAGTTTTCTTTTCAATAGCTGAACATCTGGCAGATACTGTCTTTTCAACACTAGAAGTTATAATATCAGCAAAATCGTTAATGTAGAATTCTTTTGTTGGTTTATATAAATCACTTTCAGCAAAAACATTTGAAATGAATATATTCAATATCAAAGCAAAAAAAACAATTTTCTTCATTTGTATATTATCTCCTATTTTTCTATCATTATATAATAAAGTTAAATTTTAGTCAATATCCATAAACATCTTCAATTTTATACTTTGTCTACAAAAGTTAGGAAAGTTTTGCATAAAAACAAAATACCATAATATATTTGTATTAAGTAATAATAGTTGGAGGTAAAAGATGAAGAATTTAGATATTTATAAAGATATATCAACAAGAACAAATGGTGATATATATATCGGAGTTGTAGGCCCAGTAAGAACAGGTAAATCTACATTTATAAAGAATTTTATGGAGGACTTTGTTATACCAAATATTGATAACGAATATAAAAAAGATCGTGCACAAGATGAATTACCTCAAAGTGCAGCAGGGAAAACAATTATGACAACAGAACCAAAATTTATTCCAAACGAATCTGTAGAAATAACAATAGATAATAATGTCAAAATGAAAACAAGGCTTGTGGACTGTGTAGGTTATTTGGTAGATTCAGCAGTTGGTCATATGGAAAATGATTTACCCAGAATGGTAAGAACTCCTTGGTCTGAAGAAGAAATGCCTTTTTCAAAAGCAGCCGAAATTGGAACTCATAAAGTAATACAAGATCATTCTACAATAGGCTTAGTAATTACAACAGATGGCAGTATCACAGATATAGATAGATCAGATTATATTCCTGCAGAATCAAGAGTTATCAATGAATTAAAAGAGATTAATAAACCTTTCGTTGTGATACTAAATTCAACGCACCCAGATAGTGAAGAAACAAGAACCTTAGCAAATGAACTATCTAAAAAATATAACGCAAGTGTTATTCCAATGGATGTTGCTACCATGGATCAAAATGATGTGACAACTGTATTCGAACGAGTTTTAGATGAATTCCCAGTAACAGAAATTGGTTTTAAACTACCAGAATGGTTTAGTATATTAGAGATAGATCATTGGTTAAAACAAAATATCATTAATATTGTAAAAGACAGTTTTGCAAGAGATTACTCTTTAAGAGAAATCAATGAATTAATAGAAAAAATTAGAGAGGAAAATACAATATTTGATACGATTGCAGTAGATAAGGCAATGCTTGAAAATGGTAGCATTAAAATTAGAATGAATATTAACCCGGCTATGTTCTACAAAGTATTAAGTGAAATGTCAAACTTTGATATTAATTCAGATGGAGATATATTTGCACTATTAAAAGACTTTGCAAAGACAAAGCAAGAATATGATAAAATAGCTATGGCATTAGAAGAAGTAAGAATTAAAGGCTATGGTATTGTTACTCCACAAATTGATGAACTAACTCTAGAAGAACCTGAAATCGTAAAGCAAGGAAACAAATATGGAGTGAAACTAAAAGCTTCTGCTCCAAGTATTCACATGATTAGAGCAGATATTGAAACAGAAGTTTCCCCAATTGTTGGAAGTGAAAAGCAATCTGAAGATCTTGTGAAATACTTACTTTCAGAATTTGAAAATGACCCTAAAGCAATTTGGGAATCAAATATATTTGGAAAATCACTACATGAACTTGTTAATGAGGGTCTACACAACAAATTATACAGAATGCCAGATGAGGCTCAAATGAAATTGCAAGAAACATTACAAAAAATTATCAATGAAGGAAGTGGCGGTTTAATTTGTATAATATTATAACTAACACACATGCTAGGAGATTATTTATAAAGACTGGTTACTTAAAATGTAACCAGTCGTATTTATTTTATCTAAAGAAACTATTGTAAAATAATTTAAATATATTAATATTGGTAAATACTGAAAGAACAGCAACACCTACCACAATTAGTATAGTTGCTAAAGCGATTTTTGTAGCTAATTCTTTTATTCTTTTTTTATCAAAAAATCCAGTATTAATCGGTTCTTGCTTTATATCTTCGTAATCTACATGATTTGAAAATTTATTTGTCAGCTCACTTTCTTCTTGTGGGAAAAAATAATTTTTGTTTACATTTATATTTTTACATATATTATCTATCACTTTTTCTTTTTCATAGACTTGCTCTCTTAAATATTCATTTTCTTTTAATAATCGATCTATATTAACCAAATTATCGTTTTTTTCTTTTTGAGTATTCTCTTCTATCTCCATATCATATTGTTTTCTTTTTTCAGGATTTGACAATACAGCATATGCTTCATTGAATGCTTGTGTTCTTTCTTTTGCAAGCTCTATCTCGCTCCCTTTATATAAATCCGGATGGTTCTTTTTGATGTGATAATTAAAAATTTTTTTGATAACTTCACTGTTAGCATTTTTATCTACTTGCAAGATTTGATAATAATTTTTCATGAGTTCACCTATACTTATTGTATAATATATCAAAAATAATGTCAATATAATTGATACATATTTCATTTTCTTGACAAAGGTTACATAAAGTTATATAATGTACCTAATATTATACCATATATTAATATTTAATTAAATAGGAGGGTTACCATGTTCAGTAAAGAAACAGCATGCGAAACATTGTCATTAAAGTGTAACGCCTTGGAAAAGATCGCAAACCTTTTATCAAGACGGAAAAGAGAAACTCAAGGGCAACTTAACCAATCACTAAACAAGTTACAAAAAATAAATAAGCAAGAGCTTATGAAACTTGAAGGTGGTAAACTTGATGAACTTCTTATCTTCTTAAGAACAACTATCTATGTTGAGGAAGGCAGGAGAAATTTAATCATTACCTTAGGAGATAAGGAAATCACTCGCAAATTTATATCAGGGTTTCTTGATATTTTAGCCGGTTGCCCTATATTCTATGAGGTATATTTACCTCTTGTTTCGGCAAAGACTGCCTCTTCAAAGTATTCAGCAGCTAAATCAAAATTAAAAGAAATTGTTGAGACTCTGAAAGATGATGAGAATTATAAGGAGTTTTATGATATTTTATCAGATATTTATATGATAGCTGAAAGGCCTATGAATATCTATGATGAAAGTCAGAATTTAAGGCTTTGTGAACTGATAGCAAATCTCAAACAAGCCTGTGACATTTAACAATTTAAAAAGGCCACTAATATGTAAAAATATTAGTGGCTTCTGCTTGCCTATCTGTAACTATAAGTTGTTTTTTTCATAAATTATATTAACAACTACTTGTAAAATGTGATTTTATTATACTGATTGACACTTTTTTACAAAAATTGCCTAATTTTATTGACTTTTTTTTGATTTAAATGTATACTAATAAATGCATTGAGCAAAAAATACATATATAATCGTTTGTTATATATGTAGTATTTTATTTTAAGGAGTGAATTTTTATGAAAAAAACAAAAATTGTATGTACAATAGGTCCTGCTAGTGAAACATCAGAAGTTTTAGAGCAACTTATTCAATCTGGTATGAATGTGATGAGACTTAACTTTTCACATGGTGACCATGCTGAACATTTAGCAAAAGTACAAACTTTAAGAGCATTAAATGAAAAATTAGGTACTAACGTAGCATTTATGTTAGATACAAAAGGACCAGAAATCAGAACAACTGATTTTGAAGATGGACAAAAACATGATTTTAAAAAAGGAGAAAAACTAACATTAACAACAAAAGAGAACTTTTTAGGTAATGATTCTATTTTAGGTATCACATACCAAGGTCTTGCAAATGACGTTAAAGTTGGTGGACATATATTAATTGATGACGGTTTAGTAGATCTTGTCATTGATAAAATTGATGGTACTGAAATCGAATGTACCTTACAAAACTCCGCTACTTTAAAAGGTAGACGTGGCGTTAACGTACCAGGAGCAAAATTACATCTTGCTGCTATGACAGAAAAAGATAAAGCAGATTTAAAATTTGCTGTTGAAAATGATTTTGATTTTATCGCTGCTTCATTTATTAGAAAAGCACAAGACGTTATTGATATGAAAGATTATTTAAAATCATTAGGTAATACTGATATTAAAATAATATCTAAAATCGAAAATGAAGAAGGTTTAGAAAATTTTGGTGAAATCTTAAAAGTTACTGATGGTGTTATGGTTGCACGTGGTGACTTAGGTGTAGAAATACCTGAAGAAGATGTACCTGCTGCTCAAAAAATGATGATTAGAAGAACTGTAGAAGCTGGTAAAACAGTTATTACTGCTACACAAATGTTAGAATCTATGCAAAAAAATCCTAGACCAACAAGAGCAGAAGTATCTGACGTTGCTAATGCTGTTTATGATGGTTCTAGTTGTGTTATGCTATCTGGTGAGTCAGCACAAGGTGACTACCCAATTAATGCAGTTCAATCTATGAATAGAATTGTAATAGCTGCTGAAAATGATATTTCTTACTGGAAGAGATTTAAGAAAAGAAACATTGAAAAACTAACTACATATCATAAAGAAGATTTATCTAGTGATGTAGCATTTAAAAAACAATCAAACTTTGCTGTATGTTGTTCTGCAATGTTTGCAAACGCTGATGCTATCATAGCAGTTTCAGAACATGGTGAAACTCCTGCTCTACTTTCAAGCTTTAAACCAGCTTGTCCTATTTATGTTATTACTGCAAATGCAAAAACATATAGACAAATGGCAATACAAGCAAATGTAACTTCAATTTTAATTCCAAATGAATACAACTTTGATAAAATATTAACAAAAGGAATCAATGAATTAAAAGATAGAGGTTTATTGAAAGCAAATGATACAGTTGTTTTAAGTGGTGGTTTATCTTCTCCAGATTTAAAGGATCATGTACTTGCTACACAAGCAACTGGTGCTATATTAAAGATTTAATATTAGATTTTTGGGAGTGGTTTAATTCATTTTATTCCATTCCTTTCTTAACAATTTAACAAAAAACTATGTTATGTCTTGATTATTTCATGAAACTATGTTAAAATGTATTAGTAATTAACTTATTCTTAAGTAAAAAGGGGGCTTTTAAAATGGCAAAATGTGAAATATGTGATAAAGAAGTTAAATTTTCTATGCAAGTAAGTCACTCTCATAGAAGAACATCTAGAACTTGTAAACCAAATGTACAATCAGTAAAAGCTGTAGTTGACGGTACACCAAAAAAATTAAATGTATGTACTAGATGCTTAAAAAGTGGTAAAGTTCAAAGAGCAATATAATAAAATTTAAATATGAATTTTTTTAGATATGGATATCCATATCTTTTTTTGTAGAAGAAAATGACGCCATTCCTGACGTCATTCTATGTAAACTATATTTTGAATATTGTTTTAAGTATCATTTTCATAAATCTTCCTGGTTGATATACAACTATTTTCATATTTTATACCTCCTTTAGCAAAAAAGCCATGATATTCCAAGTATTACTATAGCTATGGCAACTATTGCTATCCATCCCCAAAGTGGCAAAATGATACTAAGTCCAACTCCAAGGCCTAATGCTAAAAAAAATAATCCTATTGTTTTCCTAAATCCTCCTGTGAACATATCTCTTCCCCCTTTGACAAATGAACATAAATATTGTAAAATATTTACTATATAGTATGAAATATATTGATAGATGGTGATTAAATTGGAGAAAGTAAAACAAGCTAATAAAAAATATGTTAAAAGAAATAATAAACAAGCGGAAGAAATTCTACTTATTTTAAGTAAAGAATATCCTGATGCGATATGTGGTTTGGAATTTAAAAGTCCAATAGAATTAGTGTGTGCTCTTATTCTTGCAGCTCAATGTACAGATGCCAGAGTTAATCAAATAATACCGATACTTTTTCAGAAATTCCCTGATGTATATGCACTAGCAAAAGCAGAGGTGCAAGATATACAAGAGATTGTAAAACCGTGTGGATTTTACATTAATAAATCTAACGCTATTTCAAATACAGCAAAGATCATAGTTGAAAGATTTGATGGAAAAGTACCAGATACAATGGAGGATCTAACTACCCTATCTGGAATTGGAAGAAAATCTGCTAATATCATCTTACAAGAATGTTTTGGGAAAATTGAAGGGATAGCCGTTGATACTCATGTAACTAGATTATCAAGAAAAATGGGTATTTCTAATGAATCTATACAGGAAAAAATAGAAAATGAATTAATGAATAAATTTGATAAAAAATATTGGGGTGTTCTAAATCATGTTATGGTATTACATGGAAGAAAATTTTGTATAGCTAGACGTCCACAATGTGATATATGTCCCATAAAAGAATTATGTCCAAAAAATGACTGATTTTTTAATTAAATTAGTATTCATATATAAAAATACACATCCAAATGTTTAACATTTGGATGTGTATTTCATAATTGGATAACTATTTTTTGTTATTCCTTTTAATACTCTTAAGCTTTAGGTATTGTAATATAAAATGTGGTACCTACTCCCTTTTCAGTATCAAAAGTTATATCACCATTAAATTCACCTTTAATCACAGAATAAGCTAAATATAATCCTAAACCAGTACCATGTGTTCCTTTTGTTGTTAATATATTTTTAAAGATATACGGTGCTATACTATCATCTATTCCACCCGCATAGTCAGTTACACTAATCATTGCCATATTGTTTGGAGCCTTATTCACCTTCACCCCTATTTTACCACCTTTATCAGTACCATATGATTGAGCCGCATTAACTATAAGATTAGTTAATACCTGACCAAGTTTGGTTGGATCTCCTTGTATTTCTAAATCGTCTTGCATATCGATAACAACTTCAGAATTATTTTTCTTTACTTCGTGATATGTTATTATTTTAATATCATTTACTACATTACTTATCTTAAATTTAACATTAGTATTACCACCAAGATTTCTAATCTGATTTCTCATACTGTTTACAATGTTAATTATTTTCGTTGCACAATTATCCATTCTAAAAAGTATTTCTTTTTCTTCCTCTGTCCTCTCGCCTTCCATTGTATTCATCATCAAAATACCTGTTTTAATAGCAGAAATTGGTGTATTAATATCATGTGCAACACCCCCAGCAAGTTCACCAATAGACACTAGCTGGCCTTGCTTTACAATGATATCTTGTTTCTTTCTTAGTTCCTCCATATCAAGTTTATGTTGTGTTATATCTTTAAATAATAATAAAGTTCCAACATATTCTTTCCCATTTTTTTCTTTTATAGGATGTATATCTAATTGAAAATACTTCTCAAATTTTTTATATGCTATATGGTATTCATCGCTTACTATATCCCCATACTTCCTACACTTATCTATGCCTGCCTGCAGTTTAACTAAATCCAACATTTTTTTATCTTTTAATATATAAAATAAATTGTCATCATTATTAAATTCAAATACCTTTTTAAAAATATTTTTAAATGTATTATTACTGTCCACAACTGTTCCATCGTTAGAAATCACAACATATGCATCCGACATTGTATTAATAACCGTTTTAAAAGCTATTGGAGTAATATTCAAGGCCTTATACCTAAATATAGCAATTGAAAAACAAATTGATGTTACTATAAACAATATAGGGGTAATGTATATAGTAATAGATATTATATTTAATGTACCAAGTATATTAACTGTAATAGGTATTAAACCTCCTATTACAATCAGTGCCGTTTGTATTGAGAAAAAACCTGATTTTTTTATAGATGATACAATCAATGTGACAATAGCTGTAAATATTAATCCATATGAATACAAAGTATAAATATAAAAATACGCTCCAACTATCGTATGCTCCATATCAACAGAATACTGTTGATAGAACAAATGATGAAAGTCATTTGTCCATAATACTAATAATGATATTATTGGTATTATATATAAATATACAGTTTTTTTAATATCTAGATTAGGCTTTGAATATATAAGTGCTATTACCATAAATATTACTGGAGTGAACACACCTCCTGTATATGTGATATATTCAAAATAAACTAGTGGTATATTTCCATTTCCAAATAATATTTGTAACAATAATCCCGATACATGAATTGTTAAAGTAACACCTAATAATCTAAAGTATTTATATAGGTTATTTTGATTTCCCTTTTTAAAAATTCTATAGAAAACTAGCAATAATGTTACTAAGGAAACTACTAAAACAGTTAAGTTAATTATTTTATCATTTGTCATTTTTTATACCTCTTTTTTTCAAAAACTCTATATCAAATAAGTATTGAATATATCTAATAATATATTCATCAGTTATCGTAGGCCATTCAAATTTTAATTTTTTAAGTACATTAGTTGTAAAATCTGATTTTACAACTATATTAGACTCATAATCTAACTCTTTATGTTGATTGATGTCTAATACAATTCCCTGAATTTTTTTGAAACCATTTTTTTGCTTCATCAATTTATCAAGAATTTTCGTCATCTCATTTTTTGAAATATGTTTAGTTAATATTCCCATATTATTTAAGACTTGATCAACAAATTTCATTTCTGCATGTTTATGATTAAATAAATGGAAAGTATTGTATTGTTTTGAGGTTTTTGCAAGTTTTAACACTGCTTCAGCCGCATAATCAATAGGGGTAAACTCCAAATAAAAAGACAATATATTATCAGGTATGATTTCTAATTCAATCATTGTTTTTAGCCTATTGGCAAATGCATTTTCTTCAACATTTGGTTGAAATTTACCATCATTCCATCTTCCAGTTAAATTTCCCATTCTCATAATTTTTGCATCTAAACCTTTATATATTATGGAATCATATACTATTTTTTCTGCTGCAAATTTTGTATAAGCATATACATTATCTAAATTTTGTCCAATATAAAAATTAGTCTCATCAAATAAAGTATTTGGCTTTATATTTTTTTGCTCAATTTGACCAGCTTCTAACAAATTTCCTGATATACTTAATGTAGAAATGTGAATCAAGCGTTTATTGTTTTTCAAACAGAAATTAACAACATTTTGTACCCCTAAAACATTGATGTCCTGAAATATTTTCATTCTCCCAAAATGTTTAACATTAGCCGCAGAATTAATAACAGTATCTACATTATTTAATATTATATCATAATCTTTGTCATTTGTAACTATCTTTTTATTAGTTATATCTCCTTCTATAACAAAAATTCTTTTATCAAATTCATCGTCATATCGATTTCCAAAGAAAAATTGAATTTTTTCTTTTATTCTTGTAATATAATCTTTGCCATCTTTTTTTCTAACAATACAATATATTTTTCCTTTTTCTCTTTGCATATAAGCATTTAATATATGTGCACCTAAAAATCCTGTAACACCTGTTAATAAAATATTACCAATATTATTTTCATGTTCTAAATAACTATTTATCACATTATTAGATAATAATTCATTTATCTTTGTATAGTCATATGTTTGTATAACACTTGATATTGAATCTTTACAACTTGTTTTATCTAACATCTGACCTAATTCTCGAATAGTAGGGTTCTTGAATATATCAGGATAAGTAATTGGAAGATTCTTTGCCATAGCTCTAGTTACAAGTTTTATAGCAAGTAATGAATCACCACCTATATCAAAAAAATTATCATCATAGTTTATTTCTGTTTTCTTTAATACCTCACAAAATAATTCATATATTGATAAATATATTCCAGTATAATTCAATTTGACTTTTTTTGTTTCTGCCTCTATAATTTTTCTGCCTTCAGTATATAATTTTAACTTATCTGTTTTTCCATTACTATTTAAAGGGATTTTACTTACCCTTACAAAATAATTTGGAATCATATAAAGAGGTAACGATCTTTTCAAGTATGTGATTAACTCTATTCTGTCAATTTCCACATCACTAGTATAATAAGCGACTAATATTTTTTCCTCGTCTTTTTCTTCTACTAATACAATTGATTCTGAAACATCTTTATATTCTAATAATTTTTGATTAATTTCATCTGGTTCTATTCTAAATCCTCTTATTTTAACTTGAGTGTCGATTCTACCAATAAATTCAATATTTTCCTCTTTATTTAAAAGACATAAATCTCCGGTTTTGTACATTTTCCCATTTCCGCTATATATATCATCAATAAACTTTTCTTTATTTATCTCTTCTTTATTTAGATATCCTTTTGCTACACCATCGCCACCAACTATCAATTCTCCCGGTACTCCTTTTGGAAGTAAATTATTACATTTATCTACAATATAGCATGTACAGTTTGATATAGGTTTACCAATTGGAAGTGCTCTTTTGATTTTCTTAGTGATTGGATAGTAAGTAGAAAATGTAGTATTTTCTGTAGGCCCATAAACATTATTTAAATTCAATAACGGGCATTTCTCTCTTACTAAATTAATATGCTTTATTGACAAAGCTTCTCCACCAGTCAAAAGTATTCTAAGATTTGAAAATACAGTAGCTCTATATTCAACAATTCTATTAAACAATTGCGTAGTTAAAAACATGATCGTTATTTTATTATTTTTAATATATTTTTCAAAATTCACTAAATCTAATAGTTCTTCCTTTTTTAATAAATATAATGGCAATGAATTTAACAATGCACCCCAATATTCAAAGGTTGTTGCATCAAATGCAGTTGAACCCGTTTGAATAATTCTATCATTTTTCTTAAAATGTATATAATTAGTATTGCATAGTAAACTAATTATATTAATATTATTAACCAATACCCCTTTAGGTTTGCCTGTAGTGCCGGATGTATACATTATATATGCCATATCATTTACATTATATTTTAAATTTATATTTTCCATTTTATTATTATACAATGTAGAATTATTGAGAGAGATATCTAATTTTTTAATATTTGGAAGCATGTCCCATTTACTAGAAATAAGAATCATTTTAGATTCTGAATCCTCTACCATATATTTAATCCTATTGATAGGATAATCAATCTCAATAGGTACATATACAGCTCTATTCTTTAATATAGCAATAATTCCTATCATTAATTCAATTGATTTATCAATTAATAGTGATATTTTATCTCCAACCTTTATACCCATTTCATTCAATTTCCATGCCAATTGGTTAGATTTTTCATTTAATTCTTTGTATGTGATTTTTTTATCATCACACACAATAGCAATATTATTAGGATTCTTATTGACTTGTTTTTCAAATATTTCTATAAGGCTTTGGGCTTTATTATAATAAGATTTTGTATTATTAAAATTATGGATAATACTATCTTTTTCTCTTTTATTTATTATAGTTATATCGGATAACTTTATATTTTCATTATCTAGTATATCTATTAATGCATTTTCATAATTTCTTGCAAAACTTTCAACGGTGGATTTATTAAATAAATCTTTTGAATATTCAATATTTATATCAAACCTGTCATTATTTGGTAACACCTCACATGTAAGATCAAACTTTGATGTTACAGTATTAAAAGGCTTTATCATAATTTTTTTATTATCAATCTGAAAATCTGGTATTCCATCATTTTGATATACATACATAATATCAAACAAAGGATTTCTGGAAGCATATCTTTTAATATTTAAATCTTTAACTAATGATTCATATGAATATGCATCATTTTCTAATGTAGTCATTACGTTATCTTGTACCTGTTTCATATAATCTAAAATATTATTATTGTAATTAATATATGTTCTAAAAGGTAAAGTTTTTACAAACATTCCAATCATGGATAATTGCCTAGCAGTTTTTCTTCCTAATGATGCTATTCCTATAATAACATCTTCGTTAAACATATACTTTGATAATATAAAGTTAAACATAGCCAAAAAAATATTATTAATCGTAATTCCATGCTCTGCAGAAAACTTTCTTATTTTTTGAGCAACGTCTACGTCTAAAGCTACTGTTATTTTATCACCTCTATAAGTCCTTATTTTCCTTGGTCTATCCGTAGGTAAAGAATTTATTGGTAATTCTCCTTCAAATTTCTCCATAAAAAACTTTTTTGCTTTACTATATTCTACACTATTTCTTTGCTTTTCTTCTAGAAATGCAATTTTACCAAAATAGATCTGTTCAATTTTGTTAGACAATTTCTCATAATTATTTTTAATATTATATAATAAATTTGACATAGAATATCCATCGAATATAATATGATGAAAGTCAAAAAGAACATATATTTTTTTTGTAGTATTATATACTTTTACTCTATATAAAGGTCCCTTCATTAAATCAAATGGTCTTACAAAATGTTTTTTTTCTACTAGATAATCTTCTTCACTAATAGCTATGTTGTTGAGAATTAATTTATTATCATTGTTTATAGATTGATACAACTCACCATCATATACTTCTATTACATCAAAAAATGTTTCATTGCTATTTATTGTATCCTCAACCGATTTCATAAGCAAATCCAAATTTATGTCAATTGGAAATTCTAATTCAAATGGAGTATTATACATAACATTATCAGGATCTAAAGAATAAGAACTAAATATTCCCTTTTGTGCCATAGTTAGTGGAAATCTTTGTTGATCACATATGATATTTTCATCTTTTTTTATAGATATTTTATCCATAGATTTTTCAAGTAATTCTACCGTAGAGTTATCAAAAATCTCCTTTGGTGTAATATTAGTATTAAATTTATCATTAATATATAGTGATAATTTAATTGCAAATAAAGAATCTCCACCAACTTCAAATAAATCATTAGTAATTCCAAATCTCACAAGATTCAATTCTTTTTTTATAAAATCTACTAATAATTTTTGTCTACTATTGACTGGCTCTATATATTCATTAATCAAAACATTAATATTGGGTAATTTGCTCTTATCTATTTTTCCTAAAGTATTTATAGACATTTCTTTCACCTGCATATAAAATTGTGGAATCATATATTTTGGAAGAAAACTCTTTAAATATTTCTTTAAATCCTTAATTACAATGTTTTTACTAGAACAGTAATATGCCAATAATTGCGATCTATCATTAACTATAACTGCTGCTTGTAGTATTCCATCATATCTTCTAATAATAGTTTCAATTTCTTCGATTTCTATCCTTAATCCATGTAATTTTATTTGTGAATCTTTTCTTCCAACATAAACAAGATCACCAGAAAAATTGTAATATGCTAAATCACCGGTTTTATATACAGTCTCTCCATCAAAGTCTACAAAACTTTTTTTAGTAGCTTCTATATTATTAAAATAACCAGTGGATACTCCCTTTCCACCAATACAAAGTTCTCCAACCACATTAATAGGTAATAATTCATTATTACTATCCAAAATAAATGATTTCATATTTGGCAAAGCTTTTCCTATATTAATATCAGATTCTTCATTTATTAATTTTGCTGAAGACCAAACCGTAATTTCTGTTGGACCATATCCATCATAAATTTTAGCTTTAGTCATAGTTTTAAGCTTTCTAAAAAAAATATTTGGAAATACTTCTCCACCAAGCATAATTCTTTTTAAACTTTTTAAAAAATTATTTTTATCATCATAATCTAATAAAAGTTTCATTCTTGTTGGAGTCATATTAATAACATCAATTTGATTATTTTGTATTAATTTACCCATTTTATCAGGCATTTTTTGTTCTGCTTCATTTGCTAACACTATTACTTTACCATGAACTAATGGAACAAATATTTCAAGAACAGATATATCAAATGAATATGTAGAGAAAGCGCCCCAAGCTTTGCATTCTGATAATTCTTCATAATTATATGCAGCGAATAATAAATTAGTTACATTAGTATTTTTTACAATAACCCCTTTTGGTTTTCCTGTTGTTCCAGAGGTGTAAATTATATACATTATATCAGACATATTATGTTTATTAGACAAATTTTTATTACTATAATTCGATAATTTTTCTCTAATATCAATATATTCTATATTAAACTCATTATCCAAATCTTTATTTGTTATTAATAGTCTAGATGAAGTATCATTTAACATGTATTTAATTCTTTCAATAGGAAATTCAACATCAATTGGCAGATATGCCGCACCCGTTTTAGAAATAGCAAGCATAGATATTATAATTTCAGGAGTTCTATCTAATAACAATGAAATTATATCCCCTTGTTGTACATTCTTTTTTTCAGTCAAATAATGTGCTAATTTATTAGCTCTCTCATTTAATTCTCTATATGTAATCTTACAATCTTCGAAGATTATAGCAATATTATCAGGTGTCTTCTTCACTTGTTCCTCGAATAATTCTATAACAGTTTTATCTTTAGGGTAGTCAGCATCTGTATCATTAAACTCATATAATATTTTGTTTTCTTCTTCTTTAGTCATTATTCTAATATCTTCTACATTAACTTCTACGTTATTAATAGCATCCTCAATAATTGCCATCATTCTGGTATGTAAATATTCTATTTCAACATCTTCAAATAAATCTGTTTTATAGTCATAATTAATATTAAGCACACCAGTATTGTCCATATCCATGATATGAATTTGCAATTCATCATTTAAATGTTTTACAAAAGGCCAGGTTGTACTATATTTTTCTTGGTCAATTAGACTTGTCCTAGCATTTTGGTAAGATAAAACAATATTATATAAATTATCTTTAATTACCGTTTCTTTATGAATATATTCTAATGTCTTTGAATAGGGATATCTTTGATGTCTAAATAATGTTAACGTATTTGTTCCAATACTCTTTGCAAGGTCTAAAAATCTTTGATTTTCTTCTATTTTTACTCTAATTGGTAATGTTGAAACAAACATTCCAAGCATATTTTTTTCTTTAAAATTTGAACGATTCAATACCGGGGTTCCAAGAACAATATCGTTATTGTCCTTAATTCTATATATGTATGTTGAAAGTGCTGCTAGAAATAGCACATATGGTGATATTTTATTCTCTTTGCAATATTCATTTATTTTTTCATTTAAGTGTTTATCTAATGTTACACTATACCTATTAGCATCCGTTTTGCTACTAGAGCCCTTCATTGCTACTGATTCGCCAATACCTTTTAAATATTCTTTCCAAAAATCTTCGTCTTTTTGATATTTTTCAGAATTTTCATATTCTTTTTCTGATTCGATAAATTCAAGGTAACTAGGTTTTAATTCATCAGTAGAATTTTCTTGATTTGATTCTGATTCCATAAACTCTATCAATTGTGTACCGATTCTACTGCATGACCATGCATCAGATATGATATGATGTACCTTCATCAAGATAGCACCTTTGTTATTTCCATAGTTTAGTATCTTAAAATCATATAATCCAGAATTTTCCAAAAAAAGAGGGCGCAAAACATAGTCATTTATATTTCTCTGTTTTTCATCTTCAGAGAATAATGACATGTCTACGACCTCATAGTTATTATAGTTAAATTGAGTCAAATACTGACCCACATCAGATTCATTTTTTGAGACATATAATCTCATAGCATCATTATTTTTAATAACACTATTGATAGCTTCATTACACTTTTTTTCATCAAAATCCTTATTTATTTCCACAGTTCCAACAATAGAATTAATTGGCAAATTGTTATGAAATTTTTCCATAAGCCAAATATTTTTTTGTGGATATGTTAAATTATACATTTTTTTTTCCATTTTATACGCCTTCCCTATTACAATAAAACTATATTAAATTTTTCAATATAATTATAGTATAGCAGATGCATGTGTTAAAATCAATACAAATTACGACAAAATCTTTGAAAGTTTTATCGTAATTTGTCGAATATGTCAACTAATTACCACTAATGAAATCAATAGTATCAATTATTGCTTTTTTATTATTCAAAATTTCTCGATTAAGTCCCTCTATATTAGCAAATGGTCCAATTGGATTGGCATTTGCCTTGGAAAGTTCAATTGTAAGGCAAAGTACATCTGTAAGCTTATCTCTATAATAATCCATTACTCCATATCTTGTTTCTGGATCAATTATCGTATATCCAACATTTTCTTTATACTTCTCCATTCCCATCTTATATAACTTTTCTTTTTTCTCATCCATACCATTTTTATTAGGAAATGAATATATTTCTCCACCTGTTGAGTGATAAGAAAAAATGGCAATTAATTTATTTTCGTTTAATGAATTAGTATTCATTGTATAAAGACCTGTTACATATTGATATAACGAATGATTTTCTGGACAATTACAAAATGTTCCCACACCAGGATATGACATAGGACTTGGTATTGTAACAGGTATATCATTATATCTTAAATAAGCACATTTTTGTTTTCTTCTTAATTCAACTATTTCCTTAAAACAATGAATTGAATTAGAATTCGGATCAACACCCACACCATTTGCTGTCCATACTGGCAATACGGATGCATTTAGTCTACAATTTTTTAAAATATTAC
The DNA here is from genome assembly GCA_028692955.1 of Clostridia bacterium. Classification (GTDB taxonomy): domain Bacteria; phylum Bacillota; class Clostridia; order TANB77; family CAG-465; genus CAG-465. The sequence goes on from JAQUWH010000002.1 coordinate 51,846, forward strand.
CAACACTTCTTGCCATTTTATGGTTTGGTATATTATATATATTACTTTTTAAAACGTTATAGAAAGCTTTTGGACACTTTTTTCCTGTCATAGCAACTTCATCATCTTGATTATATACTCTCAAGTATTCAGCTGCAATTTTTTCTAATGAAACTGAAGAAACATTGGCTAATACATTCGAACTTGAAATAATATATCCTTCTGGATTTAAAATAGGAATGATATGAAAAGTATACTCCTGTAAAATTCTATCTTCACTGCTTAATTGTAGTAAACTGATTAATACCTCTAAAACAAAATACGTTGTTACTAACTCACTACCATGTGTTGTTCCATATAATAACACATGTTTTTTACCATTTCCTATTTTGTAACAGTCTATTGGATAATTAAAAGTGGTAACGCCTATTTTTCTTTTTTCTAGTCTTTTTCTATTATTACAAAATAGTACATATAATGTGTTCATAATTTTATCATAAGACATGATATAGTTTTTCAAAAAATTTTTTTCTTCCATTTCATCACCTATTTAAGTCTATTAAACAAGCTATGAAAAAATTACAGAAAATGCTTTTTATCCATTGACATTTTACGCCTCATATGTTATTATATTATTTGAATAAAATAGTTGATTCCGTTTGCGGGTATGGCGGAATTGGCAGACGCGCCGGACTTAGAATCCGGTGTTGCAAGACGTGAAGGTTCAAGTCCTTTTACCCGCACCACTATTTTATTCGAAATACTGCTTGTCCAAGGATAAGTGGTATTTTTTATGCCCTAAAATAGCAACAGAAAACACACCTGATTTTTATCATTTTCACTACGAATCAGGTGTGTTGTTATATTCTTTTATTGTCATTAAGATTTTATTTTCCCTCTATCTTTGAACCACTGGATAGTATCAAATAACGTATCTTTTATATCTCTTGGTAAATAGCCAAGTTCTTTTTTTGCCTTTTCGATTGAAAAATTGCTATTTGTTCCTAATGTATAAACAGCATATGAAGTAAATAATGGTTTTTGTTTTACTAATTTATAATAGATTTCAGATAAAAATCCTGTAGCATAGGCAAACCATCTTGCAATTTTAAAAGTAGGTGCTTTTACCTTTGTAATATCTTGAATATATTCCATTAGTTCTTTAACACTAACTACCTTGTTTGCTAAAATATAGCATTCACCAGATTTGCCTTTTTCTGCTGCAGCAATAATGCCATCCGCAACATCTCTTACATCCACAAAATTATAACCGCCATTTAAATACGCTCCTATTTTTTTATTAGCACAATCAATGATAAGTTGTCCTAAATTAGATGGTATATACTCATATGGTCCAATGACACCAGACGGATGTGTTATAATGACTTCAAACTCTTCTGTTTTCGAGTCAAGAATATATTTGGTAGCTTCTGCTTTCGTTTTTGCATATTGTCCTCTTACATAGTCAGGATTAAAATCATAAGATTCTGCAATTACACCTTCATGTTCCCTGATAGCATGAACAGAGCTAGTATACACTATTTTTTTGACACCGACATTCTTACACGCATTGACAACATTTTTACTGCCATCCACATTAACTTCATGTATTAATTTCTTTTTCCCATTTCCTATTTCTATAATTCCAGCTAAATGGAATACGACTTCACTTCCTTCAAAGGCATCTTCTAGGCTTTTCATGTCTCTCACATCGCCATATTTAAATTGGATATCTAAGTCTTTTAAAAAATCAATGTCTTCGCCTTTAAAGACAAACGCCGTAACTTCATATCCCCTTTGTACTAGCTTCCTTACTAACACATTACCTATATAGCCAGTTGCACCAGTTACTACACATTTCATAGAATCACCTCTTTCTTTATTTTATCACTTCTTACTACCTTTTTCAACTATATCATTTTCATTATTATATTTATATTTTCCTTCAAAAGGATACAAAATTTTATACAATTCAATTGACAAACTTTTGTTTGTTTGATATAATCTATTTATGAAGAAAAGAGGTTATACAAATGAATCTAACGATCCTATTACTTATTCTTACAATTACTCTACTTGTGATATTAATCATACTTACACTACTTGCAAAGAATAAAAATAATTCAAAAGAATTTATTCATGAATTTAATCAAGTGCGTCAAGAACTTTCTACCATGTTTATGCAAACACGTGAAGAAATTTCAAAAAATATGGCAAATCAAATTACAGAAAGTAGTAAAATACAGCAACTACAACTTTCAAATATTACGAATATTAATGAAACAAAACTTGAAAATACAAGAAAAAATATGGAAGAAAAACTAGATGCAATGAGAAAAACTGTAGAAGATAAATTAGTTACACTTCAAAAAGATAATAGTGAAAAATTAGAACAAATGAGAGTTACTGTTGATGAAAAACTACATAATACTTTAGAAAAAAGGCTTGGAGAATCTTTTAAGTTAGTAAATGATAGATTAGAGTCTGTTTATAAAGGGTTAGGCGAAATGCAAACATTAGCACAAGGTGTTGGAGATTTAAAAAAGGTATTTACAAACGTAAAATCGAGAGGTTTCTGGGGTGAAATCCAGTTAAGTAACATTCTAGACCAATTTCTTACGAATGAACAATATGAAACAAACGTCAAAACAAGAAAAAATTCTAATGATTTGGTGGAGTTTGCTATTAAACTCCCTGGTAGAAATGATAATGAAACTGTTTGGTTACCAGTCGATTCAAAATTTCCTATTGAAGACTATTCTAGATTAGTTGACGCAGAAGAAGTTGCAGATGCTGCTTTAGTCATAGAATACAAGAAAAAACTTGAAAATTCTGTTAAATCTTTTGCTAAGGATATCCATGACAAATATATTGAACCTCCTTACACAACTGATTTTGCTATTATGTTCTTGCCTACTGAAAGTTTGTATTGTGAAGTATTAAAAAACACCGGTTTATGTGAAACAATATCACAAAAATACAGGATTGTCGTATCAGGGCCAACCACATTTGTTGCTTTATTAAATAGTTTACAAATGGGCTTTAAAACGTTAGCAATTGAAAAACGTACAAGTGAAGTATGGCAATTACTTGGTATGGTGAAATCAGAGTTTAGTAAATTTGGTGATCTATTAGACAAAACAAATAAAAAATTACTAGAAATTTCATCTACAATGGAACAAGCTTCCAGAAAGACCAGAACAATAGAAAGAAAGTTAAAAAAAGTTGAAGCATTACCTGTTGCAAATGAATCTGATTTTTACGAATTAGATTCAGTGAATGCTTATCTTCCTGACTCTACAGATGTATCCGAATAAATATTATAAAAGACTTATAAAATGAAGTGAACCCAAATTATTAGACAAAAAAGTTTAATAAGGAGGGTTCATTTTTATGGCACAATTTTCAAATATATAAAATTGCCAGAAAAATTGATACAACATATTATTTTTAAGCATTGATATGTTATGTTTATTCTATATAGTGTTGATTTTTCAATGGTTTAACTTTAACAATCGTTGTATGAAAATGCAGGTGTTGTTTTGCTTTATTCATTCATATATCAGTATTTGTATCTTATTTGTTAAATATGGATACTTACATTTTTCTACTTTATTCTTTACTTTAGTACTATTATGTGCTAAAATAATAACTGTCAACAATTGCTATTATTTACATACTATATATTAATTATATAGAGTTGTTTAGTGATTGTTCCAAATATGAAAATAAGGAGATGTTTTTTATGTCAAAAATAAAAGCTGTAATTCTTGCTGGTGGTAAAGGTACAAGAATGAAATCTGAACTACCAAAAGTATTACACAAAGTATACGATAAAAGTATTATTGATTATGTATGTGATGCCTGTGAAGATGCAGGTATTGAAGATCAATACGTTATTGTAGGTCATAAAGCAGAATTAGTCATTGACCATCTAAAAACAAGAAAAGCTACTTGTTGCATACAAAAAGAGCAACTAGGAACAGGTCATGCTGTTATGCAAGCCGATCAATACATCAATGATGATGATTTAATATTAATCGTTAATGGCGATATGCCACTTATTTCACCTTATACAATAAAAGCTTTTATTTCTTTTTTAGAATTAGGTAATTATGACGGTGCTTTAGTGTCTGCCGTATTTGATAAGACTCCAGCTTACGGAAGAGTTATTCGTGATGCTTATGGCAATCTTGCTAAAATAGTTGAACAAAAAGACTGTAATGAAGAAGAATTAGCTATTGAAGAAGTAAATATTGGATTATATTGCTTCAAAGGAAAATACTTAAAAGAATCTTTTGCAAAATTAGATAATAAAAATGCTCAAAAAGAATATTATATCACTGATATTCCTTACCACATTATCAATGTTGGCGGTAGAGTTGGTGTTTATATGATACAAGATCCAGATGAAACACAAGGTATCAATTCTAGATCTGATTTGTCAATTGTTACTCGTACTTTACTTGGTAATACACGTGAGAAAGCCATGGATAATGGTGTTACTTTAATAGATCCATCAAGTACTTATATTTCACTAAATGCTGAAATTGGAAAAGATACGATTATTTATCCAGGAACAAACATACAAGGAGAAACTGTAATAGGTGAAAATTGTATTATTGGACCAAACTGCCATATTATTTCTTCTACGATAGGAGATAATTGTATCGTTGAAACTAGTAAAGTAGATTCCAGTATGATAGCTAATAACTGTAAAATCGGACCGTTTGCACATTTACGTCCAAATACAAATGTATCTTCTGATTGTAAAGTAGGAGCATTTGTAGAAACTAAAAACTCCAATATTGGCGAAGGCAGCAAAGTACCTCACTTAACTTATGTTGGTGATAGCGATGTTGGTAAAAAAGTAGAGATAGCTTGTGGTGTTATTACTGCTAATATGAATATAAAATGGGAAAAGAATAGAACTACCATAAAAGATGGTGCATTTATAGGGTGTAACTCTACTCTACTTGCTCCTGTTACAATAGAAAATAATGCAATAGTAGCAGCAGGTTCTGTTATTGATGAGAGTGTACCAGCTGATTCACTTGCTATATCTAGAGTAAAACAAACTACTAAAGTTGATTATTTAAAAAACAAATAATATGATACAATTTTCTAAGAAGAATTATATTAAATATAATTCTTCTTTTTGCATTTATGTCTTGTATATTTTTCTTTTTTAGTATAAAATATATAGAAACAGTTATATTTAAAAGGAGGTTGAAATGGTAAATTATATAGACAAGTTAAAGCAAAAGTGCAAAGTAAATGAAACATTTTATGATATAGTTTCGGATTTATTTAATAAACTAATTAATTTTGGTTATATTACCCGTCATGGACAAAAAAAGCTTGAAAGAAAATTATACGAAAATATTGATACTATATTAATAGGAAATGATTTAACTATAGATTACAAAACAGGATACTATGATCCAATTAGAAAAGAATTATATATAAAAGACTTAAAGAACATAGAGTCTGTATACTTAAGAGTATTATACATTCTAACTACAAGTGAAATAATAAATAGTAGTTATACTGTTGGTTATTCGACTGTTTCACTTTCTAAAGCAAATTATAAAATAGAACATAAAAACTTTGGACTAAATAGAGCCGTTATATCTAATTTAGTTTGTAGATTGCTTTATACTCAGCCAATCACGCTTAGTATCATGCCTACTTATAAAACATATCAAAATGATTTCTTAGGTAATAAGATAACTAGTGATAATGATATATATTTTTTAGAGGGGAAACTATTAAAACAAATTTGTTATATATTTAATTTACATGAAGAAAATTTATATATAAACCTCTTCTCTACTCCTAAAAAATACATTGATAAATTTTTTAATAAGATGTCATTAGAAACTCAAAATAGATTATTAAGCTACTTAGATATACTGAGTAGAAATTATTCTCATCACAGTAAACTTGCCTTTCTAAATCAAAAATTAGATTTAAATTATATAGAAATAAAGAAAGCAATGTTAAAGTCTAATACCACTAAATTAGTAAAGGAAAAAGCAACAATAAAGCTTGCTATTAGAAACGCACTTATTCCTTTAATATATCAAGATAATGATGATGTGATAGGTTCTGAGCTAGATAATAATATAGATTCTTGTTTATCAGAACAAATAAATAGACTAGAAGAAGAAATTGTAGATAATATTTCTTCTATACAAAATATATTAGTAGAATATTTAATCTCTTCTGAATCAAGATATTCTAGTATCATGTATGCTATAAGATTAAAGGAACTTGAAAAGTTATTAATTGTAAAAAATGAGTTACTTGAAGAAAGTCTATTTAACACCATATCAATGAAACTAATGAATAGTTTTGAATATACCGCTTCTAATTTAACAGAGAAAATTAAGTTTAGTATTATAAATGAAATTTTATCAAATAATAAATTTATTAAAATATATAAAAATATTAAATTTAATAAATTAACTAGTATTGAACTTTCTGATAATACTGCTTTAATTGTACTTTGCGTAGATGATTCATTCTTGCAATTTGTTAAAGTAGATTCATTAGATTTACCAATGAAAGATTTAAAAGATAATGCTAAATTTATCAATGTAGAAAACATGAGTTATCTCTTAAATAATCCTGCCATTACTAAGGACATACAAAAATACGAAAAAATATTTACCTTAGTTCATAGAAAATCCCCTAAATTTTCTAATATTAGGATTGAAAATATGTTTTTGATCAATGTACTAGATAATACTTTTGTAATGGTCTTACATGATGATACATTTAGCATGTTAAAGATCCATTTCGTGAACAATAGATATACCCTAAAAGAAGTTGAATTAAGTGAAAGTTATAACGTATTTAGCTTAAATAACTTAACGAATTTACCAGCATTGTATAAAAACAATGAAACCTTTTTACAAAAAGCAATGAGTTTCTTTAGCTTCTTTTCATAAAACTTCCCCAATGTTAAATAAATTTAACATTGGGGATTATATTTTTCTAATTAATACATTCAAACTATAACGCTTTCTTATTTAATATAAATTAAATATATTACTTGTCAGCTAAATACTTAACACTTATTTTACTGATATTAACACCATTATTTCCAGTATTTACTGTTATATTTGTTTTTTCGTCAAAAGTAGGAATGTTAGGCAAAGTAATTGGTTCATATTCTGGCGTTTCTAGTTGGTAATAAATTATTAAAGGATTTCCATTTGCTTCTAATGTTTTCAACCAATTACCTGTTTTTTCTCGTAATACATCAATATTATCTGTACTTGTTGCCCCTATAATATCTCTAGACAATCTTAACCACACCAAAGAATACTGAGCTTCTTGCGTTATCAAGCCATTTTCCATTTTATAACAATTTGAATCTGGTTGGAAATAGTTACATTTTACATTATCATTTGAATAACGTTTTATGTTATTTTCTCCTACTCCTACTCTTACAACAAAAATATTATTTTTAAAAAATTCTTCTCTAGTATCAATTGAAAATCCAATTGGCATTTTTATAGTAGCTATGTTCCTTACGATTCTACTATTTTCGTAATCAATATAATCAGACATTTCCCCTATTTTTCTAAGTGGTTCATGTCCTGATAGATCAATCTTTGTATGTATTTCATTTCTGACATTATATTGAGTAAGATTATCTCCTCTTTCTAATTGAAAGTCCTTAAAATACATTTTAATACCAAATCCACCTATTGAAAATATATATCGATAAGAATCTGTAATATCATCCTTTACTTGGAAGGTAAAAGAAACTCTCTCCCACTTATCAGTTTTAACCAAATTGGTAATATCAACAATGTTAGTTGAGTTCCAAAATCCACTTGCATTAGTATAAAAATCCTTCATAGTAACTTTCATACCTTCCGTATAATTTCCCTTTACATAGCAACTGACGGTATAAATCTCACCTGGAATAAATTTTATATTTTGAAACCAGATTCCAATACCGTTATTAACATTTCCTGAACCAATTGGAGTTTCGACATATACATGCTCTTTAGTTTTATCTAGCTTATTCGTAATATTTTGAGCACTAATATGAAAATTACTATTATCAGAAGATAGATCATCTGTGTTGAGCAACATATTGCTTGTTGAAGAAACGATATCAAGCTTGCCATCTTTACCAACACTCTCAACTGCAACTGGACTTTCTGGTGTAGGGGTTCCATTTTGTAGACTATTTCCATATATTTTAATATCTTTTAAAGTACTCTTTTTTGTATTATTTAAGGTTATACTATTAGATTCTTGTGATAATTCTTGTACTGTTACATTTTGTATTCCCTCTATTACATTAGCAGTCCATATTTGTTTTTTTTCATCTTTACCAACATAATTTAATTTGCCTGATATAATGCTAATCTCATTTATATATTCATTAGTTATACTTGAAATAATATCTTTGATTGTTTTTCCTTCTTCTTTTATTCCATTGTATATCAACTCATTTGCATTGGCATTTAAAAGTTCCGAGTGATACTGTCCTTGTTCCATAGAATATCTTGTTGCATCATATAAATTAAGTTCTGTTTGCATTGTTTTCAAATCACTTTTAAAAGTTGCCTCTTTAGCACTTTCTATTGGATTATTATTATTTAGCGTCAGTATTACAGCAGATGCTAATATTATGATTACAATAACAGTGATAACTAACACAATAAGAGAAATACCTCTTCTATTCTCTTCCTTCATTTATCCATTCCTCCTACTTTACAGCATTTTTACTTTTTATTAATTAACATTAACATGTTATCATATAGTTAAATCTTTTTCAATAGCTTACCATACCATTTTTCATAAAATATTCTCTTATAATTAGTTGTTTTTGCCATAAATAAAAAGCAAAAAAGCCAAAGCAACTATCTTCTACTTTGACTTTTTATATGACATTTTTTAATATTCATGATATCTATTAATAGTTCTATACATGTTTTATTCCTATTAATCTAATATTAAATCACTCGTATATTATTGATAATCATAATGATCAATAATATAATGAATATAACAATCCAATATTTCTTCAATAATTTGTTCATCAATGTAATATAATTTTTAGTATTATTGATAACATCAATGAAAACATATATAAATGTAACGATCACAAATATAATTAAAGGTATGGTAAGTATATTATAACGTAATGAATTCATTATATTACCAGATAATAGCTCTTGAACTGATCTTGTAAAACCACAAGTAGGACAAGAAATACCTAGCCAAGTTTTAAATAAGCATGGCATAGGTATATTGATAACAAATAATAATATAAAAAACACTAAAATCCCAATTAGTATTATAATATTTTTTACTCTATTCATCATTAGTCGCCTAGTGGAACTCCATTACCGTCAACATTAATACTTCCTGTTAATATTAAGATTCCTTCAATTAATCCCCATATAGATGTTGCACAAGCTCCAATTCCACAAGTTAAAACAGTTATAAGTAATTGAGCTACTGCTTTACCAGTATAACCTAAATAAAAGTTATGAACTCCAAAGCTTCCTAATAGAATTCCTAGAACACCTGCAGCAGTTTTTGATTTTCTTACTACATTATTATTATTATTTACATTTTGATTTGAAGAATTATTTGTATTGTTATTATCATTATTTACTTCTTTAACAACTTCAACCTTTTCTTCTACAACTTCTGTATTTTTAGCAGCTTCACAATCTGCGCATAAATCCTTTGTTTCATCTTCTAATACTTTTCCACAATTTTTACAATACATAATTTTACCCCCTTGTATTACTACATAATATGATTATAACATTATTTTTATCAATTTACAATACGTAATAATCAAAATGCAATGACAATTTTGACATTTTGATCTATTTTTTCACTACAGAAATAGCAACCCCATCCCCAACATTTAATACAATAGATTTTAATCTTTTATCTTCATTTATAATACGTATATACTCTCTAAGTCTATTAGTAGCAGTTCTATGTCTATGCTCGTTATAACCAGATAAAACTCTTCCATGAAAGTATACATTATCTGCAATTATTACTGCATCATTTTTGGCAAGCCTAATTGCATTTTCTAAGAATATTAAATATTGTCCTTTAGCAGCATCTATAAATATAACATCAAACTGTTCACTGTCTTCATTGATTGTTTCTAGATACTTTGTTGCATCTTCGTTTATAATCTCTATTTTATTATCAAGTCCCATCTTCTGAATATTTTCTTTTGCTATATGGTACATCTTTTCATTTATTTCTATTGTCTTTATTTTACTATCTTTACCTACTAAGTATTTCGAGAAGTTTATTGCAGAATATCCAACAGCTGTTCCTATTTCTAATATTTTATTTGGTTTTTTAATAGATAATATAACCTCTATCAATTCAAGAGAAACATCTTGTAAAATAGGCACATAATTTTTAATTGCCTCTTCTTTTATATTTTCTAAAATGGTTAACTTTTCTTCATTCATTTACTACATCTCCACTATCTTTTTATATATTTTAGTACTTTATCAACTTTTAAGTTTTCATATATTATTTTATATAACATATCTATTGAATTTATAGTTATTTCTTTTTCTTTTAATAATTGGTTTAAGGAATCAAGTGCAAATAACCCTTCTACCGTCTTTGTTTTCATTTCTTCTAATGCCTTTTGTGTTGTATAACCCATTCCTAAATATTTGCCTAAGGTAAAATTTCTACTTTTAGAACTCATACATGTTAGTAATAGGTCCCCAAGGCCCGCATAAGAAAATACAGTATGGGCTTTTCCACCAAGGATCTCTATCATAATTCTTAAATCATTAGCTAAGCATGATAAAACTGCTGCTCTAGTAGAATCACTTAGATTTTTCCCCTCTAAATATCCCATTAAAATAGCAAAAACATTTTTACTTGCGGCCGCGATTTCTACTCCAATAATATCTTTAGATATCCCAACATTTGTTTTTTCATTTTCCAAGCATACTTTTAAAGTTATTTGTGCAATACTAGACTTAGAAGCAACGATTAGTCCTGTTTCATTATTATTTACTAAATCTATTGCAAAAGATGGGCCAGAAAGCATACATATATGCTCACTTTTTGTTTCTTCATATACTACCTCAGAAGCAAGTTTATTTGTATTTTGTTCTATTCCCTTAGTAACCAAACATAAAACTTGATCTTCAGTTAAATATTTTACTAGTTCCTTACATACTTCTCTTACTCCAGCCATAGGTAGTGCTAAAACGATTATTTTAGCCCCTTCTACACATTCTTTCATACTATCTGTAATTTCTATACCTTTTTGTATTTTAACCCCTGGAAATACATTTATATTCTCTCTTTTTAATTTTACTATATCTACTTCATCTTTAAATTTAGACCACATTGACACTTTATTGTCATTTTCATTAAATATCGTGGCAAGTGCAATTCCATATGCTCCCAAACCTAAAATTGATATTTTCATATATCTTCTCTCCTCATATATTTTATTTTATATTTTATTCTTATGATTTATTTTTGCAATTCCTTCATTTAAAATTTCCAACATCACATTTTACAGTTAGAGTCATCACAATTGCCTACTATTATAATCTAATTGATCTATTTAGCTTAAAAATTCATCACTCTATAATTCTTTTTCATTCTCATTTTCACTATAAAATTCCAGAGTATCACTCTTAAAGTGTACCACCTACAACAAGCACCGGACGAAAACCGTAGCTCCCATTATTGTATCCGCGGTCCGAACTAGATGAAAACACACCGGAAGACGAACCGAGGCTGAAACCGCCACCACGGACGAACCAAGGACGAGACGCATGACCTACTAGCATATAGTCTCCATTCCATTCTCTTGCAACTTGACCTCCATTTGCTGAATCCCTTGCTGTATCTTGAAGCCAATCCCAATCTCCAGTTCCTGCTGTATATCTTCCATAATAACTATGCCCATTAGATGTCTCCCACAGTGCATCTCCTTTTTTACTTTCAAAATTTTGATATGTTGCTGCAGTGAGTCTTTTTCTGATGATATTTTGTGATTCTGAATTTCCTGAGTTCCAAAGAGTCACTCCTCCTTGACCATAATATGTTCCACCTTCTTTTTCTTCTTCTCCTGGTGTATAAATATCATAATACTTTTTATATTCATCTTTTACTTTGTAATTTTGTATATGTTCTGATTTTGCTAATCCTATATTTGAACTTCCATTATCTATTAATGATGCAGTATATTCCCATGCTCCTCCTGACATATCATATACTCCAGTTATATTTCCTGTTGTACTTGCTTTTACTCCATTTACCGTATTATATTTTGCTAAATTTACATTTCCTTCTGCATATCCGCCACTATATTTATTTGCTCCTGCATATCCTGTCTTCAATTTATATGATCCACCTGTCCAATCTCCATATGGATTATTCCATGGTTCTTCTCCATAGATACTTTGACACAAATATGCTACTGCTCCCCACTCTACATTTTTCATTTGATGTGTATCTGCATTACTATCTGTTCCAACACTCCCGTTACTACTTGTCATATTCATACTTACTGTTTGCATATTTCCCGCTGTTATTTCTCTCCAACTATATACATCTGGTAACACTCTTACCTGTAAAGCTGTGGTATTCCCTCCTCCGAAGTTGGCTCCCGTTGAATCCAACTTGTCTGGTTCAGAACTACTTGCTTCATATTTTGCTACCCAGATTCCACTTAATTGTGTTTCTCCAAACGTAAAGGCTGGATGTATTGTATATCCTTCTAGACTACTTCCATCACTTGCTACATTACTTGTTCCACTTAAAAACTTGATGTTAATTTTCTCTGCTGTTGTTGTATGGGGATGATCTATCTTGTACGCATATCTTGGTATCCATACCCAATATGCTTTGTTTCCATTGTTATTGGTATATATGTTTGCCCACTTCTTATTTGCATAGTCATACCAACTCGTATCCTTATCTGCTGCTGTTATCTCCATTTCTGTTTCTACGTTACTTGCATCCCATTTTACTACTTTTGTTGTAGAGGATGGTAAATACATTAAATTGGGTTTATTATATTTTAATCCCCCCACTTCTACTGTATCTACTTCTCCTACTAGCTCTGCTACTATTTGTGCTCTTTTTGTATCTGATCCTGTATATACTAGTTTTCCTTGTTCTACTTTTAACTCACTATCATATTGAGTCACTCCTGGTACATAATCCGATACTTTTCCATTCATACTTGTTATATCATATACGCCATTATTCTTGCTCATTTCATTTAAAGCATATAGATTTAATTGTTCATGAATACTTGAAATATCATTTCTAAATGTTGCCTCTTTAGCATTTTCTACTGGATTATTATTATTTAGTGTAAGTATCACTGCCGCTGCTAACACTATCACCACTATTATCGTTATTACTAGCGTAATGAGACTGATACCACTTTTTGCATTTTCCGTTGTTTTCATTCATCAATTCCTCCAATTTATAAATTAAGCAATTATTTGTTTACACTCTTAAAGTGTGCCTCCCACAACAAGCACCGGACGAAAACCGACGTGTGCATGTGCGTAGCCACCATCAAAATTAGATGAAAATACACCGGCATATGAACTAATGCTAAAACCTCCACCGCGTGAAAACCAAGTATAAGACGCATGACCTACTAGCATGTAATCATTATTCCATCCTTTTGCAAGTTGACCTCCACTTGCTGAATCTATTGCTGTATCTTGAATCCATTGCCTGTCTCCAGTTCCTGATGTAAATATTCCAAAATAACTATAACCATTAGATGTTTCCCACAGTGCATCTCCTTTTTTATTTTCAAAGTTTTGATATGTTGCTGCAGTTATTCTTTTTCTAATGATATTTTGTGACTCCGCATTTCCTGAGTTCCAAAGTGTCACTCCTCCTGGACCATAATATGCTCCACCTTCTTTTTCTTCCTTTCCTGGTGTATAAATATCATAATACTTTTTGTATTCATCTTTTATCTTGTTATTTTCTATATGTTCTTCTTTTCCATATAAGCTTATATTTCGATTGCCATTATCTATTAATGATGCAGTATATTCCCATGCTCCTCCTGCCATATCATATACTCCAGTTATGTTTCCTGTTGTACTTGCTTTTACTCCATTTATCGTGTTATATTTTGAAAGATTTGCATTTCCTTCATTTAATGCCAAACTATCTTTACTTGCTCCTACATATCCTGTCTTTATTTTATGTGACCCTGCTGTCCAATCTCCATATGGATTTACCCACGGTTCTTGTCCATATACACTTTGGCATAAATATGCTACTGCTCCCCATTCTACATTTTTCATTTGATGTGTATCTGCATTACTATCTGTCCCTACACTTCCATTACTACTTGCCATATTCATGCTTACTGTTTGTGCATTTCCTGTTGTTATTACTCTCCAACTGTATACATCTGGTAATACTCTTACTTGTAAATCTGTAGTATTTCCTCCTCCAGTATATCCTGATGAGTCTACTTTATTTGGATCTGAACTACTTGCTTCATATTTTGCTACCCATATTCCACTTAACTGTGTTTCTCCAAATGTAAAGGCTGGATGTACAGTATATCCTTCTATACTACTTCCATCACTTGCTACATTACTTGTTCCACTTAAAAATTTGATGTTAATTTGTTCTGCTGTTGTTGTATGAGGATTATCTATCTTATATGCATATCTTGGTATCCATACCCAGTATGCTTTATTTCCATTATTATTTGTGTATATATTTGCCCATTTCTTATTTGCATAGTCATACCAACTTGTATCTTTATCTGCTGTTGTTATTTCCATTTCACTTTCTATGTTACTTGCATCCCATTTTACCGCTTTGCTGGTAGCGCTTGGTAAATACGATAGATTTGGTTTGTTATATTTTAATCCACCCACTTCTACGGTGCTTGTTTTTCCTACAATCTCCTCTACCATTTGTGCTTTTTTTGTATTTGATCCTGTATATACTACTTTTCCTTGTTCTACTTTTAACTCACTATCATACTGCGTTAGCTCTGGTATATATTCTGATATTTTCCCGTTCATACTTGTTATATCATATGCACCATTATTACTCATTTCATTTAGGACGTATAGATTTAGTTGTTCACTAATACTTGCCACATCATTTCTAAATGTCGCCTCTTTAGCATTTTCTACTGGATTGTTATTATTTAATGTTAGTATCACGGCAGCTGCCAATATGATCACTACGATTATCGTTATAACTAACGTTATGAGACTGATACCTCTCTTTAAATTTTCTTTTGTTTCCACTTACCAATTCCTCCAATTTGCACAGTATTTTATACTTTTTATTATATAATATACATATTTCTTTTGCAAGTATTTCGCCCATTTTAGACAGAAATAATTGGAGCTGATTTATGCAATCACTCCAATTATATTAACTTCTATTTAGTACATAATTATACATTTACATGATGAATAAAAAATATTTACCAATCTATATTATTTATTATCTTCTATTAGCTTTATATGTACATCTTCTAATTGTTGTTTTGAAACAACTGATGGTGCTCTCATCAATAAATCTCTTGCTTTTGAATTTTTCGGAAATGCGATTACTTCACGAATATTGGATTCTTCTAGCAATAGCATGACCATTCTATCAATTCCTGGCGCCGCACCAGCATGTGGTGGTGGCCCATATTTAAATGCGTTATATAGGCTGCCAAAACGGTTCATTACTTCTTCTTCTGTGTAACCAGCAATTTCAAATGCTTTTATCATGACATCAATCTCATGATTTCTAACTGCTCCAGAAGCAAGTTCATAACCATTACAAACCAAATCAAATTGATGAGCCACTATCTCTAATGGATTTTTGTTTTCTAAACTTTCTAATCCACCAATTGGCATTGAAAATGGATTATGTGCAAAATCAATTTTACCATTATCATCTAATTCATACATAGGAAAATCTACAATAAAGCAAAAAGAGTAAGTATCATTTGGTATTATGTTTAAGCGTTTACCAAGTTCAATACGTATTTGTCCTGCTACTTTGCATGAATTTAAATAATCAGTCTCTGCGATAAAGAAAATAGCATCATTTTCTTTGAAATCAAGTTGTTCTTTTAACGCATTTAATGTATCTTCATGAATAAATTTGGAAATAGTGCCACTAACTTGTCCGTCTTTTGTATATTTAATCCATGCAAGTCCACCAAGTGCTAAATCTTCTACAGCATATTTTACCATATCATCAAAAAATCTTCTAGTTGCCTCTTTAGCATTAATCTTAATTGCCTTAATGTTTTTTTGATTAAAAACTTTAAATTCACTATCCTTAAAAATTTCTGTTACATCTTGTATTACTAGTGGATTTCTTAAATCAGGCTTATCAATTCCATACTTATCCATTGCTTCTTTATACGTAATTCTTTCAAATCCAACTACTTCTTTTGTCGTAAACTTTTGAAAAGTAGAGCCAACAACCTCTTTTAGTACTTCCTGTACTTCTTCTTCTTCCACAAATGACATCTCAAAGTCAAGTTGATAAAACTCTCCGGGTGATCTATCTGCCCTTGGATCTTCATCTCTAAAGCAAGGTGCTATCTGATAATATTTATCAAATCCAGACATCATTAGTAATTGCTTAAACTGCTGAGGCGCTTGTGGTAAAGCATAAAATTCACCGGGATGGATTCTACTAGGTACAAGAAAATCTCTTGCCCCTTCAGGTGATGAATTAGCAAGAATAGGTGTCTGTACTTCTACAAATCCTAACTCATCCATCTTATCTCTTAAAGTCTTCAATACTTTAGATCTAAATACAATTTTGTCATGAATTTCATCATTTCTTAAGTCTAGGAATCTATATTCAAGTCTTAAATCTTCTCTTACCTTCCTACTCTCATCTACTTGGAAAGGTAAAACAGTTTCAGCTTTTCCTAATACTTCAAATTTCTTAACGATGATTTCTATTTTACCAGTAGGAATTTTATCATTGATATTACTTCTTTTGGCAACAATTCCCTCCGCTAACATAGTAGATTCAGCAGTCACTAAACTTCTAAAAGATTCTTGCAATTCTTCCGTATCTAGTACCAATTGAGTAATACCATAATGATCCTTTAAATCTACAAATATCAAAGAGCCTAAATCTCTGATTGTTCTTACAAAACCTGACAGTTTTACTTCTTTTCCAATATCTTCTTCTCTTAACTCATTACATTTATGAGATCTATATTTGTTCATTTCATCCTCTTCCTTTTTAGTATAAACAATTTCCTGGCGTTCTAGGAAATGGTATTACATCTCTTATATTTTCCATACCGGTTACATACATAATCATTCTTTCAAATCCAAGTCCAAAACCGGAATGAACACAACTACCGTATCTTCTTGTATCTAAATACCATTCATAATCTTTCTTATCTAGTCCTAACTCATCCATTCTCTTTTCAAGTCTTTCTAGATTATCTTCCCTTTGAGACCCACCGATTAGTTCACCGATACCTGGTACCAACATATCAACAGCTCTTACCGTCTTGTTATCATCATTTACTTTCATATAGAATGCTTTAATTTCTTTTGGATAATCAGTGACAAAAACTGGTTTTTTAAATATTTGTTCTGTCAAAAATCTTTCATGTTCTGTTTGGAGATCTGTTCCCCAGTCTACTTTATATACAAATTTATCATTATGTTTTTTCAATAATTCCACTGCATCCGTATAAGTAATTTTTTCAAAATCAGAACTTAACACGTGTTGTAATCTTTCTAACAAACCTTTATCTATAAATTCATTAAAGAATTCAAGCTCAGCTGGGCAATCATTTATCACGTCAGCAATGACTTGTTTTATCATTTCTTCTGCTATTACCATATCACTTTCAAGATCGCAAAAAGCCATTTCAGGTTCTACCATCCAAAATTCAGCAGCATGCTTTGTTGTATGAGAATTTTCTGCTCTAAATGTTGGTCCAAAGGTATAAACATTTGAAAAAGCCATAGAAAATGTTTCTGCTGCTAATTGACCAGATACAGTAAGTGATGTTTTCTTACCAAAAAAATCATCTTTTACATCTTTTGTTGTATCTTCCATCGTAGTGACTCTAAACATTTCACCTGCGCCTTCACAGTCAGCTGCTGTGATAATTGGGGTATTTAAATAAATGAACCCATGATTGTAGAAAAATCTATGAATTGACATAGCAACAACAGATCTTACTCTAAACACTGCAGAAAACGTATTTGTTCTTGCTCTTAAATGTGCAATATCTCTTAAAAATTCCATAGAATGTCTTTTGTTTTGCAAAGGATAATCTGGAGTAGATTTTCCAGAAATAGCTATTTTATTAACTGCTATTTCAAATGGTTGTTTAGCATTGGGTGTTAATACAATTTTACCAAGCAACATGACACTAGCTCCTATATTAAGTTCAGCTATCTCATTATAGTTTTCAACATTTTCTGGTATCAACACAACTTGAGCCGATTTCAAGTAGCTTCCATCATTTAACTCAATAAAGGTGATATTTTTTGAATTTCGTATGTTTCTAATCCAACCACAAAACAAAAATTCTCTTTCTGCTAAATTTTCATAGGTAGTAAATACTTCTCTTAAGGATATCCTTTCTTTCAAGTTAAATATTTTTTCTTCATTTTTCATATTCATTCTCCATTCCACTCTTTATTTTATACTATTTATAATGCTCTGCACATTTAAATCAACATTAACTTGCTCTCCTGTTGCCATATTTTTTAGTATTGCAATATTATTCTTTACTTCATCTTCACCAATAATACATACATAGTTACAATTAATTTTATCTGCATACTTTAATTGTGCTTTAAAACTCTTATTGCAAATGTCAAGTTCAACATTGACACCTTTGTTTCTTAATTTAGATATAAGACCTAAATAATTCAAATGAGCCTCTTCATTTAATAATACAAAATAGATATCTGTTTTTTGATTGATATCATTAATTAAATGATATTCTTTTAATAGCATAATAATTCTATCGAGCCCAATGCCAAATCCAACAGCAGGAGTATGTTTTCCACCTAACATCTCTACTAGAGTGTCATATCTGCCACCTCCGCCAGTTGCTATTTTAAAATCATTAGCTATATATTCATAAACTGTTTTATTATAATAATCTAGTCCTCTTACTATCTTTTTATCTATAACAAAAGGAATTGACATTTTAGTTAATCCACTTTTTAAATTTTCAAAATCATCACTACATTCCTTACATAGATTATCCGTTATCATTGGTGCATTTTGTAATATTAGATTACATTTTTCTTCTTTACAGTCTAATATACGAAGAGGATTTTTGTCAAATCTAATTTTACACGTTTCACACATATTATCTAAATGAGGTCTGATATACTTTTTTAATTTTTCTATATATTCACCTCTGCACTTACTACAACCGATTGAATTAATTGATAAAGTTATTTTATCAGCAAGCCCAAGGTTTTGGTATAAATTATATGAAATAGCGATGCTTTCTAAATCAGCTAAATAGGAATTACTACCAAAAATTTCCACACCAAATTGTGTAAATTCTCTAAATCTTCCTTTTTGCATCTTCTCATAGCGATACATGTTCGCCATATACCAAAATTTAACTGGTGATATATATGAATCAAAGCCATTTTCAATATATGACCTTACAATACCAGCAGTAAGTTCTGGTCTTAATGTGATACTTCTTCCACCTTTATCTAAAAAAGTGTACATCTCTTTATTTACTACATCAGTTTCTTCTCCTACACCACGTGCAAATAATTCAGTTGCTTCAAAAACTGGTGTTCTAATTTCATTTAAATGATAGTTATTTGCTATTTCTCTTATCTTTTTTTCTACATATTGCCAAATATTCATATCATCAAAAAAGATATCTCTGGTTCCCTTTTGCTTTGCTATTTTCATTTTTCTCACCTTGATTGATTATACCATAAACACTAGTCATATGCAACGTATATGGAATAATTTACATTTATTTAAAGAAAAAAATAGACATGTTACAATAAGCAACATGTCTACTTTCGATTACTTTCTAATATTTAATTTTGCAATAACATCTCTATATCTTTCAACATCTTTGTTTTCAAGATATTTTAGTAATCTTTTTCTTTTACCAACCATGATTAAAAGACCACGTCTAGAATGATCATCTTTAATGTGTACTTTTAAATGTGCTGTCAATTCATTGATTCTTTCAGTTAAAAGTGCAATTTGTACTTCTGCAGAACCAGTATCATTTTTTTCTCTAGCATAAGTTGATAAAATTTCGTTTTTTCTTTCTTTAGTCATTTCTAACTTCCTCCTTTTTTTCTAACTTGCCTATAGCTAAGATATAACGAGAGGTTTTTTGTGTTATATCCGGGCAATAGGTGATATATAAATATGCCATAAAGACAATATTTAACTAAATTATTTGATATATGGGTACGAGTTCACATGGACGCCATTGATTCTTACTTCAAAGTGTAGATGGTTACCCGTTGAAAAACCAGTGGATCCCATTAATGAGATTGTTTGTCCTTGAGACACTTCCTGACCGGCTTTTACTAGTAATTTACTACAATGCGCATACCAAGTAGATATACCATTTCCATGATCAATCTTTACGATATTACCATATGAACCAGCCCAACCAGAATAGGTTACCAATCCATCTTTCCATGCATAGACAGGATCACCGTATTTACCAGCAATATCTGTACCAGTATGAATTGTTCCCCATCTCCATCCATAAGTAGATGAAATATATGTTGAAATAGTTGGCCATATGCCACCTTGCGCAAGAGAAGCATTTGCAATCGCGTCGCTTGCTTTCTGATTTGTTGAACTATTATTAGAATAATTCTGAGTTTTATTCGATTGTACAGGTTTATTTCTATCAACAATATCTTTTAAGATAGCATCTGCCTTTTCAAGCGTAGTAAGATCACCAAGTTCACTCACTTTTTCCTCTTTTATTTGTACATCTAATTTTGCTACTTCTTTTTTTAAGTCTTCTACGTATTTATTAGCATCATCTTGTACATTAAAAGTCATTTTTTCTTCATTATTTACTAAAACTTTATATACTATAAATTCAGTTTTAATATTCCCTCTTAAATTTGTATATACATTCTGCTGTGATAGCAGGCTTTCTCTTATATAACTAGTCTCAAAAGTTGGTTCACTTTCTAAATATACTTTAACATTTGAATCAATATTTTGTTTTTCAATGACCAAATCATTGTAAACTTCATCAAATTGTTGTGGACTAGAAAAGTAACCTATACACTCACCATTTATGTATGTCTTAACGGCTGGTTTGTAATGGTTTAAAACCGTTATCATAACCGCACTACAAATTAATACAAAAGATAAAATAGTAAATATAACAAACTTTAGTGTACTAAGTCTATTTTTCTTCTCCATTCGCTATGTTGCACCTTCCTTTGCAAAAATGTATTTTTTACTTTCCTGCAATATATGGATATGGATTAACTGGGACTCCATTAACTCTTACTTCAAAGTGTAAATGTGGGCCTGTAACCCAACCAGTACTACCGATTAAGGCAATTGTTTGACCTTGAGATACTTCTTGACCTGCAGACACTAATAGTTTACTACAGTGAGCATACCAAGTTGCCAAACCATTACCATGGTCTATTTTTATATAATTACCATAACTAGATGAATAACCAGCAAAAGTTACCGTACCAGTTTTATAAGCATAAATTGGATTTCCTGTTGCACCAGATCCGGTAATATCGATACCTGTATGGTAATCTCCTCTATAACCGAATGATGATGATACTTGTCTAAGGTTAGATGGCCATACGCCACCTTGTGCTAATGCTGTATTAGCAACTTGTGTACTTGCACCATTATTTGTATATGTATTTTTAGCATATGTTTGAGTTGATACAACTACTTTAGGTGTCACAACCGGTTTATTTCTATCTACAATATCTTTTAAGATAGCATCCGCTCTTTCTAATGTTGTCATTTCACCTAACTGCGCAGTTTTTTCAACTTTAATTTCTGTATTTAATTTAGCGACTTCTTTCTTCAAGTCTTCTGAATACTTATTAGCATCATCTTGCGTATTAAAAGTCATTTTTTCTTCACCATTTACTGAAACTTTATAGATTGTATATTCTGTCTTCACTTCAGCTCTTAAATTTGTATAAATATTTTGTTCTTCTAAAAGATTAGATCTAATATAACTAGTTTCAAAAGTTGGTTCACTTTCTAAATATACTTTAACGTTTGGATCAATATTTTGTTTTTCAGCAACTAAATCATTATATACTTCATCAAATTGTTGTGGATTCGAGAAGTATCCAATAAACTCACCATTTATATATGTTTTTACGACAGGTTTGTATTGATTTAAAACTGTTATTGCAACAGCACTAAATATTAGTACGATACCTCCTATTGTAAGAAAAATAAATCGTAAGGTGCTGAGCACACTTTTTTTACCCATAATTAAATTTAACCCCTTCCTTTTACTAGGTCACTCTATAATTATAACATATTATTTTATTTTTGTCAAATTTTATGGTTTCTACTATCATTTGTATCTATGGAAATTTTACCATATACTACATTATATGTCAACAGTATTACATTTTCTAGCAAAAAAATCGTAAAAGCTACTAATATCAACAAATATCGCTTCATACCCTATCACTCCCCCTATTTAATTTCGAAAAAATACCTTATCATATGTCAATTATTTAAAATATGATGCCAAGTCTCCATTGATTACATAATAATTTAAGAGATGCAATAGATTTTTTGATAAAATCATTGTTTTTTTTCATGAAATGTTGTATAATTAGTATTGTATAATTAATATACTTAATTTGAAAGGAGGAATACAAATGTGGGTTATATGGTTAATCCTTTGTGGTGTATTTCTTTTAATTGAAATTTTTACAGTTTCATTTTTAATGTTCTGGCCAGGTATTGGAGCATTTCTTGCATTTATCACAAGCTTAATTACGGATAATGAAGTAATACAAGTTGCTGTATTTGTAGTCTCTACTACTTTAATGATCATATTCATGAAACCATTAGTAAAAAAATTATTTAAGAATAAAGATAATACAAAAATGAATAACGATAGTATAATTGGAAAAAACGGAGTTGTTGTAAAAGACATTGATCCTTTAAATTCTACTGGACAAGTAAAAGTAAACGGAGAATTATGGTCAGCTTTTACAGAAGAAAAGAAAATCACATCTGGTACTACTGTTTCTGTTTTATCAATTGAAGGTGTGAAATTAAAAGTAAAAAAAGTGTAAAATCTGTTAGGAGGGTTTTTTATGGAAATATTTTTTATAATCGTCATGGTTATAGTTATCATTATTGCTCTTAGCTCTATTAAAGTAGTAAGACAATCAGAAGTTCGTATTGTTGAACGTTTAGGTAGGTATAATAAAACAGCAGAAGCTGGTTTAAATTTTATACTTCCCTTTGCCGATAAAATTAGAGCTGTTGTAAGTTTAAAACAACAAACAATGGACGTTACTCCTCAAAGTGTTATCACAAGAGATAACGTTACAATTACAATTGATACAGTTGTATTCTACCAAATCATGGATCCAGTAAAAGCTGTTTATGAAATAGAGAGCTTACAAAAAGGTATTGCCTATATCGCTATTACTACGATTCGTGATATAGTTGGTAAAATGGATTTAGATAGTACATTTAGTTCTAGAGATGCTATCAATACACAACTTAGAGATGTCCTTGATGAAGCAACAGATAAATGGGGATGTAAAGTTGATCGTGTAGAAATTAAAGATATTAAACCACCAGTTGATATCAGAGACGCAATGGAAAAACAAATGAACGCAGAAAGAAATAAAAGAGCAAACATACTAGAAGCAGAAGGTAAACGTCAAGCAGATATTACACTTGCTGAAGGTAAAAAACAAGCTACTATTTTAAATGCAGAAGCAGAACGCGAATCAAGTATCAGACGTGCACAAGGTATTAGAGAAGCAAGAATATTAGAAGCAGAAGGTAATGCTGAAGCAATCCAAAAAGTTGCAGTAGCAAAAGCCCAAGAGATTAATATGGTATACAAAGCGATTATGGATGCAAAACCAGATGAGAATCTAGTTGCAATTAAATCATTAGAAGCTTTAGAGAACATCTCTCAAGGTCCTGCTAATAAAGTATTTATTCCTTTTGATGCTAACAAAGCAATGGGTGCTTTAGGTGCTGCTAGTGAAATATTAAAATCTGATAAAAAATAAGGATAAAATAAAAAGGGGGATGTTTCTATCCCTCTTTTTTATGGCTATTATTGCAAAAGAATGATATAAAAAAATATTATTTTTTAAAACTAGTTTTAACATATTTTTTGTCAAAAAAGTCTTGACTTTTGCATATACATATATTATAATATAAATGTTCAACATGAGTGGGCCTTTAGCTCAGTTGGTCAGAGCACCCGGCTCATAACCGGATGGTCCGGGGTTCGAATCCCTGAAGGCCCACCATTTGTTATATTATCTTATGGACAACTTATATTGACAGATTTTAAGTAATGTGTTATGATATTATCATCTTAGTTTGGTACAGTAAAATACAATTAATCTATGTCAATACTATTAAATATGGGTAGGTGTCCGAGTGGCTAAAGGAGGCAGACTGTAAATCTGTTGACGTACGTCTACGATGGTTCGAATCCATCCCTGCCCACCATACAAATAACTTGTCTCTAAAATTGATTCAATTCTAGAGACAAGTTATTTTTTACTTTTACAATTATTTTTTATTATTTTAGGGTGACAGATTTTTATTTGTTTTTAAATAAACTTAATTGTTCTCCATACGAATCATATTGTTTCAATTTCATATTCATTGCTTTCATGTAATTTCTAGGAATTCCATACTTTTTAATTAATTCGTTGATTCTCTTATTTGCCATTAGTTTATATTCTTTATTTAATCTTCCATCTTGATATAGCATACATATATTGTGATATAAATCTGGATAAGTATGATAGATAAAATTTAAGAACACCTTTTTTGTTTCACCACGTAAATTAAGTAGTGATGGTATCACATAATCAACTTTAACATCATTTGCCATAGCATAAAGACTATTTAAATTTTCATAGCTATCTGTTAAATACGGAATAATAGGCATGTTATGAAGTCCGACAGAAGCACCTGTTTTTTTCATTTCCCTTAGTACCTCTACTCTTCTTTTCGAACATACCGCACCAGGTTCTATTTTTCTTGCAATATCTTCATTCATTGTAGTAATGGTACAAGCAATATTGACTGCACTTACCTTGGAGAGTTCATCAATAAGTGAAATATCTCTTAATATTAAGTCTGATTTTGTTGATATAATGGCAGGTGTCTTGTATTTAATAAGGAGTTTTAAAATATCTGGCATCAATTTATAACTTTCTTCACAAGGTTGATAGCTATCCGTTACTCCCCCTATATTGATTACTTCTCTATTCCACCTTCTTGCTCTTAATTCTTGCTCTAATCTATCAACTACATTTGTTTTAACATAGACATGATCAAAGAAATTTTTATCTTCGATATACTGATGCGAATATACCGCAAAGCAATATCTACATTTATGTTCGCACCCTCTATATATATTTAAATCCCATTTATATGGTAACATACTGCTATTAATCTTATTTAAAGCACTCTTACATATGATTTTTTTACATTTATATTGTCCTTCGTTTTCCATTATAATTACCTCATTTACATGATTATATTACATATATAAATATAATTCAAGTATTTTATGAACATTAGTTCTCAAAGTGCTTCTTTTTCTCATTATTGATTTATTGTGCTATTTATGTTATAATCTGGTAAATAAAATTGTATAGGGGGATTTTAAATGAAGTACCGAAAAATAGATGAGTTTATTAACCGGCAAAATATATTAGTTGCTAAATTAGAAAAAAAACTTAGTTCAAAATGTGATATTGAATATGAAGAATATTTACAGTGTCCTACTTATCTAGAAAATCCGTCTAGACAACGTATACCAGGTTCAACTATTAAATACACTTGTGGGCCTCAAAGAATACATGTTATCATTACGATACATAGAGCGATAGGAAAAAAAGAACAATGGATTATTAGGGATATTCTAAAGAGATGGCATGAAATCAAAGCAAATCAGATTTTTTACCACGTCAACCCAAATAATATAACTAATAACAAATGAATAAAGGAAAAGAAAAAATAGTGTGGCAATCTAATATTGCCACACTATTTCTATTTGTTTTTTGTTTTTTCTTCTATCTCTTCTACCTTGATTTTTTGTTCTGTAGTATTCGTCCAATGATGGTCTCTTGGTACGAAATCATAACCTTTTTTTGCAATATCTTTTTTATCTTCTCTTTCGATTTCTAGATTATATTTTAAATCCACTTTACCTTTATTATTTTTTTCTTTCATTCTTATCACCTAATCATAGTATTATCTTAACAAGAATTATTATGCACAAAAAAAGAAGATATCCATCTTCTATTCTTGTTCGAAAGTTTCTTCTGTTATGTTTCCATTTTCCTGTTTTACTAACAGATTAATTCTTTTTTCAGCATTATCTAATTTTTCACTACATTCTTTAGAAAGTTTAATCCCTTTTTCAAATTCTACAATTGCTTGCTCTAAACCTAAATCGCCTCTTTCAATATCTGTTGCTATTTTTTCAAGTTCAGACAAGCTTTCCTCAAAAGTTTTTTCAGCCATAATATTTCCTCCTATTCTACTATTACATTCACTTTACCGTCTACAAAAGTTAAATTTAGTTTATCTTCTTTTTTTACATTTTTCTTAAATTTAACCACTACTCCCTCACTGTTGTGAGCTACATTATACCCTCTTGTTAATGTTTTAAGTGGGCTAAGTGCATCTAATTTTGAAATAGTTTGCATACATCTTGATTTATATCTTTCTATCTTCAAACGCAAGCTATTTTCTGCATTGCGAACATAACCATCAATCATCATTCTATGTCTATTCATAATATCAAGAGGTACTTTTTCTAATTTTGCAGCTTTTATTCTCTTAACATATTCACGTTTTCTAGTAATATAGTTTTGTATACCAATGATTGTTCTATTTTTGTCTATTGCTATTTTTTTTACAATATCTGTGTATTGAGGATAGACTAACTCTGCTGCTGCAGATGGCGTTGGAGCCCTTAAATCTGCTGCGAAATCGCATATTGTAAAATCTGTTTCATGTCCGACAGCAGATATGACTGGAATTTTTGATTCAAATATTTTTCTTGCCAAAGCTTCATCGTTAAAGCCAAATAAATCTTCAAATGAGCCTCCACCACGGGCAATAATAATTACATCAACATTATTTAATGTGTTGAAGGTATCAATTCCTTCTATTACAGTTGATGCTACATTAACACCTTGAACTGCAGCAGGAAAAATAAGTAAATTTGCATTAGGATAACGTCTAGTACTTACATTGATAATATCCTTAACAACCGCTCCTGTTTTAGAAGTTATAATTCCTACTCTATTTGGCAGGTAAGGTATTTGTTTTTTATACTGTAAGTCAAAGAGACCTTCTTTAGTTAACTTGTCCTTTAATTGTTCATACGCTAAATACAGTTCTCCCAATCCTTCTGGTGTCATTGTTCTAGCATAAATCTGATAAGCCCCATCACGTTCAAATACAGAAATTTGTCCAGTGATAACAACTTTCATTCCATCCGCTGGCTTAAACTTAATTAAATTTGCAAAAGACTTAAACATAATACATTTTATCGTTGAAGTATCATCTTTTAGCGTAAAATACAAATGACCAGTATAATGTGCTTTAAAATTTGTTATTTCACCTTGTATTGTAACGTTGTTTAAGTAAGTATCATGATCAAATATCATTTTAATATATTTGTTAATTTCTGATACACTATATATCTTCCCCATCAAAAATCACTCAACCTTCATTTTCAATTACTTTTGCTAGCACACCATTGACAAATGATTTTGAATCATTATTGCCATATGTTTTAGCAAGCTCTACAGCCTCATTTGCAGAAACCTTTGGTGGTATATCTTTCATATACTTTATTTCATAAATAGCAAGTCTTAATATAGCCAAATCAATCTTTGATATTCTTTGAATTGTCCAACTTTTAAGCTTAGATAAAATAATTTCATCAATTGTTGTTAAATTTTCTATCACACCTTTTAATACAGGTTCAATATATTCTTTTTCTTCTTCTTCATTTTCATTTTCAACATAGCAATATTCTAATATTTTATCAACTTCATTTTTTTGAAATTCTAATTGATAGATACATTTAAATGCGCTATCTCTTGCTTTTTTTCTTCCCATGGTAAACTCCTACTTTTCATCGTCTTTTTTTTGATAATAATATACATTATCTTTGTATTCTTTGTTTTTTACAAAGTCAAACACATTCTTTATTTTGCCTTCATTATCCTGTATTTTTTTACCAACAAATACTGCTAGCCCAATTAATGCAAGTAATACGACTGCTTTTGTAAGGAAGTCTACTATTCCTAGAGCATACAATATAACGACAATAATAACACATATAATTACATATTTATTTTTTACTACATATTCCCAAAAATCTTTCACTAACACTCACATCCTATTTCTTTTGAGGCTCCATATATACGCCTCTTATTTTAATATTTGCTTCTTTTATTTCTACTGTTGTTTGCTTTAATACACTTGTTTTTATATTCTCTTGTAGTTTTGCGGTAAGTGTTGGAACTACTGTATCTGGTAAAATCATGGTGTAAATATTAGCAATAACACCTGTTTCACTTACACTAATTTCAGCTCTTACATTTTTCAGTTCTGCGTAACTTTTTGTCACACCTAATATGATGCTTTCAAAAGTATCTCTTGTAATATATACAGTACCTTTTTCTGTTTTAATAGCTAGTCCACTTTTCATATCATCAGAATTTTCAGCATTTGAAAATACGCCTACAAGTCCTAGTAAAGCAAAGATAGCTCCAATTACTAAAAATAATATTTTATTTCCTACTAATACACTAACCACTGGATTAAATATATTAGCTACTTTAATCATTTCAGTTGACATTAAAATTAATATCACTGAAAGAGCAATGATGATGATAGAAAATAAAACTAATAAAAATTTTTCAAAACCTTTCATATAAATTCTCCCCCAAAATATACTTAAAAGCCCAAACGAAAATATTTGGGCTAAAAGCTTACTATTATTCTTCTGTATCTACAATAACTTTTTCATCTTTATCAAAAGTAATGCCTTGAACATTAATATTAACACTTGCAACTTCAAGACCAGTCATGCTTTCAACTGCATTTTTTACTGAATTTTGTGCTGCCCAAGCAATATCAGGAATTCTAACACCATATTTTACATTAACATATAAATCAATAGTTACTTTTTTTCCTTCAAGACTTATTTTTACACCTTTAGAATATTTCTTGCTAGAACCAAGAATTTGGTTGATTCCATCAACAAACCCTAATGTCATTCCTGCAATACCTTCTACTTCAGATGCAGCAAGACCTGCTATAATACCGATAACATCTTCAGATATATTTAAGTTAGTAGCTATTTCTACATTAGCTTCTACTGCCTCATTTTTTTCTTCTGGCACAATTACTTCTTCTTTTAATTTTTTTTCACTCATATGAATCCTCCTATTAAATGGTAAACCATTTTATTTACATTTATATTATAACCCAATTTATAGAAAAAGTCACGTTTTTTCACAAAAGTTTCATAAAAATGGAAAATAAAAATAATACATATAACAAAATATTATATGTATTAAAATAAAAGAAAATATATTAGCATTCCAGTTATAAGTTGAGAGTCTCTTTTTTGACTACTCCTGAGGTGTTGATGTAATAATCATGTGCACTAATAATCGATGCTGTATCTTTCTTAATATCAAATATGTCATAACAGTTAATCACATAACCAATGGCTTCATTAATATCTAAATATTCATTAACTTTATCAACGAACTCCTGCTTACCATTGACAACAAATACAAAAGTCTCATTGTTGTAATCATGTGTTATTTTTTCATTTAACCATTCTGTATAAAAAGACTTATCATTAATTTTTTTGTAAAATCTTGAAATGATATTTTTTAATTTTCTTTTTTCACTCTTTTCATTTATATAAATAACCTTCACATCTTTTAATTCATTATTAATAAAACTATTAGATATGATATAAGCATGTGTAGAATTTACTGTAAAACAACATAATTTAATTTTATTCATCCTTTGTTCCCCCTCTTTATACTCTAATTTTAGCATCCACGTTCCTTAAAGTCAATGAAAATTTTTAGCTAGTTTTGTACTGTTTTGTAGAAACATATACCTTATTCACGACATAATTTTCATTACTACAAAAAGTGATAGGAAACAAATTTATCAGACAAAAATTGCACCCTCTTTTTGGTATTTTTTTGAAAATATGATAAATACTATTCTTAGGTGATCAAAGTGGGAAATAAAAAAATAAATAAGGTAACAATCATTGCCATTTTTTCTTTTGTAGTTTTAAATATTTATTTAGGGATAAAAATTTATTTAAAAGTAAATAATGACAATTCTATTGTTAGATTACATGTCGTTGCCAATAGTAATAGTGTATCTGATCAAATAGAAAAATTAAAAATTCATTCTAAAATACAAGATTATTTAAATGCTTTAGTAGTAAATGACACGCAGGATATGATGAATACATTAAAAAATAACTCAAATGAAATACTTGAAATTGTAGATACCACCCTCAAAGAAGATAATATAGATTATTATTCTTATATGAAAATTGGAAAAATAAAATATGATAAAAAAGAAAGTATTTTAATTGATATGCCAGAAGGTTCCTATGAAAGTATGCAAATTATTCTAGGTAAGGGGGACGGGAAAAATATATGGTCATTTATCTTTCCAAAGGAAGAGAATATAGAAAAGATTGAAAATTTTAATACAATACTGCCAAATCTTTCTAATATCTATGAAGATGATATAGAAAAAGAGCAAGCAGAAGAAATAACATATCAATTCAAAAGTTTGGAAATTTTAAATCAGATTAAAAATAAAATAAAAAGTATCTTATAATACTGCAAGAGTAGAGTTCAATATTATTTTCAACTCTACTCTTGCCGTATTTTCTCTACTAATTTTTTACTAGCATCTAAAAATGATACATTAAGCTTTCAGCTTAATGTGCCTCTCTTCGTTATTCTTTAATTAATTTAGCCCCTAAGTGCCTTCCACCAAGTAAGTGAAAATGTAAGTGATGAATTACTTGTCCACCATTTTCTCCACAATTGTTAATCACTCTATAGCCTTCTTCTGCTATTCCACACATTTTTGCTATTTCTTTGATTGCTTTCATACATTCCATTACATATACTTCATTACTTGCATCTACACAATTAATACTTTCAATATGTATTTTTGGTATAATAAGTATATGTACAGGGGCAACTGGATGTATATCATAAAAAGCATATACATACTCATTTTCATATACCTTTTTACTTTGAACATCGCCTTTAATTATCTTACAAAATAAACAGTTTTCCATTTTACTATCTCCTATTACTCATCAATAAATATAGCTTTAATTCTTCTTACACCACTTGCAGCAGATTCTTCTTTTATTATTTTGATATGCTTCAACATAGAAGTATTCTCAACATGAGGTCCACCACAAATTTCTTTTGAAAAATTTTCAATAGTATATACTTTTACATTCTCGCCATACTTGCTATCAAATACTCCTCTTGCACCAGCATCTCTTGCTTTATCCAGTGGCATCTCTTCACAGGTAACTGCTAGCTTATTATCAATTTGTTCATTGACCATTTTTTCAATTTCATCTAATGTTTCTCTTTGTACCTTTTCGGGATGTGAAAAATCAAACCTTATTCTCTCAGAAGTAATATTAGAGCCTTTTTGATCAACATGACCACCAAGAATTCTATTCAACGATTCAAGTATTAAATGTGCCGCCGTATGATACGCAACGGTTACTTTGCTATGATCAGCAAGACCACCTTTAAAAGTTCCAGCAGCATCTTGACGTGATTTGTTTTGATGCTCTTCAAATAATCTTTTGTAACCTTCCATATCAACGTCTAATCCGTTTTCTTTAGCAAGTTCTGCAGTAACCTCGGGTGGGAATCCAAAGGTATCATATAGCCTAAATAAGTTATGACCATCCATGATAGTACT
Source organism: Clostridia bacterium (assembly GCA_028692955.1). Taxonomy (GTDB): domain Bacteria; phylum Bacillota; class Clostridia; order TANB77; family CAG-465; genus CAG-465. Next base: position 84,105 of record JAQUWH010000002.1, read on the forward strand.
ACTTTCCTCATTTAATTTAAGTAAAATTTTACCAAATTCTTTTTCACCTTTAATAAGCGTATTCATAAATCTATTTTTTTCTTTTTTAATTTGTTCAATCACAATATCTTTATTAGATATTAGTTCTGGATACATATCACTGATACTTAAGACTAACGTATCACATACTTCTGTAATTTTATCTATATCAAATTCAATCTTTCTCATATGGCGAATTGCTCTACGAATTAATCTTCTTAAGATATATCCTTGCCCTACATTACTTGGTGATACACCATCGCAAATTAACAAAGAAGAAGTTCTCATATGATCTGCGATAATCCTCAAGGATGCATCATTGGGGTTAACGGAAAGTTCTTTTACTTTATCAATAATTGGCATAAATAATTCTGTTTCAAATACGTTGTTTTTTCCTTGTAGTAAAAACAGTATTCTCTCAAGTCCCATACCAGTATCAACATTCTTCTTTTTTAAAGGTTCAAGTGTTCCATCTTCTTTTTTGTTGTATTCCATAAATACATTATTCCATATTTCAACATACTTTCCACAATCACATGATGGATTACAGTTATCCGAACATGGTTTTGCACCAGTATCATAAAAAATTTCAGTATCTGGACCACATGGGCCAAATTCTTGTCCCCACCAGTTGTCATCCTTACCAAAAAAGTAAATTCTCTCCTTTGGAATTCCACACTCCTGCCAAGAGTTTGCAGCTTCTAAATCTCTTGGTGTATTTTCATCACCTTCAAAACAAGTAACGGATATTTTTTCTACTGGTATATTCAACACTTTCGTTAATAATTCATAACTATACCTGATAGAATCTTGCTTAAAGTAATCACCTAAAGACCAGTTACCAAGCATTTCAAAGAACGTTAAATGTCTATTATCGCCTACTTCATCGATATCATTGGTTCTAACACATTTTTGATAATCCGTAAGTCTCGTTCCACCTGGATGTTTTTCGCCCTTTAGGTATGGTACTAATGGTTGCATACCAGCAGTTGTAAATAACACAGTTGGATCATTTTCTGGTACAAGTGGCGCACCAGATATTACCGTATGTCCCTTTGATTTAAAAAAATCTAAATATCTATTTCTTAATTCTAGTCCCTTCATCTTATTTCCTCTTTCCTATTCTTTTGATTAACTTCAACAATTATACCAAAAAAGCGTATCATAGTCAATGAAATATTTTAAATATGATATACTGTATCTACATTAATCAGTTATGTTAGAAACATATATCTGAAGAAAACCTATATCTTCTTGAAAATCATATTTTATAAACACAGTATGATTACTTCCATGATATTCTAGCTCTTTAAATTTTTCTGTTTGAAAGGAAATATAACAAGAATTAGCTTTTTCCTCGTTTAATTCATTATCTTTTACTTTGTAATTTAACTTCAAAAGAACAAGGTAATTGCCTATAGGAATCGTATCTAAATTAATACTATCGATTGATTGAAATGTCATGCTATCATTATTTTTGCTGATATCATAAAATATATCATACTTCATCTCATCTGCAATTCCTTTTAAACAAACCTCAAAATAAACGTCACTCATGCTTTGTACATTGCAATCCATTAACACATGTTTTACATCACTGAATTCTCCTTGTAATGTTAAATAATTTTCAGTAATTGCATATCTTAATAAATTAGCGCTATAACTAATATTGCTATATTTTTTAATGTCATATTCATTCAAATCATTTGAGTCTATAACATTTGCGTCTCCTTCATTTTTAATAACAAATATTCTAAAAAACAGTAATATAATTAAAATCAAGAAGACACTTATCACTATGATTTTTTTCATTGTTTAAGCACCTCCTATTATTATTTTACAGTAAGAGTATGTTAAATAAATGAAAAAGTTGTGAAATGAAAAGAAAAAAACTAATCACAATCTATGATTAGTCTTAATTTTCTTATTGACTTATTGTTACAATTTTAGCAGCAAGTACTTTTGCCTCGTTTAATAATTCGTTATACTTATTAGCAAGTTCAGTTGTTGTAAATTCTATCATTTGATCATTAACTTTCCAATTATTTTTATTATCTGATAAATAATTTAGAATTTCTAATAATTTATTTAAATACTCATTATTAGCGGAAATAACTTTTACATTTTTTTCTGAATTTTCTGTTAAATCCACTATTTGATAATATAATGAAGAATATTTTTCGTTTAATTCGGCAGTTTTAGCCTTCTTTATTTTATATTCATCACTTGCAAGGTCAATTATTTTAGTTTTAGCTTCTTCTCCCGCTTTTGTAATACTTTCAAGTTTAGCCTTCTGGTCCTTAAATTCCGGTCCTGTAGCTGATATATTAGCGGCTGTCAACATATTTTCAAGCCCAGTGTCTTGGTATGTATTTGTAATATTATCCAGTGTAGCATAATATTCTTTTAAATGTTCTTTTAAAGCTTTTTCTACTTTAGCATATTCGCCTTTTGTCTTTATTTCCATATCAACAGTAGTGGAACTGTTTATTTCATCTATTTGACCAAATAATATCTGTTTTTGTATTCCACTGTTTACTATATTAAATACAACAATACCTATTGCAACTAAAACTATAAAAGCAACTATTGCTATTAATACAATTAATTTAACATTTGATTTTTTTTGATTTTCCATATTTTTTCTCCTATAACATTTTATAAATTATCAATTATACTTACGCATATAATTCTCATATAACACAATACCTGTAGAAATTCCTACATTAAGAGACTCCGCTGAATCACTCATCTCTATTTTTATCAATTCATCACAGTTGCTTTCCAGTAATTTACTTATGCCATTTGCTTCGTTGCCAAACACAAATATCTTTTTTAAATCTAAATTCATCTCTTTTAGTTTATTATTAGTAGCAAGACTTGTTCCTATTAGTTTATGGCCATATTTCTTTAAATTTGAAATATTTTCTTCATTAATATAAATTACTTTTTGCCTTAAAATGGAACCCATCGTAGAGCGTAAAACTTTTGGAGAATAAACATCCACAGTACCTTCCATACATAGAATTGTTTTAATATGAAAAGCATCACAAGTCCTAACAATCGTTCCCAAATTTCCTGCATCTTGTACTTTATCAAGTAAAATTAAATCCTTTTCATTTTGCAATGATTCTATTAAATCATAATCAAACATTTTCAAAACTACTAATACACCTTGTGTATTAACCGTATCTGTTAAAGTTTCAAATACTTCTGCACTAATATTTAGAATACTAATTTCATCATTATTTTCCATTACTTGTATCGTGCTTAAAAGCCTGTTCCCACCATTTATCATACTTAAAATCTCATCAGAATAAGCGATAAACAAAATGTTTATCGCTCTATTTGAACTTATAACTTCCTCTACTACTTTAACTCCCTCTAAATAGAAACATTCATATTTCTGTCTGAATTTTTTCTCATTTAAAGACTTGATAAATTTTACTTTTTCATTCGATTTACTTGTTATAATTTCCATTACTTGCTCCTAATTTAAATTATTCTGCTTTATCTGTTGTATCATCTGTTTTTTCAGATGGGTCTTTTCCTGTTATTTCTTTAATCAATTTATTTAAAGCATCAACATCAACTTTTACATTTTTTTCATCTTTTATGTTATTGATTAATTTATTAACGTATTCATCTCTTTCAGTAGCATTTTTTAATCTTCCGTTTTCCACTTTTGATTCTAATTTAATGATATGGTAACCAGCAGATGTCTCTACTAAACTAGCATATATTTCACCATTATTTAAAGATTTAGCAGCTTTTACGAATTCTTCCATTGTATTTCCATTATCGCAAAAAGTATATTTTCCTTCTTTTTCGGCTGTTCCAGAATCTTCAGAAAACTCTTTTACAAGAGAAGCGAAATCCTCACCAGCTTTTGCTCTTTGTAATACTTGTTCTGCTTTTATTTTTACTTCAGCTTTTTTAGCATCATCCAATGCTTTTCCTTCTGAATCAGATAATTTAAATAAGATATGTTGTGTATTATATTCATTTAAATCAATATCTTCTGAATCACTATTTGCTTTGATATATTCAAGCATTTGCTCATCAGTAGCTTCATCTGCTAATTTATCCATATAGGCAGTAATTAAATAATCATTATAATATAACTTTTTTACTCTTCCAATATCTAAACCTTGTGCTTTGAAAGAATCTAAATTTTCTTGATTTTTGAACACAGTTTCAATAGCAGCCTTATCTTCCTCTGTTATTTCAACACCAGCATCTTTTGCTGCTTTAGCAAGTATACCATCAAGTGATGCTTTTTCAGCAATTTGATTTGGTATTTCAGATTCAGGGTAACCATAGTAAGTTAACATTTGTGCAAACATACTATAATATACTTTGTAATCTGCCTTTGTTACTTTACCGCCATCGTATGAAACAACATAGTCTATATTTACTTTATAAAAATAAAAACCAAATATTCCAAAAGCAATTAAGATGACAATAGCAACGATTGAAAGTATTATTTTTGTATCTTTATTAGCTGCTTTTTTTGCTTTCTTTATGAGTGCTTTTTCTTCTTTTGCGTCTATTTTCTTTTCTTCTACTTTAACCTCTTTTACTTCTTTTACCTCAGCCTTTTTTGTTTCAACTTTTTTTTCTTTCACTACTTTTTTCTCTTCTTTGTTTTCATCTTTTATTTTGTTATCTTTTCCCATTCTTTTACCTCAATTCTCCATTTCTTTTTCTAATTTTTTTAGTTCTAACTGTACGTTTATTAGTATATCATTAGATGTTTTGTTTGTCAATCGTAATTTTAAATTAAGTGGCTCAAATATGACAAAATCCTTGTTTGTTGTTATCTTGTTAATACCAAGTTTCCTGCTTAAATTTCTAATTTCAACAATTTTTAGTAAATTATCTGTTTCCTTTGGTATATCTCCATAGCGATCTAGTAATTCATCTATCAAATCCATAATTTCTTCATTATCATTGATATCTGCTATTTTTTGATACATTGATATCTTTTGGATTGGATCTTTAATATAGCGATCACTAATATAGGCTGAAACATTTAAGTCTATCTTTATTTCTTTTCTTAATTCGATTGCCACATTCTGTATATTCTCTGTATTTCCTCCATGTGCTTTTTCTTCTCTGATTGCCTTTTCAAGAAGTGATAAATACATCTCATAACCTACTCTTGCCATATGGCCATGTTGTTCTCTACCAAGTAGATTCCCTGCTCCCCTGATTTCTAAATCACGTAATGCAATTTTAAATCCGCTACCAAATTCAGTGAAATCTCTGATTGCTTTTAATCTCTTTTCAGACACCTCTGATAATTGTTTATTCTTCTTGTAGGTAATATATGCATAAGCAAGTCTATTCGACCTACCAACCCTTCCTCTAATTTGATAAAGTTGTGCAAGACCTAATTTATCAGAATCTTCTACAATGAGCGTATTCGCATTTGGTATATCAATACCAGATTCAAATATAGTGGTACAAACCATCACATCAATATCATGATTGATAAAAGAAAGCATAATATTTTCAATTTGTTCTGGCTCCATTCTGCCATGTGCAAGACCAATTCTTGCTCTTGGTACTAGTTTTCTTAATCTCTCTACAATTTCTTCAATCCCCTCAATTCTATTATTTAAATAGATAACCTGACCATCTCTTAATAATTCTTTTTCAATGGCCTCTTTAACTACATTTTCATCATATTCTAATACATAAGTATGGACAGGTAATCTTTCTAGAGGTGGCTCCGTAAGCGATGACATAGTTCTAACGCCAATCATTGACATATGTAAGGTCCTAGGAATTGGCGTTGCTGTCATCGATAACACATCAATGCTATCCTTTAATTGCTTGATAGATTCCTTTGCTTTTACTCCAAATCGATGCTCTTCATCTACAATAAGCAACCCTAAATCTTTAAAGAAAACATCTTTTGATAGAATTCTGTGTGTTCCTATTACAACATCCACTTTACCATCAATCAAGTCTTTTAAGATGTTTTTTTGTTCTTTAGGAGATTTAAATCGGTTGAGCATTTCTACCCTTACACCAAATTTTTCCATTCTATTAGAAAAGGTTCTCCACTGTTGTAAAGATAAGACAGTCGTTGGAACTAGATAGGCAACTTGTTTGCCACTCACGACGGCTTTAAAAGCAGCTCTTAATGCAACTTCTGTTTTACCATAACCAACATCACCACAAAGTAGCCTATCCATGATATGTCCTGATTCCATTTCTTCCTTTATCTCTTTGACAGAACGTTTTTGGTCATCCGTCAATTCATATTCAAAAGAATCTTCAAACTCTTTTTGCCAAGGAGTATCTTTTGAAAAAGCAAATCCAACAGAATTCTCACGTTTTGCATATAACAAAACTAATTCTTTTGCAATTTCTCTTACATGAGTATTGACTTTGTGTTTTGTTTTATCCCATTCTTTTGAATTTAAAGAATTGATTTTGGGTTTTGCTTCATCGTCGCAGATGTACTTTTTTACATTATCCAATTGATTAATAGGGACATAGAGCATTCCCTTGTTAGCATATTCTATCTTAATATAGTCATTAACCACATGATTAATCTCAACACTTTCAATTCCCCTATAGATTCCGATACCATGGTTTTCATGTACCACATAATCCCCTATCTCTAAATCTTCAAAACTGTTGATTACCTTACCATTTTGTAACTCTTTTTTCTTTTTGTGCTTGATGACACTAATGCCACTGACTGGTTCTGCAATAAGCAATATACCGAAAAGTTCACTCGCAAATCCAGTTGATAGAATCCCTTTTGCAATATATACCTTCCCTTTTTGATATTCTTCTTTGATGTCAATGTTTTCTAACACTTCTACTTTTACTTGATGATCCAATAAATAATTTTTGACTTGATTTACCCTATTATCTGATGGAAATACAAGTAAGATACTCTTGTCTGTTGCTTTATGAATATCATATAATAAAACATCAATACTATTTCTATAAAAACAAGCTTCTCTTGCATCAAAGTCATATTTTATTGTACTATGGTTTTTACTTGTTACTATCCTATCTAAATAAACGATATTTCTTGTTGCTAATTTGGTTTCTATTTCCTTAAACTCTATATATTGATTGACAAGTTGAGAATAGATATACCCACGTTCTTCTAATACTTTGATTGTTTCATAATTTTCGTAATTTAGATTAATTGCTTTGGTACTACATTTTTCAAATTCATCAATAAACACGTTATATTCTTGTAAATAATCTAATATATCAGAAGTATCTTCTACCATTAACTTAAAATACTTGTCAATGATATTTTTGATATCTCCATTTTTAATCTTTTCTATATCTTCTTCAATGTTTCCTCTTAATTCTTGTGAAATATTGCTATTACACAATTCATTTAGCTTATGAATAATGACATCTTTTCTTTCTTCTGTTAGCGTAAATTCACTTAAGAGTGATATGGTAAACTGTTCTACTTTGTCAATACTTCTTTGTGTAATGGTATCAAAGGTTCTAATACTATCAATTTCATTTCCAAATAATTCTACCCTATACGGTAATTCATTACTTAAAGAAAAGATATCAATAATACCACCACGTACTGCAAATTGGCCTTTACCTTCTACACTTTCTGTTTTTTCGTAGCCAAGTTCAACTAATGATTTGACAAGTTCAGTCAGATTCACTGTACCATCTTGCTTTAAAATAATATCCTTTTTTTTGTAATGATCTATCTTTTGCATTTTAACTAGTAAAGCATCAATGGTAGTTACAATGATATTTTTTTCATTAGAAAGCATTTTATCAATGGCAACCATCCTCTGGTTTTGAATTTCTGCACTTTGTGTCTCAATCTCATAGTATTCTAAATTTTTAGCAGGAAAATAGATTACTTCTAACTGACTAAAGAATCTTAAATCTTGCATGATTCTGTTTGCTTGCATGATATTAGAACATACAACAACAGATGATTTTTGCCCACGACAAGTGAGCGCATAAATCATATGCGCTTTAGTACTATCGGTAAGTCCACCTATGGATACGCTGGTTACCTCTTTGGAATCCAGATTTTCTTGTATGCTCCCTACCTCTTCATTTTCTAATATTTTTTTGATGATTGGGTACATCGTTTCCCCCTCTTTATTCCTCTATCATTTTTAAAAATTCTTCTATGGTAATAATCGGTATGCCAAGTTCATTTGCTTTTCTTAATTTACTACCAGCCTCTTCACCAGCAACGACAAAAGATGTCTTTTTGGTAACAGAAGACGAAAATTTACCAGAATGTTCTTCTATCATCTCAGCAACCTCTTCCCTTGTATATTCTGTAAAAGAACCTGTCACTACTATTGTTTTATCCTCTAATATATGAGATTTTTTAGTAGCGATACTTCCCTTTAAATTAACTCCAGCAACTTCCAGTCTTTCTATAATATGTTTTGTCTCTTCCTTTTGAAAAAAATCTACTACTGATTCTGCCATAATCCTCCCAAAATCATTGAAAGAATTAATTTCTTCCACTGTTGCCTTCATGATATCCACTATATTCTCGTAATTTTGTGATAGAACCTTGGCTGCTTTTTTTCCTATATGCCTGATACCAAGACCAAATAACAATTTATCGAGTGAATTTGATTTACTAGTCTCTATGGCATTGATAAGATTAGCAGCAGATTTTTCTTTAAATCTTTCTAGTGTAACAATATCATTATATTTTAGGTAATAAATATCTGCTATATCTTTTAATAATCCTGCATCAATGAGTTGTTCTATAATAGCCTCGCCAAGACCAGAAATATCCATACAATCACGTGATGCAAAATGAGTGATGCTTTTATATATAAGTGCTGGGCATTCACTATTGGTACATCGAAGAGCTACAATATCTTCTTCACTTTCTAATTTTTCTCCACAAATAGGGCAAACAGTAGGTCTTGTATACTTTACTTCGTTTCCCTTTCTTTTTTCTTTTACTACATCCACCACTTCTGGAATCACATCGCCCGCTTTTTCTATGATAGCGATATCCCCTACTCTGACATCTTTTTCTTCTATATAATCAAAGTTATGAAGTGTAGTTTTTGAAATAACAGAACCAGCCAATTTTACTGGCTCTAATATAGCAAGTGGAGTGACTTGACCAGTTCTTCCTACTTGCAAAGCAATATCAATTACCTTTGTTTCTTTTCTTTCCGGTGGATATTTGTAAGCAACAGACCATTTTGGTACTTTCACTGTACTTCCCATTTCTTTACGATAATTTAAGTTATCCACATTAATCACTGCACCATCAATATCATAAGGTAATTTTTCTCTCATCTTTCCAATTTCTTGAATCGCAGCAATCACTTCTTCCTTGTTATTACATACCTTAACAAATTCGATCGTTTTAATGCCAATACTGTTTAAATACGCAAGTCTTTTACTATCACTTTCAAACTCAAGTCCTTTTAACACAGTAAAAACAAAAATGCTTAAATTTCTAGCTTTCACCAATTCTGCATCTAACTGCCTTAACGTACCTGCTGCTGCATTTCTTGGATTAGCAAGCATTGGTTTTCCTTTTTCTACTAATTCATCATTAATAGCATCAAATTCTTTTCTAGGTAAATACACCTCACCTCTGATTTCCATCGTATCCTTACTAGGCAGCTTAAGTGGAATATCCTTTATCATTTTGATGTTTTGTGTAACATCTTCCCCAATGAATCCATCGCCTCGAGTAGAACCTCTTACCAACATTCCTTCTTTATATTCTAGTGAAACAGATAAACCATCAATTTTAGTTTCCACCATAAATTTTGTATTTTGTCCAAACTCTTCTATTACTTTATCCACAAATTCTTCAACATCTTCAAAAGAAAAAACATCTTGCAAGCTTTGCATTTGAACTTCATGTTCTACTTTTTCAAAAATGTTCCTCCCTTTTCCACCAATTTTTTGTGTTGGAGAACTCGCTACTACAAATTGTGGATACCTTTCTTCTAGTTTTTTTAATTTATATGTTAGCTTATCATAAGCATAATCAGATAGTTCGGGTTCTTCCTCTTCATAGTATTTTTTATTGTAATACTCTATTTGCTTTCTTAAGGACTTAATTTCATTTTCTATCTCTACTAAATTTTCTACTTCTTCACCAAATAAATTTACTTGTATTTCTTCTTTCACTCTAACCACTCCATCATCAATCTCTTAAACCACTTTTAGTGCAAGTACTTAAACTATAGTACTTACACTTTAATTTTTTATTTTTATGATTTCACCATCATTTATCATTGTTTATATTTTACTATAAACGTTATTACTTTGCAAGGAATTCAAGTAATAAAAAGAATAATTCATTAAAAAATTAGTAAGCAATTAAAGTGATATAATCAATGCAAGACAAGAATTTCAACAATTTATATATTCCTTGAATACTAATTTCAAAAACATCACAGCGTATTGATTTCCATATATAAAAGTGGTATACTAGGATTACTTAAAGCAAATAGATTTAAAAATTTTGTTAAATTTTTCATTGAGCCGAGAAGATAGCTATAACTGTCTTCTCATTTTTTGTGTTATATATTTGTATTATAAGAAAAATCACTGAAATTACTTTTGTAAAGTCAGTGATTTTATAATTTTAATCTTTATCTTCTAAGATTTCAAAGTTATATGCATTAGACACATCCGCAGTTGTACTTGCATCTATTTTAGCAGTAGCTCCCGTTTTTACATCTCCAAGATATGCTTTTAATATGGCATATTCACTGCCATCTTTATTAAAGAATTTAATGAGTATTTTTTGGCTTTTAAAATCTTTTCCACTTGTATTTTCAACAGTAGCATTAAAGTCAGTCATTCCTTCTGCTCTGGTATACAGATTAATTTCTTTTACTTTCATACCTGCAAATTGTTTTTCTTCCTTTAATTTTTGAGAATTATTGATTTTTTCACCATCTTTAATTTCCACATTTTCTTTATTTTCCATATCAATTAAAGTATTATTGTTATTTTCATTATTATTATTCTGTTCTTGATTGTTTTGATTTTGATTATTGTTTTCATTATTATTTTTGTTATTCTTCCCAAGTAGAATTGAGCCTACTACAACAGCAGCAATAATCACTAGTAAAATAATAAAAATAAACAACTGATCTCTTGTAAATAATCTATTGGTTTTTCTCTTCTTTACCTTTGGTTCCTTTTTCACTTTTACTCTTTTGTCACTCATAAATTAACCTCCACATATATCACTCATGATTTATTATATAAAATTGTATCATATAATTTTACTAATTTCAATCATTATATTTGATTAAATCTTTTTACTCCCCAATTATTAATTAAAAGATGGAACAAAATATTGGATAACAATAATAGTGTACATACTATACAGATAAAGGCTGTTGTTCCAATGATAGATGATACTACTATGTAAATAATTGGTATCACCATAACAAGTAACATTGGTCCCATGATACAGATAAAGGAACTCATACTTTGCTTTACCACTTGTGTTTCATTAATATAATCCAGTTTTGGGAACTTAAGATTAATAATAATACCAAACTGCGCCACAAACAAGCTGATTAATACAACAAATAGTATTCCAATCAATAATTCCACTAGCGTTAAATCTAAAGTAAAGAACATTACAATAAACGCAGCTAATGAGATTGGTAATACGACTAAAATATTAAATAGCAATTTACTATTTAGTATTTTTTTAATAGAAATCGGTAATGTCTTTAAAATCCAAAAATTTTTACCTTCCAAAGAAATGCTTGAACTTGTCGTACTAGACATTAAAATCATAAAGGACATAATGAGTAATACAACAGGAAATAATGGGAATGTAACCCCAGCCATATCGGGTTCATCCATGATTTGGCTTATAATACTTTGTTTATCTACAAATATCGTTAACACAGCAAATACTAGTAGTAGTACCATACCAAAAAAAGTATTGACAACATATACTGGTACTGAAATATATCTCCTATATTCTTTTTTCAGTAAAGTTTTCATTACTGTATTCGTTTTTTCAAATTTTATTTCACCTGTTTTTTTCTTTGCTTTTATTTCTTTTAGTTTATTGATAATCTTTCTATACCCTTTTGAAAGTATCAAGCAAAAAGCAAAAAACAAACCAATATTTGACACCACATATATTACTAAACTCAATATGTTGGTATGATACATCGCATTGAACAATAGCCCTGGGAATATAAACACGTTATTTAATATTGAATTCAAGTTGTCTACATTACTGATAAATGCTATTCCTGCACTTTGAATTTGCATAACACTAATAAATATAACAATAAACATAGCAAAAGTAACAATTGTCTCAACTATTTTTTTTGCATTTACTTTAGAAGATATTAATGCAATGATATACCCTAAAACAGAAGATAATATCGTTGGTATCACTGGTAAAAATACTACTGCCATAATACTAGATACTATGTAGGATACTGTTACTGGTGATATTATCGCATACACAACTAAAGACGGTGCAAATACAAGAATAGTAAATATATAATTGATACTAAGAAGTGTCAACATTCTACTTGCTAGTATTGTATTTGGCTTGATTGGCATAGAAAATAATGAATCGTTATCTGCAGAGTCAAATAAAGAGTCAAATAAAATTGATTTAACTCTATAAATAGAAAACATAAAGATAAACACTTGCGTTATTAAATAAAATAAAATAGGCACATATTGCTCTAAATTAAATTGCTTTGCACCAGAGGTGGCTATCCAAGAATACAATCCAGAATAGGCAATAATAGCAATTGAAATAAGCAATACTACAATTATATTCAATATTGTCTTTGGCATATTTTTTCTATTAAACTTTTTCTCTATTTTATAGTTATTTGCTGTGATATTTTTAAAAAGAATCCATAACTTACTTTTCATCTTTAATCAACTCCAAAAATACTTCTTCTAAACTTTCATTACCTTTTACTTGTTCTACTGTTCCATATGTAACTAATTTTCCTTCTTTAATAATTCCAATTCTATCACATAATTTTTCAACTACTTCAAGTACATGGGATGAGAAGAAAATAGAGGTACCATTTTTTGTCATCTCTTTCATCATATTTTTTAACGTAAAGGAAGCTTTAGGATCAAGACCAACGAACGGTTCATCTAATATTAATAATTTAGGCTGATGAATCAAAGCAGATATTAATACTAGTTTTTGTTTCATTCCATGAGAATAAGAGCTAATCAAATCTTGCAACTGTTCTTTTAATTCAAATGCTTCTGCATATTGACTAATTCTTTCATCTCTTGTTTTCTTATCAATTTCAAAGATATCTGCAATAAAATTTAAATAGGACATACCTGTTAAATTTTCATAGATGTCAGGATTATCTGGTATATAGGCGATATCCTTTTTACACTGCATTGGATTTTCTTTAATACTATTTCCATTAATATAGATATTACCAGCATCAAATTCTAGTATTCCGACCATACATTTTATTGTAGTTGTTTTACCGGCGCCATTATGCCCAATAAAGCCAAATATCTCTCCATCTTGCACTTCTAATTCTAAATTATCAATTACTTTTTTATCTCCAAATTTCTTTGTGAGATTCTCTATTCTTAACATAAAAGTTCTCCTTTCATTCTAATATATACACAGTATACATCAAGTAATATAAATAATCAATATCTTTTAATATAATGCTTTAATATTGCAAATATCGTGTAATTATGTTAAAATAATGACAATAGAATGACAATTTGAAAGGAAATGCATATGTTACAAACTATAATGGGACAAGCACGTCGTGCAATAGATGATTTTAATATGATTGACGAAGGAGATAAAATAGCCATTGGGCTTAGTGGTGGTAAAGATAGTTTAACCATGCTTCATGCCCTCTATTATTTAAGAAAATATTATCCTAAAAAATTTGATATTATGGCCATTACCATTCACCCAGGAAGTGATACCTTTAAAACAGATGAATTAGAAAAACTTTGCAAAGAGTTAGGCATTGAATATATTGTCTATCAATCTAATATAGCAGAAGTTGTCTTTGATATCCGTAAAGAAAAAAATCCCTGTTCTCTATGTGCTAATATGAGAAGGGGAATGTTAAATAGTATAGCCATTGAAAATGGTTGTACAAAAATTGCTCTTGCTCACCATAGCGATGATGCAATAGAAACATTACTGATGAGCATCCTTTTAAATGGCAAAATACATACTTTTGCACCTGTTACTTATTTAAGTCGCAGTGATGTAAAAGTCATACGTCCTTTCATTTACGTTAGTGAAAAAGATATACGAATTACAGCAAGAAAAAATAACTACCCTGTCGTTGGTAAATGTTGTCCAAGAGATGGATTTACAAAACGTGAATATATGAAAGACTTAATTGCTTCGTTAAATAAAGATATTCCAAAAGTTAAAGAACATATTATGGGAGCTATTAAGCGTTCTGATATCCAAGGTTGGAAACAACAAGACCCCAAAATTGAAGAAGATGACAACGAAATATAAAACAACAATATGAATTATTATATATAATTGATTTTAAAAAATAGAAACGAATTCCATTCGTTTCTATTTCCATGATTAGTTGTTATAATTACATTATAGTTAAATATTATCTTTATTGTCATTATTTTCTTCAAGGCTATCAAGGTTTAAATGAAGATTGATATTTTTATAATCGTTATTGCCATCATTATCTGTAAGTGTATTGTCTTCTTCTATATTTGTTATATCTTCTATATTTCCTATATTTAATTCGATTTTTTCTTCTTGCACTTCTTCTTTGCTTGTCATATTAAGCTCTTCATCTCTTGGTTCTTCTTCCACTATTTTGTTGGCAATAAAAGCACCTGATCTACCTCTTGCTATTTTTTCCTCATTATTACTTTCCTTATTTGGTTTATATTGATAATCTTTTCCCTTATTTAATTTTCTGTATAAATAAATAATTTGGATAAATTCAACAATTACAAAAACATACATTAAAACTAGTAAGGCATTATTTTTTACTGCAGAAACAATTTTATCAAATAATGATGTTGGTTTTTCTTTAGTTACCAATGGTATATCGTCATTATCATCGTTACCATTTAAAGCTGCTACTGTTTCCTCTTTTACAACTTTTATTTTGTATTCTTTTGTAGTACTTCCATCAGCAGATGTTACTTTTATAACAATATTGTTTTCACCAACTATTAATTTATCATTTCCGGTAATTTCAACTTTTGCTGCTTCAATTTCAGGGAAAGTTAATATTTTCAAGCTTTCTACCTCTGCACCTACTGTACCACAATCATATTCTAGAATTTCTTTTGAAAATTCTGGTGATAATTTTGCATTTTCAACAATTAGGTTTTCAAGATAAGAATTTGCTTTTTCAGGGTCAGCAGATTTTGTCACTACAATGGTATAAGTTCTTTTTGAACCATTCTCTGCTGTCACTGTAATGTATACATTGTTATCTCCGTTTTTTAGATTAGTATTACCTGAAACATAAGCTGTTGCTTTTCCATGTTCCGGTGTAGCTGTTACTTTAATACTACCTACATCTTTTCCCACATTTAAAGAATAAGTTGTTTTACTTTTATTAAAGTTTGGTGTTAACCCCTCATAGTTAACTTGTAATACTTTTAAATAATTATTATTACTTTTGGTCGCCGTATTATTGTTATTTCCTTGGTTGTTATTGCTATTGTTATTATCTACTGGTGGTGCTACTGGATTTGTTGCAGTAATTGTAACTTGTTTGCTACCTGTTACATCATTTAAATCAGAATCAGCTACATCAGTAGCAGTTACTGTTATTGTCGCAGTCCCAGCAGATTTTGTTGTAACGGTTACTTTACCAGAACCATCTACAAATATACTTCCCGTTGACACAGTAGCAACACCAGTATTGGAAGAAGCTACGCTAAATTTTCCAGCACATGAATTTGTTGATATCGTAATCGTAACAGTTCCTCCCACTGTAACAGAGCCTGCTGATGAACTAACTGAAAAGCTGCCTGCAGCAAATACAAAATTCGACAAGAAAGTTGCAATTACCAATAGACAAAAAGCTGATATCGTCTTTTTAAATTTCATAAGTTTCATATTTTCCCCCTTATTTTTGTTCTATAAAATTAATTTCCATGATATGATTTTTGACAACCATATAATCCTTCGAACTAATTTCATTATCACCATTTAGATTAGCAGACTTAAAGTATACTCCCTCTAATAGGCTTGTTTCCATTATATGATTCTTAATACTCATATAGTCCTTTGATGTGATAGCACCATCACCATTCACATCGCCATATATGATAATGTTGTATTCATGAATGATTTTTCCATCTGCATTCGTTGCTATAACCTTTGTTCCAGTTCCCACTAAACTATCATCATTTAATTCTTTTCCATCTTTATCTTTTAGTGTAATGTTAAGTTTTGACACAAATTTATCTTTTATATCTGCTAATTTTGTTCCAGGATTAATTTTTGAAACTGTATTCGTTGTTTCATTATACGTTAAACTATTGTCTATATGAATTTCATTATCTTTGATTTCAACAACTGATATATTAGCTGTTACTGTTTTTCCACCATCTACTGTTTTGAAAGTAATAGTAGTGTTCCCAACATTTTTAGCAACTATTTTTCCATCTTTATATTCTGCTATATTAGTATCTTTTATTTCTACTGTGTATTCTTTATTCACTGCATTTTCTGGTGATATCGTTGGTAATAATTCAACACTTTCGCCTTTTATTACTTTATATTCTGATTTTGGTAAAGTAATATTTTCTACACTAAAATCAACAGTTATTTTACAAGTTGCAGTTTTACCTTGATCTTTTGTCTTAACAGTGATGATTGCCTCTCCACCATTTTTTGCTATAACTTTACCGTTACCATCAACCGTTGCAACATTTGGATTGTCAGAAGTATATTCTACTTCTTTGTTATTGGCAGTTTGTGGTTCAATGCTTGCTTCCAATTTTAGTTCTTCTCCACTTTTCATTCTTTTTTCAGTTACATTTAATTTAACATTATCTACTTTTACATAAGTATCAATGTCCCTTGTTCCATCTCTAAAGACATAGCCTTCCATACCATTATCTAGTCTTACTTTATCCCATTGTGTATTCATACTCTTTGCAATTCTTGTCATTTGTGTTCCATTTGTTAGAGCAGTAATAACGCTAAAGTTAGTTCCAGGTCCTGTTCTTACATTAAGACCTGTTGATGAGTCAACAGCAATTCTTGTGTTATCATCAACGTAATTATCCTCTGGTATTTCAGGATTTCCGGGATATGGCGCTACATGTGTTGGCATATTATTAAATACTGGTATTTTAAACTCATAAGTCTCGTTTAGCAATCCTGCTTTTTCATAAGCTCTTTTTGTCATAATCGATTCACTTGTTGGTGCTATAATATTTTGCATATATTGTGAGCCATAAAGTACAAGAGCATTTCCTTCATTGTTAACGTCCCATTTTTGGAAATAAGTTGTATTTTGTCCCCATTTAATCCAGTTATTTCTTAAGGCATCTACACCACCATCAATAGAAGCTTCAGGGGTTGTCCAGCCTTTTCCACTAGCATAGCTTAATCCATTTGCTATTGCTCCATTTCCATCTCCATTAGCAGATGCTCCAATATTAAAGAAATTATATAATCCCTCTAATCCAGGGTATGAACCATTAATCGACTGATTATATATGATGTCACCACCAGTTTCTTGTTTGATTCTAGAAGCAATATGAGTGGCACTGACATTATATTTTTGTGCTTTTTCTAATATAATCTGTGAATATGTTTTATTCATTGCAACCATATTTCCAGCCTTTTTATACTCACTTCTTTGATACATAGAGGTTCCATATAACACTTTTTCAATTGCCTCTTGATTATGAGCAGTACTACTATAATTTAGTGTTTCAAATTGGAATACTTCTTCTTCTGTTAAATGATTCCTTGGGTCAATCATATATTTGACAGCTTCTTTTGACGCTGTAACAAAATAACCATCTTGATAGTAATTTTTGCCGTCTTTTTTCCATTCTGGTCCATATTTATCTGGTACTAAACTAATTTTATCACTCACATCATAAGTTTCATGAGTAATAACCTCATTCCAATCAAGTCCTGTATAGACAGCTTTAAATACCCAGTTTGGGTGTTTTGCTTTCAATGCCTCTATATACGGTTTATAGCTTTCTGGAAAATCATCTCTTGTTTGAGAAATCGGAAAGTTTTCCTTATCATAACGTTTCGCGTATGTAAAGCCTGTCGCATTCATTATCATCGACAAAGCTAAAATAGAACCAATAAATAATTTACTTTTTCTACCTTTATTTTCATATTTCATTTTTATACCTCTTATTTTTTAAAAATTACATCTATTCATCATAAATTATATCACAAAACATAACAATGTCAAAGACTTTGCCATACTTTTTTATAATATTTTGTCGGCAATAAAAAAGATAAAAACAAATAGGATAACAAAAAAATTTCCATGATACTTTTATGTTATCATAGAAATTTTACTTTTATATCACTATCTTTAATTTTTCATCTTCTTAAAGTGCACCCCAAACAATAAGCACCGGGCGAAAACCGTAATTTGCAATAGTACTGCCGCTAACTGACTCAGATGCAAAGACACCGGCACTCGAAATATCGCTGAAATCGCCACCACGGACGAACCAAGGACGAGACGCATGACCTACTAACATATAATCTCCATTCCATCCGCTTGCAACTTGACTTCCGCTTGCTGAATCTCTTGCTGTATCTTGAAGCCAAGCCCAATTTCTAGCCCCTGATGTAAATATTCCCAAATAACTATTCCTATTAGATGTCTCCCACAGTGCATCTCCCTTTTTACTTTCAAAGTTTTGATATGTTGCAGCAGTTAGTCTTTTTCTGATAATATTTTGTGATTCTGCATTTCCTGAATTCCAAAGAGTCATTCCTCCTGGACCATAATATGCCCCGCCCTCTCTTTCTTCTTCACCTGGTGTATAAATATCATAATACTTTTTGTATTCATTCTTTATCTTGTTATTTTCTACATGTTCTGATTTTGCTAATCCTACATTTGAACTCCCATTATCTATTAATGATGCTGTATATTCCAATGCTCCACCTGCCATGTCATATACCCCAGTTATATTTCCTGTTGTACTTGCTTTTACTCCATTTACTGTATTATATTTTGAAAGTCCTACATTTCCTTCTGATAATGGGCCACTATCTTTACTTGCTCCTGCATATCCAGTCTTTAATTTATATAATCCTTCTGTCCAATCTCCATATGGATTTACCCATGGTTCTTCTCCATATATACTTTGACATAGGTATGCTACTGCTCCCCATTCTATATTTTTCATTTGATGTGTATCTACATTACTATCTATTCCTACGCTTCCGCCACTACTTGTCATATTCATACTTACTGTTTGCATATTTCCTATTACTATATTTCTCCAGCTATATACATCTGGCAATACTCTTACTTGTAAATCTGTAGTATTTCCTCCTCCTGTATATCCTGATCCGTCTACTTTCTTTGGATCTGAACTACTTGCTTCATACTTTGCTACCCATATTCCACTTAGTTGTGTTTCTCCAAAGGTAAATGCTGGATGTACAGTATATCCTTCTATACTACTTCCATCACTTGCTACATTACTTGTTCCACTTAAAAATTTGATGTTAATTTGTTCTGCTGTTGTTGTATGAGGATTATCTATTTTGTACGCATATCTTGGTATCCATACCCAATATGCCTTATTTCCATTATTATTTGTGTAGATATTTGCCCATTTCTTATTTGCATAGTCATACCAGCTTGTATCCTGATCAGCTGCTGTTATTTCCATTTCACTTTCTACATTATTTGTATTCCATTTTATTGCTTTTGTTGTAGCGGATGGTAAATATAATAGGTTTGGTTTGTTATATTTTACTCCACCTACTTCTACTGTATCTACTTTTCCTACTAGCTCTGCTACTATTTGTGCCTTCTTTGTATCTGATCCTATATATACAATTTTTCCTTGTTCCACTTTTAACTCACTATCATATTGAGTCACTTCTGGTACATAATCCGATACTTTTCCATTCATACCTGTTATATTGAATGTTCCGTCATTTTTTGCAAGTTCATTTAAGGCATGTAAGTTTAATTGTTCACTAATACTTGCTACATCATTTCTAAATGTTGCCTCTTTAGCATTTTCTACTGGATTGTTATTATTTAGTGTAAGTATCACCGCAGCTGCCAATACTATCACCACTATTATCGTTATGACTAACGTGATGAGACTGATACCTCTCTTTGCATTTTCCTTTGTTATCATTTATTAAATCCTCCTTGAAACAAGTTATTTATTATTATATTTACAGTCTGTCACCCACAACAAGCACCGGGCGAAAACCGTCGGCCGTGGCAGTGCCGCCGTAGTACGGATAAGATGCAAATACACCGGCACCCGAACTCTGGTTGAAACCTCCACCACGTTGAATCCAAGGAAGAGATGCATGACCCACTAACACGTAATCTTCATTACATCCTATTGCACGTTGACCTCCATTTGCTGAATCCCTTGCTGTATCTTGAAGCCATTGCCAGTCACCAGTTCCTGCTGTATATCTCCCATAATAACTATGTCCATTAGATGTTTCCCACAGTGCATCCCCTTTTTTACTTTCAAAATTTTGATATGTTGCTGCAGTTAGTCTTTTTCTAATAATATTTTGTGATTCTGCATTTCCCGAGTCCCAAAGTTTTGCTCCTCCTGAGCCATAATATGCTCCACCTTCTCTTTCTTCTTCTCCTGGTGTATAAATATCATAATACTTTTTATATTCATCCTTTATCTTGTTATTTTCTACATGTTCTGATTTTGCTAATCCTATATTTGAATTTCCATTATTTAATACAGCTGCTACATATTCCCATGCTCCTCCTGCCATATCATATACCCCAGTTATATTTCCTGTTGTACTTGCTTTTACTCCATTTACTGTGTTATATTTTGCTAAATTTGCATTTCCTTCTACTAATCCGCCTGTATCTTTGCTTGCTCCGGCATATCCTGTTTTTAGCTTATATGATCCTGCAGTCCAATCTCCATATGGATTATTCCATGGTTCTTCTCCATAGATACTTTGACACAAATATGCTACTGCTCCCCATTCAATATTTTTCATTTGATGTATATCTACATTACTCTCTGTTCCTACACTTCCATTACTACTTGTCATATTCATACTAACTGTTTGCATATTTCCTATTGCTATATTTCTCCAACTATATACATCTGGTAACACTCTTACTTGTAATCCTGTAGTATTTCCTCCTCCTGTATATCCTGAGCCATCTACTTTATTTGGATCAGAACTACTTGCTTCATACTTTGCTACCCATATTCCACTTAGTTGTGTTTCTCCAAATGTAAATGCTGGATGTACTGTATATCCTTCTAGACTACTTCCATCACTTGCTACATTACTTGTTCCACTTAAAAATTTGATGTTGATTTTCTCTGCTGTTGTTGTGTGAGGATTGTCTATCTTGTACGCATATCTTGGTATCCATACCCAATATGCTTTGTTTCCATTATTATTTGTGTATATATTTGCCCATTTCTTTTGTGCATAGTCATACCAACTTGTATCTTTATCTGCTGTTGTTATTTCCATTTCACTTTCTACGTTACTTGCATCCCATCTTACTGCTTTTGTTGTAGAGGATGGTAAATACATTAAATTGGGTTTGTTATACTTTAATCCACCCACTTCTACTGTATCTACTTTTCCTACTAACTCTGCTACTATTTGTGCTTTTTTTCTATCTGATCCTATATATACTAGTTTTCCTTGTTCTACTTTTAACTCACTATCATATTGAGTCACTCCTGGTATATAATCTGATACTTTTCCGTTCATACTTGTTATATCAAATGTTCCTTCGTTTTTAGCAAGTTCATTTAGAGCGTATAGATTTAATTGCTCATTAATACTTGCTACATCACTTCTAAAAGTTGCCTCTTTAGCATTTTCTACTGGATTGTTGTTATTTAATGTCAGTATTACTGCAGCTGCCAATATGATCACTACGATTATCGTTATGACTAACGTGATAAGACTGATACCTCTCTTTACATTTTCCTTTGTTTTCATTCATCAATTCCTCCGATTTATAAATTAAACAATTATTTGTTTACAATTTTAAAAATATATTTTAACTATACAAACTAGTACCAGAATCCAGCGCCACTCTTAAAGTGCCCCCCCCACAACAAGCACCGGGCGAAAACCACCGCTTGCATGAGTGTTGCCGTGGACTGAATCAGACGCAAACACACCTGCGCCCGAACCATAGCTGAAATTACCACCACGCACAAACCAAGGATAAGACGCATGACCTACTAGCATGAAGTCGCTATTCCATCCTGTTGCAAATTGACCTCCACTTTCTGAATCTCTTACTGTATCTCGAAGCCAATACCACTCCCCAGTTCCTGCTGTATATCTTCCAAAATAACTATGTCCATTAGATGTTTCCCACAAGGCATCTCCTTTTTTACTTTCAAAGTTTTGATATGTTGCTGCTGTTAGTCTTTTTCTAATGATATTTTGTGATTCTGCATTTCCTGAGTTCCAAAGAGTTGCTCCTCCTGAACCATAATATGCTCCACCTTCTTTTTCTTCTTCTCCTGGTGTATAAATATCATAATACTTTTTGTATTCATCTTTTACTTTGTAGTTTTGTATATGTCCAGATTTTCCAAATCCTATATTTGAACTTCCATTATCTATTAATGATGCTGTATATTCCCATGCTCCACCTGACATATCGTATACACCAGTTATGTTTCCTGTTGTACTTGCTTTCACTCCATTTACCGTATTATATTTTGATAAATTTGCATGTCCTTCATTTAGTGACCAACTATCTTTAATTCCTCCTGCATATCCGGTCTTTAATTTATATGATCCTACTGTCCAATCTCCATATGGATTTATCCATGGTTCTTCTCCATATACACTTTGACATAAATATGCCACTGCTCCCCATTCTATATTTTTCATGTGATGTATATCTGCATTACTATCTGTTCCTACACTTCCGTTACTACTTGTCATATTCATACTAACAGTTTGCATATTTCCTGTTGTTATATTTCTCCAGCTATATACATCAGGTATAACTCTTACCTGTAATCCTGTAGTATTTCCTCCTCCTGTATATCCTACTTCGTCCACTTTATTTGGATCAGAACTACTTGCCTCATACTTTGCTACCCAGATTCCACTTAGTTGTGTTCCTCCAAAGGTAAATGCTGGATGTACAGTATATCCTTCTATACTACTTCCATCACTTGCCATATTGCTTGTTCCACTTAAAAATTTAATATGGATTTGTTCCGCTGTAGTTGTATGAGGATGATCTATTTTATATGCATATCTTGGTATCCATACCCAATATGCTTTGTTTCCATTATTATTTGTATATATGTTTGCCCATTTTTTATTTGCATAGTCATACCAGCTTGTATTCTTATCTGCTGCTGTTATTTCCATTTCACTTTCTACATTATTTGTATCCCATTTTATTGCTTTTGTTGTAGCGGATGGTAAATATAATAGATTTGGTTTGTTATATTTCAAGCCACCTACTTCTACTGTATCCACTTTTCCTACTAACTCTGCTACTATTTGTGCTTTCTTTTGATCTGATCCTATATATACAATTTTTCCTTGTTCTACTTTTAATTCACTATCATACTGTGTTAGTTCTGTTATATATTCTGATACTTTTCCGTTCATACTTGCTATATCATATGCACCATTATTCTTGCTCATTTCATTTAAAGCATATAGATTTAATTGTTCACTAATACTTGCTACATCATTTCTAAAAGTTGCTTCTTTAGCGTTTTCTACTGGATTGTTATTGTTTAGTGTAAGTATCACTGCCGCTGCTAACACTATCACCACTATTATCGTTATGACTAACGTGATGAGACTGATACCTCTCTTTGCATTTTCTTTTGTTTTCACTATCAATTCCTCCATTTTTGCATTATTATATTAACTATTGTTTACATTTTTAATAGCTGTATTATATAACATATATTATTTATATTTTATCGTATACCACTTCTTTTTGCAACTATTTTCGACATCTTTTTTATTTTATATACTGCTATACATTACTATTATTTTGTTCTAATATCATTTTACTATACAGAATTTAACACCAAATGATTATTCTAATTGAAATTTAACAATTGCTAATTAACGATACAAGACACAAAATAATTTTTTATCATATACTATAGTATAAAATTTGACATTTTTCAGATTTTATATTATAGTATACCTAGTTTATTTTTTTATAGGAGGTGAATTTTGTTAAAATAATAAATGAGCGCATGGATGCCTATGGCATTGACGAGGTTGATAAGTGTCGAAAGTCAGCGGATCTTATCACGGTAATTTAGTATCGATATATATAGACAAAAAGTAAAATTTCCCATTACTACAAATACTATATAATCTAAATAATTTAGACGTACATTGATAATAATATATATATTAGGAGGATTTAAAAATGTGTGGAATAATACGGATATAACGGCCCCAAAAATGCAAAAGAAGTTGTGTTAAATGGGCTAAAAAATTTAGAATATAGAGGTTATGACTCTGCAGGAATCGCAGTAAGTGAAAATGGTGCGATTAAACTATATAAAAGACAAGGTAAACTTGCTAATTTGGAAAATGAAGCATCATTGCAAAAGGTAACTTCAAACACAGGAATCGGGCATACTAGATGGGCAACTCATGGTATACCAAATGAGACGAATGCACATCCTCATATTTCTGGTAATGTTACTTTAGTACATAATGGAATTATTGAAAACTATAACGAATTAAAAGCATTCCTTTTAGATAAAGGCGTTACCTTTAATTCGCAAACAGACACAGAAGTTGCTTGTGCCTATATCAATTATATTTATGAGGAAATGAAACAACATTTTAATGAGGAAAATCTTAAATTAAAAGCAATTTTAAAAGCTTGTTCTGACTTTAGGGGCTCTTATGCTTTTGGTATCATGTTTAAAGATGAACCTAATACCATCTATGCAACAAGAAAGGATAGTCCTCTTATTGTTGGTTTAAGTGATGATGGTAATTTCATTGCATCAGATATTTCTGCTATTTTAGAGTATACAAAAAGATATATGTTACTAGATTATATGGAAATAGCCAAAATATCTACTGATACAGTTACCGTATATAACGAGAAACTAGAAACAATTGATAAGAAAATAAATGAAGCTACATGGTCTGCAACAGAATGTAAAAAGAATGGTTATGATCATTTCATGTTAAAAGAAATTAATGAACAACCGATTGCTATTAAAGACGTATATAAAAGATATTTTGAAAATCAAGATGAAAATTATGATAAAGTTGATTTTTCAAAGTATACTAACATAAATATCGTGGCTTGTGGAAGTGCTATGCACGCAAGTCTTGTGGGTAAATACCTGTTTGAAAATTATGCAAATATCCCAACAACAGTTGACATTGCATCAGAATATCGTTATAAAAAGCAATTGCTAACACCTACCACTTTAGTAGTGATTGTTTCACAATCAGGTGAGACGGCTGATAGTTTAGCAGCACTTAGAATATCAAAAGAAAAAGGAGCTACTACACTTGCCATCATTAATGCAGTTGGTTCTACCATTGCAAGAGAAGCTGATATTACTATCTATACCCATGCAGGACCCGAAATAGCAGTTGCAACGACAAAAGGTTATACTACTCAAGTGGCAACATTTGGTTGTCTTGCTATGAATGCAATGAAACAAAAAAATATACAAACTGAATTTAATAAAGAAAAAATAGAGTTTGATAAAATAGATAAAATCTTAACTTCTGTGATTGCAAATATAGAGGAATACAGAAAGATAGCAAAATATTTAAGTGATAAAAACGATATCTTCTTTATTGGACGTGGTAATGATTACAATATGTGTATGGAAGGTTCTTTAAAACTAAAAGAAATATCCTATATACATTCTGAAGCATACCCTGCTGGTGAATTAAAACATGGTACTATTTCTTTAGTAGAAGAAGGAACGCCAGTAATTGCAATTGCAACAGAAAAAGAACTATATGAAAAAACAGTAAGTAATATAAAAGAAACAAAAGCAAGAGGAGCCTTTACAATCCTAATCTCTACTGAAGAATTTAAAGATACCTATACAGAGGATTTTGCTGATATTGCACTATTCTTACCAACAACGACTACGTTTAATGAAGGAATTGTTGTCGTAACTGCTTTGCAATTAATCGCTTATGAAACTGCAAAATTAAGAGGTTGTGATATTGACAAACCAAAAAATCTTGCTAAATCTGTTACGGTTGAGTAAAATAATTTAGACTATTAAATGACATGAAAATTTTGAAGACACTATT
Source organism: Clostridia bacterium (assembly GCA_028692955.1). Taxonomy (GTDB): domain Bacteria; phylum Bacillota; class Clostridia; order TANB77; family CAG-465; genus CAG-465. The sequence continues at coordinate 110,614 of JAQUWH010000002.1, forward strand.
GATAACAAATATCAACAGTGTCTTCTACTTTTACCTTATATTACTTATCATCTAATATCTTTTTTATATTTTAAAAAACTTCAGTGTGACCATGTCTCATTTCATTTTTTCATTACTTAACAATCACATAGTTTCCGTCTTCATTTTTTAAAGTATAAGTTCTTGTATCTAATTTAGATTTATTAATACTTCCACTACTTATTTTAGTATTTACGTAGTTGATTTGTGTAGTAGGATCAAGCATTTCTTCATTATCTGTATTTTCTATTTCTACTGCCCTATTTTTATCATAAAATAGTTTTGTGTACATTTTCCCATCGATATTTTCAGAATCTGAATACTGGTTACAATATACTCTATAGAAAGATACTTCTACTCTATCACTATATTCCTTGATTTCATAAGGCACTTCTAGTGTAAAATTAACAGACTCTCCTGCAAAGCCAATTGGCATGATAATATAATTTCCAGTAGTAGCATCGTAAGATTTTTCACCAATGACATTTCCATGTTCTAGTTTGACATCATTTCCAAATAAACTTTTAGCAACCATTTCAAAATCAGCTTTTGTGATATGATTTCCAGCATATTCCCCAGATACTCTTAATATTCCAGAATATTTTTCTGTATTAGATATGATAGTAATGTAGGTATATAATAGCTTTGCTTTATTAGAAAAGCCATTACTATCTAATTCGTTATATAAAGTATCAGAATAGATATTAGAAATATTGAACTTTTCGAGTATTCGAAGCCCAACTCTACTATTTAATACTACATTTTGATAAGTATCTTTATTATCTCCTTGATTAGTAGTATTGGTATTTTCCTGATTGTTATTTTGCTCTGTATTTGTCTGGCTTTTCTTTCCCTCTTTACTATTAACCACATTATTGGTGATAATATATCCAAGTGTTGCTAAACCACCAATACATAGTGCAATGATGATTCCTATAATTACCTTCTTTTTCATATATATCCTCCTTTAAATACCATTTGTCATCGTATCCGCATATACTTGACTAAACAAATAAAAATTATCAATATCTTTTACTGTAAATGAAAATGTTTTGCTAATCTCACATATCATGACATACTTAATAGCTATTATAGTTGCTTCTGTGACTTTTATGTATCTTCTCTTATCTAAATTTTTGACACATTCACTACAACAAAAAAAATTACTGACATAATCATAATAGATACCTTCAGTTGTCAATTGCTCTCTATTTTCTTTGAATGCTTGTCCACACATATTACATTTATATGCTTGTGGGCTAAATCCAAGAAGAGAAAACAACTTTATCTTAAATGCAGCAACCACAAGTTTTGCATCTTTATCTATATTTTCCAATACATAAATTGTATTGAGTAACAGCCTTAATATATCTTCTGTATCTTGATTTTCATCTGTAACAGTTTGCAACATTTTAGTAAGTTCAAATCCTATTTGCAAATTGTCAAAATTAGTTCTAAAATTATAAAATGTTTTGATAACAGAAGCTGAATTTACATAGTAGAAAGTATTACTTTTTGATAAGATAAATTCGCTATAGACAAGATATTGACAATTGGCAAGAATCGGGCTTTTCGTTCTCTTACAACCTTTTGCCATACAAGATATCTTGCCCAATTTATCCGTCAGTATCGTTATGATTTTATCATTATCTTTATAAGGAGTTTCTTTTATCACTATTCCCTTTACTTTCATTAAATTCATTTAAAAAATCCCCTTCATTTTTTTCCACGTTTAAATCTCCATTTAGAGACATGAATTTTCTATATTCTAAATAACTCTCAATATCACCAGTTTTTAAAAAGTTCTCCCATGCAATTTTTTCATACATATCAATCACCTTACTAATTTTATTCTATGCATATTTGAGTGCTATATACAACTAGTTTTGTTTTATTTTAGATTTTCATGTCACATTTTAGAATATCATTTTCCTAATTCATTTTATTTTTGATATTATTTAAATAAATATCACTTTCTTGCCAATTTTGTCTTACTTTTACCCAAAGTTTTAAGTTTACTTTATCTTCTAGCATATGTTCAATCTCTCTTCTTGCTTCCGTACCTATTTTCTTTAACATAGCTCCTTCTTTTCCTATAATTATTGCTTTATGCGATGTCTTTTCGCAAATGATATTTACATCAATATCATAGACACTCTTTTTTTCTATATTCTTTCTTTTCTTAAATTTTTCTACCTCAACAATAATACCATGAGGCACTTCTTCCTCAAGATTATTTAATGCTTTTTCACGAATGATTTCTTCAATAATATCTTTTTCAGATATATCAGTAATCTCATCTTCTGAATATATCCTTTCACCTTCTGGTAAATACTTTTCTATATTTTGAACTAGTACATCAAGCCCATCTTGTTTGTATATTGATATTGGTATTATTTCACAAAATTTGCCTCCAATACTTTCCATGTAGCTATTATACTCAGACATAATCGTTAAAATTTTAGATTTTTCAACCTTATCTATTTTGTTAATGGCAAGTATTACTTTTGACTTTGTTGCTATCATATCTTCCATGATCTTTTCACTAGTAGTGTCAATTCTTGGTTTTGTAGCATCCACCATATAAATAATGACATCTACGCAATTAATACTATTTGCTACTCCCTTCATCATATATTCACCTAATTTATTTTTAGGCTTATGAATGCCGGGCGTATCTGTAAAAATCATTTGTGATGTTTCAGTCGTGATAATTCCTTTTATATTAAATCTTGTAGTCTGTGGTTTTGGCGTTGTAATTGCTACTTTAAATCCAACTAATTGATTAACTAATGTAGATTTTCCTGCATTAGGTTTCCCAACTACAGATATATATCCTGTTTTAAACATTATAGTATCTCCTTTACACCACTATTATACCAAAAAAGAAAAGAAAATACAACTTATCTTAAAATGATTGTTATCATATTAACCATTGTGATTAACAAATATTTAGAGCACGCATATAATATACTAATTGAGGTGAATAGAATGGAAGATATTTGTTGCTACACACTTGCTATTAAACAAAGAACCTGTCAAAATGGAATTGCTAGAGTTACGGATAATGTTTTTACTGATGTAACAATTAATACTGTTATACCACTTGCCTTTGGTTATACATTAACAGCTTTAGCAAAAAATTGCTCTCATATTACTATTCAAATTTCAAATCCAGATTTTATACCAACTTTGATTTTCAATATTCCTTGTGGTAGTTTTAAAATATTTGACCTACCGAAGGAATCTGGAACACTTAGAGTATTAATAGGCGCCACTATTACAACTTGTGGCAAATCTAGTGCATGTTGCTAAACGAGGTGAAACTATGAATGATTTTAACATTACACTTACCATAACTGATGTAATTTGTTGCAAAAACTGCAAGGATTCAAACCAGGTTACAACTGCAGTTACTAGTTCAAGTCAAACAATAGAATTAAAAAACAATTTCATACTAAATGTCGTTAGAGTAACTAGTACATATTTTACAGTTTTAATACAAAATGGTATTGAAACAATTATTAGAAACGTATTTATTTCATCGCCGCTACAACTTTGTTTGCCATGTAAATGTTGTTCACATATGCTTACCATATCTGGAATAATTAATCCTACATAAATGAACGAAATGGATATATTTAACTGCTGCAAATTCGCTGGAGCCGATTTAATTTCATATGCAAGTATTGCGTCCATATTAATTGCAGAAAATTTAACTTCTAACGAAGCAGATTTATTAGGTAATTTTTTAATGAGCATCGGGCAAAATCTTGCTACTATTGCAGTGGTAAAAGAAAAATGTGAAACAAAACTAAGAAATAGCATCAAAGATGAAAACAAATGACACTACTAACTATATAGTAATGTCATTTTCTTTTATCTAATATCTTGCATTTTAAAAGCATTCATTTGCCTTTCATCTTGTCTTTTCTTAATTGCTTCTCTTTTATCGTATAACTTCTTACCCTTGCACACACAAAGTTCAGTTTTTAACCATCTTCCTTTTGTATATATTTTAGATGGAATTAAGGTGTAGCCTCCTTGTTTTACGTAATTTAATAATTTCAAAATCTCATTTTTATTAAGTAATAATATTCTGTCCCTAGTGGGATTGACATTATTGATATTCCCTTTGTCATAAGGTGAAATATGCATATTTTTCAAAACTACAGCGTTATTTCTAATTATGGCAAAACTATCTTTTAAATTACACTTTCCATCTTTTACAGATTTTGCTTCAGTACCACTTAAAGAAATGCCACATTCTATTTTTTCTAATATTTCATATTTAAAATGAATATCTCTATTTGAAATATTAACTTGATATTTCTTTACTGCTTCACTCAATTTAATCACCTTTTTCTAAAAATTTACATTTTGCTATTTGCGTAACACCACAAGCTGCACAATGCTTTGAACAATTTTGAATTGTCTTTGCTATTATGGCATTGTTGTATTCCCTTATTAAGAATTCTTTTGTAACACCATGCATGATATTGTCCCATGGAAATTCGTGTTCCAAATCATACTCTCTATTAGCATAATCATTAATCGATATATTAACGTCTTTTGCTGCTTTTTCCCAAGCATCTATATTCAAATATGCTTCCCAACTATCAAATTTTGCACCATTCTTAAATGCGTGATAAATAACATCAGAAATATTCTCATCACCACGTGATATCAAAGCTTCTAATCTACTTACTTTAGGATCATGCCAAGAATATTTTATGTTTTTATTTTTTAATTTATCTTTTAGGAATTGTTGTTTTAATTCTATTTTATCTAACGTATTTTGCCCAAACCACTCAAAAGGAGTATGTGGCTTTGGTACAAAAGTAGAGGTAGAAACAGTTACCATGCACTTTCCATTTCTTTTGTCTTTTGGAATAGCATAATATACGTCTACTATTTTATTAGCTAGTAAAACAATATGAGATAAATCTTCAAAAGTTTCTGTAGGAAGACCTATCATGAAATATAGTTTTACTGTGTTCCAACCATTTTCAAATGCCAATTTACAGCCATCTAAAATTTCTTCTTCTGTTATATTTTTATTAATCACATCACGTAATCTTTGACTTCCCGCTTCTGGTGCAAAGGTAAGTGAACTTTTACGTATTGCTTGTACTTTGTTTAATACATCTAAATTGACATTATCTATTCTTAAAGATGGTAGTGAAAGACCTATTTTATTTTTATCACAAATATCCAAAAGAGATGATGTTAATTTTTGAAACTGTGAATAATCACTTGTACTAAGTGAAGATAGCGTAATATCATTTAGTCCGGTTGCCCTAATAGATTCTTTTGCAATTTGTAATAACCTATCTGCTGATTTTTCTCTTACCGGTCTATAGATATATCCAGCTTGACAAAACCTGCATCCTCTACTGCATCCTCTAAATAACTCTAAAGAGATTCTATTTTGTACAATTTCAGTACTTGGAACCACAAAATTTGTAGGGTATTCCACCGCATTCATATCTTTTATAACTGCTTTTTTTATCATATCTTTTCTAGTATGTATGCTTGGAATAAATACACCATCTATCTCTTTGATAGCATTTAAAAAGTCAGATTTAGCTAATTTTTTACTTTTCCATATCACATATTTATCTACTACTTGATTTAACTGTTCCTCTCCTTCTCCAAGCAAGAAAAAGTCCATAAACTTAATTAAGGGATAAGGATTAGACGCACAAGGTCCACCTGCAAAAACAAATGGATCCTCCTCTTTTCTGTCAATAGAAAGTAGTGGTATATTAGCTAAATCAAGCATATTCAATATATTAGTATAACTCATTTCATATTGCAAGGTAAAGCTAACCATATCGAAATTTTTAATACTGTCTTTTGATTCTAGCCCATAAAGTTCTATATTTTTCTTCCTCATGAGTTCTTCAAAATCAGGCCAAGGGGCAAATACTCTTTCACACCAAGTATCCTTTCTTTTGTTTAAAACAGCATATAATATTTTCATACCAAGATTAGACATCCCAATATCATAAATATCTGGGAAACAAAATGCATATCTACACTTTATATTATCTAATTTTTTTACTACTTGGTTATATTCACCACCAACATATCTTGCTGGTTTACTAACGCTTAACAATTCATTTCTAGTTAAATTTAGCATTGTTCCCCTCTTTCATGATTATGCTTTTAATTTAATATCCTCTACATTTAAATCTTTATATATTTTTAATATTTTTAAATAAGTATTTGTAATTTTATTTAATTGTTCATTTAATTTGTCTGACATGTTTTCAATTTCTATATATAAGCTAGTATTGTAATAGTCAAGGTATTCTTCCAATTTACCTGGTAATTCCATATATATATAATTCGTCTCTTCTAGTACATTGGAATCAGTATATTTTGATACATCAGATGTTACTAATGTGGTTGCTTTTAACACGCTATTAATATTTACTATATAGAATTTATTTTCTCTACTGATATAATCTTTGTAGATATCGTATACTTGATTTAATACACTTTCTTTTTCTTCAGCCGTTATCTCCTTGTTGTTAACTTCTTGGTTTTCATCATTTGCGTTTTCTTCTTTAGTAGGTATGTATTTTTCTATCAATGCTTGTATTTTATCAATATCTTGTTTTAGTAATCCAGCAATATCTTGTGAAGTAACATCATATTTTTTTATCTCTTCTACTGTTTTAAGGTCTTCAGTAACATTTTCTTTGTTATCAGATAAATTTTCAGCATTATCATTATTTTGAGCTATCTCCACTTTTTCTATAGATTTATTGATATAATCACTGATAAGTTTAAATCTTCCTTCTAACTTTGTCTTTATTCTCTGTAATAGAGTTTCTATCGTAATACTCTCTTTTTGAGTTGCAAGTGCCTTTTCTAATTTGTCTGATAATTCTAACGATCTAGCCTCAATATTAATGACATCTCTTTGTGCATTTCTTAAGGCCTCATCATCGATAAGTACGTTATCTGTTACTATTTTACTTCGTTTGATATCAGAACTTAATTCATTAAATTCCTTTAAATAGTTGTTAACATACCCTTGTTCTGATTCGTTTTCTACTAACATATCTATCTGTGTATGATTAACATCTTGATTGATTAAAGTGGACTCTAATTTCATTAATCTTCTTTGCAATTCATTGATTGTTTCCAATCTTTCTTTTGGTATATATTCTTTAAAATTTTTATTGATTTGATTATTAAGAAATTCAAGGGTACTATCTGTTTTCTGACTATATTGCATTAATTTTAGTACCGCAGCATTAGCATCTACAAGTGATATTTCCTCATTCAATTTGATATCTTTTGTACTAACCACAATTCCAGCAAAAATAACATCAGGTAATTTAACATTTTTATTCTTTACGATACTTCTAATAGAATAACCAGCGGCAACATCTCCGGCTGAAACATCTTGGCTAATATTTAATTTATTATTTGTAACAGTGACAAGTCCAAACAATGGAGTGTCCATATTAAGTCTTACCGCTGGGTAATTTTCATACTCTTTTGTTGATCTTATTTCTTCCACTCTTGCATCTATCTCATTAATTTTTACAATTATTTCATCGAGAAGCTGTTTTATCATTGCATTTAATTGATTCTTTTGTTGTTTTATTTCTTCACTCTCTTGAGCAGACATGTCGGTAGCAACATCGTTTGTTGCATTATCTCCAGTAGCTGCATATATATTTACAAAACATATTAAATTCATCACAAAAAATAACAAAGCAAATTTAATATATATTTTTTTCGTCATTGAAAAACCTCCAAGTTATGTAGTATATTATATCACTTATATTTTCAGTTGTAAATACATCTTTTATACATTGCAGAATTTAACTATAAACGTAGAAAAATGTAGAACGAAATAAATTCGTCCTACATTTTTAAAAAAGAAAAGTTTATAAAGGATACGCTTTAAATTGTTTTTGACTATATGTTATTATAGTCAATTATTTTCGTAATTTTCTTCTTAAGGTTACGTAAATTAATATTCATATAACTTTTTAACTAATATATTTATAAAAATAAAATTCATTATTAGATATTGAAGTTTTAAGAACCTGTGTTATATAATCAACTTTTTTTCGTATATTTTGATCTTCTTCTAAATATTTTAGTTTTTTATTAGCAGTCATCACTTCTGCAAATACTTCTGCCCTATCTTCTTTTTCTGTTACCTTTGAATATTTAGTAACAAAGTACGGATTGTTATCTTTATCTAAGGTTGTTCCATTTGTATTTAAAACCACATTTCCTTCATCAATTAAATTGTTTTCCCTGTAGACATATTTATCATCCAACATAGAAATATCTTCTTCATATTTAAAATTTTCAGGATTTAAATTATTCCATGATGAAAATAAATTTCTTTTAGTATCCGACATATAGTATTCTAAAATATGATACATTTCATGGTGAAACGCTCTTTCAAACTTAACTGTATTACTAATATATATTTTAAATTCATTAAGATTATTTCTTGAAGCAAGTGCTAAATTATTATTATTAAACTTGCTGATAATAATAATGTTAAGTGGGTATTTCTTACTCTTTGTCATATCAAAAGTTTCCTTTGGATATTTTTTTAAAGCATAATAAATACCTCTTAAGTTGTTATTAATAATAGCCTCATCATATTGAGTTACACCCTCAATTTTTTCCATATAATCTTCTGTATTCTTGCCGTATGTAACATTAATACTATATTTTTCTTTTATCATTCTAACATATCCTTCATTTTCTTTTGCAAGACTCGTAGTAGATTCACCATATAAAGGTAAGTTACTTCCATTTGTTTCCATCTCATTGATATTAAATTGCTTTAAGAGTAAAACACTAATTAAAACAACAAATAGAAATAAGATGAGTTCTGTGATAAAGGATACTTTTCTTTTTTGATTTATTTCACCCATTTTTCATTGGTCCCCTATTTTATTTAATCTATATATTCAATTTTTAATGCTCTTTGAATATATTTAAAGTCCTCTTCTACATTGAGAGATTTATTCTTCCTATATCCCTCTAAATACACACTAGATGTAAGATTTTGTTTATTATCTTTGGTACTTTGTAAATTTAATAATACTTCCGTAATACTTTCCTGTTGTTCGAATTTATCTATTCCATTAAGATAGGTAACTACCTGTTTACAATACTCTATTATTTGAGTATTATCCACCGTTTCGACTTGTTTTGTTACCTCTAAGGCAAATTCCTCTTTTGAGATTGCTTTTAATGTCACGTTAACATCTTTTATTTCAGGAGTTTCTTTACTCAAATAATTCAAAAACTTTTCATTTAAAGTTTCCTCTTTTTTAGCTTGTATATATTCACTATATCCATCTTGAATGTTAAGTTCATCCTTTAGATATACTGTAAATTTATAGTTGTTTCCATCTTCTTTTTGCTTCATTATAAAAACAAAATTATTATTTCTAGCAATATGATAACTAGCTGAAACATTATCAAATTTTCCTTCTCCATATTCCTTTGTGATATAATTTATTAGTTTGTCTTTACTTAATCCATAAGTAATAAAATTTGAATTAATAAAATTATGGAAAAGAAGTGAAAGGCTCAATGTTGCTATTACTAAAGAATAAGAAATCACTGCTTTCTTATTCTTTTTATTCTTGTTTTTGATGTATTTAAAGGATTCTTTTAGAAATTTTCCACATAATTCACCAAGTCCAATATATAATCCCATCAATATACTTGATAAGATAATATATTTCAAATCATTAACACCACTTATCCTTAACATACATAACGATATTGCAAATCCAAATACACTCGTAATGACAGGCCTATTAAATACTACTTTTCCAACAATACCAAGGATAAATAACAATGGTATCATCTTGATATAGATAGGTCCAAAACAATTGGCAAATACAACAACAATAATACATAGTATATACACTAATGCTTCCATAAAATATCTCGTTTTATCTACTATTTCTTCTTTTTTTGCCATATTCCCACTCCTAACCATTTCAAATCTATTAAAAATATTATATTATATATTAAAACAATAAGCAACAAGTACCGATTTTATTTTCCAATTTTTAAACTTTTTTACTATTTTAATTATTTTCACAATAAACCATAAGATACTTGTTTCTTTATTAGTATAATGTTATAATACTGTAAGTTGTTATTGTTATAATTTGGCAAATGCCAACAATATTATTTGCCTTATTAGGCAGAAAGGTGTATGAACATGAGTAAACAGTCTACAAAAGAAAATCGTGAACTGGCAAAAAGGAGTAATGTTAACAAATTTGAAATGTTATTTTACGAACTCCCAATTGAGTCACAAAAAAAGCTTTACACTGTTATCGAATCTAAAAATTTATCTCCAACTCTTTTAACTCCATTGGAAGGGCAAGTATTAAAAACATACATAACTGCCAAACAAATCGATACACAATACCGTTTTGTGTATCACGTTTGAAAATTGTAAAAAAAGATTGGCAAAGCCCTCACTTTATCATATCAAAAGAATTGTTACAGTAATTAAAAGGTGACATAGACCGAATTCGGTTTATGCCATCTTTTTCTTTCTTATCATCTCATATATCTTCGTTTACATCATATAATAAAATGAGGTGTACTCTAATGAAAACAAAACTATTCAAAAAATTCTTATTTGGATTTTTTTTATTTACTTTCTTTATGAATACTATTTATGCAACTAACAAAAAGGAATTTATTCAAGTAAATGTTCCAGCAGCGGTAGTTATCGATTATGATACTGGAAGAGTCTTATTTGGTAAGAATGAAGAAGAGCAAAGATCTATGGCTTCTCTTACGAAGGTAATGACAAGTATCCTATTAGTGGAAAATTGCAAAATGGATGAAATGATAGAAGTTCCTTCACAAGCAACTTGGATTGGTGGTTCTACGGTTGGACTTAAAAAGGGAGATAAAATAAGTGCTAAAAGTTTGCTATATGGTATGATGCTTCCATCTGGTAATGATTGTGCCTATACCGTTGGATTACATATAGGGGGAACCATAGAAAACTTTGCAGCTATGATGACAAAAAAAGCACAAGAAATTGGAGTGACTGATACAAGCTTTGCAAATCCACATGGATTAGATGATCCTAATCACTATACAACAGCAAAATCGATGGCACTCATTACTCGATATGCATTAAAAAATAAATATATTAATGAAGCAGTTCAAACCAAATCAATTACCATTAATTTTGGCTCTTTTTCTAAATTACTAAATAATACCAATGCATTACTTAAAACTTATGACAAAGCTGATGGTGTAAAAACTGGTTTTACCAATGGAGCCAATAGATGCTTAATTGCTTCTGCAACGGATGACGGTAGAAGATACATTACAGTAGTTCTTGGTGCTGAAACCACTAATATTCGTTTTTCTACTGCAAAGACAGTATTAGAAGAATGCTTTAGCAAATACAAACCAATTGATATTTCAAAATATCTTAACTTTTACATTAATATTCCCATTATAAAAGGAAATAAAGACTCGTATGAAAAACAATTTTCGGATAACTTAATATTACCATTAACAGAGGAAGAATATGAAAAAATATATGTAAAACAGGATACAATACAAAAAATAGAGGCTCCTATGTCAGCCGGTACTTATATTGGTAACATTCAAGTAATTCTAGAGGATGAGATTTTATATGAAAAATCCTTTTATTTAGAAGAAGATATCTATAAAAAATCAGTTACAGATTATATAAAAGATGGTATACACAACATGTTTAGGACAATTGAAAGAATATAGTTTAAAACCTCCTATAGTAAGATTACTATGAGAGGTTTTTATTTTACATTATTGTAATAAGTATAAAGATTAGTTGCTATTTATATAAATATAAAGCAAGACGTGTACCATTTGGCAAAACTAGATGCATAAGTACTGATTTGTGAAAAGACTGAATAAACTTTTTTACTTTATCAACATACCTATTAAAATAAAGACAATACTAATAGCAAAAGAAATGGCAAACATTAAATAAGGGACCTTTACGTTTAGTTTTTGTTTTTCTTCCTGTTTTTGTTTCTTTTTTTTATCTTCTCTTTCCATTCCCTCTTTATTTTTTCTTAAGTTATAATATGCTTTTTTAAAATCATGAAATCCATAGGATGCATTACTAGAATACCTAGTTCTTTTACCAGATATTTTGCAATAATTCATTCCTGTTGCTACACAAAGTGAAATGCCTATCATTTCTATAACAACACCTATGATGAGTAATGCAAGATTCCCACCGTTCATAACATATGTTGCCACTAACACATTTGATAGGCTATATCCATAAAATAACCCTATCACTGATATATATAAAAATGGAGTAAAACCAGCAAAAATAACGATAAATGCTAAGAAAGATTTTTCTCCAAAAGTATCTGCAAAATCTTTTAACTTATAGTTTTCAGTAATCAGTTCTTTTATATCTGCACTTGAAGCACTTTGATAAAACATATTAAAACTTACTGCAAAGATGATAATCATAATCACAAAACATATGATATGTTTTCGTAATAATTTTTCTTTGTAATATTTCCCGTAATCTGATATTATGTTCTTTATATTAAATTTCTTCTTTATAACAATATTTTCTTTTATATTAGACATTTAATCACCAACTTTATATAGTATAACATCTACTTAAGCGTTAGTCAATTATATTTTATTTAAAACGATTGATTCTTAATGCATTCGTAACAACTGATACAGAGCTAAAAGCCATAGCAAGTGCTGCTATCATTGGATTTAATAACGGTCCACCGAAAACATGTAAAATGCCCATTGCAATTGGTATTCCAAGTGCATTATATCCAAAAGCCCAAAATAAATTTTGCTTGATCACATTCATTGTTTTCTTACTAAGTCGAATCGCGGTATGAACATCTAATATATCATTTCTAACTAATATGACACCTGCTGATTCTATTGCAACATCAGTACCATTTCCAATCGCTATTCCAACATCCGCACTCATAAGAGCTGGTGAATCATTGATACCATCCCCTACCATTGCTACTTTACTGCCCTTACCCATTAATTCTCTTACTTTACTTGCTTTATCTTCTGGTAAGGTATTTGCTATCACATTTTTTATTCCCACTTGATTAGCTATATTTTTTGCTGTATTTTCATTATCTCCAGTTATCATGTAGCTAGTGATTTTCATCTCATTTAACTTGTTTATTGCTTCTTTGCTATGTTCTTTTATAACATCAGCAATTGCTATGATACCAATTAACGTATTATCTTGTATTGCAAACATAACTGTTTTTCCGACATTCTCTAAATCATATATCATTTGTGAATATTTGCTTAATTCCACTTTTAATTCCAGTGCTAGTTGGAAATGACAGATATAAATATCACGGCCTTCTATTTGTCCGTATACACCTTTTCCAACCAATGTTTTGAAATTCCTTGTCTCTATATGCTCTGCATTGTTTTTCTTTGCATATTCTACTATGGCAACCGCAAGAGGATGTTCTGATTTCTCCTCAATTGACAAAAGATAAGCTAGTAGAGTATCTTTAGAAACATGGACTGGTAACAAATCGGTAAGATATGGTTTTCCTTTCGTTAGTGTACCAGTTTTATCAAAGACAATAGTGTCAACCTTACTTAATGTCTCTAGTGATTCTGCATTTTTAAATAAAATACCTAGCAATGCTCCTTTACCCGTAGACACCATGATAGCTATAGGAGTGGCAAGTCCAAGTGCACATGGACATGCAATTACCAATACTGAAACAAATATAGTGAGTGCAAATGTAAAATCTTTGCTAATTAGTAACCAAACAATAAATGAAAGCATAGCAAGTGATAGCGTTACAATAGTAAAGTATTTTGATACAACGTCAGCTAATCTTTCAGCAGGTGCTTTGGAATTTTGTGCATTCTTTACAAGTTCTATGATTTGAGATAACGTAGTATCCTTTCCAATCTTTGTTGCTTTAAATCGTATATATCCCCCTTTATTAATCGTACCACCAATTACATGATTTCCAATCCCCTTTTCAATTGGGAGACTCTCCCCAGTTATCATCGATTCATCTATACTGGCATTGCCATCAATAATGACACCATCTACTGGTATCTTTTCTCCGGATTTTACAACAACAATATCATCTACTACAATGTCCTCTATATTAATTGTAATTTCCTGTTTACCTCTTAATACAATTCCTTCTTTTGGTGCTATCTTCATTAATGCTTGAATGGCACTACCTGTTTTACTTCTAGAACGTGATTCAAGATATTTTCCTAGTTGTACTAGTGTGATAATGGTAGCGGTTGATTCAAAATACAAATGATGCATAGAGTCCAGACTACCATTGAGCACTTGAATGGCAGAAAAAATACTATACAAAAAAGAGGCACTTGTTCCTAAAGCAACCAATGAATCCATATTAGGAATTCCTTTTAATAATAACCTAAATCCTACCGTATAAAATTTGTAACCACTAATGATAACTGGTATCGTAAGTAACAATTGTATCATAGTAAAGTTCATCGGATTACTATTAGGATGTAAAATAGTTGGATATGGCATAGTAATACCAGGTATCATATGTGCCATAGCAATATATAATAACGGAATAGTAAAGATAACAGAAATCATTAATTTTAGCTTTGCATTATCCTTTTTTTGAACATTTTTATTGATAATATAAAATCCTAAACTTTTAATGTGTTTTTCAATCACTTTAAATTTCAGGTCATCATCATACTCTATTTCCATCATTTGGGTTGCAAAACTTACTGTTACATTCTTTACTTTTGCTTCCTTTTTTAATACTCTTTCTAATCCTGATGCACAAGCAACACAAGTCATACCACCAATATTTACGTTCTTTTTCATTCATTTCACCTATCATTATTATACCTTATCCAATATTCTAAGTAAATAGATATCTTCTAGCATAACAAATTTCTACCTTTTTTTTTAATATGATACTCCTATTTTTATTGACTTATCTTTTATTATACTATATCATATAACTGTGATATAATATGGATTTAGAGAATGTTTTTAGAATAGCAAGAATCATATCTTCAAATGGTGGTAGGCTATATATAGTCGGTGGCGCTGTAAGAGATGAAATCATGGGATTAATACCAACAGATTTCGATTTTTGTGTAACTGGTCTTTCAGAAGAAAAATTTAAATTCCTGTTCCCAATTGCTCGTGAGATTGGGAAATTTTTTCCTGTTTTCTATATTAAAAAACATGAATTTGCGCTCGCAAGAAAAGAAAAGAAAATTGCTAATGGGCACAATGGATTTGAAGTGGAAGCTACAGATAAAATCACCATTCTTGAGGATTTAAAAAGAAGGGACTTTACTATCAATGCAATAGCAAAAGACGTGTTAACTGGTGTATTCATTGATCCATTTGACGGAGCAAATGATATCAAACAAAAAACATTAAGGCATATTAGTAGTGCCTTTGTAGAAGATCCCTTAAGAGTATATAGAGCCGCTAGATTTGCTGCTACTCTTGATTTTAAAATTCATCATGAAACAAAAAAACTAATGGAAAGCTTAAAGGAAGAATTAATCTATTTATCCAAAGAAAGAATCTTTAATGAATTACAACGAGCATTACAATCAGATAGTCCTTCTTTATTCTTTCACGTTTTAAAGGATACTAATTTACTTGAGGTACATTTTAAAGAATTATATGATTTACAAAATATAAAAAATTCTTATGAAAATGATATCTATCACCGTAGTATGTTGCTATTGGATAAAGTAGCTAAAGTTACAAAGGATATTAGTTTACGATATTGCGCTTTAACTCTTGAACTTTGGAAACCATTATTACAGCAAGGCAAAGTGGTGGATCAGGATACCTATGAGGAAGAAACAATCAAAAGAATCGGAAATTTTTCAAATAGAATTTCTATACCAACCATATGGAAAAACAAAGCGATAGATATTGCACGTTATTACAAAGAAATGAAACATTTCGATGATTTAGAGGCAAGTACCATTGTTACCATAGTAAATAAAATACACCGTTCTACTCTATCTCTTGAAGAATTAGAACTTATCATCAATTGTGATACGACAAAGAAAGAAAAACAAGTCCATTTTGCAAAAATCGGTAACAAAATGCTAAAAGAAATAACTGGTAAAAAATTAATAGAAGAAGGAATCAATCCAGATGAGGTTGGTATAGAAAAGTTTAAACAACTATTATTTAATAGACAGATAGATTTTATAAACGAAGAAAAATAAAGATTAACTAATGAAGTGAAACACACTCCAAATAGCTAACCTTTATTTTTTAATTTATTCTAATGATCTTGTATATTTTGATTTATCATTTAGTCCAATGATTTCTTCTATATTCTCACTTTTTTTGAAGATTACTACTGTTGGAACTGACATGATATTATATTCGTTTGCTAATTCTTCATTTTCATCGATATCAACTTTACAAACAACTACTTTTCCATCATATTCTTCTGCAATTTCTTCAATAACAGGCGCTAACATTTTACATGGCATACACCATGAAGCGTAAAAATCAACTAATACTAAACTATTATTCTTGATAATTTCATTGAATTCTTCCTTATTAGGATACTTAATCATACTATTTCATCTCCTTTAAACTATCTATATATTTAGCTGCATTTTGAGCAGCAACTAAACCTTCACCAGTTGCTTTGGAAATTTGCAAAGGTTCTCCCGTACAATCCCCACATGCATAAAGCCCTGATATGTTTGTCTCCATATTTCTGTTAACTTGTATATAGCCATTATATGTATCTAAATCGTTAATAATAGTATTAAAAGCAATGGAATTTCTTAACAAAAACAAACCATCTGCTTTCACTTCTTCATGATTTATAACAACAGCTTCAAATTTATGATTACCAACTATTTCAGTAACTACTCCATCTAATATATTTATATCTTTATGTATATCATGCAGTTCTTTTTTAGCAGTAATTAATGTTACATTAACTCCCAACTTTTGTAAAAAATTAGCTTCTTCTATTATATCATCTGCATTACCATATACCAATACATTCTTACCTTTATACAAAGAGCCATCGCAAGTAGCACAATAACTAACGCCTCTTCCTATTAAATTTTCTTCATTTTTTAACAAATTGTTTTTTACAACACCAAGGGCTAAAATGACTGTTTTTGCATGTATAATCTCTCCATTACAATTAATCATAAAAATATCATTATACTTCATAATATTGATAACCTTACCATATTCAAACGCAATATTTAAGCTCTGCACATGTTCCAAAAAATTTTGCATTAATTTTTTCCCACTAATATTGTGAAATCCTAAATAGTTATCCACCATTTCAGCTTTTTGCAAATAGTTAGATTTGTTTGTCAATATTTTCACTGATTTATTTCTTGCCACCGCATTGATAGCAGCAGATAATCCTGCTGGTCCACCACCAATAATAGCAACATCGAGTATGTTTTCCAATCCATCATCCCCTACTTTTACATTATATCATAATCATTAATCTAATAATAGCTAATTTCACAATGTGAAACTATCTTTATCTAATATCATAATCTTTCATTTTACGCACTTGTATCATTGTTTCATCAATATCTAGCTCTCTACCTATATCATTACCTTCTTTAGAAGTTTTCTTTACAATACTTGTAAACTCTTTAAAATCATCAAGTGTTAAATGACCCATATCTACATTTCTTAAATCTTGCCCACAAAACTCCCAACTATATTGTTTATCATGTGCAGTATTATTATTGTTCCTATTTCTGTCTTCAATATACTCTTTATCTATTACAGGTGGTACTTTAACCTGTAAACAATTCGAATCATATAACGCCTTTGCTTTATCAATATATTCCATACCATTCTCCTATTATTTTCTCATAAAAAATATACCTAAATTATATCATTTAGGTATATGAAAAGTCAAATATTATATATATTTTTATCATTCAATACTACTCATATCTTCTATCATATTTTCTATAAACACACCATAACCACGTGTTGGATCATTTAAAAAAACATGTGTTACTGCTCCTACTAGTTTTCCATCTTGAACAATAGGACTACCGCTCATACCTTGTACGATACCTCCAGTTTTGTCTAACAACCTTTTATCGGTTATACTAATAATCATATTCTTGTTGCCTATGGAGGTTAACAATACCTTTTGTATTTCTATTTCATACTCTTTAATTGTATTATCATCTAATGTACAAAAAATACTTGCTTTTCCCTCTTTTATTTGAGATTTTGGCATTACTTCAATTGTATTTTTTGAAGTAATAATATCATCTTTTAATATTTTTCCATAGATACCTTTATCTGTATTACCATTAATTTCTCCAATAATTGAAGTTGTTATCGTTCCTTTTAATTCTCCTGGAACTTTTGCTACTCCTTTTTTTATAGAGAATATATTCGTTGTTGTAATACCTCCTGTTTCTATTGGTAAAATATAGTTTTCTTTTGTTTCTGTCACACCATGTCCTAAAGCAGCAAATTTACGTGATATTTTATCGTAAAAAGTTATAGTACCTACACCGGCACTACTATCTTTTACCCATAGACCCAATTTGTATTCATTACTCACACTATCGGTAATTGGTGAGATAGTAGTAGTGAAAATTTCACCTTGTCTATTTACTTCTAATGATAATTCTTTTCCTTCTGATTTTTTTGCTCTATCTAAAAGTTCCGTATTTGTCTCAATTTTTTCTCCATTTACTTGTAAGATAATATCTCCCACTTGCAAATTGGTATCTTGTCTATCAATTCCCATAATTAATACACCCGTTGCAAGCAGTTTAATACCAATTGCCTCTCCACCGATTGCAAGCTCCATATTAGCATAGGTACTAGATACATCTTTTTCAAAATTATATACTGCAATTAAACTATTATAGTTTAAAATACAGTATATAGCTAACAGTAAAATAATTGCTAAAACCGAAATGAATATTCTAGATTTATTTTTAAATAGGTTTTTCATCCAATCTATTTTCATATATTTACTCCAATGATTCCTCCAATAACACCAGCAACAGCGCATATACCTAAATATAACCCTAAAGTATTAGAAACAAAGAAACTTCCCGATTCTATTACTGCAATGAAATACATTAGTAAGCAGTATATCACTCCAAAAAGTGCACCATATAACAAACCCTTTTCTTTTATTTTCCTTGAAAGTAATGTTGAACCAACTAATACAGAAATTAATAATGTCCCAAATATAAATGATTGCAAATGTCTGTCATTTATATTAGTATATGCAAAAATAACGGCGGTTAAACTTATAAATATCAAAGATATTATAAATGAAATAACCAAGCTTATACTATAGTTTTTTAATTTTGTCATATTCTTCACATCTCCCTTTATACATATATATTTCTATAATGAAAAAATATGTTTATTTTATTCATATATTCATTAAGTACTTTGCAACGACATGTTCACTTTCTACATAACCGTATATATATTCTTTGAATTAATATTTTTGCATCAATATAATTGCAAATTTTAAGTTTCTCCATCTTACCAATTTTATTTAGATATACAATATTTTCAAGCATTTCATACATGACTACTTTTAATTCATTTCCTATGTTATACTTTTCAACACGAGGTAATTTAAGTATCATATTTAATATATATTCTATATATCTTTCATATTTTGGTATTAATTCTAAATTACTTTTTTCCATTGTATTCGCCACCAAAATGTATTTTCGATACAGGTATTTCATTGCCATTATACTCATATTTTACAACATACTTTTTACTTCCAATATTTTCAACAATCACTTCTCCATAATCTGCATAATCATATAACTTAAAAGAATAACCTATTCTCTTTAACATTCCTATATACTTCCCAACTGAAACAACTGGAAAAGCTATTTTTGCAATACTTCCAAAAAGTCCTTTTTTAAGACCTAAATATTCACTCAAACAAAGAGCTTCAAAGACACCACATCTTACAAATACAAAATATTCTGCATTTTCTTCTACTGCTATTCTATCAAAATCATCTAAAAAAGGCATAAAAAATCCCCCTTAATCTCAGGTATAGAATTCAAAAAAACAAAATAACAATTTAATTACTTATCTAATTTTTTTGAAAATTTCTATACTCGAATGTTAATGAGGGTACCCGAATGTTAATGTTTTTTATTTAAATTATCACCACCATTTCGCAAGCTCAAGGGTGTATAATTTAAAGTAGCTAACGCCATTAACACATTTTTACTTATACATTCAATCTAATACTTAATACATTCTATTCTACAAGAGGTTAGTCTTACTTACCTCCATGCAAGACTATCTTATGTCAAGCATATTCGACAGTGGTCAGTGCTACTTTATGTAAAGCGTTGGACGAAACCCGATGTGGTTGCCGCTACTGCTGCACGTAGTGCCAGAACGATAACCTGCCGGATTAAAACTGCCACCATCATTGTAATCACCACCACGATAGACGCGGCTACTGCTAAAGATCGCTGCCATTGTCCATTCGTATACGTTACCTGCCATATCGTAGATATTATTTACCATAAAACTAGGATGTGCACCTGTTACTGCTATAGAGATAAATGTATCTTCTGTACTATTTGTTCCATTATAATTCCCTTTATTTGTACTATTGCTAGGATATGCTTGGTCTTTTTTCTCTATGAATTTTAACGCTGTATCCCATTGTATATCATAACATAATGTTGAAACTACTCCTGTTTCTGTATTACCTTTTGGATACATGGCTCTTGCTACTGTTACTGCTCCATTTCCTGGTGTTTCTGTATTTTTATTTGCTCCCCATGCAATGAAATTCCATGCGCCTACTCCTTGTTTTGATACTGGTTTTATTGTTCCAGTAGATACAGTGCCATGGTTATCTACTACAGATTGTGTTGTACCTGGTATTCCTGCTTGGTAACGTGCTATATAATAGCCTTTGTTTGTTTCAACACTTGCTTTCATTGCTATATATTCTGCGGTATTTTCATCTTCAGGTGTATTTGCTACTGTAAGATATTGTACCGGCCAATCTACTCTTTTAAAATTTGCTATATTATCTACTGGAATCCATACAAACTCATTTTCATCATTATCTTGTATTACTAAACCATCTTCTATTATTTGCTCTGTTGCTACAGACGATACTTTAAAGCCTTTTGGTATTATTGCTGTTTTTCCTTTTGCATCAGTATATTTCGTATTTTCTGCTACGATTTCTGTTGGAATCATTGGTGTATTTCCACCACCTGTTGTTCCACCTTGGTTGATGATTTCTTCAAACCACTTCTTCTCTGTTTCATCATTTCCGGTAAATACTAGTTTACCGCTTTGTACTTCCACTTTTCCATTTAGTTTACTTTCTTTTACAGATTGTATTTCATCTGTTATTTTTGGGTTTGTTGTATCTGTTAAGTTTAATCCATTCATATCAAATGTTCCTGTACTTTTTGCATACTTATCTGCTATATACAGATTTAAATCATCTTGTATTGTTGATACATCTTGTTTAAACGTTGCCTCTTTAGCATTATTAATTGGGTTGTTATTATTTAATGTTAATATCACTGCTGCAGCTAGTATTATCACTACGATAATTGTAATAACTAACGTAATCAGTGATATACCTTTCTTATTTCTTTTGTTTACTTTCATTATCATTTTCTCCTATTTTTCATCGTATCTTTGAATATAAAAATACTAATAGTATGATATCACATACAAAAAAATCTTCAATACTTTTTGCCAAATTATATATATTGTTTTATTATGTTTTCTTGTTTTTTCATTGTGATTGTTTTTGCTGACATTTCTTGTTTGTATTTTTTGGTAATTATTTTGTGTGTTTTTTTGGATATTATACAAAAATAGAAACGAATAGCAATTTGCTTCTATTTTTAAATTATTATTCTATTTTAACTGTTTCTTTCTTCTCTTCTTTTATTTTTGGTTCTTTCTTTACAATTACTTTTTTTGTTTTCGGCTTATCTTTATTCTCTTTTTTCATTTCCTTCTTTTTTTTGTCTATCTTCTCTAAAAAGTCTCTTCTGATTGTAGAAAAATTATTTAAAAGTCTAGAGCCAAATACAATCACTACGGCAAGATAGATTTCAACATTTAATTTACTACCAATATATACTAAAAACATAGCAATAATCGCATTACCAAAGAATCCTGATAAGAAGGTATTCATTCTAAATTTCTTCTCTATATTAGCTGAAAATGCACCAAAGACTGAATCAAGGCATGCTAGTATAGCAACCGCTATATATTGAGAATATGAATATGGTATGATCACATTAAGACCAGTTAAAATTCCGGCAATAACAAAACCAATTACTATGATAACTCCTGTCATATTCACTCCCCCCTTATTTACTTTCTGTTGCGTTTCTAAAACTTAAAACACCATCAAACTTTGGTATCATAACATCGCTTTGTCTTACTACTGTAATACCAATACCAGCAGTTCCTTTTAACAAATCAACAATTCCATTTTTTATATTCATCGCACTCTCTAAATATTGTGCATTACCAATTGCTTTAATCACAATAGGAGTTGCTACTTTTTGATAATTCACCTGAATAACGGGTCCAACACAACGAATTGCTGAAGTAGATATAATTCTTTGATCATTAACACTAATTGCTTCAGCACCAGCTGCCTTTAACTCATTAACAAGAGTTAATACATCACTATCATGAACTAAATTGTTTGAATTTATTTCTACAGAACTTTTTGTTCCATCTGTAAGTGTAATAACAATCCCCTCACCTTTTAGGTTAGTGGTACCAGCAAGTGCTGCTAACGTATCAATCTCTTTTTTCATCGAGCTAATCAATGTATCATTGGTAGAAGAGTTGTTTTTGTATTCTTCAACTATTTTTTCACTTGCAACATATTTATCTTTTAAAGCATCATATTCATGCTGCAAAGTAAGAAGCTCATCAGCAAGTTGTGCTTCCCTCTTTCCTGCTATTAGCTCTTCTGTATTACTAATTGTTTTCATTTGTGCTGTTAGTAACATACTCAAAAAAAACAAAGCAATACCAATTACAATATATGAAATAATAGAATACTTTTTAAAGAATTCTACTGTCTTTTCTTTGAACGATTTTGTTGTTTCATTTATTTCTTTTTTATTTGCCATAGGTACCCCTCCTTTAAAAAGATGAAAATATAGGTTTGGATTTAGTCATATCAATTACACCAACAGATTCAGAAGGTAATTTTTCAATAATACCTTTTAAAAAGTTCATCTTATATTTTAAATCAATTTCATTTGGAAACTTAACAATAAGTTTATCATCTAACGTAAGAGTTGTCAAGGAATTTTCAAAACTTACCTTTGTTACTTCCTTATCTATTTTACTTTTGTCATATTCTTTTTTAATTGAAAGATACGTTACGATTTTAGAATAATCAATCTCATTGATTTTTTCTCCAAATACAACTTCATCTGCAAAAGTGACTCCATATAGTAACATTTGCTCTTTTGTCTTCTCTTCTATCTTCCCTTCTTCAAGGATATAGCCATCTTTATCTATTTTAAAGAATTTATTTTTCTCTTTATCATAAGCTAGATACATTGGAATCCTTTCGGAAGTTTTAATTTGTATTTTATTTGGTAATTTCATTGTAACTTTTACATCATCTAAAAAAGAAAATTCCTCTATTTTATCTTTCTCATAGGAAAAAAATTGTATAAAGATATTCTTATCCATATTAATATCAAGTTTTGTCATAACCTCTTCTTTTGCATAGCGTTCTGTTCCTACTAATTCAACCTCTTTTACATTAAAAGTTGGAAGAGTAAGTAATAAATAAATACCAGAAATAATAGCACCAATGAATAAAAAGAGTAATATTACTACAAAGGCTCTTTTTCCTTTTTTCTTTTTTTTAATTATCTTTTTTTCATTTTTATATGACCTTTTTGCAGAAGCACTATTTTTCCTACTACTTGTCCTAGCATGATTACTTCTATTTTCCATCGTTTACACCTACTTTTTTAAAGCATCTAACATACATTTGTATATTTTCTCTTCTACATCCAGTTTTGCTATTTTTCTAGCATTATGTGACATTTCATCGATATTATTTTGTATTATCATTTTTTGTATATTACTATTTAAAACGTTAGCTGTTAAATCCTTTTGCTCTATTATTTTTCCCGCGCTCACATTTTCTAATACTTTTGCATTATATAACTGATGATTTTCAGCAGCAGTTGGAAGTGGTATTAAGATTGCTGGTTTTCCAGATAAAGCAAGTTCTGTAACAGTAAGTGCACCTGCCCTAGTAATACAGATATCAACTGCTTTATACATCTTATCCATATCAAATATAAATTGTTCTACTTTGATATTGTTAACGCTTTCATGTTTATCTTTTGACTGAATTATTTTTAACTCATTTTTTATTTCATCATAATTTTTGTTACCTGTTACAAGAACCACAAAATAATCCTGGATAAAATGACTCGATACCATTTCAAGTATGGTTTTATTTACTTTCATGGCCCCTTGTGAACCACAAGTAACAAGGACAATTTTTTTATCAATATCTGCTAAACCAAGCTCTTTTTTACACGCTTCTTTATCTAATCTATCAAAAACGTCAACATCAAACTTTGCTGGTGTTCCTGTATAAACAATATTTTTTCTATTCTTTAATCTTACTCTTGCATCCTCAAATCCAATCATCACTGCTTTTGCTTTTTTTGCAAGCAATTTTACAGAAACTCCTGGAAAAGCATTGCTCTCATGTAACATATATGGAATTTTTAATTTTTTACTAGCAAGCATAACAGGAACACAAATATATCCACCAGTGCCTATTATCAAATCCGCTTTAAAGTCAATTAGTACTTTTTTAGCATCACTAATTCCTTTGTATGCTTTTGCTAATTGCTTAAAATTTTTTAATGTCAAAGAACGAATGATTTTCCCTGTGCTAATATGTTTTATTTCAAATCCTGCATTCATAACAAGACTATTTTCAAGACCATCTTTTGTCCCAATAAATAATATTTTGGTATCTGGCTGATGCTTTAATAAAATTTTTGCCATCGCAATTGCTGGATTAACATGGCCACCTGTGCCAGCACAAGCAAATACTATATTCATTCTCTTCACCTTCCTTTAATTATATCTTTTTGAATTTTCATTTTCCTCAAATATTTCATCTACATTTCTATTGACTGGAACTTTTCCCTCAAAATACGGATAGCCCTCCGCTTTGTTTTTTAACAAAAACTGATAATAGGGTAACGGGTACCATTCATTTGCAATACAAAGTTTTAACTGGATCACTTCGTAATTTTCACCATATTTTTCTTGCACTTTTTTCGCTAATTTGATATCTTCTATATTTAAAGAAATGCTATCATCTGTTGTAATTTGATGAATATCATCTATATTTAACTTACCATAAATCTCCATGCCTTCTACTTTTGCAAAATATAGCGTATATATGGCATGACCTGTTTTATCAACATTTTTACTATATTTTTGAAGTGTTACTTCAAAGTCATAATTTTCTTTTACAATATCACTTGTTACTTGCTTTACTTTTTCAATTTTTACTCTATTAATTTCTATCACAATAACAAATGTTACCATGATACAAAGTACCAATATAATTAAAAAAGTAATGATTTTGTTTTTCATAAGCTTTTCTCCTACTTAAGCACTTTTGCAATTCCTAGAAATACTAAGTAATATTCCCATTGCGCAAAGGTTAATACAAAGTGCCGTTCCTCCATAGCTAAAGAATGGTAATGGCATACCCGTTACGGGCATTGTACAGGTAACAACTGCTATATTAACAAATATCTGCAGTGCGAATACACTCGTAATACCTGTTGCCACTAAAGAGCCAAATAGGTCTTTACAAGTAATGGCAATTCGATACCCTCTATAAATAAAGAAGGTAAATACTCCCAGAACAGCTAAAGTCCCCACCAATCCAAATTCTTCACCCAGAACCGAAAAGATAAAGTCATTCTGTGCCTCTGGTAGCCATAAATATTTTTGTCTACTTTGCCCAAGCCCTAGTCCAAATACTCCACCAGAACCAATTGCATACAAACTCTGAGCCGCTTGCCAGTTACCATCACGTATATCTTCTTCAGGATTTAGGAAAGAGAGTATCCTCTTCATTCTAAATTCTTCGGCAGAAATAAAAATGCCGCCAGCAATTAATACAATGAGCAAAAATGCAATAATATATCTTGCTTTTATCTTAATACCACTAGCAAATATGATAGACATAGAAGCAACAATCATAACTAATGTACCGGCTCATATGCTTTTGTAGAAACATAATTGCTATAACAAGTCCTAGCATACAGACTGGAACAATATATCCTTTAAAGGTATTTAATTTTTTAGTATTTAATGAGATATAAGTTGCCGTAGCAAGTACTAAAACGATTTTCATAATTTCAGAAGGTTGAAACCTAAAAGATTCACCAAAACCAAGCCAACGTTTAGCACCATTTACTTCAATTCCAAGTGGAGTTAATACAGCTATTAATAACAATATTACAAATGCAAAACCAATATAGCTCCATTTTTTATACACTCTATAATCAATTTTTGATATAACAAGCATCGCGATAACGCCAACAATAGCAAACAACAATTGTTTAGTAAGAAGCTCATTACTATTTCCATACACACTTAAAGCATGATAAGAGCTAGCAGTGGCAACCATAACAAGTCCCATGCATAGCAGTAACATGATCGTTATGAGCATACTGAAATCCATATTCTTTTTTTCTTCACCATCACTACTTTTAGTAATCAGCTTAAATTTTTTCATACATCTCTCCTATATTATATTAAATAGGCAATCACACAACAAATTGCTGTAACGCTCCAAAATATTAAAACAACTTTTGTTTCCTTCATACCACTTAATTCCATATGATGATGGAATGGTGCCATCTTAAATATTCTCTTTCCTTTTGTGATTTTAAAATATCCCACCTGAATGATAACAGATAAGGTATCAATAATACTAACAAGAGCAACAATAGCTAGATATAACGGCATCTTTAAGATAATAGCAATGGAAGCAACTGCCCCACCAAGTGCTAATGAGCCTATATCCCCCATGAATACTTTTGCTGGATGAAAATTAAATAATAGAAATCCAATACAAGTTCCAACAGAAGCAGCACCTAAAATAATCATTTCTGTATTTTGTTGTTTCACCGCAATAATGGTAAAAAAAGTCATGATAATGGCAACAACACCTGAAGCAAGACCGTCCAAACCGTCCGTTAAGTTAATGGCATTACTAGTGGCAAGTAGTATAAATGCTGTAAATACAATAAATGCTCCAGTTGATAATGCCACTGGTTGATTAACAAATGGAATGATAATATCAGTTCCCATATGAAATACATTAATGTATAGTATTATAAATATTGCAGTTACAATAAATAGTCCAAGCATTTTTAACTTTGGTGATAATCCCTTTGGATTTTTTAATACCAACTTTTTGTAATCATCAATAAATCCAATAATTCCAAAGCCTAATACTGCAACAATAGGAAGTATCAATACAGGGTTTTTAATAGCATGAATTGCAAGTATTGCAACTAGCACAATTACAATAATAATGCCACCCATTGTTGGTGTTCCATTCTTTTTTAAATGTGATTTTGGTCCATCGTCTCTTACCACTTGGCCTATTTTTAATTTTTTAAGTTGTGGAACAACAATCATTCCTAGTAATATGGTAGCTACAAAAGCTACTAGCAAATTTAACGTTTGTGTATTCATATTTTCTCTCCTTGTCTTGCTTACTCTATATTCTTATCCGGCATCTTTTCAGCAATCTCTTTTACTACTTTTCGTTCATCAAAATCTATTTTTCTTCCATTTTTTAATTCTTGATAAGTTTCATGTCCTTTTCCTGCAATAACCACAATATCACTTTTCCAAGCAATCTTCATGGCAAATGCAATTGCCTCTTTTCTGTTTTCTATAATTTTATATAATCCCTTTGTTGCCTTAACACCTTGTTCAATTTCACCCATTATAATAGCAGGATTTTCATTTCTTGGATTATCGGTTGTAATAACAGTAAAGTCAGCAAGTCTTCCAGATATCTCACCCATCATAGGTCGTTTTTCTTTATCTCTATTACCTCCACAACCAAAGACACAAATGATTCTACCTTTTGCATACTTTTTAACAGAAGTAAGAATTGCTTCTAAACTAGAGGGATTATGAGCATAATCTACGAGTACTGTAAATGTTTTTTGAACATCAATAATTTCACTTCTTCCTGGTACTTTTATATTAGCAAGTGCAAGTAAAATAGCATCCATCTGACATCCAAGCAAACTACAAGTACCAATCGCAGCAAGTGCATTATATACTGTAAATCTTCCTGGTATATTTATTACTACAGTTTCTAACATTTTATTGACATACATCTTAAATTCTACGTTATTATTATTAACTCTAACATCTGCTGCTGTTACATTAACAGCATTATCAAGTCCAAATGTAGCTGTTTTACATTGAATCATTTTAAGCAACCTTGGTGTATAAATATCATCTCCATTGACAAGAGCAAAATCACACATTTCAAATAATTTTGACTTTGCCAATAGATAGTTTTCCATTGTTTCATGGAAATCTAAATGTTCTTGTGAGAGATTGGTAAATACTCCTATCTCGAAATGCAACCCATATACTCTATTTAACACTAGAGAATGAGAACTCACTTCCATAACAGCATATTCCATTTCAGCATCAACCATATCTTTTAACAATTTTTGTAAGTCTAAACTTTCTGGTGATGTTCTACTAGATTCAATACAAACATTACCATATGTGTTATAAATAGTTCCAACCATACCAGCCCTTTTACCTGATGCATTTAAAATGTCTCGAATCATATGGGCAGTAGTAGTTTTTCCTTTTGTACCAGTAATCCCAATCAGCTTTAATTTTTTTGCTGGTTCATCATAATAATGCGCAGCAAGTATAGCAAGTGCTATTCTACTATCTTTTACTTTTATTACTGTAATATCAACTAGTTCTTTTACATTCAACTCATCTTCTGTCACAATACAAATAGCACCATTTTTTATAGCTTCTTTAATATAATCGTTTCCATCTTCTTTATAGCCTTTGATTGCTACAAAAATATCATTTTGTGCTATCTTTTGTGAGTTATATTCTATTTTATTAATCTCAACATTCGTGTCCCCTATAATATCTTTATCCTTTAAGTTTTCAATTAAATATTGTAAAAGCATAATGATAGCCTCCTCAAATTTCTGTATGTATAGTATTATATCATACTATACATACAATTGTAAAATGCATAAATTTCTAAGGTAAGTCCGTCGTATCAACGCACTTTATCGTAATGATAGAACCCTTTTCAATGACACTATCTGCCGCTGGGTCTTGACTAAGTACAAATCCAGAACCGACAATTCTTACATTAAATCCAGCAGCCCTTAATCTACTTACAGCCACATCTGAAGTTAATTTGTATAGTCCAGGAACACTTGATGTCTGTTTTGCTTCATCAGTTGTATATACTCTAATAGTTGAACCATCCATTAGGGAAGCACCACTTTTTGGTATCTGATCTTTGATAACATCTTCATCTTTTAAAGTATTATCAGATGCAATTTTAAATCCTTGTTCTTCTATGATCTTTTTAGCTTCTGCCACTGTCTTTCCTACTACTCCAGGAATTACTTTTTCTTTAATTGCATTTTCTTGTAAATCATAATCTGGACTAATATCTAAATATCTTAATGTTTCTTCCATGATAGAACCAACGATAGGAGCACATATAGTACCACCGCCGTGTCCTGCCTCTCCTTGAGGAGCATAGGCATTTACCATAACCACTATTTCTGGATTGCTAACAGGTGCAATACCTGCAAATCCTGCCATATATTTTTTGCTATCGCCTCTACCTTGCTCACCAGTAGCTGTCTTTCCGGCCACTCTATAACCATTGACAATGGCACCTTTACCTGTACCTTTAGCTACTGTATCTTCCAATGCACTTAATATACTATCAGCCGTTTCTTTTGACATGATTTGTTTTAATACTTTTGATTGTGTTACTTTCTCATAGTTTCCACTACCACTCTTTACTTCTTTTACAATAAATGGAGAAACTAGATAACCACCATTGGCAATCGCACAATAATTAACAGCACTTTGTAATGTGGTAATCGATATTGTCTGACCAAAAGAAGTAGTCGCTAAATCTACAGCCGTCATAGCAGCAGGATCATGCATGATTCCTGAAGCTTCACCTGGCAAATCAATACCTGTCTTTGAATCTAAATTAAATGCTTTTAAATATTCACAATACTTTTCTATTCCCACTCTTTGTGATACCTGCATAAATACTGGGTTACAAGAGTTCATAATTCCTTCTCTTAAAGATTCAGAGCCATGTGCCCTTGGTGATCTCCAACATTTAATCGTCCATCCACCTATTTTCATGCTACCTGAGCAACTAAACTCTCCTGCTTTATCTATTTGTGTAACGTTCTCTTCTAGGGCTGCTGTAGCAGTTACTACCTTAAAAGTAGATCCTGGCTCTGATACATTGGAGATTGTTTTGTTTCTCCACATATCATTTAAAGCAACATTTCTTTCTTCTTTTGATAATTCATCCCACTTTTGTTTTAGCTCATCTGTATTAGGGCTAAAAGGATCATTAGGATCATAAGTAGGAGCAGTAGCAAGAGCTAATACTTCACCCGTAGAAGGTCTCATCACAACGGCCATTGAATATTCACATTGATTTTCTGTGTTTACTTTGTTTAAATATTTTTCAGTGATGGCTTGAATAGTGGCATCAATTGTAAGAACAATATCTTTACCGTCGATTGGTTCAATATATTGTTCATTCGTAAATGGTGTCTCCCTTCCTCTACCATCCGTACTACCTACGATTTTACCAGGAATTCCTGCCAAATCATCTTCATAATACGCTTCTATTCCATTTAGACCTCTATCTGTCCCCACAAAGCCAAGCGCATGGGCTGCTAAAGTTCCATATGGATATATTCTTTTAGTATCTTCGTCCACTCTTAATCCTGCTATGTTCTCTTTACTGATATATTCTAGTATTAATTTTGCTTTTTCTTCTGGTACTTTACTTGCAATCGTTTCGCTAGATGTCTTTTTATTTAATTTAACTAAAATATCTTCTTTTTCTAGTTCAAGTATTTCAGCAAGTTTTGTTGCCACTTCTTCTTTTTTATCCGAATCCATACTTGTAGGAGTAACCGTAACAATATTAACTGAGACACTTTGAGCTAATACCTTTTCACCAGTCGAATCATAGATAGTGCCTCTTTTTGCCGCCACTTTTCTTTGTCTTGTTTGTTGATCATATGCCATTTGTGTATAATGCTCTGATTTAACAACTTGTATGTATACAAGCCTAGCCACTAGTACAAGAGCAACTGCAAGACAGCAAATTAGCACTTTTATTATTCTTTTTTGATTTTTAAGACTCATATAAGCCACAAGTTTCACCTCTTACAATATTGATAATATTATAGCATAAAATGTTAAATAAACCAAGATAAAAATTTAAGTTCTAATACATAATACTTAAAATTTATCTTGGTTATTCCAGCTTTTCATTAAAATATGTTATTTATGAAATTTTTTATAGCATTCACTATATTATCCAGGAACGAATTTTCACTATTTGTCTCAACTGTTTGCATAGTATTTGATGTATCTACATATATAGTTTGATTTTTATCTGGTTTTTGCATACCTAATTGTTGCTTTGCATATGCCTCAATTTTATTTAAATCTGTTTGTTGTTCTACATCTATTTTTGCATTTAATAATGCAGAGTCGGCAGTATCTAATTGTTTTTTTAATTCTTGACTTTCTAAATTTTTTTCACTAATCAAATTATATCGATAAGTAAGAACCATAACCATAGAAAAAGTGCACAAAATAATAGCCACAGTGGAAAATCTTTTTTTAGTAACTTGCTTTGTAGCTTTATTTACTTTGTTTTTACCGTATCTTCTCTTAACATTTGACTTATTTTTTTTAGGTTCTGCTTGATACTCTCTTTTTGGAGCTGTAGAACCCATTTCATAGTCATATGCATAAGCGCTTCTATCGGCCACTTCTTCATCACCTCAATTTTTATATGATTTTAACTTTTAACTTTTTCAAATATTCTAAGTTTAGCACTTCTTGCTCTAGGATTCTCTTTTAATTCTTCTTCACTAGATACAATTGGCTTTTTTGTCATTACTTTTCCATATGAGATATAATTACAAACACAAACAGGAAAGTTTTTAGGACATGTGCATCTTCCTTGCATCTCTTCATAGGCATGTTTTACAATTTTATCTTCTAATGAATGGAAAGTAATAATGCAAAGTCTTCCGTTATGATTCAAAGATTTTATGCTATCGCACACTGCTTGTTTTAATTTGGTTAATTCTTCATTTACTTCAATCCTAATTGCTTGAAAAACTCTTTTTGCAGGATGTTGTTTTTCATTTAAAGCTTTACCGGGCATACCCGATTTTATAATT
The DNA here is from genome assembly GCA_028692955.1 of Clostridia bacterium. Taxonomy (GTDB): domain Bacteria; phylum Bacillota; class Clostridia; order TANB77; family CAG-465; genus CAG-465. Next base: position 143,275 of record JAQUWH010000002.1, read on the forward strand.
TCAACTAATTCTAAAGTTGTTTCTATCTTTTTTTCTTGTCTTTTCATACAGATCTTCTTTGCTATGGATTTTGAATATCTTTCTTCTCCATAGTCAAAAAAAATTCTAGATAATTTTTCTTCATCATATTTGTTAACTACATCATATGCAGATATACTATCTTCTCTATTCATCCTCATATCAAGGTGGGCATCGTTCATATAACTAAATCCCCTGTTTGCTTCATCAAGTTGATAAGAGGAAACTCCTAAATCAAGTAGTATACCATCTACTCCATCTATCTTAAGGTGTTTCAAAATTTCTAAAATATTGGCATGATTATCATGCACTTGTATAAAATTATCAAATTCTTTTAATTTAATACTTGCTGCTTTTAAAGCATCTTTATCTCTGTCGATTCCTATTAATGTTCCACTTGCGTTAAGGTTTCTTAGTATTTCATAAGAATGGCCTCCACCACCTAAAGTTCCATCCACATATATTCCATCTTTTTTTATATTTAAACCCTCTATACATTCTTCTAGAAGTACAGATTTATGTTTGAACTCCATATTTTCTCCATTAAATTAAATTTTAAATTTTTATCTTTTGTTTATTACTTATTTTATCTTTTGTTCATGTTATTTTTTTCTTTTGTACTATATACTAAAACTTATCGTTTGTATAACTAAATATTTTTCCTTTGTTTTAGCCTCTAGGCTAGTTATCTTTTGTTAATCATTCTTTTATCTTTTGTTTATTTTTAATTTTCATCTTTTGTCTCTATATCTAAATGCCTAAATCAGACATTTGACTAGCGATTTCATCCAAATCCATATTTTCAGGACTTGTGTAATTGTCCCACTTTTCTTTATCCCAAATTTCAACTCTCGTTGAAACACCGATGATATATACATCTTTTGAAAGAGAAGCATATTCACGAAGATTCTGTGGAATGTTAATTCTTCCTTGCTTATCTATTTCGCATTCAGTGGCACCTGAAAAGAAGAATCTTATAAAATTTCTGGCATTGATATTGGTAAGAGGTAAATTTTTTAATTTATCTTCAAATGTTTTCCATTCTTCTTTAGAATAAGCGAACAAACAATTATCTAGGCCTTTTGTTACGATAAAGGTATGTCCCAAGTCATCTCTAAACTTTGCTGGAACACTTATTCTACCTTTTGTATCTAAATTATGATTATATTCGCCAAGTAACATTTGAAAATCACCACCTTTTTTATACCACTTTCTACCACTTTGTACCACTTGATTATAATTTTAGTACATTATTTAGGAAAAATCAATACTTTTTTGAAAAAATGTTAAAAAAGTATTGATTTTCCTCCATTAATTTTTGTGTAGCTACTTTTTTTGTTTTTTATAACATCTATAAGCTTGAAAAGAAACACAAAAAAAGAATTCGATTTGAATTCTTTTTAATTATTATAACGACATCTGCATTGATTTCTTGATTCTAATCTTAACTTTCGTATAATCATAATTAGCGTATCTGCTATATAATCAATATCATTTATTGTATTGGCATCTCCAAATGTAAATCTTAATGAACTATTTGCCATATTTTCTGATAATCCCATTGCCGTTAATACGTGTGATGGCGTTACACTTGATGTGTTACAGGCACTTCCACTAGAAGCGCATATATTATACATATCAAGCATTAATAACATAGTTTGCGAATCGATGCCCTCTATTTGTAAATTAACGTTTCCAGGTAGTCTATTATTTAAATCACCATTGATTCTAACCCCTTGTATTCCATTTTTTAATCTATTAATGAAATGATTTCTAAAATAAAGTAATTTTTCATTATACCATTCTATATTGCTTACTGAAAGCTCAATTGCTTTTCCAAGTCCAACAATTCCGGCTACATTTTCAGTGCCAGCTCGTTTTGACTTTTCTTGATGACCACCAAATATCAAATTATCAAATTCTATTCCTCTTTTGATATATGCTGCCCCTACTCCTTTTGGTCCATAGAACTTATGAGCTGATAATGATAACGCATCTATATTTAACTTTATCACATCTATATCAATATTTCCGATTGCTTGAACAGCATCCGTATGAAATAATATTTTGTGTTCTTTTGCTATATTACCAATTTCTTCAATAGGCTCTATTGTACCAACCTCATTATTAGCAAACATAATACTAATTAATATAGTATCTTCTCTAATACTATTAATTAGTTCATTACTGTCAATCATACCTTTTTCATTTACATTTAGGTAAGTAACGTCAAATCCTTCCTTTTCCAAATTAGCACATGTATTTAAAACTGCTAAATGTTCAATCTTTGTTGTTATAATATGCTTTCCTTTATATTTGTTGGCCCTTGCGATACCAGATATAATCATATTATCAGCTTCACTACCGCCAGCAGTAAAATATATTTCATCACTTCTAGCTCCTATTGCAGTTGCGACCTTACATCTTGCTTTATCAATGGCAGATTTTGATGTTCGTCCAATTAAATAACCAGAAGAAGCATTGCCAAATTTATTGCTAAAATATGGTAACATTTCCCTTAATACTTCCTCTTTCACAAAGGTAGTAGCACTATGATCTGCATATATTATTCTATCCATTTTGCACCTCTTTTCATAACTATATATGATAGTTTATGATTTTTTTGATGTTTATGTTATTTATATATAGAAAAATAGTAAACTAGTGATACACTAATTTACTATTTCTATTTTTTACATATTATTGTGACATTTCATACAAATTCCATCATCGTCGAATTCATGTGAATAAGTCCAACATCTAGGACATTTTACTCCAGATGATTTTTCTACTACTACTTTATGCTCATTTGCTCTTTCTACTTCAAGTTCTGAAATGATAGCAACTAAAGCAATTTCTTGCTTGTTATCGTTGATAAAATCAAACTCAGCTTCTGTAGCATACATTGTAATTTTCGCATCTAAGGCACTTCCAATTTCTTTTCTTGCTCTAGCTTCTTCAATTTCTTTTGCAAAACCTTCTTTAATTTCAAATATTTGATTCCATTTTTGTATCAACGTGTCATCATCGTAGCGATTTGTTTCCTTTGGGAATTCTTCAAGTAATATACTTTCTTTCTTTGCCTCTTTAGTGTTCATATAACTATAAATTTCTTCAGCAGTAAAGACAAGAATTGGTGATATTAGTTTTACTAATACATCTAAAGTATCATACATTGTAGATTGTGAACTTCTTCTTGATTTATGGTTTTGATTAAAGGTATATAATCTATCTTTTATAACATCAAGATATTTAGAACTTAACTCCACTGTACAGAATCTATGAATTTCGTTATATACTAAATGATAATCATACGTATTGTAAGCTTCATTTACATATCTTACTAGCTGATTTAATTTATACATCATGTATCTATCTAGTTCGTCCCTTTTTTCATAATCTACATAATCAGAAGTAACATTAAAATCTGCCGTATTTCCAAGCAAAAATCTTACTGTATTACGTATTTTTTTATACACTTCTGCTATTTGTTTTAAAATATCTTGTGACAAACGAATCTCTCCATGATAGTCAGCTGAAGTAGTCCAAAGTCTTAAAATATCCGCACCATATTCCTTTACAATATCAAGTGGTGCTATTCCATTACCAAGAGATTTTGACATCTTCTTTCCTTCACCATCTACTACCATTCCATGTGTTATCACCTCTTTATATGGTGCGTAACCTCTTGTTGCAACGGAAGTTAATAGTGACGATTGGAACCATCCTCTATATTGGTCGTTTCCTTCTAAATATAAATCAGCTGGACCTTCTGGCAATCCATATTGTTCGTTTAATACTGCCGTATGTGATGAGCCAGAATCAAACCAAACATCCATGATGTCAGTCTCTTTTACTAGTTTACCACATCCACATTCACAGACATGTTTTTCTCCTAATATTTCTTCAGGTGTTTTCTCAAACCAAGCATTTGAGCCTTCTTTTGCAAATAACTCTTGTACCTTTTTTATTGTTTCTGCATTAATATGTTCTTTTCCACATTCTTCACAATAGAAAATTGGAATTGGAACACCCCAACATCTCTGTCTTGAAATACACCAATCTGTTCTATCTTTTATCATATTAGTCATTCTTTCAGCACCCCACTCAGGGTACCAATTTACATTGTGTATTTCATTTAATACATTTTCCCTAAAATCATCAATAGAAGCAAACCACTGTGTAGTAGCTCTATAGATAACTGGTTTTTTACATCTCCAACAATGAGGGTACTGGTGAGTTAAATCTTTAGCTGCAAATAAATCACCTGATTCTCTTAAGAATTCTATAATTGCTTTATTTGCTTTTGCATAGAACATTCCCTCAAATTGCCCTGCCTCTTTTGTCATATGACCATGTTTATCAACTGGCACAATAATTTCAATATCTTTGTATCTTTTACAACATAGATAATCTTCATGTCCATGACCAGGAGCGGTATGAACGCAACCAGTACCAGCATCCAATGTAACCAATAGATCTCTATCACTACCAAGGATAACTCTAGATGTTTTATTTTCAATCACTGGATTCAAACATACTATGTTTTCTAGTTCTTTTCCCTTAAACGTAGTTAATTTAGTATATTCTTCAATTCCACCAATTGACATCACTTGTTCTACTAAATCTTTTGCTAAAATATATCTTTCGATCTTACTGTCTTTTTTTACTTCAACTAATGCATAATCAAATTCTGGATTTAATGTAATTGCTTGGTTACCAGGTAATGTCCATGGTGTTGTTGTCCAAATAACTACATAAGTATCTTTTAAGTCACCATACTTTGACACTAGACCTTTATCATCACTTACTCTAAATTTTACATAGATTGAAGTAGATGTATCATCTTTGTATTCAATTTCTGCTTCAGCAAGAGCTGTCTCACAATCACTACACCAATACACTGGTTTTAAATCTCTATAGATGTACCCTTTTTGATACATATCACCAAACACTCCAATTTGTTTTGCTTCAAAGTTTTGGTCTAATGTTAAATATCTTTTAGTTTTATCTTTGTAGTCACCAAGACCACCAAGTCTTTCAAATTGTACTGCTGTTCTTTCCACAGCATCTAATGCGTATTGTTTACATATCTCTCTAAATTTAGCAACGCCAACTTCATCTTTTGTTACCTTAAGGTCTTGTTGCACTTTCTTTTCAATAGGAAGACCATGTGTGTCCCAACCAGGTACATATGGTGCATAAAAACCGTTCATTGTTTTATATCTGATGATGATATCTTTTAAAATTTTATCTAATGAGTGCCCTGCATGAATATCACCATTGGCATAAGGTGGTCCATCATGTAGCACAAAAGTTTTTCCCGTATTTTTGTTTTTTTCAAGCGCTAAATAATATACTTTATCCTTTAGCATTCTTTCTAAAATAGCAGGCTCTTTTTTAGGTAAATTTCCTCTCATCTCAAATTCTGTCTTTGGCAAATTTAATGTTACTGAATAATCTTTCTTTTCTTCCATACTCTTCAATCCTTTCTTTTAAAGCCAATATGTATTGTACAAAACAAAACACGCACATCCTTGTATAAAAAGGACACGCGTGATTATTTCGCTTGTTTTGATTTTCCTTATCTATACAACATACTAGCATATGTGTCCTTTATAACGTAAGGAATACGGCGACGCTTACTTTTATTTTCAGCTAGCAACTCGGAGATGATTTTCAATATAACCTACTCTAATTAGGCTCACACTATCCCTAATTCGCTTTGTATTTCATTTATATTTACTCTTTCTCGTCATAGTTTTTATTATAATTATTATATCATATTTTATCAAAATTTCAACATATATGTCAAATTTTACATAAAAATTTATATTTTTTTATTTTAAAAAGCTCATGATATTTTATGTAAAATTGATTTAATTTCCGAAGAAGAAATCTATAATATTCATACCTGTTGATGTGGTAGATTTATATAATTCTGTAAAACCGCATTTCGAACAACTAATTGTAATAAACTTTTTGTTTTGTACATCAAATAATTTCGAAAAATTTCCACCTGTTTATTGTAGTTGGTCTTTATCATATTCTTCACTTCCACATTTACTGCATATCCATTTTGACATAGTATCACCCATTTTTTTCTTTTATACTCTTTTTTAACAAATCAATTTGTTCCTTATCATCAATAACAGCAAGAATGCTTACTCTTAATATCTCGTTATAATCTACAGCAAACCAGTTAATCTCATAGCCAAGCTTATCTAAAAATTCACGAATAAATTCTCTTGTTGCTCTCCCATTTCCGTTCTCTAAAAGGATGTAACACGTTCAAGTCAGTCATAAATTCAGATAATCTTTCTAAAAGTTGTTCAAAGGCTATATCTTCAAGCCCTTTTATATTTGTTTTTTTAAACACTTCTTTGATATTTTCTTCTATATACTGAAACTGTGAGAAAATAAAATTATCTTTTGTGATATTTTCAAGTCTATACTCTCCTGCAAAATCATAAACATCTTCAAACAAATAGCGATGAATTGCCTTTAAATGATTTGCATCATACGTTCTTTTAATATCCGCTTGGTCAATTGTAGAAAGCTTAAAAGCAACCATTTTTGTTTCGTATTCTTTTAATTTTTCTTCTTCTTGAATCCCTAATTTATTTTTTAGTACAGAAGAATTCTTGTATGTATATCTGGAATTGATAGCATCATACATAATGGTTCCACCTCATATTAATTATACTTGTGATTATTTCAAAAATTCCTTTTTAATCTTATCAACACCATCTTTCATACAGATTTCATGATTTAAGTATTGATTAATAATTTTAAAGTCATTATCTTTCATAAAGCATCCTTCTATTGCCATCGTTGAACGTATATTTTCTTTTATTTTTTCATTTTCATCCATTATCATCACCTCTATAGTATCACTAATGGAATAGTTGTTTCATAAGGAGTTAGTCCAGAATGATTCCCTTTTGTTTCACATTTTTCTTCATAATCTTCTTTTTCACATAACATAAATTTGTCATTAACAATGATTGCTACATACTCTCCTAATGAATCATAAGCTTGTTTGCTGTATTCTTCTTTTCCAAACAAACGGTATTCTTTTACCTTTTCTTTTTCAAGCAAAATCACATCTTCTGAGAATTCACTTAAAAACTTTTCCTTAAATTCTATCAAATATTCTTTTTTTACAAAAAAACTAATAGCTCTTGTATCAATACTTGGCATTGCATAGAAATAGTTAGTATAGTCAGTATTCTTATTTAAATAGATAGCATCTTTCATCTCAACTTGTCCATGGTCTGCTGTTAAAATGATAGTTAAATCATCAAATTCTGATATTAGCATTCTTACTCCTTCTTCAACAGTATGAATTACATCAGAAACCTGTTTACTATTTACCCCATAAATATGTGACATTGTATCCAAATCATCAATATATAAATAGTTAAAAGTACTTTGTGTTGTTTCTTTTAATCTTCTCGATACAGATGAAAAAGCATCCTTTACAGAGTAAAAGCCATATCTATCAGCCTTTTTCGAAATAAGTTTACTATAGGATGAGTTGATAATATCCCTATTTTCAAAAATATGAATTTTTCTATTAAACTTATCTAAAACAGGCGAGAAATTGAAAATATCGGTAGGTTTAATCCCTAAACTTTCCACATCTTCCCCAGTTTTTCTTTGTTTTAATAACAGTGGCATATAACTTAAATCATATTTTACGTTATAATCCCACCAACCGTAAATACCATGTGAATTAGGATAGGATGCTGATAAAACACTCGTCAAAACACATGCAGTAGAAGTAGGATTGACAGTTCTAATCTTCATTTTCAAATGTTGTTTTAAAATTGAATTTTCTGCTAATTCTTGTAGTTTGTAATAACCAAATCCATCTAATATAACAAATAAAGTATGCTTTTTATTTGGCAATATATCTATGACAGATTGAATATCTTTTGTTTTTCTAAAGCTAGCACCATTATGAATAGCGATTGCTCTTATTAGTTCAACGATATCTACATCTATTTTTTCTCTTTCTTTTAGGTAGTTTCTTAATTTCTCTTCATTTACTTTACTATTTTCCATTCGTTTCACCGCTTTTATATCTTACTACTAGCATCTTTTAATCTTGCTACTGTTTTGTCTTTTCCTAGTAATTGCATAATTTGGTAAATATCAGGACTATTTTGTCTATTCGTTAAGGCGATCCTGATGATTCCAGTATAATCTGCCGTACTCCCTATATAGTTATCAGGATTTTGTTTGTACTCTTTCATATCAGTACAAAAACCAATACTTGCTGCTTGTTCTTTAATTTGGTTAAACCATGCCTCTTTATCAAGAGTCTCATCATAAGAATTAGAATAAATATCTAATACTTTTTTTGTCATTTCAGATGATATTTTTGTATTTTCTTCTTTCATAAAGCTAAATGCATAACCATTCTCAGCAATATCTTTTTCAAATAACTCATCAAAGAAATAAAAGAAAATTTGAGGAATCTCTTCCCATTTAACAATATCTTTACGTATTTTCTTTGCGCCATCTCTTTCTAACGCAAATATTTGTCTAGCATATTCTGTATCCTTGCTTACCAATTGGTAAACTTCTTCATTGTATTTTTTAGCCCAAGCTAAAACATTTTCAAGCACTTGATGACTATCCATTTTTGCAATTAATTCTTTGCTAACATCATTTAATTTCACAATATCAAATAACGCGCCTGAAGTTCCCATTTTCTTTAATTTTACTTCAAAATCAAATTTATCAGCAGTAGGATTTTTCATTCTCCAAGGCTCATAGTCAGAATTGATAAGTGTTAAGATATATTCTATTACACTATCTACTGGATATCCTTCTTTTAAAAAGAAAGAAACAGCAGCTTCTTGGTCTTTTCTCTTGCTTAATTTTCTCTTTGAATCTCCATCTTTTTTCATTACGTTAGAAAAATGAGCATACTTTGGTGCTTCAAATCCCATAGCTCTAAATAATTCCAGATGAACTGGCGATGATGGTAGCCACTCTTCTCCACGTGTGATTAATGTTGTTCTCATAAAATGATCATCTACTACATGAGCAAAGTGATACGTTGGTAATCCATCAGCTTTTACAATAACAATATCCAGATCATTTTCAGCCATTTCAATTTTGCCTCTGATTTCATCAATAAAGGCTACTTTTCTTAAATGAGAACCATTTGATCTAAATCTTGTAACAAATCTTTCTCCAGCTTTTACTCTTTCAATTGATTCATCTACTGATATATTTCTACACTTTGCATATACACCATAATAACCAGGAACCACTTTATTTTTTTCTTGTGATTCTTTTGTAGCAGCTACCATTTCAGCTGTACAAAAACATGGATAAGCCATTCCTTTTTCTACAAGAAATTTTGCACATATTTTATATATTTTTTCTCTTTTACTTTGTGTATAAGGACCATAGTTTCCAATTTCTTTGTCTTCAGATACAACACCTTCATCAGGTACAATACCAAATTCTTTCATTTCATCTGTAAAAGCTTTAATACTACCAGCTACTTCTCTTTTTCTATCGGTATCTTCTATTCTTAAATAATAGATACCATTACTCTCTTTTGCAAGTCTCATACCAGCAATAGACGTGTATAACGCACCTGTATGTAAAAAGCCTGTTGGAGATGGAGCAAAACGTATTACCTTTGCACCCTCTGGTAAATTCCTTTTGGGGTACATTTTTTCTAACTCTTCTACTGTCTCATTTATATCGGGAAACATTAAGTCCGCTAATTCTTTATTTTTATCCATTTTATCATCCTTTTCCTTACATTAAATACTCATTAATTATACCATATATGGCAATAAATAGCAAATAGAATATCGCAATAAATATGGATTATTTTACCAAAATAGTATAGAAAAAGCAACAGTATTTGATTTCCAGTTTTTAATAAATATTATATTTTATTAAAACTATACATCGTAATAAATTTCCAATCATATAGTACATATCTGTCGTTTTTTAAATAACATGAATAAGATAAAAAATCAATTCAAACAAGAAATAATATAAAAATAATGATATAATTATTATTTTTATACATACATATATGAACTTTTATATAATATAAAAGTTACTCTTTCATGATACCAAGTTTTTGTTTGTTTTAGTCATATTCCATCTTTCTTTCATATATTCTATTAAATACGTTTGTTCCCCTGAAGCCTGATTTCCCGCATAATAGAAAACGTTAACCGCTACCTTGTTAAAATCTGAAAAACTAAAGCTGAAATTTATCAATAATCCATTTATTTTTTCAAATTCTAAAGCAAGTAAATCTTCTTTATTCTTGTTATAAATAATATGATGATATTTTTTTGCATAATTAAGAATTTCCTCTTTTGCTTCACTTGACAGCTCTTTTTTATTTAATGGATCTATTGCATTATCAAGGCTTATAGATAGGTAATCACTTTGCCTATTAGAATTTTTTTCCATAATAGTATCTATTAAATTTTCATATAACTTAATCGCAGCAGTTTCATTACCAATATGTTGTTTGTTTAAAAGAAAGAATATCGAAATGGATGTGATTAATATAATAATTATGATGATTGTTAATACTATCTTTTTCATTTCATACCTCCCGTTAGAATTATATCAAATTTTTAAAAAATAGTCCACTTTTACTTACTTTTCCCCTTATATGCAGAAAAAGCAACAGTATTTAATATACTATTGCCTCTTATTATTTTAACTATTGTCTAATGTTTTCCTAAATCAACATCCATCAATATTGGTAATATCATAGGTTGACGTTTTGTCTTTGCATATACGTACTTCATTAATGAATCTCTTAATGCAGATTTTATATTAGACCACTCACGAATATCTTGTTCGTCACATTTTTCAAGTTCTTTTTTCGCCATCTGTCTAATTTCTTCCATTAAATCTTCACTTTCTCTTACATAAACAAATCCTCTTGTTACGATATCTGGACCAGAAATCACTTTAGCTGTTCTTCTATCTAAAGTAACAACCACAATAATCATACCATTTTCAGACAATAGTTGTCTATCTCTAATAACGATATTTCCTACGTCTCCAACACCAAGTCCGTCAACAAGCACCATACCAGATGGAACTTGAACAGAAGCTTTTGCACCATCTTTTCCTATTTCTAATGTTCTACCATTTTCAATGATAATAACATTTTCTTTTTTTGTTCCTGTGCTTATAGCAAGTTCACCATGTTGTTTTAAAAATCTATATTCACCATGAACTGGCATGAAGTATTTTGGCTTTGTAAGGGATAACATCAACTTTAATTCTTCTTGACAAGCATGCCCAGAAACGTGAACATCTGCAAGCTGATTGTATATAATTTCAGCTCCCAATTTTTCTAACTCATCTATCACTCTACCAACAGATTTTTCATTTCCAGGTATCGGTGAAGATGAAAATATAACTAAGTCATCGGCTGTAATTTGTACTTTTTTATGCTCACCCATAGACATTCTACTAAGTGCTGCCATTGGTTCTCCTTGTGAACCTGTTGTTATGATAACTAATTGTTCAGGATTATATATTCCTACTTTATCAATATCAATCAAAGTTCCTTCTGGCAAATTAATATATCCAAGTTCTTGAGAAACCTGTAATATATTTACCATACTACGCCCTACTACAGCCACTTTTCTTTTACACTTTACTGCAGCGTTGACAATTTGTTGCATTCTATGAATATTTGATGCAAATGTTGCTACTAATATTCTTTTATGACAATTGCTAAATATTTTATCAAATTCTTTACCAACTGTCATCTCAGACATGGTATAACCAGGTCTTTGTACGTTTGTACTATCAGACATTAAAAGGGTAATTCCTTCTTTTCCAAGTTCAGCTATTCTTTGGAAGTCCATGATTTCTCCATCAATTGGAGTATAGTCTACCTTAAAGTCACCTGTGTGGAATATAACACCGACAGGAGTTGTAATTGCAAGAGCTACTGCATCTGCAATTGAGTGTGTCATTTTTATAAATTCTACTTTAAATTTTGAAAATTTTACAACATCTCTTGGTTTTACACATTTTAAGACTGTTGTTTTTTCTAAGTTATGTTCAATCAATTTATTTTTAATTAACCCTAATGTTAATTTTGTTCCATAGACAGGAACATTTATCTTCTTTAAGAAATATGGTATTGCACCAATATGATCTTCATGTCCATGTGTTATAACTAAAGCTTTTACTTTTGCTTTGTTTCTTTCTAGATAAGTGATATCTGGTATGACCAAATCAACACCTAACATATCATCTTCTGGGAATGCAAGACCACAGTCTACAACAATAATCTCGTTTTCATATTCGAAAACAGTCATATTTTTACCAATTTCATTCATACCACCAAGTGGTATTATTTTCAATTTTGATTTAGCAAATACACTTGGTTTATTATTCGTTGTTTTTACCAAGGATTTCTCTTGTTTTAAAGGCAAATTAGCTTCAATATTTGAAAATTCTATTTTCACATTTTCCTTATTATTTAATTTTTCTTTTGTATCACGTATCAATTTTTCATTGTTTCTTTTTTTATCGTTTACATTGTTATTTTTTCTGTTATGATTCACCATAGGCTTTCTAACAGAATCATTGTTTTCTTCTTTCATTTTTTTCTCTCCTTTTATTCATTTTTCAATTTACGATTTTCAATAACTTAAATTTCCGTACAATCTATAAAATAGCTTTCGCCATGTTAACTTAATTTTATATTATTTTACGCACTCTATACAACATATACATTATACTATAATTATTGTATTTTGTCAAATTATTTTTTTGTCATATTTTGTTTGACTACATTTATTGATAGTTGACAATAACACTAATAACTGGTATAATGTTATTAGTGTTAGTGACCGTTTAAAATTTTAATAAATATTAAGGAGGTACTAAAAATGTGCAAATATCTACGCGATTTTTCACAGGAGGAAATGGTTCATATAGCAAAGCTATATGCAACCAATGATTTTGTCACACGGAGCTTGTTGGCAGATGAGAGGAATACTACTGTAGATGTAATATCAGAAATTCTTTCTCAAAGTATTTCAAAGCGATTAGTATCTCTTGATACCGCCATACAAATGGCCAAAAGAGCTATGAAAAATGTAAAGCCATACAAAGGTAGTGAAAGGACCTGTAAACATTACTCAAAGTTGATTCTTGATGCCTTTGGCGTCGAACTCAAAAACTATATTAGTTGTAAACAATATAGTGAGGAAGAATATAATTACCAGTGTCAAAGAGAAGAGGATGAAAAAAGGCGTAGACATCTGATTTTTTTAAAAGAATCATATCCTGAATCTTCCATTTCTGATGATGATGGTGCGCCATCATATGATGAAATTGAAAATGAGCTTGAGCGGCTCACAAGATATCTTGCCTAACTTGAAACGACGTGTTTAATCACACGTCGTTTTTCTTGCGTATTCGTCAATATTATGGTAATATATAAGTGGTGATGATATGAAAGTATTACTAACAACATTAAATTCAAAATATTCACATGTCAATATTGCACAATATTATTTACGAAAATGTATTGAAGATATATGTGATGTTGAAATACTACATTTTACAATTAATGATGAGTTAAATAACATATTAGAAAGTATCTTAGCTACACAAGCAGATGTTGTGTGCTTTGGTTGTTATATATGGAATATAGAACAAACCATGAAACTATGTAAAAATATAAAAAAGATTAAACCGGATATTGTTATTGGGCTTGGTGGACCTGAGGTGTCATATAACCCTGATGAGGTGTTACAAAATAATCCTTTTATCTCTTCTGTTATGTGTGGTGAGGGTGAAAAAGCCATCAGACAATTAGTATTAGATATACAAAATAGTTCCTTGAAAAAGATATATTGTATTCCGGTAACAACAGATGAAATACCCCATATTGCAAGTGATATTGTAGATAATTATGATAATCGTGTTGTCTATCTTGAAACAAGTAGAGGCTGCCCTTATCGATGTAGTTATTGTTTATCTTGTATTGATAAAAGTATTAAATACTTTGATATGAGTAAAGTAAAGGAAGATTTGAAACAACTTTTAAATAAAAATGTAAAACAAATACGCTTTATTGATAGGACCTTCAATTCTGACAGGAAAAGAGCATTGGAACTATGGAAATTTATGATTAAAAACAGAAAAGATACCACTTTTCATTTTGAGATATGTGTGAATTTAATTGATGAAGAAACACTATCTTTTCTTGCTACCGTTCCAAAGAATGTTTTTCAGTTTGAGATTGGTGTTCAATCTACTCATAAAGAAACATTAATTGCTATTAATAGAGGATACAAATGGGGACATGAAAAAGAGATGTTAAAAGAATTAAATAAACTTGGGAATATAAAACTTCATACGGATTTAATTATTGGTTTACCTTATGAAACATTAGACATATTTAAAAACTCTTTTAATGAGCTATTCTCTTTACATACAGACGAGATACAACTAGGATTTTTAAAACTTCTAAAAGGGACTACTATCTATGATAGTGTGTATGACTTTGAATATATATTTACAGAAGAACCTCCTTATGAAGTATTGCAAAATAAATTTATTTCTTATGAGGAAATTAGATTTTTAAAAAAATTTGAAACCATATTTGAGTTATATTATAACAGTGGATTCTTTCAATATACTATGAAGCTATTAGAAGAGTTATATGAAAGTCCTTATGAATTATTTGAAAGGATTACTAACTACTACATAGAACATTCACTATTTGATAGAAAAGTTTCTACCGATGAAAGTTTTACAATATTAAATGATATTTTTAAAGTTCATACAAAACATATTATTATTAATCAAGCTTTAACTTATGACTATTTCTTGAAATTTAATGGCTCTAGAGAGTGGCACTATACTAAGTATACCGATGATTTAAAAGATATGATTCAATGCTTTGTGGAAGAAAACAGAGAGAAACTATTTGATAATAAAAGAAATACTGATGTCCATAAGTTATTTAAATTTATTGCATTAGATTATGATTTTGGAGAAAACAAAATTTCAAAAAAACATATATATTACACAAAAAAAGTAAAGTAGGATGAACGTTGTTCACCCTACTCTTTTTCACCCCGTTTTACTAAAACTTTGTGGTAACTTTTTGTTTCCTGTCAGATAATCGTGATAACAAGCTAAACAAACAGGTTCATATGATTCCCCAACGTTACCAATATAGACTTGTTCTCCCTCTGTTACAACTCTGCCGTTTGCAATTCTCATATTGACCACGGCTGTTGCACCACATCTACAAAGCAAAGTTATTCTACTAATTTTTGTAGCACATTTTAGCAAAGCTGGAGCACCTCTGAAAAAGTTATGACAAAAATCTGTAATTAACCCATAACAATTTACTGGGATATTCATAACATTAGCAATGTAAGCAAAGTCATAGATTTGTTCCTCTGTAAGGAACTGTGCTTCGTCTACAAAAATTACATCTGGTTTAATAGACATAGAATCAATTGCTTTCCTGACATCAAAATCATCTCCTATTGCAATGGCTTCTCTACTCCAGCCAGTGGCAGTTTTAATGATTCCAACACCATTTCTATCATCTTTTTCAGGGGCAAACGTAGTTACTTTTTTTCCTATCTTTTCATAATTATATGCCTCTTTTAATAAATTGACAGTCTTTCCAGAACCCATTACTCCATACTCAAAAAACATTTCCGCCATAAGTCAGTCCTCCTTAATATTCATAAGTTGTTTCCATTTATTTAGTAATATTATATAATAATATCATTTTCTTATCTATTAATATTTCATCTTTTTTTTAATTGTTAACTTCATGAAATATAGACATGTGTTCTGTTTATATGTTAGCCTTTTCCCTCAGCTTTCTATGTCATAATTTACTTAAAAATATTACAGAACAAATCACTTCAAAACTTGAAGTGATTTCATCTTATTTATTTTTTTCTTTATTTCTTTTATCGTTGATAATATCCATTTCTTTTTCTGTTATCAAAGATACCTTGTTTTCTTTTGCCCACGCTACACAACTCTTTAACACCGTATTTAAAAATACTCTTGGTACTTTTACTAACTTTGCACATGCCTCATCTGTAAAGCTAACATCAGGGTCAATTCTTGAAGCTGCATATTTTACTGTATCAAGTCCAATCCCCTTATTGTCAGGGATAGGTTCAGCAATTGGCTTTTTAAACCTTGTATACCAGAAATTTTTGCTATCTCTATAACCATAATCAACTGGTACTTGTGGAAAACAATTTGCTTTGACACCATTAACAATCGCATCATGGTATTTATCCTTCATCAAAATAGCATCAATTTTTAGTATAAAGTGAGCGCCATATTGACTAGTGATACCATTAAAATCATGATAAGGTGGTAAATATTCTTCTTGTACTTTATCATCTTGAGCATTATCTAATTCTTTTACCCATGTGCATTCAAATACTTGAAAAGCTTCTTTAACAATCTTTGGATATTGTTCATCTTGGTTTTCTCTTGCTCTTTTTCCATCTACTAATGTAAAGAGACAATCTTTCATTTTTTCATCTGTTGTTTCCCCTGGGTAACCAAGTCTTACTGCCTCTTTAAAGTATTTTCTATCATCTGATATAAAGTTGATTGTACATTTACCAGTTCTTAAAATGTTCTTTGCCGTATTAGAACTATTCCTACAACAAAGCATCATAGCATAATATTCTTTTCCTGCTATATAATAGGGAAAGCATAAAGAATAAGAGCCTAAATTTGTTTTTCCATCTTCATTTAAGGTACCAATTTCTGTTGTTGGCATTGGAAAGAATGCAGATGTTTGATAAAAATTATCTACAATCCTTAAATTTTTAAATCCTTCCATTTCTTCTATTTTTTTGCTTTCATTATCTCTCATATAAATCATCTCCATTACTATTATATCACAATGACTACTTTTTACAACTTATTTAGAAAAATAAAATAGCCATAGTAAAAACTATGACTATTTCATTTTTATTATTTTAAGTTAAAGAATGCATCTGTTCCAGCATATTCTGCTATAGAACCTAATTCTTCTTCAATTCTTAGTAATTGGTTGTATTTACATACTCTGTCTGTTCTTGATGGAGCACCAGTTTTAATCTGTCCAGCATTTAAGCCAACAACTAAATCAGAAATTGTAGTATCTTCAGTTTCACCTGATCTATGTGAAACAACTGCAGTCATACCTGCTCTATTAGCCATTGATATTGCGTCTAATGTTTCTGTTAAAGTTCCTATTTGGTTTAGTTTGATAAGGATTGAATTAGAAACTCCCATTTCAATACCTTTTGCTAATCTTTGTGTGTTTGTAACAAATAAATCATCACCAACAATTTGAATTTTCTTTCCTAATTTTTCAGTAAGCATTTTCCAGCCTTCCCAATCTTCTTCAGCAAGACCATCTTCTAAAGAAATAATTGGATATTTTTCAACTAGATCTGCATAGTAGTTGATAAGTTCTTCTGTTGTAAACATTTCTCCTGTTTTCCAGAAGTAGTAACAACCTTCTTTTCCAGCTTTTTTTGCTTCTTCATACATTTCAGTAGCAGCTGAATCAATTGCTATTTTAAAGTCTTTACCTGGTACATAGCCAGCTTTTTTAATTGCTTCCACAATTACTTGTAACGCTTCTTCATCTTTTGATAAATTTGGTGCAAATCCACCTTCATCACCTACAGAAGTAGCAAGACCTTTTGCTTTTAATACTGATTTTAAGTTATGGAATACTTCAGCACACATTCTTAAACATTCCCTAAAGCTTTCAGCACCAACGGGCATAACCATAAATTCTTGGATGTTAACGCTATTATCAGCATGTTTACCACCATTTAAGATGTTCATCATTGGAACTGGTAATACTTTTGCGTTTGTTCCTCCAAAATAGTTATATAAGCTCATACCTAAAGCTTCTGCAGCTGCTTTTGCAACAGCAAGTGAAACACCAAGGATAGCATTTGCTCCTAATTTTGCTTTGTTTTCAGTACCATCAAGTTCAATCATGATTTTATCAATTTCAACTTGGTCTAAAGCATTTAATCCTTCTATTTCAGGAGCAATAATATCATTGATATTATCTACTGCTTTTAATGTACCTTTTCCTAAATATCTTGATTTGTCTTCATCTCTTAATTCAACTGCTTCAAAAGCACCTGTAGATGCTCCAGATGGAACTGCTGCTCTACCAACAAATCCTCCTTCTACTTCTACTTCAACTTCAACAGTTGGATTTCCTCTTGAATCTAATATTTCTCTTGCATATACAGATTCAATTTGTAAGTATTGTTTCATAAAAAATTCCTCCTTATATATAAATATATATTAACTACTGCAATATATAGCAAGTAGATAATAGCTAAATGATTAAGATTTTTTTGTACTATCTGACAACTCTTTTAAGAATTTACTCTCTGAATCACGAGTTGATTTGGTTGCAAACTTATCTTCGATTTTGTTTCTCTTGTCATTATATCTTTCTTGAGACTGCCTTTCAGTTTCTGCTTCACGGATCAATCCTTCTTGCACATCCATCTTGTTTTGTAATTCATTGATTTCTCTTGTTGTTTCTTCCAATTCTCTTCCATCTTTTGAAAGCAAACTTTCTTCTGCAATCATTTTAGTATAATTAAGGTACAATAAATCTTCTTCTGCAGAATAGTTAGAAAGTACCCCATCAAGAGATTCTTTGACATAATATTTTTCTGCGATAGTGCCAGATACATCCTTTGCTAGTCGATTAAAATCTGTCATTGAAAAATCAAAATTTTCATCTTTTCTGTAGTATTTATACTCACTAAAAATAAGGTTATACATAAGAGCCACGTATCTTTTGGAATCGATTTTACCCTCTTTTAGCATATTTTCTAAATCATATTGTATTTTTTTGATATCCTTCTTGATTTTATCAAGTGTAATTTTTACCATTCTTCTGTCAGGCTCTTTTTCTTCTAATTGCTTTTTCTTTTTTAGTTCAAAAGTCTCTTTTAATTTTTTGTAATCTTTTTCATCAATTAACTTAAAGCCAGTATGTCCGCATTCAGGACATGTCCCTTTTGCCAAACTTCCCACTAACTCTTTTACTTTACTTTCTGGAATACTGTGCTTTCTTTCAGCCACAAAGCCACATTTTGGATTTAAACACTGATAATAGACAGTCACTTCAATTTCTTTTTCTACATCTGTTTCATACTCTTCAGGATGTGTAAGCCTGTAAGTGCTTCTTGCAGATTCTGTTTCAAGTTTTGCTTCATTTGCATTTTTTATTTCAGGCATAATCTATCACCACCTAATTTAGTTCCACTAAACTTTGTCCAGACATTTCTTCTGGTATTTTCTCACCCATTAATGTAAGTAATGTTGGAGTAATATCACAAAGTCTTCCGTCTTTTACAGACTTAACTCTATTAGATACCACAATCATTGGTACATCAAATGTAGAATGTGAAGTAATAGCTTCACCTGTTTTTAAATCTAACATATACTCACAATTGCCATGATCAGCCGTAATAATAGCCTCTCCTTCTACTTGTTCTATTTTTGATATAACGTCGCCTACACATTTATCTAGTACTTCAACTGCTTCAATTGATTTTTCTAAATTACCAGTATGTCCTACCATATCACCATTAGCGTAATTCATAATAATTACATCATATTTCTTTGAATCAATTGCTTCGATAACCTTTTCTGTTACTTCGTAAGCTGACATTTCTGGTTTTAAATCATAAGTTGCTACCTTTGGCGATGGAATTAAAACTCTTCCTTCTCCATTATATGGAATTTCTTCTCCACCATTAAAAAAGAAAGTAACATGGGCATATTTTTCAGTTTCTGCTACTCGTAGTTGCGTGTAACCTAAATGAGAAATATATTCACCAAACGTATTGTTTAATACTTGAGGCTTGTACGCCACTAGTACATTTTTTATACTTTCATCATATTGTGTCATGGTAACATAGGTAAGATGTTTGATTTCTTTTCTTTCAAACCCATCAAATTCTTCATTAACAAAGGCTTTTGTTAGTTCCCTTGCTCTATCTGGTCTAAAGTTAAAGAATATAACAGAATCGTTACTATTAATCGTTGCAATAGGTTTACTTTCTTCATTGGTTATTACAATAGGTCGCACAAACTCATCAAATTCTTGTGCTTCATAAGAAGTTTCTACTGCCTTTTGAACCGTTTTGAACATATTTCCCTCGCCTTTTGCCATAGCATCGTAAGCAAGTTTAACACGTTCCCATCTATTATCTCTATCCATTGCGTAGTATCTTCCAGATACCGTAGCAATTTGACCAATTCCAATTTCGCGTATCTTTTCTTCTAGTTGTTTTAGATATTCAACAGCTGAAGTAGGAGGAGTATCCCTTCCATCTAGAATAGCATGAATATATACATGTTCTAAGTTCTCTATTTTTGCCATTTCAAGCAATGCATATAAATGATTCATATGAGAATGAACCCCACCATCTGACACTAAACCTATGATATGTAAAGATTTATTTTTTGCATTTTTCATTGCTTTTAATAATTCTGCATTATGAAAAAATTTGCCTTCTTCAATTTCTTTTGTAATTCTAGTCAATTCTTGGTATACAATTCTTCCTGCACCAATATTGGTATGACCAACTTCAGAATTCCCCATTTGTCCTTCTGGTAATCCTACTGCCAAACCACTGGTTGCAATATACGTATTAGGATATTTTGAAATATATTTGTCTATGTTAGGAGTATTTGCTAGTTTAAACGCATTTCCTTCTGATACATCATTAAGGCCTACTCCATCCATTATCATTAGTAAATACTGTTTATTCTTCATATAGTTCACTCTTCTCTTTCTGCCAAGTTTGACAAGGCATTATTAATTATATCACTTTTAATCGTAATTTACAATAGCTACAAAATCATTTGTAAGAGATGCGCCACCCACTAAAGCACCATCAATATTAGGCATGTTGAGTATCTCTTTTGCATTGGACGGTTTCACACTACCGCCATATTGTATTCTTACAACTTCTGCCGTATTTTCATCAAAAAGTTTTGCAATAACATTACGAATAAACTGACACATTTCTTCTGCTTGAGAAGCAGTAGCTGTCACACCAGTTCCAATAGCCCATATAGGTTCATAGGCAATCACTATGTTTCGTTTCATCTGCTCCTTTGAAATATCTTTTAAACCATTAATTAACTGATTTTCTATCACTTCAAACATTTCATTTTTATTTCTTTGCTCTAATGTTTCACCCACACATACAATAGCGGTTAAATCTTTTTCAATAATTTTCTTTGCTTTTTGATTGACAATTTCGTCTGTTTCATTAAAATACTGTCTTCTTTCACTATGCCCTACGATACAATATGTTACTCCAGTAGAAATTAACATATCAATAGAAGTCTCACCGGTATAAGCACCTTTCTCTTCAAAATATACATTTTGTGCTCCAAGTTTTACATTGCTATCACTAATTAATTCATTTATCCTATCAAGACATACAAAGTTAGGGCATAACACTACATCCACATCATCAACATTGATTTGTTTGCTAATTTCATTTACAAAATCTTCTGCTTGAGATAACGTGTAGTTCATTTTCCAGTTACCAGCAATTATTTTTTTTCTCATAATCCATCTCCTTAATTTAACTCAATAAATACTTTGGCATCTATATCTGATACCCATGATGGTTCTATTTCTTTACTTGCAAATTTAAATTTTACATTACCTTTATCATTGACGCTCCATTTACCATTCCAATAGGTTGGTAAACTTCCTTTCATTTCACTCCAATCTTTCTTATCGAGTATTTTATTAATCTTTTCTAGTAATTCATTAAAAGAACCATCTTCTACTGTTGAATTTTCTAATAGATATACTCCAACAGCATTCTGAACAGCAAAGGAATCTTCTATAAATTTATCTTTTTTTCCTTCTAATTCATATTCTTCTTTAATTGCTGAAGAATATTTCTTTATATTTAATTCACTAATATTGGTATTTTCATCTATCTCAACTACTTTATTATTTAGTAAGACTACTAAAACTACAATAAATGCAATAATGATGAGTGAAATCATAAAAGTAACAAATTTCTTCATATTTTTAATTTTAGATTTATTTTTTGTATTTACATTCTTTTCCATATTTTTCCTCTTTATTCCTTATCGTCTAATGCTTCAATACCAGGAAGTTTTTTCCCTTCCATGAATTCAAGTGAAGCTCCACCACCAGTTGAAACATGAGTCATCTTATCTTCTAAACCAAATATTTCAACTGCTGCTGCACTATCTCCACCACCAATAATAGAGATACAATTAGAATCTGCCATTGCTTTTGCTATTTCTTTTGTACCAGTAGCAAATTCTTCAATTTCAAATACGCCAACTGGCCCATTCCATACTACAGTTCCAGCCACTTCAATCTCTTGTTTGTATAGTTCAATTGTTTTAGGCCCTATATCCACTCCCATATAATCATCTGGAATTTCATAAGAACTCGTAATCATTGTTTTAGCACCTTTTTCAAGTTTATTCGCAACTAAATTATCCACTGGAGTAAGTATTCTTACTTCTTTATCCAATGCTTTTTTTAATATCTCACAAGCAATTTCTATCTTATCATCTTCACATAAAGATTTCCCTATTTTACCGCCTTGTGCTTTTATAAAGGTATAAGTCATACCTCCACCAATCAATAAAGTATCCACTTTATCTAGTAAACTGTTTAATACTCCAATTTTCGAAGATACTTTTGAGCCCCCCACAATAGCAACAAGAGGTCTTTTTGGATTATTAATTCCTTTATCTAGTACCTCTATTTCTTTTTCGATTAAGAAACCACACACAGATGGTAAATAATGTGTTACACCTTCTGTAGACGCATGCGCTCTATGAGCTGTACCAAATGCATCATTGACAAAAATTTCAGCAAACGAAGCAAGTTTTTTAGCAAACTCAGGATCATTGTTTTCTTCTGCCTCTGTCATACGTGTATTTTCAAGTAGGACAACATCTCCTTCATGCATATTATTGATATGATTTGATGTTTCATCTGAATTGATATCTTTTAATAAAGGTACCTCTTTTTTTAACAATTCAGATAATCTCACTGCAACAGGAGCTAAGCTAATATTTTTTCCTGTTTTCCCTATATGAGAGCATAAAATCACTTTTGCATGATGGTTGATTAAATATTCAATTGTTTTTAACGATTCTACAATTCTTTTATCACTTGTGATTTCTCCTGTTTCTTTATTGAATGGAACATTAAAATCACATCTTACTAATACTCTTTTTGATTCTACATTGACATCTTCTACTGTTTTTTTATTTAACATATTATCCCTCCGATTCATTTAAAAATAGCTGGCTTTGTTATATAAGCCAGCCACCTTTATGATATTTGTTATTGATGATCTACTTCATTCATATGAATTGCTAAATCTACTGCTTTATTTGAATAACCCCATTCGTTATCATACCAAGCAACTAATTTAACAAATGTATCTGATAAAGCAATACCAGCTTTCACATCAAAGATTGATGTATATGGATTATGAATAAAATCAGAAGAAACCAAAGCTTCATCAGTCCAATCCATAACACCTTTCATCTCATTTGCACATGCTTTTTTAACAGTTTCCACTATTTCATCATAGCTTGCACCTTTTTTTAATCTACAAGTCAAATCAACTACTGATACATCTAACGTTGGTACTCTAAATGACATACCAGTTAATTTACCGTCAAGTGATGGAATGACTTTACCAACTGCTTTTGCAGCTCCAGTTGAAGATGGAATAATATTTCCAGCAGCAGCTCTGCCACCTCTCCAATCTTTATTTGATGGACCGTCCACTGTTTTTTGTGTTGCTGTTGTAGAATGTACAGTCGTCATTAATCCTTCTTCTATTCCAAAATTATCATTGATTACTTTTGCAAGTGGCGCCAAACAGTTTGTAGTACAAGATGCATTTGATACGACTTTCATATCAGATGTGTATTCATCTTCATTTACTCCCATAACAAACATTTTTGCATCTTTAGAAGGTGCAGAAATGATAACTTTCTTTGCTCCACCAGTAAAGTGACTAGAAGCTTTTTCTATTGTTGTGAATACACCTGAAGACTCTATAACATATTCAACACCTGCTTTGGCCCAAGGGATTTCATTTGGGTCTTTACAATTAAACACTTTAATTGTTTTTCCATTTACTACTAAATCTGTTCCAACAATTTTAATATCTGCATTTAATTTACCATGTATTGAATCATATGTTAACATATATTTCATATATTCTAAGTCAACAAATGGATCGTTTACTGCTAAAACATCTACATTTTCCCTTTCTAATGATACTCTCATCACAAGTCTACCTATTCTTCCAAAACCGTTAATTCCTAATTTAACACTCATGTTTTTACCTCCTAAATTATAGTAATATTGTATCGCATGAATAGTATTTTTTCAATACTTGTGACAAAATTTACCTATTTTTTCACATTAAATCGTTTTTCATGTCATTTATATGACAAAAATAGCTCTAAACCGTATATTTCCATACATTGTTTAGAACTATTCAAAATATTTATATTTATTCTACTATCATATTAGGATTGAAAGTCACATCTGTTTTTAATGTGTTGTTTTCTTTTTTCTCTCCCGGTTTTAGTATTTCTAGTTTTTTAGTTGTTAACTTATATTTTTTTGTATCGGGTTCTAACTCAAATACACTAATAGAGTTTTCTAAATTATCATCTAAATGTTTTAATTCAGTGGTAAAATACATATCTTCATCTTTTAAATAGGTACTTACCTTTTTGATAATTCTAAATATTTCAGCGATATGTTGGATATCTTCACCTACAAATACAATTTGTGGTTTATCGTAAAATCCAGCATCATTTTTTGAAAAATTCTCATAAAAATCAGAATATAATTGTACTTTTTCAGCTAACATATTTTGCCAGTCTTCATTTCTTCTTACAATTTCAAATACAAAATTTAAATCTTCAGAGCCATTCTTTAATGTAACCATACCACCTGTTGGTTTAAATTTAACGTTATATTTTTTTGAGAATAGCAACACATTAGGTGTTGACGAAGAATATGCAGCTACTTTTTGCATATATGCAATTAATATCTGATTTCCTGCTAATTTTCTTTTTACAGCATATGCAGGCTTTGTATTATCTGTTGGTTGCCAAGACGTTGCTATATTTCTTTGTTTTAATATATACGTAGCAATTTTATCCATTGCATACGCTCTATATGAACTTTTACCAGATTCGCTTTGGAAATAATATCTTGCTATTACTTTTGATTTTGTTAAATCTTCTAACCATTTTGAAACTTTACTTTGTTTTTTATCTTCTTCAATATCATCTAGTTTTCCTCTTAAATCAAGAATTTGAGTTACTTGTCTTGAAGAGATAAAACCGAATTCATTGACTACTTCTAAAGCTTTTATGTGAGATTCATTAATATATCCCATATCCATTTTAAACACTACTTGATTAATGGATGCAAATCCCTCTTTACCATCGAAAACCTTGATTTCATTTTCTCTCACAGCAAAAGGTGATACAACTGTTTTTACTTCTTTATCATTTACCATAACTATCGCTCCTTAAATTTTAACTTTGAAATTTAATATTAAAAAATGAATTAGAATTAATCCATTTTTTATTCTCATACTATATACTCATATAATATATAATTCATTATACACTAAATGAATTATCATTTCAACCAGTATAGTAAAAAAAGAGTTAAAATTACATAAATTACCAAATTAACTTATGAAAATATAGTATAGAAAAACTATAGAGCCGATATTTCCTTCTCTATAGTTAATCACTTCAGTTTATTTATTAAACAGCAGCTGGTACCCTTTGTTTTCCTTCTGCATTACCATTGAAATATTTGTATTGTTTCTCACCATTTAATGTATATTCTATTGCAAATAAATAATTTTTAGAATTTAGATATTGTGACATCATTATAATCGATTCACATTTAATCAGATTTCCTGGGATAATTGTGTTTGGCTTTATCTCCCCTCTTGTTAATGTAGCATAAGTTGATTGGTAAATGGCATCAGCATCCCTTATCTCTTCTTTACCCTCTTTAGACACAGTTTTTATTTTAATATTTACATTAGTTATATCCTCATTAGTTTTAAAGTCTTTAGGTATATATATTTCATACTCTAACAAAGCAAACTCCTGTGAAGAAATGATTCCATTAAAATCAATTGCTTTATTGATTTTTGTTTTATTATATCTATCAATATATGGTTTTAATTCATTCGTTCCTCGTGTCATTCTATTTACTCTAATGAATGCATCATTATAATTGTTAGAAATTTTACCCGTTTTTTCATCTACAAGGGCGCCATACAGCTTTACCTCAATCCAGTCCCCAATCTGAGCAGGTTTTTCCAAACTAGCTTCCTTAACATTAATAGTATTTTCATCTAGAGAAGTGCCATTGCCAGTATTAATAACATTATTATTGGTGCCTTCTTCTATTTTTTCTTTTTTACTAAAATTTACAATTATTATTACTATTACAATAATAACAACGATAATACATAAAATCATAAATATATGCCTTTTAGGTTGTTGTTTTTTCTGTGCCATTTTATACACCTCTCTTTTCTATTATACTTGATATGTATCATTTTTGTCAACTCAATAATAGACTAAAAGCAGTAAACATAATAGTAATTTACTGCTTTTATTTATAATGTTAACCAATAATAATTAATTTTATTTTCTTCTTTTCCGGTAATATTCTTTTAATACTAACTAAAACTTTTTGACCATATTCAACACCATTGACATGTTCTGCAAGACCAATCAAGTTTGGTTTAAGCTCAACAAAGATACCTGTCTTGATTCTGTTTCTTACAATTCCTTCAATAATATCTCCCTCTTTTATTTTGGAAATATTTTCTTCGAAAGTACCAAGAAATTCTTTATATGACAATTCAATTTTTCCTGTATCTCTATCAAATTTTTTTACCAATACCGGTATTCTTTGACCAATTCTTAAAATATCCCCTGCGTTATTGATACCAATATCACTAATATCTTGAAGTTTTAATACACCTGTAACACCACCGCCGACATCCGCAAATGCAGCATAATCAGTTAATGATACAATAGTACCCTTTAGTTTCATACCAGCTTTAAGATGCATATACATCCACTTTCTTACTTTTAGTTCTAATTTTCTTTTAGATAATACTAGCTCTATTCCATCATTAGTATTATTGATAGCTTTAATACATACATGTACTAGCTTACCCTTTTTATTAACAATATGCTTTTCCTCAACTAAACCGTCATCGCCAACAATACTTGAAGCTTCTTCTCTTGGAACTATACACTTTATATTATTTCCAATAACGCCAATCATATTAAAATTTTCATCTATTTCCTGAACTAGCATATCCAATACTTGTTCTTCTTTTTGAATTTGTTCCAATTTTTTTAACGAGTACTCTTGTGTTCTTATTTTCTTTGATTTAACATCAGTTTTTTTATTTTCCCTATTAATTTTTTCTTCTTCCATTCATTATTACCATTATTTTATAAATTAATTCTAATTTATAAATACCTTTCTATATCAATAGGATTGTAGAAATATATCTAACTATATTTCTACAATCGTTTATTCTATAATAATATTAAAAATTAACTGTCATTTTATTTAAGGATCACCGTATACGTAAATGGAGCCGTTACTCTAAATATGTATTCTTTACCGTGAGTATCAATATAGTTATAATCTGTATAGTTTTCCTGTTCAGTAACATTATATGTTTCTATCTTCATCGTAACCATATCTTTTAAGTTTTCCTTAACATATTTGTTATACTCCTCAAAAGTATTAAATTTAACGTTTTTAGTTTCATTATCCAGTAGAGCATATGCTCTTTCTCGATTGTACAACATACTATATCTATAATCCTCAAACATGTCTTCAATATAGGTCACTTCACTAACAGTCATAGGAGAATAGTTATTGAATGTATTATTTACTACATTTGATAACTCTATTTTATTTTTACTATTAAGTTCTAATTTATCATAACCTTTAGCAATAATATAATCTTCTAAATAAATTGTAAATCTATTAGTTACATTGTTTATTTTTAGGGCAATATTAAACTTATCTTTAGTGCTATTTTTTTTGTTCACTTGCTCTGCAAATACTAAATATAATGAAATATTATCCTGTTTTTGGATTCTACAAATTTTATTAATTTGTAATTCACCATTTAGTACTTTTGGTATTGTATCACTAATATTTTCTTTTGTGATTTTATATAACTCAATATACTCTGTGTCAAGGAACTTATATAGATTCTCTTTCATTTTGTTTTTATACTCTTCATTACTGATTCCATCAAAATCATTAACAGAGAAGTAGATATCTTTTCAAGAATAATAAAATTTATTAACGCATGTTTTAATGTCGTAGTATTCATCTAAATTATTCACACTAATCACTTTATCATCTAAGTTATTAATACTAGCTTTCGATGAAGTATATATCATCGAAGCCATAAAAAGTAATATAGCAATAATAGCAATGATTATTAATATTAAAACATTTCTTCTCACTTTTCTACTTATCATAACATTTATCTCCTAAATATTTCTAATCTACAATATTATATTCTCCTGTTTGGAATAGTCTCCATTCAGATTTTCTTCTTCTTATAAGTCCTTCAGATAACTCGTCATTAGACTTTCTTGGGGACATCATAAAGTTTGTATATAATTTATGTTCAAAATTTGGTTCTGATTTTCCAAATAGATCATCTTTCGTTGGATCCCAATATGCTTTATACGCTTCTGCAAAATTATAGTTATTTACCATTGTATAATTCGAATCCAAAGTACCAGCACCACCATTATATACTCTTGAAATTAAAGCATGTATCTGGTAATCTTTTAAATTAAGTCCGGAAACTCTACTATTTACAGCATCCGTGTTTGATTTTAATTCCTGTTCCTCAAGTGCGTCAATGAAAGCTTTATCAATTTCTGAGCCAAAGTCTGTCTCGTAACCAGCTTCAATAATTACATCGGCAAATCCACCATTAAATATGTCAATTCCCCATCCAACAGTTTGGTGTCCATACCCGTCACTTACTACGATATACTTTGTTCCATCTGCATTCATTTTTGGTCCCTCTGAGCCAGCTTCCCACATGTGTATATAATTAACTAGTGCTTCGCTATTAGCTGTCTTAATTTTAGAAAATTTATAACCAGAAGGTGCTTTTGTTATTGTTGTAGGGTCTATAGAACCATATTCTGGTTCTGTAACAAAATAGTCTAAAGGATCTACAGTATTTGAATCACTTGAACCATCTTTATACATTTGGAAATCAAGATAAGTGTTTTTAGTTTTAGGATCTTCTGCCATCACACCTATAATATCTCCTGCCTTAACTTCTTTACCTTGCTTTATCGATTTATCGATATCCTTAATATTAGAATATCTAGTATATATTTTTCCTTCATGCTCAATAAGTACAGAATTTGACTTTACTTCAGCCACTTTACCATCTTTTGATACAAGCACATTGTTTTGACCTTTTCCAGCAGGTATATAAATTGATTTACTATACTCACCAAAGAATGGTGTTTTACCATAAATAACATCAATATTTTTAGCATATTCGTTGTATTCTATATTAACCGGCCAATTAAAGTTATATTCAAATAGATCTTTTACAGTTGTTTGGTCTGTCTTAGAGGTGTTTATTTCAAATCCTAGTGAAGAGAAATAAGCATAAGGTAATACTCCGTTATTTTTTGTTATTGCTTCTTTTACAAGTTTCTTTAGATTTGCATATGCCATAGATAAATAGCTTCTAGAATATCCGATATATTTCTTGTATTCACGCCCTTTACTTAAATAACCATACATTAATTTTGGATTAGAATTTAAAAGATCAATCTTATTTAGTTCTTTTCTAGAAGACAAAGCTTTATATATTCCGGAACCTTCATCTTTATTTTTTTCGAAATCCTCTTGAGTGATAGAGTCTTTATTTGGATCTTTGTTTAAATTACTGTTATACTCAATCAAGGCATCATAATCGATTGATTTTGATTTGCTTCCAGATTGACTTAGTGTATCTTCCCATGTTCTATCCACAAATATTGTATTACCATCATTTTCCATATAATATCCACCATAATACGTAAAAACTGTGGTAATAGGGTTCAATGATTGTTGTGAATTTGGTGGATATGTACCTTGGAATCCTCTATTATGTACATCTTCAAAAGAACTAAAACTTCCAAAATAACTTGCACCAGGTATTTTATTTTCTCCCATGATTGTCTCATGATATGGCTGTTTTTGTGTAATAGCAGATTTTGGATTTTGTCTTGCTAATACATCTGATTCGCTATATTTTGTATAATTAAAAGTATTTTCATATGTCATGTCAAAAGTTTTTGCTTCTGCCAAGAAATACTGTGTTGTTTCAGTTGAACTATCACTTACATATTCTTCTTTTAATGGGCTCTCGTGTCCATTATTATCTACTCTTTCATTAATATCTGCCGACTGAATTTTTTTTCTTTCCACTTCCCAATGATCAGCAATTACCCCAGTTGGTAGATGCGTTGTTGGATCATAATACTGTGTCATTTTAACAGTTATTACATCTTGATACGTTGTTTGTGTATATTCCTTATATTTTGTTTTTAAGACATATTTTTGTAAATCATATCGATGTACTATAATATCATGATAAGTATTTTGCAATAGACTATACGTAAAGTTTGGATTTCCTTTCGTATTTTCATTATTTTCATCTGTACCGCTTGTTAATACTCCTGAAGTCATCGAAAGTGGTATATACCAAGATTGCAAATATGGTAATACTAAGCTAACAAATTTACCTAATTTCGTATTGTTAGAATCTGATGGATATTTTAATCCATATACTAAATCTTCTTTAAGTGGTGAATCTTCCCCATTTTTTGTATGACTATACTGCTTCCATTTGATTCTATTAAAATCATATTTTTCAGTAAATAATATATGCTTCATTAATTCTAGCCTGTCATTTACATCAACGACTCTAAAATCAGCTTTTGTATCATCTCCAGAAATAACATAATTTGGTTCACCAACGAAATTATCGAATACAGAACCTGAACCTCCACCAGTAAAATCAATACTACCTTGATATTCTGACATTTTGCTTTTTATATTTTCAATTAATATATTGCCACCTTGCTTATTTAATTGTATTCCATCTGATTGAGCAATAGCAGGAATAAGATACCCATCTGCTCCAACTAAATTTTCGGTAATATCTATATAATTAACTAAATCTGTATTATTACAATATTCTTCCAATAACTGATTATACTTTTTTACTCTTTCTTTATCATATTGCCCTGTGATATCCTTACCATCCTTACTCTTTTTAAATGCTTTTGTTGTAGGTAAAGTTGGCATTACATATATTGGTATCTTAGGAAACTTAGTTTTTAACTTTTCTATTACTTTCTTAATATCATCAATTTTAGGATCTGCATTATTACTACTAATATCATTTATCCCTAGCATCAACATAATTGCTTTAGGTTTATATGAATATCCATCTATTGCAGAAAGTATAGAACTTGCAGTTGCACTACTACTAGCTTCCACATTAAATTTTTCTTCTTTTGCTATGCCATTTGATTTAAGGCTATATATACTTTGATCTCCTATAAATAACATATCACTTAAATCATTAGGATCCCAACTAACATCTCCTGCACCAAATGTTGTTCTAATATCAGCTTTAGTGAGTTTTGCAGCATATTCAGCCTTTATCCTATATACTGCATAGTGATAATCATAATACGGTGTTTTATATGCAACACCTGCAGTATCACCACCAGAAGTACCACCGTGATTCTACACACATTTGAGGATTTATATATATCCATACATGCGTATCATTTCCAAGTATATCACCTGGCCTAATACTGCCATCTGTCACAAGTTCAAAAACATCAACACCGGATCCACCTACGGCATTATCACCAGGTGTTATTGGTGGTGCAAGTGGATAGCTACTTCCTGAATTTTTCATTCCCTCATTGACATATCCAATAGCATATCTATAGGCAAACGCAATCCATCCAACGCAATCCATTGCATATTTATTGGTATATGCATTACCTGTTACACTAAAGGTACCTGTTGTCTTTTTACCATTATAGGCAGCACATCTAT
This sequence comes from Clostridia bacterium, assembly GCA_028692955.1. Classification (GTDB taxonomy): domain Bacteria; phylum Bacillota; class Clostridia; order TANB77; family CAG-465; genus CAG-465. The sequence continues at coordinate 175,604 of JAQUWH010000002.1, forward strand.
CATCCCAATCCCAACTATAGTAAGTCTGATTTTCTTTTCCGTGCTCCATTGCATTAACGCCATAATTATTAGCAAAATTGACAGAAAATTGTGCTACAGCGTCTCCTACTTCTTTTTGAGTTAAAGCAAAGCAATCATTTGAGGAAAACGCACAAAGCAATAGAAAAAAAGCGATTATTAGTGTATATTTTATTTTCTTATGCATCAGTATTGTCCTCCTCATTTAAATATTACATTCAATACTTTTATCATCATAAACTAAAGTATTATTTTCATAATTTTTTATTATAAATTCATCATTACCTTTTATAAGCTCTTTTGTTGTTCTATTAGTAGCGTTATATAAATATATTCCATTATTTGGAACAGAATACGCTAGATTATCATTGTCAATCCATATTAATGTACCTACGTTCATAAGTTGTGAATTTGGGTTTGTATTATTTAATGAAATGATATGTTTAGTAGTTTGATCAGATACGACAAAATATTTGGAACTTTTTCTCCTAAATTCATTACTTGGCTTGTTTAAATCTTCTTTTTGACCATACGCCTTACGGTTTGCATCTCTATAATTAAATTCTTTTAAAGATTTTTCTGTATTATGAATTCCTTCACTTCTTTTGATTTCATTTTCTAATGTTAAATTACTATTTTTAATATATATATACTGTGGTTTGCTAGCGCTGCCATTTATAATTTGAGCATACTCTACTTCATTAGTCACTTTCCCATTATAATTGTTATATAATGTTATACCATCGCTTTCTCCACTATTAAATGCTATTTTCACACCTTTTAGAGTATAAGTGAGTTCTATATATTTTGAACCATTATTGAAATAATCATAATCTTTCCAAAGTTCGCTAACATTATTGACTAATACTTGTGCACTTTTATTTGTCTGAAACTCTGTTATATATTTAGCAAATTCGGTAGTATCAAATTTTTTTATTGGATAAATAGATACTTGTCCATTTACAAAATAGATATAGTAGCTATCAGCTTTATATCCCAATATTGTATTGGTATTATTGGTATATAGTGGCTCACCTAATTTGGCTTTAATTTCTTCTATTGTTGCTTTGGTTCCTAGTCCTTCAATAATATCATCATTATATTTTGATGTAAATACTAGATTAAAAATTTCACCAGCAACATTTTTTACTTCAATACCCTCCTCGAAGTAAATATCATAATAATCAAAAGTACTTTCCTTTGTTCCAAAATTAACATTACTTTTGAAACCTGCTTTAATAACACTATTTAACTGATTTGAATTGATGGTGTACTTTTTCCCGCTAATTTCACTCATACCATTTAATTCAAGATTTGTTTTTAAAGTAGAAAAATAGTTTTCATCATCATTGATAATCACTTTATAAAACTTACTTGCAACAGATTTGATACCAACCTTTAATGCTTTTTCTTCATCAACTACTAGCACATTTTTATAGCCACATACTCGAGCAATTTGCTCCGAAGATTCCATAAAAAATGCTTCATTTGTTTTATTATCTGTGTAAGTATTATATGGATATTTAGCGTATAAATAAATAGCGTACACTTTATTGGTATTACTCGAGGTATCTACTTGTTCAGATATTTTCTCTATGTTGTAATACTGTAAAACTGATTCAAGGTCAGTAATGTCATAAACTGAATCAAATTTAAATTTGTTGCTTTCAGAAATGATGATATATACAATCCATGAAATTAACAAAACAACTAATATTGATATTATTATAAATATCGTCTTTTTATTTACTTTTTTCATTCTTACTTTCCTTTCCTCAATTCTATTTTAGTATTCTTTAAACTGTACAATCAATTTAAAGTCATATGGTTTGATATCCATAACATCTATTTTGATTGCTCTTTGCTGATAGAAGGATTCATTGAAATTGTAATTTTTTCCTTCATTACTTGGATTGTAATAATCACTACCAGCTACCTCAGGTGAATATACATCTACAGTATAATAGGCATAAATGTCGTTATATCTATAACGCGCATTCGTATTTTCTGATGATATAGTATATTTTCTTTCCGCTTTATCTGGATTGAAATATCTTTCTAGTATTACTTTTTTAAATTTTTCTATATTATTATTAAAATTGTTCATTTTACAGTTATCGTCTATCATATTAAAAGCTTCTTCATATTTTTCATTTGACAAGTATATCATAAATGTTTCTACTTGTCTTTGAGTTGTATAAAATATATCTCTAACATTGTTTGATGAAGTTGTACCAGATGGCGTAGTAGTATTAGATTTAAGATTATTTGCATTAAGCCAACTATTAATATTAAATAATACTACTAATAATAAAATTAATACAATACTTTTTATTACAAGTTTTTTTTTCATGTCTACCTCCATTAAAATTTCATTAACAACTTATCATAATAAATTTTTGCGCTTTTAAAATCACTGCTAAAATGTAAAACAATTTTATTTTCTCTAGTTTCATCTATTGTAAAAGTTACTAAATAATTTTTACCGCCTATTGTTTCCATCCTCTTTATTTTTAATTCTTTGTAATTTTCATTTAAATAGATAGCATAATTGTCATATATCTCATTTTTCTCTTGTCTAATCTTTGCTATACAATTGTTAACATTAGTATAATCTTTCTTATTAACATAATCGAGATACTTTTCTATTACTAAATATGATTCATTTAAGTAATCATAGTTACCACCTGCCGTTTTAGAGGTATCACTATAGAACAATGGTGATATAAATCCAACCAACACAGTAATAATAATCAGAAAAATAACGACTATTAATATAAAATTCAATATTTTATTAATGCTCTTATCCACCTTTTCCACCTCACTTGCAACAAGAATGGTAATTTGCCTGTTTTTTATATTTTTTCCTTGATCTCATCTTTTAAATATGAAGAATTATTTTATAAAAGGATAAGGGTCAATTCTTTCACCATTTTTATAAACTTCAAAATGTAGATGATTGCCAAAACTTTCACCTGTATCGCCAACAAATCCAATAACTTCTCCACGTTTAACTTGCTGCCCAGCCGAACCCCCTACACGGACCATATGTGCATACCTAGTGTAATAGGTGTCGTCATGTTTAATATATACATTATTACCCCAAGAATAATGATACTCTGCGGATTCCACATAGCCATCAGCAGCAGCTACTATTTTTGTTCCTTCTGGTGCACCAATATAAAATCCTTTATGATCACCTTCACCAAACCGACAAGTAACATCATTTAACGCCATTACCTTTTTTTGTCACCTCTGGTCTATAGGCAAATAAGAATTGTTTTCCGTCAGAGATACATTTTCTTGTAATTGGTTGATTACCTGATTGTATCCATTCTTTTGACCCACAATCGTAGGCTTTACATTCAGTTTTATCGGAAGACTTCCAACTATCAAATATATATACATGAGTAACTGCATTAGTTCCTAGAGTTCCTAAAAATACAATGTCACCACCATTTAATTCATCCTTACTATTAATTTTTTTGAATCCATTTTTCTTACAGAACCATTCTAAACCTTGTCCCTCTGTATTTGCATTACCTTGTATTGTAAGCCCTGCATACGGCTGATCTGTAAGCCCTAATTCATGTAGTACCCAAGAAATGAATGCATTACTTGACATACATTTAGCATTAAGTCCTATTACCTTGCCATCACTACCTATTTCATTTCCACTTGTATTTCCTTTTTCATTTGCAGGAATAAATTTAGGAATCCCAAAAACATATTTTTCTTTAGCAAATTTATCGGTAAGTTCTTTTGCTTTTTTTAGCACATCTTCTGGCTTAAATGGTTTTATATATTCATAATTTGCTTCACCTTGCACACCATTTGTTCCTTTAAGTGTTTTTAAAATTGTTTTCAAATCATTAGGTATACTTTTATCTTCAATATACTGCTTGTACATCTCATTTATCTCTGATACTTTTAATAATAGTAAACTACTATTTTTATCATAAGCTTCTTTGGCAGCATCATCCATAGAATCAGAAATAGAGCCGATGTAATTATCAACACTTTTTCCAACAGAACTAGATAATTTATCTGTAATAACAAAATATATGATTACCAAAAATATTAATCCAGCTATAATCGCTAAAGCAATGGGATGAGAAATAAGCACTACAACTACCTTTTTTAGACCAGCTCCTATTCCTCTAGCTACACCTTTTACTGCTCCTTTAACTGCACCAGTTGCTTTTGTCTTAATTCCGCCTGTTACACCACCAGAACTTTTGCCAGCCTTACTTCTTAATGAATTGAGTTCTCTCCTATCTGCTATTTCTTGTCTTTGTTCTTCTGCCCCCTCTTCATATTCTTCTATATCCTCTTCATTTTCATCATCATAATACATTGTTATTTCACCACCTTAAAAATTTAAAGTTATCACCTTATTCTCATTTCCTATTTTAACATTTCCAAAATTAATCGCCTTAATCTTTCCTTGATCCTCAAGCCCTATTGCAAAATATGCCTCTTTTGTAATAGTTGAACCATTTGTCAAAATTTCTTCATCGGAAGATATGACAGTAGCTGCCATTTTAATCATTCTATTATCATTTAATACAAGCACTACATTGTTCACACTATCAAAATCAATCTTTACATCTTCTTTATTATTATTTTCTATTATAATTTTAAATTTAATGCTTTCAGTATTACTACTGATACAAGAAATATCAAATTTAATATCGTTATAAGAACGAATTAGTTTTAAGTTTTTTAATAGAGATATACTTTCTTGATCAAATGATAATCTATAGCTATATGGTTTATCCTCTATTACATTAATTATTTTTGTTGTAATACTTTTATCATTTTCATACAGAGAATATTGTATTCTATAGATATAGGTATCATTATTTTGTATAACAGTATAACCACTAAATCTTATATCTTTACCAATTAATTTATTATCTTCCAAATATTTTTTAAAGTTTCCTTTATTTAAAGAGTTAGATGCTAAAAAAGTAGATTCCATCTTATCGAATAATTGATCTGTATTTTGTGGCATTAATAATCTTTTCACTTCACTAGAATAGATATCATAAGTTTTAGCTTTAAAATCACTTACCGAATATGAGGCTAAACCAACTATAGAAGTATCCACTTTATCATTATTTCCCCATATAGCAAAAATAGAAATAATAGAAACGATAACGATTAGAATGATACCTAAAAATAGATAATTCTGTAATTTCTTTTCCTTTCTCATAATTCACTCCTATTCTATATAAAAAATACCATATGTTTTATCGAGTGTATTTAGTATAATCCCAATATATGCCTCTACACCATCTTTTGAAGGAGAAAGCTTACACATATATTTGTTATTGCTTAATGAATATACTTCAGATACTACTCTTGTTGTTTTAATGCTATTGCTATAGGGATTCTCAATGATAAATTTTTGTAAAAACGAATCCATTCGTTTATTAAATTTATTCTTTCCCAAGTATTCCCTATATTCATCAGTTAATACATGATAAAACTTATCTGGTGTAATAGAATCTTTTTCATCAATATTTTTATAGGACGAAATGATATTAGATATTATTTCATTTAAACTCCAATATATTTCTCTATCATTATTTAATTCACCTTGTTCGATAAATTTAGTTGCATTCATCTTTGTATAATCAATTTCTCTTTTCTTAAATATAAGTTTTGAAACCATAAGTGCACCAATTACAATAAGCAAAAAGCAAATGGCAAGAAGGACTTTTTGTTTTGATGAAAATTGATTCATATCAATCAGTTTTTCTTTTTTTCTTTTTCTTTCCATTTGCTCTCTCCTTATAATAATTTATTCTAATCCATATTACCGGCATTCGTTCTTTGTCTAATTGTATTAATAGTATTTTTGGATACTTGTTTTGCTTCTCGGTAAGAATTTGCCTTTGCCACACCAGGTCCGTTAACACTTCTGCTAGCTTTATTTACTGCATCTATTGCAGCTTGAGTAGCCTTTCCAATAGATTTCATATCACTAGCAAAATCAATAGCTGAATTTGTAGCACTAACCATTTTTTCAGATAACAGGTCAGTAACACCTACTCCAACACCAGCGCCTTTTAAAATATTATCTCCCATAGCAGCTGATACTGTCCCACCAGCTAGTGCACCAATTGGTAAAGAGGCTGTCTCTAGAGTTCCAGAAACGATTTTAGCGATATTTTCACGTTTAGATTTTTTGATATCACCTAAAGCTTTTTCATAATCATCATTAATTTTATTAAATTTCTCCTGCGTCAACTTTCCAGCAGCATTTGCAGTGGCAGTGGCTGATTTTTCAAAAGCAGGTGTAGCCTTTTCTAAAGCAGTAGAAAGTCTATTCATAGATTCTTTCAAAGTACCACCAGTAGATGAAGTTCCACCGCTAGTCGTAGATACAATTCCAATATTACCAGAATTCGAATCACCTTCACCATTACCGCCACTTCCTAAAGAATTATTATTAGGATCAGCAATTTTTCCATTTGCCGCTGCTATATCTCTATTCATTTTGGCAAGTGCATTTGCTTTTGTTTTCCTAGTACCAATAACTCCTTTTATACCACCAGCAATTTTAGGTACGTTATTGAGAGCTCTTCCAGCTAATTTTGCAGCAATAAGTCCACCCATTAGTGCACCATGACCATTATGCATCGCAGGATCACCAAATTGTGATTCTACTCCAAATATTTTTTTAACTAATATTTCAATTTTAGATAATGATGCAAGTGCTATAATAGCGATAAGGCCAGTAGCAGAAGCCGTATTACCGACATCCTCACTTCTACCAGTAGTTGCAGTTGCAACAACAACTGACATGATAATAGCAAGTAAAAAAGCTTGAACCGTCTGTGTAAATATTAAGGAGCAGAACTCTTTTAACCATATCATAAAAACATCTTTTTTCATATATTATCTACTCCCCTCTACTAACTTGCAACCTTTCCTAAAAAATCATAAATGACAATAATCGGTGCTAACATTGCAAGTATTACAACATAAAAGAATCTTTTTATATAAGCAAAGAAAAACATTAATGATTGAATGATAAACATTCCATATAATATAGCACCCGTAAGAGTAACCTTACTTGGCGTCCATCCCTTTGCTTCACCCTCTTCATTAGTCTCATATGTCCAAGCAGCCTCTTTAAAATATTGTCCTAAATTAGATATTAATGTATCAACAGTTGTATCTTCTGCCCTTGAATTTTCAACATATATTTCATGTGCCCTAATCATAGGATCCCAATAATTTATTGATAATTGGTGAGCTGACTTACCAATACTAGTTACTTTTTGATCATCTAATTTTCCATTCATAAAATTAAACATCTTTTCAAAGAAATCACCTACATGATCATTCCATTGTTTATTAGCTACAACTCCATTATAATACATTGTTCCCTTTATTTTTTCTACATTTTCAGGGGACACAGTCTGATCGCTAATCGCAAAAGTTTCAAATTTTATTTTTTTAAAATCATCAGAAGTTGCTTTGATATGTTTGTAAGTAGCAACATCCTGAATTTTTGCAATGTCAAGGGCTACCTTAATTTTAGCATCAATTTCAGTTACATTCGTTCCAAGATCAAACCATTTAAAGACATCCCAGCCAGAAACAGAACCAGTATTATTTCCATAAGCATCTGGAATCCTAAATACTCTATATGCTGTGTTTGATAACAAATACCCAGCAAGTTGCTTATTGCTAGCACCTTTCTCTTCATTATTATCATTGACGTACTTTACTATCGTTTCATCTTTAATATAGGCGTCTAATTCATCGCTTGTCATTCTTTTTATCTTATCGTAAATACTAGCATCGCCACCTAATGGTGAAAATAAATTTTCTAGTCCAACACCAACATCACTCAATGCACCAGCATGGTTTTGCTCAATAAAATTATTAACTAAGGTATCTTTAGTAATATCAAGATCTAAATCTATAGTTGCCTTTCCTAAATTTTCGGTTAGTATTCCACTAGCCATCTCTACCATACTTTCATTAATATAAAAAATAAAGGACATGGCATAATGCATTGCAAATAACATCACAAGTGAGAATAGAAATTTCATCAAAGCTTCTTTATATTTTGCTTTTTCAGACGCTAGACTCGAAATCGCAAGTTTGATTGCCATTAATCCAACAACAACTCCAAGGAAAGTAACCGCAAGCGTGAATACTGTTGAATATACACTCTGGACTATCTTTGCGAGTGGTGTTTGTTCCAGTTGTCCATCTTTTTTTGATAAAAACAAAGAATCTGGTGCCGGATTTAAGAAGTTAACATCCAAAAAGGGAACGGTATTAAATATAACCCTATCAGCCCATGGAAACATATTAAATCCAGTTAGCATATCAAATGCTGAACCAACTAGAGATTCAACCAAAGAAGCAAGACCATATAACATAGCAGCAAGCGCATCTAAAATAACAGAGTTTTTTAATTTCCCATCTAAATCTGTTTCAATTACTTCACCATTGTTATATTCATTATTAATAGCTGCATATGTCGTGGTTCCTAATGGAAACAGTATTAAAAACAAAAATAATATTGCTACGATTATTTTACTTTTTCTTTTTATCATTTTCTTCCTCCTAGTATGGGATAATACTATAATCCACTATTCCTCATTTTTTTCTTTTGCATTTCAAGTATCTTTGTTAAGTTTGTTTCAACGAATTCAAATTCTCTCTGTGTTGGTTTTATAGCAATAACTGCTGATGAATAACCTATCTTTATTAGCCCTTCACCTCTAGAACAAGTAACAAGGAAACTAGATTCACCATCACTTAATTTAAATACCTCTTGTAAATATTCTATTTCAGATTTATCTTGTGCTAAGAATAACTTTGTTTCTGCAGATGTTAATACTGCTTGTACAGATTTATTTTCATAGAAGTCTTGGAATTTTTGTGATACAACAGTAAGCGATACGTTTCTTTTTCTAGCACGTCTTGCCATTGTATTTAGAAAATCAACAGCTTCTGGATAAGCAAGAAGCATCCATGCTTCATCGACAAGAACTCTCTTGCTTTTTGCTTTACTCTTATCTTCACTATTCTTTTTAACATATTTTTCCCAAATCCAAGAAAGTAGTATTTGTTGTGCAAGTGGTCTTGCAAATCTTTCTTCAAGTTGTGATATATTAATATTAATAAATACAGAGCCATCTAGTAATTCAAATGTTGACTGTCCATCAAAATATGCCATTTGTCCATCAAATTTTTTGCAATATTCTTCATAACCTTTA
>JAQUWH010000017.1 GCA_028692955.1 Clostridia bacterium
GTCCAGTAGGTCCGGTAGGACCGGTAGCTCCAGTAATACCAGTAGGTCCAGTAGCACCAGTAGGTCCAGTAAGTCCAGTAGGACCAGTAGGCCCAGTAAGTCCAGTAGGTCCGGTAGGACCGGTAACTCCAGTAATACCAGTAGGTCCAGTAACGCCAGTAGGACCAGTAAGTCCAGTAGGTCCAGTAGGCCCAGTAAGTCCAGTAGGTCCAGTAAGTCCAGTAGGACCGGTAACTCCAGTAGGACCAGTAGGACCAGTAGGTCCCGTAGGTCCAGTAAGTCCCGTAGGTCCAGTAGGTCCGGTAGCACCAGTAGGACCCGTAGGACATATAATCTTTTTAACACACATACAAGATGAACAAGGCTGAATACAAGGCCTATTACAACAATTTCTTTTTTGTGTTATAAATTCATTCATTTTAATTCCTCCATTTAGACATTATGATTGTCCTATAATATAATATGTATATGCCTCAACAATGTGATGTAAATTAATATAGCTTTTGCATATTTGTTGCTTTTTTGTAAATACTACTAATATATTAGGAGGGATTATGATGAGGATTCCAAAGCATATAGCTATTATACCGGATGGTAACAGAAGATGGGCTAGTCAGAATGGGTTAGAAAAACAGGAAGGATATCAACATGGATTAGACCCAGGTCTTTCTTTGTTAAGAAGCGCCATCAAATATGGAATAGAGGAGATTACCTATTATGGTTTCACTGTAGATAATTGTAAGAGACCTTTGAAACAACAAGAGGCTTTTAAAAAGGCATGTGTAGATGCAGTGGAAATGATAATAAAAGAGGGAGATGTATCATTACTAGTTATAGGAGATAGTAGTTCTGAATGTTTTCCACAGGAATTAATACAATATATTAAAAGAAAGAATATTGGCACACCTAAAATAAAAGTAAACTTTTTAGTAAACTATGGATGGGATTGGGATATTTCCAATATTTATGAATCTAATAAAAAGGGGGATATTATAAAGGATATTCATTCCTATGACATTAGTAGAATTGATCTTGTGATTAGATGGGGAAATATGCGTAGATTATCTGGGTTATTACCTATTCAAACAGTATATTCGGATTTTTATGTGTTAGAAAATTTGTGGCCTGATTATAATGAAAAAGATCTTACTAAAGCAATTAATTGGTATCAGGTACAAGATGTTACTTTAGGTGGCTGATATAAGTTGATAGAAGGATATTAAATATCTCTAAAAGGCTTTATGGCATTGTATTACGTAATGATTGATTTTTAATAGTAAAAGTGATATAATAACACTAATTTTTTTGGTAATGTAATGGATTAATATTCATCATATATGGTATTTAAAGTTAATAGATAAAATATCTATAACAAATATAATAAAATAAAAGGAGATATCTCATGCCAAAACTAGTGTTTATGAAGAATAGCGCTGAACCTAGTCATATCTTTTGTAATGGACAGGAACGGATGTCACAAAGTATAACATGGCAACACACAATGCCACCATTATTCCCTATTCTTGGGGATACAAATTGTCCTATTTGTATAGATGGAAATCCATACTATATTCCTAATCATGGATTTGTGAAAGATGCGCAATATGATGAGATGAGTATTGACGGCAATTCTACAACCTTTACATTTCATTTTGAAAGAGATAATTTACATTGCCCATATAATGTGAATTTTTCTGTAGCATATGAGCCAATAAAAGAAAATGAATTAGCAATTACTTATATCATAGACAACCTTGATGATAAGGAAATTTGTTTTTCTGTTGGAGGCAATCCTGGCTTTTCATTAATACCGGGCACTAAACCAGAGGACTATGAAATATCATTTTTATGTGAAGACAGTAAACTATTTTCATCATCTCCTTACTATTCAAACGTAGAAATCAATAACAATTCAGTGCATATGAAATCTATTGAACCGGATAAGCCTTTCTTTGTCTCTGGATTTAAAGAGGAAATGCATAAAAAAATGTGTTACGTATCTTATCAAGGAAAATTGTTTGTTCGTTTAACTTTCTATAATGATACAAAACACTTTGGAATATGGTATCGAGAAGATAAAGAAAATCCATTTATATGCCTCGAACCGTGGAGTAGTCCGCCAATTTCACAAATTGGAAGCGATTTTAGTTCTTCACTGGAAGTATTAAAAGTGAAACCAAAGGCAAGACATACTTTTTGTTATGAAATACTTTTTATCCCATATTTCATGAGATAGAGAATAAAAAAAGGAAACAATTATTTGAAGCTACTTTTTCAGCAGCTTCAATTTTTTTGTTTCCTTTTTTGACTTGGTGCAGCATCAGGGGCTCGAACCCTGGACCAATTGCTTAAGAGGCAACTGCTCTACCGACTGAGCTAATGCTACATATCATATATATTATACTCATTTTTTCAGTATGTGTCAATAGTTTTTTAATAATTTGAAGAGATATCAGTTGTCAAAACAAATAATGTAACCTATGATATTAAGTAATGCTAGTCAATATAAAAATAAGTTCACTCCAATTGTCTTACTGTGAACTTATATTATGTTTTAACTTTTGCTCTAAAGTATTATAATTACTATAGCTTGATATTGGTGCAGTTAAAGAAATCACACTTATAAAACTTATTGTAATATTTTGTAAATAAAGAATAATAGGATAGAATAGCTGCTTTTCTTATGCATTCTTTTTCTACTTTATTAGAGATAGACGCTAATATTTGTGCAAGTGATTCATTTTTTATCGTTGTTAAAATTGACTTTGTATGCAAATAATTTAGTATACTCTGTTAAAATTGTTGCATTACATATAAACATTGTAAGGATGATATTATTCTTCAATAGGATACACATTTTACACTTTGCAATATTTTAGTTTTTCACGTAAACCTGGTACATAAGTACTGCTTTTGAAATTCATTCTCAATTCGATTACTGAAATGATTTCATCTTATACATTACACTTGTTGATGTTGTGTAATATTATGTGTATTCAAAATAGGAACAAAAAGAGAATGGCTAATGTTACATATTTTAACTTGTAAATTTTTTAATACATATTGCAATATTTGTCACTTTATGGTATAAGTTTTCTAGAGGTTTAATATATGGACAGGGCATTAAAAATTAAGATGAATAAAAGAAATTGTAGAATATATCCATTTTATAGGATGTTAAGTTATGATTATCTTTTTTATTTTAGCATCAATTTCTTGTTTTTAACACAGGTAAAGCAATTTTCGGCTTCAGATGCGGTACTATTAACAAGTTTATATTCGCTTTTTTGTGTGATAGTTCAACTACCCGTTACTTTAATCATTGATAAATTTGGTAAAAAACATACTTTGGTACTAGCTAATGTTATTAATGTTATTTCTACGGTATTAATTATCATTGGAGACTCCTATAGCACACAAGTTTTAGCACAATTTTTGTCGGCTATAGCATGTTCAACAAAAACTGTAGTTGAGCCCTCATTGCTCAATAAATTTTTACCAGTATCACCTAAAAAGGGGAAGTTATTTTCAAGAATTGAGGGCAAAGGACTTTCGTTATATTATTATTTAGATGCTATTACTGCATTTGTATCTGGATTTTTATTTAAAGTAAATCCATATTTACCATTAATACTATGCGCAAGCATGCAGGCAATCGCATTTTTCCTTTCCTTTTCTTTTGTTGATATTAGAACCAAAAAAACAAATGATAATAGGACTTCCAAAGCATATGTTAGGGATTTAAAATCGGGTATTAAATTTATTTTGAAATCAAATAGACTAAAAAGCTTATTGCTATTTGCTGGATTTTTGACTGGTACACTTGCTATTGTTACTGTTTCACAAACTAATATACTTAATAGTATAGATATACCTATTGAATGGATTGGTATTATAGCAGCCGGCTATAGGATTTTATCAGGTATAGCTTCTAATAATCAATTATCATTTCACGAAAAGTTTAGAAATAAATCTTTGTCTATTATTGGTACAACAATTTCTATTGCTTTAATTAGCGTTGGATTAACAATGATATTGAAAATACATTTTATTTTTACAATAATAGTGGTAATTGTACTATTGGGCATTATTAGTGTATGTAGAGGACTATTTCATATACTTATCAGTAGATATTTGGGTAATTTTATGAGTGTTAAAATGGGAGAAAAAATATTTTCCTTAAGTTCACTCATCAATCATTTGTTTAATATGTCAATGTGTTTTATAGCTGCTCAACTTTTAAATGTAGTAGACGTTGGTATATCTGTATTTGTACTTGGATGTGCTATATTAATGATAACTTTAGCAATTATACGATATATGAAAGATAAGGTAGGTCTTCAACCTAATGAGTATGAAAAGGAAGAATTAGTTCATGCACCAGAATACGATAAGTTGGTGAATCGCTAAAAATTAGCATTTAAATATTGTTTAGTTGTATTAATTATGTTAAAATCTAATCTATTTAAGTGTTATATGTTACTATTCAGTATAGAAATTAAAAGACTCCTGTTGCTATATAGTAATAGGAGTCTTTTTAAATATAGTATATATTGTTTTGCCTAGAGATGATAAACAATCACGTTTTTTCATTACTCTTGTATTTATTATAAAACTGGAGATAACGTTTCTTTTGTATACTGGATAGTAACTTTTATATAAACATAAAATGACAATTTTGATACAATAGATTGAATATTATATTGTTTTATGATATATTACTTAAAAGGTGATGTTTATGAAGAAAATAGGAATTAGCTTAATAGTATTGATAATCACAATTATTGTGATTATTGTAATAGCTACGGCTGTTATATTAACTTTAAGCAATACGAATCTTTTTACTTCAGCAAAAGAAGCAAAATTTAAAAATGATATAGCGACATTTAACGATGAGCTAAATATGTACGTTGTAACAAAATACATGGGACAACTTGGCGAATATGATAGAAAAGAATTATATGCAGAAAATATTGAAGCTGCACATGATAATGTTCAGCCAATAAAAGAAGTAATTCCTTCAATGACAAATAATGATTATTTAAATAAAATAAAGGTAGTGGAAGGATTGCTTTCCTTTTCTAACTTAACAGAAGAAGAACAAAAATGGTTAGATGAATTGACAAATATCAATGTGGCAGGAAATAATACTGGTGAAAATGAAGGAGATATTGATTCTATTTATAAACAGAGTGGTGTTAACGCTCCGATTGTACCAACGTCTAATAATATGTATGCTAAAGAAAAATTTGAAGGTATTAATGCCATTATGTTTGATGAGTATGGTAAAAAACAGATCGTTACTGACCTTTCAAAAGAGTGGTATAAATATGTAGCACAAAATGGTAATACCGTAGATGGTGGAACTAGTAATTGGGCAAATATTCAGACAAAAGATGGCAGTCAATGGGTTTGGATACCAAGATTTGCATATAAAATCACAAAAGGGGCTCATACAAAAGTTAGTTATCAAGAATATAACGGATTAAAAGATGGAGAAGCGGGTACTATCGAAATTAAATTTTTAAAGGGTAATACAAATGAGTTTTGGGATGGTTCTGGTTATGCTGAAACTGATTCTAGTAAAATAACATATTCTGAAATAGGAGTGCAAAGTGACTTCTTAGTACATCCAGGATTTATGTTTGATAATATTCCACTTACAGGATTTTGGGTGGCAAAATTCGAGGCAAGTAGTGCACAAGGTAATGGAAATTCTTTAGCTACAGATAATCATCTTAATACAAAAACTATACAAAGTATTGAAGGAGTTTCAAGTTGGAGATATATTGAAACAAAGAATATGTTTGGTAATTGCATTTTTATGGGAACAGATCATAGTGATATTTATGGATTTAAGAAAAATACAAATACACATCTAATGAAAAATGACGAATGGGGTGCAGTTGCTTATCTATCGCATAGTGCCTATGGTAGAAATGGTACTAAAATGGCTATTAATAACGATAGTACTAGATATATTACAGGAACAGGTGGACCGTTAGCAAGTACAACAGGAAACTATTATGGTGTTTTTGATATGGCTGGTGGAGCCTCTGATGCTATTGCAGCTAAATACACGCTAGAGAAAGAAGACTTCGATATATTTGGTGAACATACTGATGTTTCTGAATATATTGATACTTATCCTTCTTACAAAAATTTATACAAAGGGGATGCATGGTTTGAAACTTCACTTAAATTTAGTACAACAACAAGCTGGTTTTCACAACTTTCTTGGGCAGTAAATGTTGCTGAGCCTTTCATGTCAAGAGGTGGCTCTGCTGCAGATGGTAATAGTGCTGGTATATTTGCTTTCTATCGATATAAATTAGAATGGTATCAATTACAAAGAATCGGATTTAGACCTGTTATTACATTAGAAAAAATAGGAAATCCTAATATAGTAGTAAATTAGGGGATAAAAATAAAACTGAAGATGAATTATATCTTCAGTTTTATTATTTTTTCATAACTTAAATTATCCTTACCAAAGTGGCCATAGTTAGTTGTTTTTGTATAGATGGGTTGTTTTAAATTGAGATAATTGATAATGCTATTTGGCGTTAAGTCAAAATTATTTTGTATAATAGATATGATATCTTCTTCTGGTATATTAGCAGTTCCAAAGGTGTTAATATACAGCGAAAGTGGTTTTTCCATTCCAATAGCATAGGATACTTGTAGTTCACATTTTTTAGCTAAATTATTGGCTACTATATTTTTTGCAATATGTCTTAACATATAACTTGCAGAACGGTCTACTTTTGTAGCATCTTTTCCAGAAAACGCACCACCACCGTGCCTGCTATATCCACCATAACTATCGACTATTATTTTTCTTCCAGTAAGTCCTGTGTCACCAAGTGGCCCCCCTATAACAAATTTGCCAGTTGGATTAATATATATTTTAGTATTTTCGTCTATTAAATGAGTATCGATAATAGGATAAATAACGTTTTGTTTTATATCTTGTTTCATTTGAATGATATCAATATTTTCTTCATGTTGTGCTGAAATTAAAATGTTTTCTATTCTTTTTGGTTTATCATTTTCATATTCGATTGTTACTTGCGTCTTACCATCTGGTCTTAAATAGTTTAGAACTTTATTTTTTCTAACAAAAGTAAGTCTTTTGGCTAATTTGTGTGCTAAATCAATAGCAAGTGGCATATAATTTTCAGTTTCATCACAAGCATAACCGAACATAATTCCTTGATCACCAGCTCCACCAATATCAACGCCCATAGCAATATCAGGACTTTGTTTAGTAATATCTACGATAATTTTACATGTTCTATAATCTATATCAATATCTTTGTTATTAAATCCGATTTCCTTGATAACATCTCTTACTATATGTTCAATGTTCACATTACCGTCAGAAGTAACTTGACCTGCTACTACTACTAAATCTCCAGTTGCAAATGTTTCAACAGCAACCCTTGAATTTTCATCTTGCTTTAAGTACTCATCTAAAATGTTATCTGATATATAATCACATAATTTATCTGGATGTCCTTCTGTTACACTTTCTGATGTAAAAAAATAGTTTTTCATTTTATTTCCTCCATAATTGCATGATATATCATAACATATTAAGACAAAAAAGGCTACTATTTTACAAAACTTATTTCATTTTTTTATAAAAACTAAAAAAAGTAGACCTTATAGTTATATAAGATCCACTTTTATGTGTCAAAAAAATACACCTCCAAATGTTGAACATTTCTGTCCAATATTTGGGGTGTAGTTCACTATGCCGGTGGATATGGCATTACTTTTTTCTTGGTAATACCATATGCTTTCTGAATAGAAGCGGGTTCAAATCCCGAGAATATGTCTCGGACATTGCCAGGGTTGCTGAGCCTTTATAATATTTTCTCAGCATTCCTTCCATTCCGTTTTCAACGAAATCTTCTACTGTGAGATACTTGTACACATCTGACAGGTTTGTATAGTTTAATTTTTCGTTAACCAGCCAGATCACGGCTTGTCTAGCCAACGATTTGCTCCAGCATTTCGTATCGAAATGCTTGAACAACCATGGCTTGAACTTTGCTGGGTATGCAAGGTCTATGACTTTGCAAAAGTCATCATTATAGTACTCCTTTACCAAGACACCCAGTTGATAGTCTTGGAAAGTTCCGGACCAAAGATGTTCATACAATTGTTCATCGGACCAATTAAGAACATCTTCGATAAAATACCGTATAATTTGTATTAACTCTGTATGGTTTTGCTTGTAATACAAATCATTCCAAAAAAATGTAGGGTATTTGAGGCGTGGTTCACTTTCCAAAACTGTTTGATAAACTTCTACAGCGTTCATCAAACGTCCCTCAAATATGAACCTCATTGGCAGGATTTTCTTTTCTGGCGCTGTACGCTCCAGTACGAATCTTTCTGGTAACATTGTTTTTGCTCCTCCAGTATTTATATAATATTTTTAAAACTCCTTTAATATATCATTAAAGGTTTTTTAAATCAAAGTATGACTTAATAAAAATAAAAACTAACTATATTATATAACATAAATGCAGATTTGTCAATATTTTATGTGAAGTTGTATGCTAAAATATTCTACTACAATAATTAATTTGTATAAAAAGAATGAATAACACTTAAGTATTCATTCTTTGAAACTATTACTTTTCTAATCTTAAAAACTTTTTAAATACAAATGTTAACAGTGAAAAAGTAATAATAGAGGTAACAATTGTAATCATAATTTCATGGATCATTGGAGCAATTGAAGCGATATTAAAGAACCATCCAAAACTAGTTAAACCGATGATAAACACAATACAAAGTACAATGGAAAGTGCTAATCTAAATGGAGAAATTGGTAATTTAGTATCTTCACTTTTTCTGGATTTAGTAAGTGTAAACAATAAGATAATACCGCAAATACCTGTAGCTATGACACATAACGTAGAGTATTGTTCTTGAGGTATCCATCCATTTTGATGGAGTAATGAGATGACTAATATATTGATTGCAACAGTAAGTCCGGTTGGCAATGCTCTTGCAATTACATTTCTTAAAAAATGTCCTCTTATTCTTTCCCTGTTTGGCTCTAATGCCAATATAAATGAAGGAATACCAATGGTGACAGTACTAATTAAGCTAAGTTGTATTGGTATAAAAGGGTAGGTTTCCTGCATAAACAAAAACATTAATGCTAAAATAGTTGAGTAAATAGTCTTTACTAAAAATAAGGATGCAGAACGCTGGATATTATTAATCGTTCTCCTACCTTCGGCTACTACCTTTGGCATAGAGGCAAAGTTGGAATCAAGTAATACAAGTTGTGATACATTTTTTGTTGCATCGCTTCCGTTTGCCATTGCAATACTACAATCAGATTCTTTTAAAGCCAAAATATCATTGACACCATCTCCGGTCATAGCAACTGTCTTGCCAGATTCTTTTAGTGCCACAATTAAAGATTTCTTTTGTATTGGAGAAACCCTACCAAAAATTGTGTATTTTGATATAATGTTTTTTATTTCATCATCATTTGCAATGGTAGACATATCAATATAATTTTCATAATCCTTGACACCTACTTGCTTTGCAATTTTAGAAACGGTAATAGGATTATCACCAGAGATAATTTTGATATCTACACCTTGTTTAGCAAAATATTCTAATGTTTGGTTAGCTTCTTTTCTAACCTTATCAGATATAAGAATAAGGCCTATTATTTTTAATTGATTTGGTAACCTATTATTGTCAAAATTATCATGACATTGTACTAGAACTAGTACCCTATAATCCTTGCTATATTCTTTTATCGTATCTTCGTATTCATTTGTGCTATTTTTAAGAACAAATTCAGGTGCCCCTATCACACAAGTACCCACTTGTTCAAAGTTAATTCCAGACCATTTTGTATCAGAAGAAAATGCAATTTTTTGTGCTGCTTTAAATTCTGTTGTGATATTAGTAAAGTAACTTCTCATCGCTTGAATTGTTGAATTTTCGTCTTCTGAATCTTTAGCAATATTGGCAAGAATATTATACATTTCTTCTTTTGTTCCAAAAAGTGGTATAAAGTCTTTGACTTCCATGATCCCTTCTGTTAAAGTACCTGTTTTATCTAAGCAAAGAGTATCAACTCTAGCAAGTGTTTCAATACAATAAAGCTCTTGTACTAATACTTTTGATTTTGATAATCTAATAACACTAACTGCTAAAACAGTACTTGTTAATAATACCAAACCTTCTGGTATCATGCCAATAACCGCTGCAACTGTTTTTACAACAGCATCTGTAAATGACTCGTTTTGGACGTAGAACTGTGTATAGAATAATGCTATACCGATTGGTACGATAGCATAAGCTAATATTTTAATAATTTTCTTTAAGGATGTCATGATTTCTGAATTTACTTTTTTGATGTGTTTGGCACCACTAGAAATTGTTGCACTATAATTATCATTACCAATATGCTCTACTTGAGCGATACATTTACCGCTAACGATATAACTCCCTGAAAGTAGCATGTCGCCAACTTTTTTTGAAATACTGTCTGGTTCTCCTGTTATAAAAGATTCATTAACTTGTACATTCCCCTCTAAAATAATACTATCAGTTTGGATTTGACTACCAGTATTAAATTCTAAAATATCATCTAGTACAATATCATTGATAGGAATATCTTCTTTTTTTCCATTTCTGATTGTTCTTGCTTTACTACTAGCCATAACCGATAGCTTATCGATTACCCTTTTAGAATGAATTTCTTGGATGGTACTAATCGCAGTATTGAGAATAACAATAAGCATAAACAACATATTTTTGTAGGATCCAACACAAAAAATTGCTATTCCTAAAAATAAATTTAAGAAATTAAAAAGCGTAAAAAAGTTTTCAAATAAAATTCTTTTGATACTTTTTGTTGGAACAGAAGTATCATAATTTACTAAATTTTCTTGCTGTCTTTTGGCTACTTGTTCATATGTTAAACCAGTTTTGCTATCTGGTTTCAATCTTTCTATTTTTTCTTCCATTTTAAAACCTCGTATCCATTATAATTCAAGAAAAATACTTTGTCAATCAAATAGGCAAACATAGAAAACATACCGTCTTTTACAAAATTTGATGGATAGGATTGAAAAATAGCAAAATATATATTAAGATATAAGTAAGTAGAAAAAGGAGGAGTCGTATGAAAAAGAAAACGATTGCTATGTTTATTATTTGTTTAATTCTATTAATAGGGGTGATTATTAGCATATATATAATAAATAAGAAAAATCAATTAGCAAAGGAACATGAACTAACATTACAAAAGCAAGAGCAGTTACTTGCTGAAATAAAAGGAAAGTATAATAAACTGGTAAAGACAAATAAAGAGGCTAAACTATTTAGCAATCTTGATGGACAGTATGTAGAATCTGGAAGAATTGGAGATAAGATAGAACTTACATTAGAAGATATGCCTAATATTACACTAGAAACTAAATATTTTAAAATAAAAGATAAGGAATATTATATCCATTATGACGATATTGACAAAATAGAGAAGCTTTCCAAAAAAGATGATAGATACAAACGATATATTCCTTTTAATGAGAATATTGTTACGAAAGATACTACTACTTTTTATAATGAAAGCGGTTTGGCATATACCTTCAACAAAAGTTTTAATTTGCCAATATTAATCAAAGAAGAAAATAAATACTATGTGGAATTTGAAGGGCAATTATTATCTGTAAAAAAGGAAGATGTGATTCGTGTGGAAGTTGTGGATAACAGTAAGGCGGAAACACTAAAATCTGTTTCTGTTGTGGCGTATCATTTCTTTTATGATAAAAAAGCAGGAGAAGTATGTGATGAGACAATTTGTCATACAACAGATCAATTCGAAAGTCATTTAAAATATTTAAAAGATAATAACTATTTAACAATGACAATGAAAGAACTTGATTTGTTCATTGATGGAAATATTAAATTACCTAAAAAAAGTGTAGTTATTACGATAGATGATGGTGCAATGGGAGTTAGTAATAAAGCAATTCCGCTATTAGAAAAATATGATTTACATGCTACATTATTCTTAATCACTGCGTGGTTTAAAAAACAAGATTTTATTTCACCTAATTTAGAGATCCACTCTCATGGTGATAATTTGCATAACCCAGGCATATGTCCTGGAGGTCAAGGTGGTGCTATTAAATGTTTAGATAAAGAGGAATTACTAAAAGATTTAGCAAAAGCAAGAAGTATTTTAGACAATACCACTATATTTTGTTACCCTTTCTATGAATACAACGATTATGCAATTTCTGTCTTAAAAGAAGCAGGATTTACAATGGCATTTAGAGGAGGAGAAACAAAAGTCAAACCGGGAGTAGATAAATTTAAGATACCAAGATTTACTTTCTATGGTAGTACAACATTAAGTCAATTTATCGCAACTATTTCTTAATCAATATACAATAAAACACCAGATACAGTTTGTGTCTGGTGTTATTTTGTTAAAATAGTCATTTCATAAATTGATTTATTTTAGTGCCATTAATTTTGCTATAAAAATCTTATATAGATAATAGTATATAAAATAAAACATTGTGGAGGTATTAAAAAGAATCAATGGATTGATAGATGAATTTTTAGTGATAGGAAGATTACTAAAAATAGCCTAAAGAGGTGCATATAAAGTTGATTATTACAAAACTATTACATTTTATGGAATATCAGTTTAAAAAAAAGGAGAATATTGTAAAACAAAAATAAATATGATATTATATAGTAAAAATATAGTATCATATTTTTTAGGAGGTTAGTATGCAAGGAATATCTTTAGATTTTAGTGGAATGTCAAAGTTTATATCTGATGAAGAGGTAGAGAAAAATTTATATAAATTAAATCATGCCCATCATAAATTAGAGCAAAAGAATGGTCTTGGAAACGATATGCTTGGTTGGCTTGATTTGCCAATCAATAGAAATGAGGAGGAATTAGCAAGAATCAAGGATTGTGCTAAAAGAATACAAAACCAAGCAGATGTTTTCATTGTAGTTGGTATAGGTGGCTCATATTTAGGATCTAAAGCAGTCATTGATATTTTTTCTAATACATTTAGTAATATGACTAGTTTAAGTGAAAGAAAGCATCCTGAAATTATTTTTGCTGGAAATAATTTGAGTGGGAAATATTTAAGAAATTTAGTAGAATATATCGCTGATAAAGATGTTGCTATTAATGTGATTTCTAAATCAGGTACTACCTTAGAACCAGCAATTACATTTAGAATATTAAAAGTAATGTTGGAAGAAAAATATGGTGTAAGAGGAGCAGCAGAAAGAATTTACGTTACAACGGATAAAGAAAAAGGAATTTTACACGATATTGCTAAGGAAAATGATTATGAAATGTTTGTCATACCAGATGATGTAGGCGGTAGATTCTCAGTGCTAACTCCTGTCGGATTACTACCCATGGCAGTTGCTAACATTGAAATTGAAGATATCTTAGATGGGGCCCAATTTGCATCATTTAGATATAACAATAAAAATGTGGATTCAAATGATTGTTACAAGTATGCACTATATAGGAACATCTTGCATCAAAATGGCAAAGATATAGAAATCTTAGCAAGTTATGAACCATCTTTTAGTTATTTTATTGAGTGGTTTAAACAGTTATTTGGTGAGAGTGAAGGAAAGAATGCAAAAGGCATTTTTCCGGCAGGTGTCAACTTAACAACTGATTTACATTCTATGGGGCAAATGATACAGGAAGGAAAAAGAAATATATTTGAAACTGTTTTAACAGTAAAAGTAGATAGAAGCTTTATCAAATTACCAAAAACAGAAGATAATAAAGACGGACTGAATTATTTAGCTGGTAAAGAAATAGATTATATTAATAAACAAGCTTTTAATGGAACTTTCAAAGCACACGTTGATGGTGGGGTTCCTACTACTGTGATTGAAATTGAAGATATTAATGAATATAATATTGGACAATTAATCTTATTCTTTGAAAAAGCTTGTGCTATTAGTGCTTATATGTTGGACGTGAATC
>JAQUWH010000009.1 GCA_028692955.1 Clostridia bacterium
GAAGAAAGAATAAATTATGAAATATCGTTTTATGTAAAAGATAATAATTTAATTGGAGAAATTACATATTATATTCCACCAAAAGAAACACCATCAACAGAAAATACAGATAAAAAGCAAGAAGGAATTGACAAAAAAGATGCAGTTGGCTAGCTACTAGAAGAAATCGGAGTGAAAGTTAAAAATCACTTCGATTCTTTTATTTTTCTTGCAAAAATCACTATTATATAGTAAGATATATAGTAAATATAGGAGTGTATATGGAAAAAACAATAGTAGCTAAAGTAACAGAAAATTTACTAGACAAGTATGTATTAGAGGATGAAAATGGTAACAGATTGGAAGCTATATTAACTGGTAATGCCAAGAAGAAGAGTAATATTCTTATTGGAGATATGGTTGAATGTAGTAAAAATGGAGATGTCTATACGATTCATAATGTATTGATAAGAAAGAATATGCTCATTCGACCACCAGTAGCAAACATTGATATTCTTGTCATTGTCATATCAATCACATCACCAAAACCAGATTATATATTACTTGATAAACAGCTTTTAATTTGTAAAAGTAAAAATATTAAACCAATTATTTGTATCAATAAAATAGATTTATTGAACTCTGACACGGAAGCCAAACTAGAATTAGAATATATACAAAAAGTATATGGTAAATTAGAAATTGATATTGTTTATACTAGTACATTAAAGCAAGAAGGAATAGAAGAATTAAAGAAATTATTAAATGGGAAAACATCTGCCTTTTCTGGTAATTCAGGTGTTGGTAAATCAAGTATCGCAAAAGAAATGATTAATAAAGTAATGAATGAGGAGATTCTAACTGGAAATGTAAGTAAAAAGACTAATAAAGGGAAACATACTACTAAATATATTAAACTATATCATTTAGATAATCAGACATATATATTAGATACTCCAGGTTTTTCTAGCTATGAACTATATGATATTGATTACAAAGAATTATCGACATTCTATGCCGAATTTAATGAGATTAAATGTGACTTTGAAGATTGTAGACATGTGAATGAAGATAGTAAAGTTTGCTCTATTAAAAGACAAGTAAATGAAGGAATGATAGATAGAGGTAGATATGAAAGATATGTCTATCTATATAACAAATTAAAAGAAATAGATGATAGAAAATATAAGAGGTGATAAAAGTGCAAAAGAACATATCAGTATCCATATTGGATTCTAAAAATATACCAGAAAGTATTCGTTTATTAAAGACGGTAGCTATTCATGATAATTTTTTTCAACTCTGGATACATTTTGATGTGATGGATGGTAAATTTGTCCCACATACTGGTGTAGATATACAATATATTAAAACTGCAAAGAATCTTGGCTTTTATGTAGATACTCATCTTATGGTGGAAAATCCAATAGGAGACAAATATATAGAAAAAGTAATTGAATATGGAACGGATACAATTACGATTCATTATGAAATTCCCAATTTTGAGATAATTTTAAAAAGATTAGTTGCTTTAAAAAAAGAATTATATGAAAATGAGAAAAGAATATTAACGATTGGTATTAGCATAAAACCTGATACTAGCGTAGAAGTATTAAAAAAATATAATGACCTATTTGATTTATTACTCATCATGAGCGTTGAACCTGGACTTGGCGGTCAAACTTACTTAAATCAAACCAATGATAAAATTAAAGAGGCAAAAGAGCTTTTTAGTGATAAAATCATTCAAGTAGATGGTGGTATTCATATTAACAATATAGAGGAGCCATTAACTCTTGGTGTGGATAGCTTTGTGGTAGGTTCCTATTTAACTAAAAATAATATGTTAGATAATCTATTAAAATTAAATATTTTAAAATATTTACGTGAGTTACCAAAAGACGGAAATTTAGATTTTGATAAAAAATTACTCATGATAACACCAGGTGGCTATGGAGAAAAGGATATTTTACTTGGAATTTCTGTTCCTACCATGAGAGGAGCAGCAAAATTTTGGTATAAGAAAATTAGTTTGAGTACGCTAGATCCATTTATATCTAGTAAATATCATGACGATAGGAGATTTGCTATTTTCTGTATGTCTAATATGGTAAAACAATATTACGCTAAAAAAGATATTGAAAAAATTAATGATATTGTTAAGTATATGCAAAAAAATATTAAATATATTAATAATTGGGATTTAACAGATGAAACAGCACCAAATATTTTAGGTTATTATTTATTACTATTAAATGAAAAAGAGAGAAAAAAAGAAGTAGAAACCTATACGAGCAAAGAAGATATTTGGATGAAAAGAATAGGCATTGTATCTTTGTTAAATATGCCTAAAAATGGCTATACCGATTTTTGTATCAAAATGTGTGAGCCGCATATGTATCATGAACATCATTTAATTCAGAAAGCGATTGGATGGGTGCTAAGAGAGGCATATAAAAAAGAACCAAAAAAGATACTTGAATTATTAGTAGAAAAAAATGAAGAAAGAAAATTGCCAAATATTTTACTTTCCTATGCTTGTGAAAAAATGAGTGGAAATGAAAAGAAAATGGTAAAAAGAAAACAGGTGTAACGATGTATATAGGAATCATAGGAGCAATGGACTCTGAAATCGCATTCTTACTTGAAAAGATGCAAGAAGTAAAGGTAAATAAAATTGGACCATTCGTGTATTATAATGGTGAAATATATAGTAAGCAAGTTGTTGCAGTTCAGTGTTTAGAGGGAAAAGTAAATGCTGCTATTTGCACACAATTATTGATAGAAAATTTCGATATTGAA
Source organism: Clostridia bacterium (assembly GCA_028692955.1). Classification (GTDB taxonomy): domain Bacteria; phylum Bacillota; class Clostridia; order TANB77; family CAG-465; genus CAG-465. Next base: position 2,782 of record JAQUWH010000009.1, read on the forward strand.
TATGTATTAAATATTGGTGTTGCTGGAGCTATTGACAAAAGGCTTTCCATTGGTGGAATTGCCTTAAGTTCTGCTACCGTTGAATTTGATAACGATACGACAGCATTAGGCTATGAACTAGGTCATACTTTTGGACTTGATAAAACAGTGATAGAATGTAGCGAAACTATTTTATCAAGAATCTATCACATAGCAAAAGAAAAAGAAAATGTTCTAGTAGGAGTAATTGCTTCTTCTGATCGATTTGTAGAGGATAATATAACAAAAAATATGTTAAAAGATAAATTTAATGCGATTGCAGTGGATATGGAAACGGCAGCCATTAATCATGTATGCGCTTTAAATAATATTAGATTCTGTGCGATTCGCGCTATATCAGATAATGGCAGCAAAGTTGAATTTAAAAAGTTTCTAGAAAATGCTCTAGATAGTATCAATCGAATTATATTTGAATTTTTAAAAAATAATTGAAATAGGATATGATTCATGTTACAATAGAATAAACTAAAGGAGTGAATTGATTTATGAGAAAAGTAGCATTAATGACTGCTGGAGGAGATTGCCCAGGTCTTAATAGCGTTATAAAGGCAGTAGTCATGTCTGCACAAAAAAAAGATATTGAAATTATTGGCATTATGGATGGGTATAAAGGGTTTGTAGAACAAACCTATGTAAAGCTTGATAAAACGAGTGTATATAACATTGAAACAGAGGGAGGAACCATTCTTGGAGCATCTAATAAAGAATGTCCTTTCCATTATCCTGTGGATGATAAAAAGGAACATTATGAAGATATGGTGGAACCTTCAGTTCAAGCACTGAAAAAAATTGGCGTAGATGGAATGATTATCATTGGCGGAGATGGAACGTTAGATTCTGCAAGAGTGATTGAAGAACATGGAATGCAAACTATAGGAATTCCTAAAACAATTGACAATGATATGGTAGCAAGTAATCCTACAATTGGATTTCAAACTGCAGTAGAAAATGCAGTAGGTGCTATTCGTAAGGTAAAAACAACTGCATACTCGCATAGAAGAGTCATGGTGGTTGAAATGATGGGAAGAACATCAGGTTATCTAACATTATATGGTGGTTTTGCTGCTGGTGCTGATATTATATTATTACCAGAACTAGAGTATGATTTAGAAGATATTTGTGAAAGAATCAAAGATATCATGAATGGTGGTAAACGTTATGTTATTATTGCTACTTCAGAAGCAGCAAAAGGAAGAGGAAAAGATGAAACCATCTCTAGAATTGTAAAAGATAGTTTTGAACAAAAAAGATATGGTGGTATTGCAGAGAAATTATCACAAGAAATAGAAGAAAAAACGGGCTATGAGTCCAGACCTGTTGTACTTGGCCATATTCAAAGAGGCGGAGAACCATGCACTGCTGACATTATACTGGGTGCAAGACTTGGTGATTATGCGATGAATTTAATTGCAGATGGTAGAACAGGGTATATTGTTGGTGTACAAGACAGTGAATTAATGAAAACAAAATTTCCAAAGGTAAGAGATGCAAGAATTCTTGACCTTGATACTAACGATGTTTATAGAACTGCAAAGGATATGGGAATATTTTTTGGAGTTAAGGAATAAAAACTAATAGAATACTTGCAAAAAAAAACAAATAATGTTACAATATTAGTGTTACATTAATATTGTAATGGATAGGGGTATAGTACATCGGTAGTATAACGGTCTCCAAAACCGCTGAGCTAGGTTCGATTCCTAGTACCCCTGCCAATATAAAAATAGAGTCGTACTTCGACTTTGAACTAAAACTTGGTGCGCATGTATCAAGTTTTGTTTTATTATATATCGAGAAAGATTTGATGTAAAAAGTGTCAAATCTTTATTTATCTGCAAAAGTAAAGTATATTTTGTAAAGTTTGATATTAATTGTAGAATTTTGGCTTTTATTTTGGTATAATAGAGCATAATTGAAAGCAAATGGGTGAGATGAAAATGAAAATTGTATATTATAGTAAAACAGGTCATACGGAACATTATGCAAAAATGTTAGGTAAAGAATTAGAAATAGAGGCAATTCCTTTTTCTGAAATAAAGAAGATTAACAAAGAAGAACAAGTTGTATTTATGAGCTGGGTATTTGCTAGTGGTATTAAAAAACTAAAAAAAGTTCTGAGTCAATACAATGTCATATGTGTTGCGGCAGTCGGTATGAATGTAAAAAGTGATGATAACACTAAATTACTAGTAGAGACTAATAGGCTAACAATTCCCTTTTTCTATTTACAGGGTGGATTAAATTACGATAGATTAAAAGGTTTTGAGGGTAGTTTATTAAAAATGGTAGCAAAAAAAGTAATAGAAGAAAACAGAGAGCAAGATAAAGAGTTAATTAAGATTTTTAAAAATGGTGGAGATTTCGTCTCTAAAGAAAATTTGACTGATATGATAGGACATCTTAAAAGTATTTTATAAAATAATCCATGTAGGTGAAAATATATGAAACTGTATTATTTAAAAGAAAAACCAGAATATATAAAGGAATTTGTTTTGCTATGTCATGAGGAATGGGGAAAACCATGGAGTGATAATGAAGTTGAGGAAAAAATTAGTAATAAGATGCATTATACGCAAAAAAGACTTGAGAATTTTCCAACCATTATCTTACTCGAAGAAAATAAACTATTAGGTTTTGTTTCCTTATTTGAAGAAGACTGTGATGAAAGAAAGAATTTGACCCCATGGTATGCCACGTTATACGTAAAAAAGGGGTATCGAGGAAGGCATTTATCTAAATTATTAAACGATGCCATTATAGTAGAAGCAAAAAGACTTCATTACAAGAAAATTTATCTAAAAACAGATTTGGAGAATTTTTATGAAAAATATGGATTTCACTTTTTAGAAACTATATCAAGTGGAGAAAAAATTTATTGTCAATGGTTAGAGAAAGAGTAGTATGGAAAGAGTATATCATAAACTGATAAGAGATGGCATGCCAAAAATTATTATGAATAATAATGAAACCCCTATTTACTATAAATTGAAAGATGAAGAATACTAGGAAGCTTTGCTACAAAAAGATAGTGAAGAATTACTAGAAGTAAGAAATGTCACTTCTGTGGGAGAAAAAAAGAGGAATTAGCAGATAAATTAGAATTAATTCGAGCTATGGCAAAATATAATGGTTTTAAACTAGAGGATGTTATAGAAGAAGCAGATAAGAAGAATAAAGCAAATGGTGGCTTTGAAAAAAGATTATTTTTAGAAAAAGTGATAACAGGAGATAAGGATTAATATGGATGAAAAAATGATAAAAGTAGTAGGAACGATGTTCTTTAGGGAAGGTAAACTATTAATTGATAAACCTAGAAAAAGACCAACTTTTCAAATGATAGGTGGTAGAGTAGAAGAAAAGGAAACACCACTACAGGCAGCGATAAGAGAATGTCATGAAGAATTGGGGGAGAAAGCAATCTTCGATGCTAATAAATTTGACTTTGTAATGGATTTTATTGAAATTGCAACAAGTGACCCTAACTTGAAAATTCATATGCATATTTTTATCTATCAAGGGGAATTGTTAGGGGAATTAACCATCTCTGAAGAAATAGAAAAATTTATGTGGTTTGGGATAGAAGATGATATTCATTTATTGTCTAACACATTAAAAAATGAAATTATTCCTTATGCTACTAAACATAAGCTACTATACAAAAACTAATGAGTTACTTATTATAGAATAAAAAATGGAGGATTTATGGAAAATTGGAAAAAGAAAATTAGTTTGTTTTTAACGAGTCAGGCGATTTCACTAATTGGATCGTCCATTGTTCAGTATGCTATTATTTGGTTTATTACCTTAAAGACGCAATCTGGATGGATGATGACATTATCAACAATTTGTGGATTTGTTCCACAAGTTTTAATATCACTATTTGCAGGTGTGTGGGCAGATAGATTTAATAAAAAACACATTATTATGCTATCAGATGGTTTGATTGCACTTTCAACTTTAATCATTTCTATACTATTCTTCTTTGGAATAGATAGTATATGGCTATTGTTTGTTGCCCTTGGCATTAGGTCGCTTGGCAGTGGCGTTCAAACACCTACTGTGACAGCCTTTATACCAGAGGTAGTACCAGAAGATAAATTAATGAGAGTGAACGGTATTAATACGACAATACAATCTATCATGTTAATTATATCACCGGCTATTAGCGGTGCTCTACTTGCTAGTGTTAGTTTGCAATATATATTTTTAGTGGATGTTGTAACAGCGATTATTGGAATAGGTGTATTTTCTTTTGTGAAAATAACATTTAAGAAAAAAGAAGTAGAACACGCTAATTATTTTGATTCTATCAAAGAAGGAGTCGTATATACAAAAAATCATAAACTTATATCTAGGATGCTTATCTATTTATTTGTTGCTAATTTTTTAGTGGCACCGCTAGGAATTATGACACCATTGTTAGTAACTAGAGCTTTTGGAGCAGATCCAATTTATCTTACCCTTAATGAAATTGTATTCTTTGTTGGAAACATATTAGGTGGTGTGTTGATTTCTGCTTGGGGAGGATTTAAAAATAGAATCAAGACAATTGGCTTAGGTTGCATTTGCTGTGGTATTTTATCTATTTTCCTTGGGTTACCTTTTGGTTTTATTTTTTACTTAATAGTCATGGGAATAATGGGGGTTACGATGCCATTATTTAATACCCCATTTATTACCATGTTTCAAGAAAATGTAGAACCTGAAAAACAAGGTAGAGTATTTTCTTTAATCAGTATTATAACAGGTGGTACAATACCGATTTCAATGATGCTTTATGGGCCACTTGCTGACTACGTTAAAATTGAATATATTTTAATATCTATTGGTATTTTATTTTGTATAGGCACTATTTTCTTGTTAAAAGATAAAGTGTTAAAAACAAATCTAGAACATAGCAAAGATAACAAAGAAGAAGAAATTTTAAATGAAATAGAAGTAGAGCAATCTTGATTGCTTTACTTTTATGTGAATTTGTAGTAAAATATAATGGTAAATTTAGGAGAACAATATGTTTTTAAAAAATGACAATGAATTTGTCTGTAAAAATTGTGGCAAAAAAGTAGAGAAATTACATTACACATCAAGGGATCATTGCAATCATTGTTTATACTCGATTCATATTGATATTACACCAGGGGATAGAGAAAATGATTGTCTTGGTTTACTTGTCCCAATTAACGTAATAGAAAATACTAAAAAAGGACAGGTTATCTTATATCGATGTAATAGGTGCGGTAGCAAGATAAAAAATATAGTGGCAAAAGATGATAATAAAGAAGAAATATTTAGAATAGTAGAGAACTATGCTAAAAATGGTTAAGAGAGGATGTAACATGGAGGAATTAAAGAAAATAGTAGCAAGTAGTATTGGAATTGCGTTAAGCAATGAAATGGATTGTAATGAAATTTTAGATAAGATTGAAGTGCCAAAAGATAAAATAAATGGTGACTTTGCTTATCCATGTTTTCATCTTGCAAAAATTATGCGAAATTCACCCGCTAATATTGCGAGTGAATTAAAAGAAAAAATTACATTAGCAAATAATATAAAAAGAGTGGAAGCAGTCAATGGCTATCTTAATTTCTATATGGATAATGCAAATTTAACGAGTGAAACTCTTGCTAAAATCATGAATGAAAAAGAAATGTATGGCTCAAGTGATATAGGAAATGGTCAAAATATTGTGATTGATTATTCTTCCCCTAATATAGCAAAACCATTCCATTTAGGTCATTTTAGAAATACAGTACTGGGAAGTGCTATGTATCGTTTATACCAAGAACTTGGTTATCATATGATTGGAATCAATTATTTAGGTGATTGGGGAAGACAATTTGGCTTATTAATAGAAGGATATAACAGATACAAAGAGGAATACGATATTGAAAAAGACCCATTAAATGCTTTATCTGATATCTATGTAAGAATTAATACACTTGCTAAAGAAGATGAAACTGTCATGGATGCAGCACGTGAACAATTTAAAAGATTAGAACAAGGTGATACAGAACTCTTAAAGAAATGGGAATATTTTAGAGAAATTTCCTTAAAAGAGTATAATAGAATTTATGAGATACTGGGATGCCATTTTGATTCGTATAATGGAGAAGCTTTCTATAATGATAAAATGGAAGAAGTCATTGACATTTTAATAAAAAAGAATGTACTTATCGATAGTCAAGGCGCAAAAGTAGTAGAGGTTGGAAACAACATGCCACCTTGTATTGTTTTAAAATCGAATGGCTCTACCATTTATGCAACACGTGATTTAGCTGCTATATTATATAGAGCAAGAACGTATGATTTTACAAAAGCTATCTATGTAACGGGTTCTGAACAGATCTTGCACTTTAGACAAGTATTTGAAGTAGCAAAAAATCTAGTAGATGAGAAGTATCAAAAAGGATTGGTTCACATTCCATATGGTATGATTCGATTAAAGACTGGAAAAATGTCGACAAGAGAAGGCAATATTGTCTATATCAATGACCTTATTAATGATGCTATTTATAAATCTAAAGCAATCATTGTACAGAAGAATGCTCAAATAGAGAATGTAGAAAAACTTGCAAAACAAGTTGGTGTTGGAGCATTAGTATTTAATTATTTAAAATCCAATAAATTAAAGGATATTATATTTGATTTAGATGAGACATTACGATTTGATGGTGAAACAGGACCGTATGTACAATATACTTATGTAAGAATTCGTTCTTTGCTTGAAAAGGCAAACTTTGATGAAAATAACAAAGAAATAAAATTTGAGCAATTAGCAAATGAAGCTGAAATTAACTTAATTAAAGAATTAGCTCAATTTGAAACTATCATACTAAAAGCAGCAAATGAGTATGAACCATCTATTTTAACAAGATACATTATTGATATTGCAACATTGTTTTCTAGATTCTATAACGAATGTCAAGTATTAAATTGTGAAGATGAAAATTTAAAACTTGCTAGATGTGCACTTTCTTATTGCACGGGTATTGTAATTAAAAAAGGACTTGCTATCCTTGGCATTGAATGTCCAGATAGAATGTAATCAATACGAAAAAGACTTATTCAAAATAATAAGTCTTTTTCCAGCTATATGCCAACAAACCCGTTGAAATCAATAAATCAAAAAATAACAGTTTACCTGGAAAATATTTGCCATAATGTTGATATTTCAGTCTTTATGTGCTATTATATATTACAACAATGTATGTTTTTCAATGGTTTAACTTTAACAATAGTTGTATTTAAATTCGACAAAATTCGACAAATAGAAAAATTAAAAAGCAGTTTAACTTTAACAATAGTTGTATTTAAATTATTCTAAACCGCCAAACTTGCTTGGTAGCAATCTAGTTTAACTTTAACAATAGTTGTATTTAAATATGGGATGAAAAATTAGCAACTAGAATTAGAAATGAGTTTAACTTTAACAATAGTTGTATTTAAATCAAGAATGTCGTTCAATATAGTTCAAGCGGAAATGGTTTAACTTTAACAATAGTTGTATTTAAATCTTCTATATATAGTAAATGGTCATCTTCTCTTGCAGTTTAACTTTAACAATAGTTGTATTTAAATTTTTTAGAAAACTCTCTTAATTTGTTATATATTTTTAAGTTTAACTTTAACAATAGTTGTATTTAAATAATGAAGAAATAGAAACAAAACCAGTTAAAATTGTGGCTTAACTTTAACAATAGTTGTATTTAAATTGTTATACCTCTATTTTATTGTTTTGATCTTGCAACGTTTAATTTAACAGTGGTTGTAGTTATATTAAACATCAAAAAATAACCAGTTAACTTAAATTAGCTGGTTATTAATCATATACGAGACAATGTAATAAAGTGAAATAATATTGATAAGGATGACTATAGGAATGCCTATTGTAAATTTTTTGTGTCTTGTTTTATGTCTGAATACATAAATGCCAGCATAGATACCAATTCCACCAAGTAGTAAAGCCAGTATAAATAGTGCCTTTTCGCTGATTCTATAATCATGCTTTTCTGCTTGTTTTTTATCATATAACATTGTTAAGAATGCAATTAAATTTATTAATAGGACATAACCTATTAGTATAAAGATATAATTCATGTGTTCACCTTGTTTTTAGTATAGCACATTGAGGTAATAAAATAAAGAGAGAAAACACTTTTTAAGGTTTCTTAAATATTTTGTTATAAAGTTTATTCGTAATTCTTGACAATTAAGCCTTTGTATTATATAATGTATTGGTAAATGATAATAGTTGCTTAATGAAAATATAAACTATGTTAGGCTTTTAAGGAGGGAATACAATGGCACAACCAAAAAGAAGATGGTCTAAAGAGAGAACACATTTAAAACGTTCTACTTGGAAATTAGATGAAGTAAATGTATCTACTTGTTCAAATTGTGGTGAACCAGTAATGTCACATAAGGCTTGTCCTTCTTGTGGATACTACAATAAAAAACAAGCAGTTGAAATTAAAGAAAAAGAAAATAAAACAGAAAACTAAAATATTTTACTCCACATTCGTGGAGCTTTTTTTATATATGTATAAGGTGAGGTGAATCATATTAATAAGGTATTCATATATGGTGTAAAAAAAGATAGTATTGCAGATGAAATCGGTCTGCAAAAAGGTGATTATATTATCACCATTAATGGGGAAGAAATCATAGATATATTAGATTATAAATTTCATATAGATGATGAGTATGTAGAATTGGAAGTTGAACACGCAAATGGTGAAGTAGAAATTTTTGAAATTGAAAAAGATGTATCTGAAGATTTAGGAATTGAGTTTGAACATGAACTTATTGATAAACCTAAAAACTGCACTAATAAATGTATTTTTTGTTTCATGGAACAATTGCCAGAAAACGTCAGAGATACCCTTATTTTTAAAGATGATGACTACAGATTATCTTTCTTTACTGGTAACTATATTACGCTTACAAATATGAAAGAATCTGATATTGATAGAATTATACGTTATCGACTTTCACCGATTAATATATCGATTCATGCAACCGATGAAACAGTAAGATGTATGATGTTAAATAATAGATTTGCTGGTAAGGTTTTATCGTATTTAGATAAGTTATACCAAGCTGGTATTTCCATGAATACACAGATTGTACTTTGTAAAGGAATTAATGATGGACAAATATTAGAAAAGACGATTCAAGACTTGGCAAAGTATACGCCAGTATTAAAGAGTATCTGTATAGTTCCAGTAGGCTTGTCTAAAAATCGTGAGGGACTATATGATTTAAAAAAGATAGAAAAAGAAGATTGTATCAATACGATTGATATGGTATCAAGTTATCAAGAGGGTTTTAAAAAGAAGTTTAAGTCTCCTATTATTTATTTAGCAGATGAATTTTATTTAAAAGCAAATAAAAAGATACCGAATTATTCTGATTATTTAGATTTTGGTGAAATTGAAGATGGTATTGGCATGATATCATTATTTGACCATGACTTTAACCGTAAGTTAAAGAAAGTAAAAGAGGAAGTATCTCTTGGAATTATTAATAAAGATATGACTAAAACGGTTACTTTAATAACAGGAAAAATAGTTGACAAATATATTAGATTAAAAGCAAAAAGAATCAGTAGACTTTTTAATAACATTACAATTAAAGTTGTATCTGTTGAAAATGAATATTTCGGAACAGATATCACTGTAACAGGGCTTGTTGTTGGTAGGGATATTATATCTACACTTAGCAAATTAATGCAAGATGGCGTTTTTCTTGGTGATTATGTCATTTTACCAGAAGTGATGTTAAAAGACGATGAAGATATTTTTTTAGATGATACTACATTACAACAAGTGCAAGAAGGTATTGACACCAATATTGTTGTTTCTGATGGAACGGCAGATGGTTTTGTTGATGCTATTATTCAAGAATTTCCAAATAAAAAAATAATTAAATTCAACAAAAAATCAAATAGACAAAGTTATGAAAATAGTATTAACCATTAATAGGAGGCATAAAATGGAATTAAACGTCATTTATGAAGATAATCATATTATTGTAGTTGTAAAACCTGTTGGGGTACCAGTACAAGAAGACAAAACTGGTGATAGAGATATGTTAACAATTATCAAAGAATATTTAAAAGAAAAATACAATAAGCCAGGGAATGTATATTTAGGTTTGGTACACAGATTAGACAGAATGGTTGGTGGTGTGATGGTATTTGCCAAAACATCAAAGGCTGCTTCAAGACTATCAGAATATATTAGGCAAAAGAATGTGAAAAAGAAATATTATGCTGTTGTCAATGGGATTTTACCATTAGAAAAGAAAAAGGTAGTGCTAGAAAATTATTTATTAAAAAATGAAAGACTAAATATGAGTAGAATTGTCAATCCTGATGAAAAGGGAGCCAAACTTGCAAGCCTTGAGTATACAACGTTAAGAAATTTCGAATACAATAATAAAGAATATAGTTTTGTAGATATTACCTTGCATACAGGAAGGCATCATCAAATTAGAGCGCAATTTTCACATATTGGTCATCCGCTTTATGGTGATATCAAATATGGTCAAAAAGTAAATAAAGTAGGAGAAAATCTTGCACTCTGGTCGTATTATTTGTCTTTTTTTCATCCTACCAAAGATGAATATTTAGAATTTACTTTTAAACCTCGTGAACTAAAAAATTATGATAAGATATGGAGTGAATGTAAATAATGGATATAGATAGTTTAAAGATACTATTAAACCAGATGAAAGAACAGTTTCATACAATTAAAGAGGCACTTATGCTAAATAAAAAGAAAGAACGATTAGTAGAACTGGAAAATTTGACAATGCAAAGTGGCTTTTGGGAAGATAGTTCTATGCAAGCTTCTGTTCTTCCTGAAATGAAAATCATTAAAAATACATTGGAGAAAATAGAGTTTCTTGAAAAAGAGATAAGTGATTTTTCTGGCTATATAGAATTAGCAGAAGAGATGCATGATGAAGAAAGCTATCAAGAAGCAGTTAATTTATCAAAATTATTATCTCAAAAATTGGAGAAGCTAGAAATTGATACTTTGCTTTCTGAAGAATATGATGCAAGCAATGCTATTGTTACGATTCACCCAGGTGCTGGTGGTACAGAATCTCAAGATTGGGCTTTGATGTTGTATAGGATGTATACCAGATGGAGTGAAAAATCAGACTTTGAAATTGAAGTCCTTGATTTACAAGATGGTGAAGAGGCAGGATTAAAATCTGTTTCATTTCTCGTAAAAGGAATGAATGCTTATGGCTATTTAAAAGGTGAAAATGGGGTACATAGATTGGTTAGAATATCCCCTTTTGATAGCAATAGCAGAAGACATACCTCTTTTGCAGCGCTTGAGATTATTCCTGAAATAGACGATACAATTAACGTTGAAATAAAACCGGAAGAGATTGAGATGGATGTATATCGAGCTAGTGGTGCTGGGGGACAACATGTCAATAAAACATCTTCTGCTGTAAGATTAAAGCATCTGCCAACAGGTATTGTAGTTAGTTGTCAAACAGAAAGATCACAGTTACAAAATAGAGAAAATGCCATGAAAATGTTAAAAGCAAAAATATATAAATTAGAAAGACAAAATCGTGAAAAAATGATGAGTGATATTAAAGGGGAATCCTCAGATAATTCATGGGGAAACCAAATCAGGTCATATGTATTTTGTCCCTATACGCTAGTAAAAGACCATAGAACGAACTTTGAAGTAGGTAATGTAGCTGGGGTAATGGACGGTAAAATAGATGACTTTATTTACGAATATTTGAAGTATTTAAAAAATACAAAGTAAACTAAAGGAATGATAAAAATGGAATTTGTAAAAGCCAAAACAATTATTTCTAAAGTAAACTATGGGGATAAGTGGTATGGTGTTTTATACAATATGAACCTGTACAGGGGCTGCTGTCACGGATGTATTTATTGTGATAGTAGAAGTAATTGTTATCATGTAGAAAACTTTGATACAGTAAGAAGTAAAGAAAATGCTATTGCTATTTTAGAACAAGAATTGTATAGTAAAAGAGAAAAAGGAGTTATTGGTATTGGTTCTATGTCAGACCCGTATAATCCATTTGAAAAAGAATATGAAATAACAAGAAAAGCATTAGAACTTGTTGCTAAATATCAATATGGTATTTCTATTACAACGAAAAGTGATTTAATTGTAAGGGACGTAGACTTATTAAAAAAGATTAACGAGAAAAATGATGTGATTGTTGCTTTCACTATTACTACGGCAGATGATGCTATCTCCAAGGTGATTGAGCCGAATGTGAGCATTTCATCAGAACGATTTCGTGCTATCAGGGAACTTACGAGTAATGGAATTTATACTGGTATTATGATGTCACCAGTTTTACCATATATTACAGATAATAAAGATAATATAAAAGAGATAGTAAGGCTTGCTTATGAAAATGGCGCTAATTTTATATATACGTATATGGGAATGACATTAAGGGAAAACCAAAGGGATTATTACTATGATAAACTAGAAAAACATTTTAAAGGATTGAAGCAAAAATATATGACTAGATATGGTGATCAATATAACTGTACTGTACCAGGCTATAGAGAGTTATATCAGCTATTTACAACAGAGTGTGATAAGTATGGTATTGTATATACAATGAAAGATATAATAAGTGGATATCAAAAAAAGAAAAATCGATATGAACAAATAACTCTATTTGAATAGGGTTATTTTTATTTATATTTTTTGCTTTATTAGTAAAATAACAGTAACTCTTTACTTATGCTTTCATAAGTGGTATAATACATCAAAAACAACAAAGGAGATTTTCGAATGAAGTCTTATTGCGACCCTTCTTTAAAGGGAAAAAAACTTTGTATTATTGATATAGATGGCACTTTTTTAAGAAAGTTTACCACAATATTTAATACAATTATCGAGGAACTATTCGGCAAAAATATATTGGTTAGGGGTATAAATTTACTTTTTAACCGGATTAACGATTTAGATATAATTAGTAATAGTATGTTTATGTTTAAATTCGTTATGCTCATTTATTCTATTCTTTCGTTTACAAATTTCAAACAAAATTGTGCAAAGTACGAAGAAAGATATTATGAATTAGCCAAGAAAGGAATTAAAAGTTCCTATGACGATTACGTAGCAAAACTGGAAGAACTCGGCTATTATGTTTTGTTTGTTTCGCATAATGTATATACCCATCGTTTTGAAATTCTTGGTGATAGAATCATCACGCCAAAGAATAAACGAAGGTATTTACCAAAATATTTTCAGGAATTAGATGTTAGATATGTGATTGGAAACAATTATATGGATGATATAGTATCTGGAATGCGATTAAACAAAAAATATCGAAAGGCCGGAAAACCGGAAGTAACAATCATGTATCTTGGGCATAGTAGTATTATCAAGAATATGATGTATAAGAAGGTCAATTGCTTTTTAGGCATGAGTCAAGTCGTAGCATATATCAAGGAATTAAACAATTAAAAACAAAACAGAGATGAATTATTTTTTATCTCTGTTTTGTTCTCATATTATGAGAGAAATGAAATATAGTGGTACTTAAGTAATAAAAAAGTAATAATAATTACTAATTTTACTGTAAAAGTATTGAAATCCTTAAATTATATGATATAATTAATGTATCATTTAAGGAGGAATATTATGGCAATATATCAATGTCCAATTTGTGGATATGAATATGATGAAGAAAAAGAAGGAGTAAAGTGGAGTGATTTACCAGAAGATTGGAAGTGCATTATTTGCGGAGCTCCTAAAGAAGTATTTATACAAAAAAGTAGTAAAAGCAAACAACAAGAGGTATTCGTACAGCAAAAACAAGATACTGGTAGTGAAAAAACTTTAGAATATCCAAAAGAATTTGCTAAATCACATTCAGAATTTGATGAATATATGAATCTGATACATGAGATGTCAAAGTCTGGAAAAACAGTGATAGATGGAATGTCTACAAAATTACCTGTAATTTCTTGGAAAGATATTTTAATACTAGGTGCAGGACTTGCTAAATTTCCGTTAATGGAGCATGAAGAAGTTACTTTAAAAACAATTATTGGAAAAAAAGCAAAAAAACCAATGGAGTTAGCATCGCCAGTATATATATCACATATGTCATTTGGCGCTTTATCAAAAGAAGCTAAAATATCACTTGCTAAGGGCTCTGCAGCAGTAAAGACTGCTATTTGTAGTGGTGAAGGTGGAATACTTCCAGAAGAATTTGAAAATGCATATAAATATATATTTGAATATGTACCTAATTTATATAGTGTAAACGATGAAAATTTAAGAAAAGCAGATGCTATTGAAATTAAGATTGGGCAAGGAACTAAGCCTGGAATGGGTGGTCATCTGCCAGGCGATAAAGTAACAGAAGAGATTGCAAAAATTAGGAGCAAGGAAGTCGGAAAAGATATTATTAGTCCAGCAAGATTTGAATCGATTCAATCAAAGGACGATTTAAAATCCCTTATTTCTAATTTAAGAAAACGCTCAGAAGGAAGACCAATTGGAGTCAAAATTGCTGCAGGACATATTGAACAAGACTTAGCATTTATTGCTTATGCAAATCCGGATTTTATCACAATAGATGGAAGAGGTGGCGCTACAGGAGCAAGTCCAAAAGTAGTAAAAGATTCTACTTCTGTTCCTACTATATTTGCATTATATAGGGCTAAAAAATATCTTATGGAGAATAACCTAGAAATTGACTTAGTCATAACGGGTGGGTTAAGAATATCATCTGACTTTGCAAAGGCAATTGCAATGGGGGCGGATGCAGTAGCAATTTCATCTGCTGCAATGATGTCTATTGCATGTCAGCAGTATAGAGTTTGTCAGAATGGAAACTGCCCTATGGGAGTTGCAACACAAGATAATGAGTTAAGAAAACGTCTGAAGATAGATATGTCGAGTAAAAGACTTGAAAATTATTTAAATGTTTGCAATCATGAATTAAAAACATTTGCTAGATTAACTGGAAATCACAATATACATGATTTATCTAATGATGATTTATGTACTGTGAATTCTGAAATTGCAAATCATACTAATATATCACATGTGTAAGGAGTTATCATGAAAAATAAAGTAGTGATTGTTGGAGCAGGCAATGTTGGAACCTCTCTTGCTTTTAAATTAATAGATACAAATAGTTGTGTTAATGAAATTATTTTTATAGATATCAATAATAGCAAAGTACAATGGGAATGTATGGATTTGAATCATTGTCTTCCCTATGTCAATAAAAAAATAACCATTAAAAGTGGTAGTTATGATGATTGTAAAGATGCAAATATTGTTGTCTTAACAGCTGATGCTGGTGAAAATATCATTAAAAGTAGATTAGAAGTAGCACAAATAAATACAAATCTGGTAAAAGAAATAGTAACAAATGTAGTAAAGACTGGCTTTAATGGTATTTTTGTAGTGGCTACAAATCCAGTTGACATTATTACTTATGTTGTTAACAAGGTATCTGGATTTCCAAGAAATAAAATAATTGGAACAGGTACGTTGTTAGATACAGTAAGATTTAAATATTTACTTGCCGATAAACTAAATGTACCATATGATGCAATTGATGTTATGGTACTAGGTGAGCATGGGGATTCATCCTTTCCTGTTATTTCAAATGGTAAAATTAAAAATGAGAACATGGCTAGTTATTTTTTCAAACATCATATTTCATTGCAAGAAATAGATACTCTCTATGAAGATGTAAGAAAAGCAGGTATACAAGTTGCTTCTTTAAAAGGAAATACTAGTTTTGCAATTAGTATGTCAATTTTGAAAATAATACAAACCATTAGTAAAGATGAAAAAATGGTACTTCCTCTATCAGTATTTCTCCAAAATGAATATGGAGAAAATAATATTTGTGTTAGTGTACCCTGTACACTTAATGCTCTAGGGGCTGAAGTTGTTAAGGATATGAAATTGAATACAAAAGAGCAGGAAGCATTTTCATATAGCACAAAAACAATAACAAATGTGCTTATTAGCAAGATAAATCCAATGTTAAAAAAATAAGTGGAAAGCCTATCGTTTGATAGGTTTTTTCTTGCATATTAAATCTTAATATGTTAATATTATATACATTAAGGAGTGATCTATTTGTTAGGAAAAATTATTTTACTGGTAGTACTTATCGTAGTCAATGGCCTATTTGCTTCTTCTGAAATTGCTTTTTTATCATTAGATAAAAGAAAACTAAAAGAAAAAGTAAAAGAACAACATAAAAAATCAATCAAAATACAAAAATTATTAGAGGATCCAAGTGTATTTTTAGCAACAATACAAATTGGTATTACTCTAGCAGGTTTCCTTGCAAGTGCATTTGCTGCCGAAACGTTTGCTGATATGATTGTTGAGAATCTATCCGTTACATTTATGTCTGCTACTAGTTTTAAATCGTTAGTAGTAGTAATTGTCACATTAATTCTTTCATACTTTACATTAGTATTTGGTGAATTAGTACCTAAAAAACTAGCACTTGCATATCCGGAAAAGATTTCATACTTTATGGTGAATTTTATTTCTATTTTAATGAAAGTAGCGTATCCATTTGTATGGTTACTCACTGCTTCTACCAATTTAGTGTCAAACCTATTAAGAATTAAGAAAAAAGAAGATGAAAAATTAACGGAAGAGGAAATAAAAAAGATTATTATTAGTGGAAGAGATGATGGTGCCATTGAAGATGGAGAAAAAAATCTCATCTTTAATATCTTTACGCTAAATGATAAAGAGGCATCAGATGCTATGACTAAAAAAGAAGACATGGTGATTGTTGATATTAAGTCAGACGCAAAAGAAATATTATCTGTCATTAAAAAGTATAAATTTACTAGATTTCCAGTGAAAGAACAAGATACAATTGTTGGTATCTTAAATGTAAAAGATTTGTTAATTGATTATTCTAAAAATGCAAAATTAGATTTACATGGCGTTATGAGAAAACCTGTCTTTGTTTATGGCAATGAAAAAATAGATGATGTGTTTAAAATGATGCAAAACACAAGGCAAGCGATGTCGATTGTAAAGGATACAAATGATGCTGTTATTGGTTTAATCACGCTTGAAGATGCCATTGAAGAACTAGTAGGAGACATTTTTGATGAATATGATGCTTTACCAAATAACAGTTAAAGTTAAGGGAAGATGATTTTAAAAATCCAGTAATATTACTGGATTTATTTCATGCAAAAAACTTGCAAAAAACGACAAATTGTGATAATATATTAACATAATATTTAAAAGATTGGAAGGAATAGAACATGAGTAAAGAGGCATTAAATTTTGAGATAAAAAAAGTAGATAAAAGAACTGGTGCAAGACTTGGTGTCATGCATCTACCACATGGAGATGTAGAAACACCTGTATTTATGCCAGTAGGAACACAGGCTACCGTTAAAGCAATGACAACGGATGAATTAAAGAATGAAGTTAAATCATATATTATTCTTGGTAATACTTATCATCTATATTTAAGACCAGGTCATGAATTAATTCGTGAGGCGGGTGGACTTCATAAGTTTATGAATTGGGATAGAAATATTTTGACAGATAGTGGTGGATTTCAAGTATTTAGTTTAGGAGATTTAAGAAAAATATCAGAAGAGGGTGTAGAATTTAGATCTCATTTAAATGGTTCTAAACATTTTATCTCACCAGAAAAATCAATGGAAATCCAAAATGCCCTAGGTTCAGATATTATGATGGCATTTGATGAATGTGCACCCTATGGTGCTACGTATGATTATGTTGAAAAATCAATGAAAAGAACAACGCGTTGGGCTAAACGTTGCAAAACTTATCATCAGAATACTCAAAATCAAGCTTTATTTGGTATTGTGCAGGGTGGATTTTACAAAGATTTACGTAAGGAAAGTGTAGAAGATCTTTCTAAACTTGATTTCCCGGGTTATGCAATTGGAGGTATTAGTGTAGGAGAGCCAAAAGAAGATTTTTTGGATATCTTAAGATATACAGCACCACTTCTACCTGAAAATAAACCAAGATATTTAATGGGGGTAGGATCACCTGATTATTTAATTGAGGCTGCACTTGCTGGAATTGATATGTGTGATTGTGTAATGCCAACTAGAATGGCAAGAAATGGTACAGCACTTACACATTTTGGACAAGTTAATATGCTAAATGCCTGCCATGAAAAAGATTTTACAACATTAGATAAAGAATGTGATTGTTACACTTGCAAAAATTATACAAGAGCATATCTTAGACATTTATTTAAGGCAAAAGAGATTTTAGGAGCAAGATTGTTATCGATACATAATTTAAGATTTTTGGTAAACCTAATGGAAAATGTAAGAGAAGCAATAAAAGAAGATCGCTTACTAGAATTTCGTGAAACATTTTACAAAAAATATGGTTATGAAATTATGTAAATGAGTTTTTAGTATAATGATAAATATATTACAAAGAATAAATAATGTACTAGAATTGAGGTAAAAAATGGACATAGATAATGATATAAAAAATATGCCAAAGCCAAAGAAAAAAGGCGAAAAAAATATATTTGTTACGATATTTAAATTAGTAGCAATCGTAGTTGTACTTATTATACAAATTGTTATAATGCTTGCGTTATATACAACGGCTCAGGGGCTATATACTTATGCAAGAATAGTATTTGATATTGCTAAAATTGTTGTTATATTATATTTATTATACCATCATGATAATTCTGCTTACAAAGTATCTTGGATATTGTTTATCCTATTTTTCCCGGTTATGGGACTTGTAGCCTATTTATTATGGGGTAATAGTAAATTAAGAAAGAAAAAAGAGCTTGCATTAAGAAAAATTAGAGTACAATCTGAAGACTTACTAAGAGATAGTGAAAATGTAGCAAAAGAAATTCTTTCTATTGATGAGTATAAGTATAAACAAATACAATATATATCAAAAGTAACTGGTTTCCCTGTCTATAAAAACCAAGGACTTGAATATTTTGAAATAGGGGAAAAGTTTTTTGAAAGATTAAAACAAGATTTACAGAAAGCTGAAAAATACATTCTATTAGAATTTTATATTTTATCGAAAGGTAAATTGTGGGATGAAATCTTTGCCATTTTAAAGGAGAAAGCAAATCAAGGTGTGAAAGTTGAATTAATCCTTGATTCACTAGGATGCCTTTTTAGACTACCAAAGGACTTTAAAAGACAAATGGAAGAAGCAGGCATTGAATTATATATGTTTAATCCTTTTAGTGTGATGCTTAGTGGGTATATCAATTATAGGGATCATAGGAAAATAGTAGTTATCGATGGAAAAATTGGTTATACTGGCGGTGTTAATATTGCAGATGAATATGTCAATGTGATTGAAAAATATGGTCACTGGAAAGATGGTGGTATTAAAATACAAGGAAACTGTGTTTGGAGTTATGCTTTAATCTTTTTAAGAGATAAAGAAGAAATCTCTAAAGTACCTGCAGACTATGATGCATACAAAGTAGTAGATACAGGATTTAATGAATCAAATGGATATGTATTGCCTTGTTCCGATGGACCAGATAATAGAAAAAATCCATTTGAAAATACTTTTATCCAGACGATTAACTATGCTAAAAAATATGTATATTTAACTACTCCATATTTTATTACCAGTGAGACTTTACTAAATTCTATTCTAAATGCGGCAAGAAGCGGTGTAGATGTTAGACTTGTAACACCGCATATACCGGATAAAAAAATAGTACAGATTGTTACCCGTTCCTATTATGAAGTTCTACTAGAAGCAGGCGTGAAAGTATATGAATATAAGCCTGGATTTATCCATGCTAAAACATTAGTTTCAGATGATGATACTTCTATTATTGGAACTGCTAACCTTGATTACAGAAGTATGCATCTAAATTTTGAATGTATTAATTTTTCATATATGACAGGGGAAGAACTACGTATTAAAGAAGACTTTGAACATACGATTAAAAATTGTATTCCTATTAGTTTGGAAGAGTGGAAATTAAGACCAATTACACAAAAATGGTTAGAAGCAATTTGCTCTGCCTTCTCACCAATGTTTTAAAATGAGATATAAGATACCTCAAAATAGCATATATTGTTTTGAGGTGTATTTTTATGAGTTTAGGCCTTGCTTTAAGTGGTGGGGGAACAAAAGGTGCTGCGCATATAGGTGTAATAAAGGCACTACTAGAAGAGCATATTGATATAGGATATATATCAGGAACTAGCAGTGGTAGTATCATTGCGTCGCTATTTGCACTAGGGTATAGTACAGAAGAAATGAAAGAACTGTTTCAACAAACATGTAGTAAAATAATAGATTTTGATTTAATGATTCCATTTAAAATTATCAAATCTATTATAACAGGAAATTTACAAGTAAAGGGAATTGCAAAAGGAAAAAAGTTAGAAAGCATTCTTTCTGCCTGTTGCTATGAAAAGAAGATAGTTGACATTAGTCAAATTAAAATGCCAATTGCGATTCCTACTGTGGATATAAGGACAGCAGAAGTAATTTACTTTACCAATAGGAAGATATCTTGTCCACGAAGTATGTTGTATGATGATACCCCTACTTGTAATAATACAGGAAAATTAGCTCAAATTGTAAGAGCAAGTTGTAGTTTACCGGGTGTGTATGAACCAAAAATAATAGGAGATAATGTATTAGTAGATGGTGGCATTCGTATGAATACTCCGGTTTCCATTTTAAAAAGAATTGGAGCAAGTAAAGTACTTGCTGTTAGCTTTGATAGAAACAAGAAGAAAGAAACAAGTTATGATAATTTAGTTTGCATTTCAATGCAATCTTTTGATATTATGGGACATCAAGTAAATCAAACTGAGGTTGAAGAAGCAGATTTAGTGATACGACCTAAATTAAAGGACATGAATGTATTAAACTGTGGGGAAATAGAAAGCAGCATAACAAGTGGTTACCGTGCTACTAAAGAGGCAATTGGATCGATACGTGAATTAGTAGGAATATAATGTTTAACACCTTTTATGATAAAACAATAAATGGTATTTTTTCGAAATTTCAAGACTTCTATTTCTATAATCTATGTCATAAAAGTACAAACTGCATATGTGAGAGATATCCAAACAAATCTTATCGCAAAATGTTGCAAAAAGTAATAGTATAGGATAAAATATAAATTGATGTGTTATATATTGGCTTATAAAATATGTAAACAATTATGGATCAGCTTAATTAAAATAGGAGGAATGGAACAGTGAAAACAAAAGAAGCAAACAAGGAAGGTATATCATTAATAGTATTAGTTATAACAATTATTGTAGTAATTATACTAGCAGCAGCAGTGATACTGACACTAAACAACAATAATCCAATTAATAATGCCAAAGAATCTACGTTTAAAAATAATGTTGATACATATAAAACTACTTTATCTCTGTATATATCAAATAAGATATTAGAAGATGATAAATTTAATATAAGTACCATTAAAATAGAAGATATACCAACGATTGATGCAGATAAATTTGAAATAAAAGGTGGAGAATTAGTAATAAAAGAAACAGCTAGTAATCAAGAAAAAGAGTGGGCAACAAGTTTAGAAATCTGCCAATATAATGAATTAAATGATGAAATAGTACAATTTGAAAATGGAGTAAAAGGAACAGAGATGGAAGTGGTAACTAGTGAAGATACTATAGTTACTAGATGTGGAAGAAATTTATGTCCTAGTTTTAACCCTTTTTCTAAGTATGGTATAACAGCAACAAATCTTGATGATGGTTCTTTAAATTTGAATGGTGTATTCGATTCAGCTATTGCTCTAGATTTATCAAGTGTATCATTAAAACTTCCAGGAAATAATATCTATTATTTGTCTAAAAATAGTACTGTAAATGGATTATATGTTCAAGTAAATAGAATGAGATTAGGTACACAAATTGCTTTAGGTGGAACATATGATTCGTATCAAAAGAATACTATACAAGTAAATGATTATCAAGTAGGTGATGTTATAAGGCCATTTTTAGGATTTAGGCCAGGAGTAAGTTTTGATAATGAGAATATATCATTTCAACTTGAACTTGGAAATGTGTATCATCCATATGAAAAATATCAAGGTGAAACCTATACAATCAAATCCAATACCCCAACAAAAATCCCATTGTTAGATGGATGTAATACACTTTTTGCGGAAAATGGAACTATTAAAGTAAAATATATTGCAAAAGGAAATATGTAAATAATAAAATGAAAGTATCACTAAAGTTCAAATGTTTAAAGTATGTAATAAAAAAATAAAAATAATGTAGATATTGATTTATTTCCCTCACATATGGTATAACTATACCATGGAGGTATTTTTTATGCCTAATAAAAAAGTAAGTAAAATAAGAGTAGGGGATGAGAAAATTGCATTATCACTGGAAGGTGGTGGCGCAAGAGGAGCTTATCAAATAGGAGCAGTCAAGGCGTTATTTGAACATGGATACAAATTTGATGCGGTTGTAGGTACGTCAATTGGCGCTATCAATGGAGCATATATTGCACAAAATGAATTTGATAAGATATATAATATGTGGGAGAGTATGTCATTTAAGGATTTATTTGACTTAGACAATGATATTATGAAAAGAGCATTACTAGTTGATTTAGATATTGATTCTATCAAATATCTATCTAAAAAACTGGGTGAAGCTGTAAAAAATAAAGGACTAGACACCGTTAGAATGAGAGAAATACTAAATGACGGTATTGATGAAGAGAAATTAAGAAATTCACCTATACTATATGGCCTTGTCACTATGTGTATTAGTGATATCAACGGAGAAGAAAAGTTTATTCATGATATACCAGAAGGCAAAGTTGTGGATTATATAATGGCTAGTTCTAATCTTCCTGTTTTCAAAAGATCCATTATAGATAATAAAAAATATTTAGATGGTGGTGCTTGGGATAATTGTCCTGTTCATATGTTAGAAGAAAAGGGATATAGAAAAGCAATTGTCATTAGAGCTCATAAACGAATACGCATCAGGGATTACAAGAATATTTTAAAAAGAGGAAATATTACACTCAATATGATTGAACCTATTGACACTTTACCAAGTATTCTTAACTTTGATAGCTCAAATTTGAAAGAAGAAATGAAACTTGGCTACTATGATGCTTTAAAATATATTCAAGATTTGGATGGCTTTCGTTATTATTTTAACAATTTAAAAGAAGAGGATATCTTAACAATGCTACATAGAGTAAATCCTTTAGCAATAGAAAAATTAGCAAAATTACTTAGAGTTAGGTTAGTCAAAGGTGAAACTATTTATGAAACGCTGATTGATAAAATCATACCGTTACTAGTACAAAAAACAAAAGAAAAAGCAGAACAGAGTACAAAAAACGCAGTAATAGCAATAGTGGAACATATTTTACTTAAGAACCAAGTAGAGCGATACAAAATATATAATTTTAAAGATGTTATTACTTTAAGTGGTGCTAAACAAGATACTAAAGATCCTTTAGAGTTATTTGTCTCTTTGCTATTGTAATTTTTTATGAATTCATTCCATATGATGATACTATGGGGTGAATTTTTTATGAAAAAATATTGTATTATTGGAGATGATAATAGAAGTAATTATATTAGAAAAATATATACAGATTTAGGTGTTAAAATAACTGATTATTTCAAAGCAGATTATGTGATAGCACCAATACCTTTTAGCCGTGATGGTATTCGTATCACGGATACAACGATAAACTGTGAAGAATTTATAACTGCAATAGAGGATAAAATATTGTTTACTGGTGCTATAAAAGAGAGTATAAAAAAGAAATTAAAAAACATCAAATACTATGATTTGATGGAAATGGATGATGTAGCAATTCTTAATGCGATACCGACTGCAGAAGGAGCTATTTTAAAAGCTATTGAAAACTCAGATATAACGATTCATGGTTCTAATTGCCTAGTCATGGGATATGGTAGAATTGGTAAAATACTTGCTAGTATGTTAAAAGGGATTGGAGCCAATGTATATTGCGAAGCAAGAAAGAAAAAAGATTTAGCTTTTATCGAAGCTTATGGATATCATAAAGTTGCACTGGAAGATATTAATAATTGTTTATCACATATGGATTATATTTTTAATACCATACCAATTCAATTATTAGATGAGCAAAGATTGCATTTGGTTAAGAAAGATACAATTATCATTGATCTTGCCTCCGCCCCTGGTGGCATTGATTTAAAAAAAGCAAAAGAATTAGGACTTAATGTTATATGGGCTTTATCTTTACCGGGGAAAGTAGCACCAAAAACGGCAGCTATTTATTTAAAAGATATAATTGATAAAATCATCAAGGAAGAATCGCTATAACAGTGATTCTTTTTTGTGTTTTTGTATAAATTTTATCTTATCTCTTAAAATATGACAAAAAATGTTGTATAATAGTAGTAAAAAAGGAGACAAACTATGGAATATATTGTAACATCAAAAACAAATCCTAATCTAGATGAGATTGCTTCTATGCATGCTTATTGTGAATTTATCAACAAATTAGGATTTCAAGCTGGTTATTATATAAGTGGGAATACAAATCATGCAGTGGTTCAATTTTGTGATGCAAATTCAATTGTATTAAATAGCATGGATGCGGTTTCAACTGATGCAGGTATTATCATAATAGGAACATGTGATACTTATCAAATAACTAAAGAAATACAACAAGATAAAGTGACAGAGATTGTATTGAACAAAGAAATACAAAATAATAGATTACCATTTGATAATGCTAATATACAAATAGAAACGGTAGCTGCTCTTTCTACTTTAATTACACAAAGATTTAGGGAACATCATATGCCAATCTCAAGAGAGAGTACATTACTTTTATATCACGCGATAATGGAATGTACCAATAATTCAAATAAAAATGAAATTACTGATTTAGATAGAAAAGTGGTAAGTTATCTAAAAGAAAATTTGGATAGCTAGAAAAGAGGAAATATGATAGTTGATATAAAAAAGATGATAAGTAAAAAAGAAGAAGAATTAGTAAAGAGGCTAGCCGTATTAAAACAAAAAAATAAAATACCTAAAATAGTATTTATTGTTGCAAATGAGGATGAAGCTTCAAAGTCATATATTAGAAGTAAAATAAAAATATGTGATAAACTTGGTATCAAACAAGAAGAAATATACTTTACCCATACTTGTAGTGAAGAAGAAGTAGTAGAATGCATCAAGAAACTTAATCAAGATAAAGCAGTTACTGGAATATTAGTACAACTTCCTATTTATCATCATTTGAATGTAAATACAATTGTTAATAGTATTAAACCAAGTAAAGATGTAGATGGATTTCATACTTTTAATGTAGGTAGCCTCTATTCCGGCTGTCAAAACATCATACCATGTACTCCAAAAGGCATTATGAGTATTCTTGATGAATTAGGAATCGAACTTTCTGGTAAATATGTTGTTGTGATTGGTAGAAGTAATATAGTGGGTAAACCCATTGCACAACTTTTGCTCCAAAAAGATAGTACCGTTACGATATGCCATAGTAAAACTAGGAATTTAAAAGAGTATACTAAAGAGGCAGATATCTTAATCGTAGCAGCTGGAATTTCAAATCTAGTAACAAAAGATATGATAAAAAAGGATTCAGTTATTATTGATGTAGGTATTAACAGGGTAAAGGATAAAATAGTGGGAGATGTTGCTACAATAGAAGTAGCAAAAAAAGCAAAGTATGTAACACCGGTCCCAGGTGGAGTAGGTCCGATGACAATTATATCTTTAATTGAAAACCTAGTTGAAATGGTAGAAAATAGCAAATAAAATGAGTAAAATTCCATCAATTTGGTTGTTGGAATTTTGTTATCACAAAACTTTCACATAAAATAGTGATTTTTTATAAAAAAGTGCTTGACAAACCAAAAAGATAGGTGTATTATATATAAAGTTAGCACTCATAACATGAAAGTGCTAAAAGGTGATTGTATGAATTTGGACGATAGAAAAAAGAAAATATTATCATCTGTTGTAGAAGATTATATTTCATCTGCTGAACCAGTAGGTTCTAAAACATTAGTGGATAAGTATCATTTGGAATATAGTAGTGCTACAATAAGAAATGAAATGAAGTTATTAGAAGAAGAAGGCTTTTTAGAGCAACCACATATTTCAGCAGGTAGGATTCCATCTACAAAAGGGTATCGCTATTACGTTGATAATTTAATGAAAGAACAAAAATTATCGATGGTTGATATTAGTTATATTGATAATAGTATTACTGGTTTTGGAGATACGGAAAAATTACTAGAGCAAGCTGCTGATGTTATTTCAAAGATATTGTTAAGACCAACAGTGCTTACGCTAAAACAACAAGACTTGCTTGAGAACATTAAAATTGTAAAAGTATCTGATAAGTTATTACTTATTATTATTTTATCACAAAATGGTACAGTAAAAGATTGTTTTGCAAAGCTTACCGATGTAGTACAGGATCAAATAATAGATGAATTAACAGAAGTATTAAATCAAAGTTTAGTGGGTACTCCACTTGAAAACTTAAGTTTAGTTTTAAATAATGTTATTGCTAAAGAATTAAATAATTTCTCATTTGTACTAGATAAAATATGTGAGAGTATTAAATATGAAATGGAAAAAGATTGCAAAAAACTAAATGCAAATGTGGAAACTATTTTAGATTTACCTGAATTTTCAGATGCAGAAAAAGCAAAAAACTTTGTAAATATGATTTCTACCAAAGAAATTATAGATGATACGATTGAAAAAGCAATATCAAATGACCTGGGTATTATCATTGGTTCTGAAAGTAAAGAAGTTATGTTAAAAGATTGTAGTATTATTTCACTTGATATACAGAAAAATAAAAAGCATATTGGGAAGATATCTGTTATCAGTCCCAAAAGACTTGATTATTCAAAAACGATATCTACATTAAAATATATTAATAGTAAATTTAAAAATTTGCTACTTAATGATAAAGAAGAAGGGGGATAAGATGGAAAGTAATGAAAACTTAAATGAGGAACTAGAGGAAAATGTAATCAGTGATTCAGAAGAATTGAATTTAGAAGATGGACAAATTGATAAGGATGAATACATTGCTAAATTAAATGATCATTTAAATGAGCAAAAGAAAAAGGCAGATGAGTATTTTGAACATCTAAAAAGAAACATGGCTGAATTTGATAATTTTAAAAAGAGAATGTCAAAAGAAAAAGAAAATCTATATCTGACAATTACATCAGATGTCCTTGGGGATATTTTACCAGTAATTGACACATTTGAAAAAGCAATATTAGCAAAGACAAAAGATGAGTCATATAAAAGCGGAATGGTAATGATATATAATCAACTAAATGACACGTTAAAAAAATTTGGATTAGAAGAAATTGAATGTTTGAATCAAACCTTTGATCCTAATTATCACGAAGCAGTAATGCATGTAGAAGATGATAATTATGGGGAAAAAGAAATTATAGAAGTATTAAGAAAAGGCTACAAAATTGGTGATAAAGTAATACGTCATTCAATGGTTAAAGTAGCAAATTAATTATTTTGGTATTGACTTAATACTATGTATTAATAACATAGTTTAAGTATACAATATATATAACTTTGTATTTTTAGGAGGTAATCATATGTCAAAAGTTATTGGAATAGATTTAGGAACAACTAACTCATGTGTTTCTGTAATAGAAAATGGTGAACCAGTTGTAATACCTAATGCAGAAGGAGCAAGAACAACGCCATCTATTGTTGCATTTGCAAAAAATGGAGAAAGACTTGCAGGTCAAGTAGCAAAACGTCAAGCTGTTACAAATCATGATAGAACAGTAATGTCTGTTAAAAGAGATATGGGAACAGATAAAAAAGTTAAAATTGATGATAAGGAATATACACCACAGGAAATTTCTGCTATGGTTTTACAAAAATTAAAATCAGATGCTGAAAATTATCTTGGTGAAAAAGTAACACAAGCAGTTATCACTGTACCGGCTTACTTTAGTGATTCACAAAGACAAGCTACAAAAGATGCAGGTAGAATTGCTGGTCTTGAAGTATTAAGAATTATCAATGAACCAACAGCAGCATCTCTTGCTCATGGTTTTGATAAAGACACAGAACAAAAAATCATGGTATATGACCTTGGTGGCGGTACATTCGACGTATCTATTTTAGATATTGCAGATGGTGTTTTTGAAGTTATGGCTACATCTGGTAATAACAAACTAGGTGGAGACGATTTCGATGAAAGAGTTATTAATTATCTTGTTGCTGAATTTAAGAAAGATAGTGGTATTGATTTATCAAAAGACAATATGGCTATGCAAAGATTAAAGGAAGCTGCTGAAAAAGCTAAAATAGAACTTTCTTCAGTAATGCAAGCTCAAATTAATCTACCATTTATTACAGCTGATTCAACAGGACCAAAACATTTAGACATTACATTAACTAGATCTAAATTTGAAGAATTAATTTCTGATTTAGTAGAATCTACAGTTGAACCTGTTAACCAAGCTATGAAAGATTCAGGTCTTACATTTGATAAAATTGATAAAATATTATTGGTTGGTGGTTCTACACGTGTTCCACTTGTACAAGAAACAGTAAAAAGAATTACAAATAAAGAACCATACAAAGGTATCAATCCCGATGAATGTGTTGCTATTGGTGCAGCTATTCAAGGTGGTGTATTAACTGGTGAAGTAAAAGATTTAGTATTATTAGATGTTACTCCACTATCACTTGGTATTGAAACTTATGGTGGTGTATTTACTAAATTAATTGATAGAAATACAACAATACCAACTAAAAAATCTCAAATATTTAGTACAGCTGCTGATGGTCAAACATCTGTTGAAGTGCATGTATTACAAGGTGAAAGAGAAATTGCATCTTACAATAAAACTTTAGGAAGATTTAGCTTAACTGGTATTCCACCAGCTCCAAGAGGTGTTCCTCAAATTGAAGTTACATTTGATATTGATGCTAATGGTATCGTTCATGTTACAGCTAAAGATATGGCAACTAATAACGAACAAAAAATTGCTATTACAGCTAGTACAAATCTAACAGAAGATGAAATACAAAAAGCTGTAAAAGAAGCAGAAGCACATGCAACAGAAGATAAGAAGAAAAAAGAAGAAGTTGAAGTTAGAAATAATGCTGATTCTTTAGTATATAATACAGAGAAAACTTTAAAAGAATTAGAAGGAAAAATTTCTGATGAAGAAAAATCAAAAGTTGAAGTAGAACTTGAAAGCGTTAAAAAAGCATTAGAAGGAACAGATACAGAAGCAATTAAATCTGCAAGCGAAAAATTAACTCAAGTATTCTATGAAATATCTCAAAAATTATATGCACAAGCAAATCCACAAGGAGGAGCTTCAGAACAAACTACTACTGCAGAGGGAACTGAAAATGTTGTACATGATGCAGATTACAAAGTAGAAGATGATAATAACAATAAATAATTAGTAAAGTATTATCATAATATTTAGGTAAAGGGTGCAAAGAAACTTTTCACCCTTTATTTAGAATATAG
This sequence comes from Clostridia bacterium, assembly GCA_028692955.1. Classification (GTDB taxonomy): domain Bacteria; phylum Bacillota; class Clostridia; order TANB77; family CAG-465; genus CAG-465. Next base: position 32,410 of record JAQUWH010000009.1, read on the forward strand.
GGGGAAATTTTTGTGGCAGATTCAAAAGATTATTATGGATTATTAGGTGTTTCAAAAGATGCTACAGACGAAGAATTAAAAAAAGCATATAGACAAATGGCAAAAAAATATCATCCTGATGCTCAGCAAGGTGAAGCTGCTAAAAAAGAAGCAGAAGTTAAATTTAAAGAAATAAATGAAGCTTATTCTGTACTTTCTGACAAAACAAAGCGTGCTCAATATGATAGATTCGGTTCTAATTTTGAACAAGCTGGTTTTGGCGGTGGAGCCGGTGGCTATGGCGGTTTCGGTGGTTTTGATTTTTCAGGCTTTGGAAATGGTATGGGTGTTGATATTGATTTAGATGATATTTTAGGAAGTGTATTTGGTGGAGGCTTTGGAGGATTTGGTGGAAAAGCCAAGAAAACAGGTCCATCAAAGGGCGCTGATTTAAGATATAACATGAATATCACTTTTGAAGAGGCTGCTTTTGGAACAAAGAAAGAAATTAATGTATCAAAAAATGAAATATGTGATGTTTGCCATGGAAATGGTGCAAAACCAGGAAGCAATGTTGTTACTTGTGATATGTGTCATGGAAGTGGTAAAGTACAAACAACACAAAATACCATCATGGGAACTTTTGCAACAGTAAAAACTTGTGAAAAATGTGGTGGTGAAGGAAAAGTTATTACGGAACCATGTGAAAAATGTAATAAACGAGGTACGATTCGAAAAACAAAGAAAATTGAAGTAAATATACCAGGTGGTATTGATAATGGCCAAGCAATTTCGATTCATGGTGAAGGAGATTGTGGTAAAAAAGGTGGCCCAGCAGGCGATTTATTTGTTGTTGTTAATGTAGAACCACACAAGATATTTACAAGACGTGGATTTGATATATTAGAAACAATTAGTGTTCCATTTGCTAAATTAACGCTAGGTGGTATTATCAAAGTTCCAACGCTGGAAGAAGAAGTGGAATATACAATACCAGAAGGAACACAAACAGGAACAAAATTTAAATTAAGAGAAAAAGGAATTCAAAACATACATGGTAGAGGTAGAGGTAATCTGGAATTTACTGTGATAGTGGATATTCCTAAAAAATTGACTGATGAACAAAGAGAGATTCTAACTCAATTTGCCTCTTCTTTTGGGGATGAAGTAAATAGCAAGAAAAAAGGATTCTTTGGAAGATAGGTAAAAAATATATAGTTAATAGTTTAATGAATAATAAAATAAATCTTTGTGAATAGTTAAAATGTAAAATTCATCAATTAATTTGATTTAATAAAAATTGGAGTGATTTGTATAAATCTGCTTCAATTTTTTATGCCTAAAATAAGTAAAATACTTGAAAAAGAAATGTGTATATTATATAATAAAAAGTATATAATACTGGGTAAATCGGAGGAATTGATCAATGAAAGCAAAGGGAAATGCAAAGAGAGGTATCAGTCTCATAACGTTAGTAATAACGATAATAGTGGTAATAGTACTGGCAGCGGCAGTGATACTTACCCTAAATAATAACAATCCAATAGAAAATGCTAAAGAGGCAAAAATAACTCATGAAATTGCAACATATAAGGAAAGCTTAAATTTTAAAATCTGTAATTTACTAACTGATAAAAGTACAACAGAAATAAATGTTATGATTGGTGAAAAAAATAACAAAAACGAATACAAAATAAAAGAATATATACCTGAAATAAAGGATGAATATGCAGAAATATTTGGGATTGAAAATAACAATCTTGTCATTTCGAAAAATCAAACAATAATAAAAGAAGGATTTATAGCTGGAATAGTTGAAAAAGCAAATAATGAAACTATAAATTTAAATGATACAATAGTTCAATTTGAAGATGCAAAACAAGGTACAGAAATGGTTGTTACAACAACAGAAGATACTAAAGTTACCAGATGTGGGAGAAATTTATATAATTTAGAAATAATTAGGGGAGCTAACTATCAGCAAATTGAAAAATTTGAAAATGGATTTCTTTTGGATTATAATGTTGATAGGATAGTAGTGATGTCTAATAGATGTGTAAAAAAAGATAAAAGTTATTACAATAGTTTAAGTTATGAATATATAGGGGGATTTGAACCGCAGCCTTATACTTATGTTACTAATCTTAATGATAGCCAATATATTGCTATAAATCATACCTTTGTAAGTACGATAGAAAGTCTTTATTTTGGAATATATGTTAATCATGGGAATGATTTAGGTAAATTTAAAATTATTAATCCACAATTAGAATTAGGTTCTATTTCTCATCCATATGAATCCTATAAAGGAGACACTTATGAAATAAAGGCAAATACACCAACTAGAATAACCGCTTTTGATGGAGTAAATACAGTATTTGCAGAAAATGGAAATGTTAATGTAAAATATGTTAAAAATAATTAAATATATTCAATAAAAGCAGGATCTTTGTCAATAGTGAACTGAACCCAAAAAGTATCTAACTTTTTGGGTTCAGTTCACATTTATTATGGTTATTTTTTATTTAGGTTTGTGTCAAAGAGTGTTGCTCAATAAACTCTCTGACTTTTTTTGGCAGCTGTTTTTCCAATATACATATTTGTTTTCCACATTTTGGACAAATCGCAGAAAAACAAATTATATACAAGAACTCACCAACTGAATCAGGGACCATCTCTCCAATTGGTTCAATGCCTTCATTTAATGATACGGAAATAATTTCTGAACATTCCTTACACCGAACATTAAACTTAGAATCCATAGGGCTGATTTTTTTCCTCATTGGATACTCCTTTATTTTTTATTTTGTTTTCTTGCAATACCTATCTAGTGCCTTAAAGCAAAGTGATTCTTGCAAAGCTTTTGAAAGGAATACTTCTGATATACCGATTGGGCTACCGCAGTGAATGCATAAAGTATAGAAATAGAAAGTAAATCCTTTTCCACTTTCTAATATGCAATCACATTGCACATCTTCTGCGTATACTGTAAAAGATTTGGTGCAATCTGCACAAGTACAAATCATATGTGACCACAGCTCTTTATCAAGTTTGTTCATTTTGATTTCCTCCATAGTGGTTATTTTTTTCTTATTCTTCTGACAACACTATTATGTCACCACAGTGTTTGCAATGCACGTATTGGATTTTTTTCATGGTTTTCTTCCACATTTCATTTGTTTCCGCTTCTAATCCATTTTTAAGTTCAAGAGTATTGGCCTCATTTACATAACCGCATTTAGAGCAAAGGATTGAGTATGAGAAAAATTTTTCCATTTTTGTTACCTCCATATTAATTATTGTTTGGATATATTCATACTTATGTTAATGATTATATCACTAGATACGGTAAAAGTCAACTTTTTCTCTTGCTTATTGATACTTGCATAATTTGCTCGATTTTGTAATAGTATAGAAAGATATGGTGAAATATTGTAAACTTTACCTTTTTGTTGTATAATACCAAGATAGAAAAGAGTGATGAATTTGAAAAAAGTAATCTATACGTTAAAAAACGTCATGAAAACATATGAATCTTTTAGTGAAATAACACATGCACTAGATAATGTATCTTTTGAATTATACAAAGGGCAAGTGATTGTGATACTTGGTCCATCCGGTTCCGGTAAATCTACGATGTTAAATGTACTTTCCGGTATTGACAATCCTACTTCTGGTCAGATTATATTTGATAAAGTAAATATTGAAAAAATGTCAGAGAAAGAATTAACGGAATATAGGGAGAAGAATCTTGGATTTATCTTTCAGTCATATAATTTAATTCCTAACTTAACTGTATATGAAAATGTGGAACTTGGTTCACATCTATCTGAAAATACATTAGATATAGCTGAAATCCTTGAAATTGTCGGATTAAGTGAAATGAAACATAAATTCCCTTATCAACTTTCTGGTGGTCAAATGCAAAGGGTTGCTATTGCACGTGCAGTGGCAAAAAATCCTAAAGTACTATTTTGTGACGAACCAACAGGAGCTCTTGATGAGAAAGTGGGTAAGCAAACATTAAAACTTTTACAAGATATTAACAAAAAGTATAATACTACTGTCATAATAGTAACGCATAATCCAGCGATAGCTTTACTTGCTAATATGGTGATTAAAATGAATAGTGGAAAGGTAGTTAGTATCACAGAAAATGAAAATACAATAGACGCTAATGAAATTGGGTGGGCATAATGGGCTTGTTATTTTTAAATGCCTTTAAAGGACTTAAATTTAAAAAAGTACAAATGATAGGTATTATCTTTTGTATCATTTTATCAACCAGCATTTATACTGCAATGAATACAGCATTAGATAGAATGGAAGATAGATATCATAACTATTTAAAAGAACAAAATGTAGAAGATTTTTCTTTTATTCCGAAAATTGATTATGCAAAAGATTACACCAAAGAAGAGATTGAAGAGTTAAAGAAAAATGAACTAAAAGATATACCAGCGCAGCAGATGAATCTAGTCAATCAATATCAAATGACAATAGGTATAGAAAATATACCTAATATTGATAACCTATACAAGGCAATCGAGTATATCTTTAATAACAATGGTGCCAATGATAAAAAACTAGAAGGTAAAATGGCAGAAACAAAACAAAAATATGATTTTAACTATACAAAGGAAACTGTTAAAGTATCCACACATGATAAATATCTATACAAATCAATACCTTATACAGGAAGTGAAACCATAAATGTTCCATATGTTGTAGAAGGAAGACTTCCTGAAAAGGATAATGAAATAACAGTTTTACCTGCATTTGCTAATAAAAATGATATTAAGCTAAATGATAAATATACGATTGGTGAGACAGAATATACGATTGTTGGATTTGTAAATTCACCTAATCATATCTTTCCTTTAATATCAATAAATAGACCAATGTATAATGAAAAAACTGATAATATCATGTATATGAATGAGGCAACTTTTGAGGCTTTTTCTGGTGTGAAGGAATCTTCGTATATAGCAGCATTTAATGATAGAGAAAAAACAATGGAGTTTGAGACATTAGGCGATTTATTTATGAATGACGAAAATATCAGTTTAAATCCGCTTACTGCTCTAAAATTATTAAGAGTCAATTCTTTAGAAGCGGAAATAGCAACAAGTAGATTATTCTCTGAATATTTCTTGTATTTATTACTTGGTATTTCTATCTTTGTCATTATTGTTATTACAAAGAAAAGAATCGAAGATGAAAGACTACAAATTGGTGTTTTAAAATCACTTGGTTATAAATCACTTTCCATTGCAGTAAGTTATCTTGTCTATCCGATTATTGGTAGTTTAATTGGTGGGGTTATTGGCTATGGAATTGGAGTATTAGCACATGAACCTTTAACGAATATGTATGTGAGTTACTTTAATTTACCAATAGAGGGCTTTAAAATAAATTTAACATATTTGTTTAACTCTACAATACTACCGCTTATATTATTAAGTGTGCTTGCTTTCTTAATTGCCATCTTTATGCTTAGAAAGAAACCATTACAATTACTAAAAGAGGGAAGTAATTTAAAAGTTAATTTATTGAGTAGATTTGTTACTTTTGTAACAAGAAAATTCCCATTTAAAACGAGATTTAAATTATCACTTGCTTCACGTTCACTTGGAAAATTAGCCATTGTAACCCTTACTTCATTTTGTACAGGATTATTAATTGTTCTTGTTTTAATAGGTATGAATATGTTTGAATCTATGATTAGCAAGACGTTTGATGGACTGGATTTTAAGAACAGTGTATCCTATCAAGCGGCAAGAACTGATACAAGTGAAGTAGATGACTTAATATATAACACAAGTATTGACCTTATCAAGGTAAAAAGAGAGAATGGAACTATTGAAGAGGTAGATTTAAACAAAAAGCAAAATAACAATAGGATGATGATGAAAAAATCTGAAAATAATGAGGAAGAAAAAGAAGCAATCAAAAAAATGTCAGTTACGATGAATGGAATTGATACAGTTACTCATTATATCACGATTAAAGATAAAGAAGGAAATGATCTACTTGGAAAGTTGAAGGATGAAAATGATATCATTATTAACAAAAATATTTCTGAAATTATCAATGTTACCACTGGCGATACTTTAATTTTTGAAAATGCTGATAAAGAATATGAATTTACTATAGTTGGAATACAAGATTCCTTTATGGGAAATCAAGCTTATTGTATGAGAAATTATATTTCTACCTTATTTGAGGATACCGTTTCATATAACGCAAAATATACATCTGACCCAAAATACGATAATATGTCCAATATACCAGAAGATGAGATGAATGCTATTACTAGTGTATTTAGCATTGGTGATTTAAAAGATAACATGGGCAATCAATTTGAATCTTCTAATGGTGCTATCTATTTTGTTATTGCATTTGCTTCTGTACTTGCATTAGTGATTATACTAGTCATTGCCAATATTATTGTAGAAGAAAACAAAAAAACAATTTCATTAATGAAAGTAATGGGATACAAAAATAAAGTGATTAGCCAAATTGTTCTAAATATTTATACACCTTTTGTTGTTATTGCTTATCTTCTTTCGATTCCAGCAATGAAAGCAATCCTAACAGAAATTGTAAAAGCATTGACAAAAGATATGGAACTTGCTATTCCAATTGAGTTTTCTATTATTAAAGCATTAGCTGGACTGGTAGGATTATTAGTTGCGTATTATTTTGCGATATTTATATCTAGAAAATCATTAGATAAAATTCCTTTATCTATTGCACTAAAAAGAGAGTAGGTGAATGGTATGGAAGAGAAAAAAACAATATTAAAACTTGAAAACGTATATAAAACGTATATGCAAGGTGGAACCAAGACACATGCCTTAAATAATATAGATTTAGATATTAAAAGTGGGGAAATAGTCGTGATACTCGGTCCGTCTGGTGCTGGTAAGACCACTTTACTGAATGTATTATCTGGTCTTGATAGTCCAACTAGTGGTAGAATACTTTTTGATGGTAAAGATATTGCCAAGTATTCACAAATGAAACTAACTAAATTTAGAAAAGAAAATCTTGGATTTATCTTTCAAACATACAATTTGCTTGAACATTTAAATGTAAAAGAAAATGTAATGGTGGGGGCAAAGTTAGGAAAATCAAAAGATAATGTTGATGAGATTATTGAAGTGGTTGGACTTTCTAACCACAAGAAAAAATATATGCATGAACTATCTGGTGGTGAACAACAACGTGTTTCTATTGCTAGAGCACTTGCTAAAAAACCAAGTATCATGTTTGCAGATGAGCCGACAGGTGCCCTTGATGAGAAGACTGGAAAAATTGTACTTAGAACCTTAATCGAAGCAAATGAAAAACTTGGTACAACGATGATTATTGTGACGCATAATCCAGGTATTGCAAAAATTGGAGATAGAGTTTTACATGTCAATAGTGGTGTGATCGATAAAGAAATAATCAATGAAACAAGAATGGCACCAGAAGAAATTCCTTGGGGTTAAAAACTATTATTATTATGTATAGATAGAAGTATTATGATAAAAAGTAATACTTCTATTTTTTTACGTAAAAAGAATAAAAAAGGAGAAGAAAATGCAAACGAAACACATAACAAAATTAGCGAAAAGATAAGAAGTACAATTGAATCTATGTGTGGAACTATGCCAGAAAATTTGCCTACACCAGAAAAGAGCTTAAAGGAACTTGCAAAAGAAGATAAATATTTATTAGATAATCATTAATATAGTGAGATAAATATCTCATTTTTTCTACCTTTATTATCTTGTATAACTAGGGAAAATTTGGTATAATGAACTAGGTGGTAAAATGGCAAGAAGATTTATTGTTAAGAGTCAGGATATAGTAAAAAATGAAGAGCAAATGATGGAAATTTTAGGAGAAGAAGTAAAACATATACAGGTTTTACGATTTAATGTTGGTGATGATATCGTTATCAATGAATATAACTGTAAAATACTTGAGATGAGAAGAGATCGTATTTTACTTGAAAAATTGTCTCTTGTACCTAAAAATGGTGAACCAAATTTGGAGTTAACATTATATATAGCTGTTTTAAAAAGTGATAAATTAGATTTTGTCGTTCAAAAAGCAGTTGAACTTGGTGTTAAGAAAATCATTCCTTTTTTCTCGCATAATGTAATTGTTAAATTAGATGAGGCGGGAAAGAACAAAAGAAGAGAGAAATTAGATAAAATTGCTAAGGAAGCATGTAAACAATGTGGTAGAACGGATGAGGTAGAGGTATTAAATTTTGCAACATTTAAAGAAGTTTTATCTAGCATGAAAGAGTTTGATGTTAATTTATTTGCTTATGAAAAGGAAAAGGAAAGTATTGACTATGTGATGAAAACTATAAAAGAGCAACCTTGTCATACTATATCATGTATCATAGGACCCGAGGGAGGTTTTACTTCCGATGAAGCGGAGGATTTATCTAATGAAGACCATGTTAAAATAGTAAGTTTGGGAGAAAGAATCCTAAGAGCAGAAACTGCTGCTTTAAATATTATTTCCATTATAATGTACGAATTAGATAAATAATATATTTGTTTTTATTTACTATATTGTAATATTTGTGAAATATTATTGAAATATTATGCAAAACGTTATATAATGTAGCAGATAGTGAACGTAGGAAGAAAGAGGAAAAAATATGAGAAAAACAATAATTGCAATTTTTGGAATTGTAGGTATGTTAGTAGGTTTTTATTTAGGTGAATTGGCACAATCAGTGTCTTGGCTTAAATGGCTTGCTATTGGTGGAGAGATTGGATTTAAAAATCCAGTTATATTAGATTTATCTTTTTTACAGTTAACACTTGGTATTTGGTTTAAGATAAGTGTTTGTGGTGTGATTTGTATGGTAATATTTGGATTTGTTGGTAGAAAAGTAGCTCATTGGCTAAAAGTATAATTGAGCTTCCGTATGATGATAGACCCTATGAAAAACTGGAACTAGTAGGGGCTAATCATCTAACTAATTCAGAATTACTTGCTATTGTCATTAAAACTGGGACAAGTCGATATAACTGTGTGGAAATTGCACAAAATATATTAACAGTTTCTTCTGATACAGAAAGTCAAAACGATTTAGAATATTTCATGAATTTATCTATGGAAGAATTGAAAAGTTTTGAAGGGATTGGTAGAGTTAAAGCAATACAAATAAAAGCAGTAATTGAACTTGCAAGGAGAATTGCTAATACTCATACATTGGAAAAAAAGAAAATTATTTCTCCAAAAGATGTCTATAATCTATTAGGTAAAAAATATTTAGGAGAAAAACAAGAAATATTAAAAACAGTTATATTAAATAAACAAAATGCCATACTATCAATAGTAACAAATGCAAAGGGAAGTATTGACAAAGTTGAAATTGGTATGAAGGAAGTTTTTAGTGAACCTATTAAACAATTAGCAAGTGGTATTATTTTGGTTCATAATCATCCTAGTGGAAGTTTAGTTCCAAGTAAGAGTGATATTGAATTTACAAATAAGGTTTGTGAGTATTCTAAAATCTTTGGTATAGAATTGTTAGATCATATTATTATTGGTAATAATAGTTATATGAGTCTAAAAGAACAAAAGAAGTTTTAAGTAAAAATGTAGTTTAAATATAGTAGTAATGTAGATAAGAAAAGGTGGTAAATATGGGACTTGTATCAAAAGATATCGGAATTGACTTAGGTACTTCAAATATAAGAGTACATACAAAAGGAAAAGGTGTGATTTTAGAAGAGCCATCTGTTGTGGCAATTAATAAAATAACAGGTGAGATACTTGCGGTTGGAAATCAAGCAAAAGAAATGCTGGGAAGAACGCCTGGTAATATTGATGCATTGAAACCATTAAAAGATGGGGTGATCGCTGATTTTGCGGCTACAAGAATGCTAATACAGACACTTATTTCAAGAGTCATTCCAAAGAGCTTGTTTTCCAAACCAAGGGTAGTGGTATCTATTCCTTCTGGCATAACAGATGTAGAGGAAAGAGCTGCCGAAGGGGTTGCATATAAAGCCGGTGCAAAAGAAGTTTACTTGATGGAAGAAGTAATGGCTGCTGCAATAGGTGCAGGTTTAAAAGTGGAACGCGCTGAAGGCTCTATGATAGTAGATATTGGTGGTGGTACAAGTGAAATGGCAGTACTTTCTTTAGGTGGTATTGTTGTTTCTAATTCTATCAAAATAGCAGGTGAAAAATTAGATAGAGATATAGTAGAATATATTAAAGATAAATTTAATGTAATTATTGGACTTCGCGAAGCTGAAGAGGTAAAAAAACAAATTGGTGCTGCTTCTTCTGCTATGACAGAAGAAAAGATAAATTTAAAGGGTAGAAATTTAACAACTGGACTACCAGAGACAATTGTTGTAACAACTTATGATATAAATGAGGCTATCATTGATTCATTAAGAGAAATACTAAGAGTAATTAAAGTAACATTAGAACAAACACCACCAGAACTTGCTTCTGACGTTATGGAAAGTGGTATTATCCTTTCAGGTGGGGTCGCACAACTAAAAAATATAGATAGATATATTTCTGAACAAACTGGTATTCCAGTATATGTAGCAGATAATCCAGCACAATGTGTGATTAAGGGTGTTGGCAAAACATTGGATAGTATACAAGTATTAAAAAAAGCGGTAAAAACAAAAAAAAGTTAAAAAAAGGAGAGTATGGTAATGAATTATAGATATAATTTTGATGATAATAAAAGAAATAAAAAGAAAAAAATTCTTTTCATTATTATTGTGTTTATTTTTGTTATTGTATTCTCTGCTTTTTTCTTTAAGTCGTCGTCTAATTCTGTGATTAGTAAGATATCTGGTGTTATTACGTATCCCTTTGACAAAATGTATGAATTTGTGTCAAGTGGTATAAATGGCATTAAAGGGTATTTTAGTAATAGCAAGAAATTAAATGATGAAAAGGTCACTCTTCAAAATGAAGTAAATACTTTGCAAATGAAGTTATTAGAGTCTCAAAAAATATTGGATGAAAATTCTTCATTAAAGCAGATGCTGGAAATAAAAAAAGTATATCAGCATTTTAATATAAAAATGGGAAAAATTATGTATCGTGAACATGACAACTGGACCCAAACTTTTAAAATTAACATTGGTACAAATGATGGAGTAAAAGTAGGTAAAGCTGTGGTACATAAAGATGGCTTGGTAGGATATGTTTCATCTGTTGAGGCTGATACTGCAACAGTGATTACAATACTTGATCCATCGTCTTCTGTTAGTGTGACGATTAGTACGGTAAACGAACCAGCTATTCTAAAGGGAGATTTAAATCTGAAATCACAAAATAAGTTATCTTTAGATTTTATACCTTTGGATGCCAATATATCTATTTCTGACATGTTATATACTTCTGGGCTTGGGTCAACTTACCCAGCTTCTATACCAGTTGGTAAAATTATAGAAGTGATGAATAATAAAAATGATATGAACCGCTATGCGATTGTAGAGCCAAATGTCAGCATCAGAACGATATCAGAAGTGGGCGTCATTATAGAGTAAAGGGATAATAAGATGAAAAAGAAACTATTAACATTTGTTTATATCTTAATTTTAATAACTATTATATTTATTTTTCAAATGTTTATTATCAATAATAGGACATTATTTGGTGTAAAGCCTAATTTGATACTTATTTCAACCATCATCGTTAGTTTATGGTATGGGCTTTATGCCGGTACCTTCTATTCTTTTGTGATAGGTTTGATTACTGATTTACTATTTGGTAATACGTTTGGATTATTTACTGTGTCTTATACGATGATAGGTGCAGTGATTGGATACTTAAATACAACTTATCGAAAAGAAAATAAAGTATCACTCATTTATCTTACGATACTTGCTACTTTTCTTTTTGAAATTATCAGTTATATTATTTATGCGGTTACATTTCATGTGTTTGCTAATATTTTTTATTTATTAATACAAGCATTTTTAGGTTCTTTACTCAATATTGTTATTGTATACATTGTATATTCACTGATATATAAAATAGCGGAATCTTTAGATCATAGACTAAAACAAGATGGAAATGTGTTTTAAAAGGTGGTGAAATTCTTTGAAAAAAACATTCAAAAAGATATTTGAACTATTAAATAATAGATATTTAATGTTATCTGTTATTATCATCGCCATAGCTGCTATTTTTGTAGTTAGATTATTTATGTTGCAAATCATTAATGGAAAAGAATATAGAGAAAAATCTGAAAAAAGAATGTTAAGAACTGAAATAATTGAAGCACCACGTGGTGAATTTTACGATAGAAATGGTGTTGTACTTGCTACTAGTAAAAGATCGTATAATGTCAATATTTATAAAGTAAATGTAGAAGTAGAAGAACAAAATGAAGCAATATCCAAGGTGGTTTCTATTCTAGATAAAAATAATGATAGAATTTATTCTACTTTTCCTATTAATGATGAGATGAATGACTTTACTTTTTCAGATGAAAGTAACTTAAAAAAGTGGAAGAAAGAAAACAAAATAAATGAAAATGCCACTTTTGACGAAACAATACAAGCTTTTACAAAGAAATATGCACTTGAATCTTACACTGACAATAAAAATCATCTTATCAAAATGATTGAAATCAAGTATGAAGGAAATGTCAATGCTTATTCATTATTAAATAGTGCTGTAATAGCAAAAGACATTAAGGAAGAATCAGTAGCACAAATTGAAGAGAAGAAAAGTGAACTATATGGATTTAATATTGTTTCGTCTCCGAAAAGATATTATACTAATGCTAACTTATTCTCACACGTAATTGGCTATGTAAGTAATATTGATAAGAACGAATATGATAATAAAAAAGAAGATGGATATACGTTAAATAGTACCATTGGTAAAACTGGAGTAGAACAATCTGCTGAACAATACTTAAAAGGAGTCAATGGCGTAAAGAAAGTAGAAACAGATCGATATGGGAACATCTCGTCTGAAACAATAACAAAAGAGGCGGTAACAGGAAATAGTGTTACACTTACGATAGATTATAGATTACAAAAAACAGCGCAAGAGGCTCTTGAAACTACTATTACTGATTTAAGAGAGGGTAGAATTACCGGAAAAAAAATTCAGGATGCCAATTCTGGTAGTGTTGTTGTTTTAGATTGTCAAACTGGTGAAGTATTAGCAATGGCAAATTATCCAAATTATGATACCAATTTGTTTGTTGGTGGTATCAGTACAAGTGATTGGAAAAGAATATCAGAAGATGCTTTAAAACCAATGTATAACAGAGCAATATCCGGTACCTATTCACCAGGTTCTACTTATAAAATGTTAGTAGGTCTTGCAGGATTACAAACAGGCAAAATTACAGTAGACGAAAAATATTATGACCCTGGTATTTATCCTTATGGGCATAAACCAGTATGTTGGAAATATTCTTCCTATAGAACTACACATGGTTGGATTAATGTATCTGGTGCTATTAAAGGCTCTTGTAACTGCTTTTTCTATGAAGTAGGAAGAAGGATGGGAATAGAAGAAGTAGTTAAATTTTCAAAATTATTTGGCCTTGGCGAAAAAACAGGGATAGAATTGCCACAAGAATCTCCAGGTCAAATAGCAGGTGCTGATAATTCTGCTGAAGATGGATTAAAATCACCTTGGTATTTAGGTGACACACTTTCTGCAGTCATTGGACAACATGAAAATCAGTATACACCAATACAATTAGCCAATTATATCTCTGTACTTGCAAATGGTGGTACATTAAATAAAGTATCAGTTATTAAAGAGATAAAGAATGAAACAACATTTAACGAAGTTTCATTAACTGATGTTGAAAAGAGCATGGAAGAATTTACAAAAGTAAAATTTGAACAAAGAAAAATTGATATTAACAAAGAATATCTAAACGCGATCAAAGAAGGAATGCTATCTGTTACAACTGAAACAGGTGGTACCGCTAATATTGTATTTAAAAATAGTAATATAAAAGTAGCGGGTAAAACGGGTACTTCACAAGTAAGTAGTGGCACCAATAATGGACTATTTGTTGGCTTTGCGCCATATGATAATCCAAAAATTGCAGTAGTAGCCATTATAGAACATGGAGAAGAAGGTACTTATACCGCAAATGTAGTAAAACCAATTATGGAAGAATATTTTAAAATTAGTGAACAAGATAAGTTAAATGAGAAAGTACAAAATGTAGTAGAGAATAAAGTAGAGTTTTAGTGAATAAAAGATAAATTCCTGCCTGTTGGTAGAAGTTTATCTTTTATCCCGTCTTGTTGAATGAAAACTTTACCTAAATATTATCTAAACTTATGTAACCAAAAGCTTTTATTTAAAAAAAGTTTATGATATAATAATTTTAGGTGATTGTGATATGAGTAATTATAAAATGATAAAAAATATTAATCCAAATATCTATAGAGGATATGATATTAGAGCAATTTATGGAACTGACTTAAATGAAGATATTGCGTATACAATAGGTCTTGCTTATGGCGCCTATATCTTACAAAATGGCTATCATCAATGTGTGATAGGTCATGATAATAGAGAGTCTTCTGTTCCAATTTATGAGGCTTTGGTGGAAGGAATTATATCAGCTGGAGAGATTGAAGTAAAATTAATTGGTTTAGTAACAACTCCTATGTATTATTTTGCACAAATACATTTAAATGAAAAAGATGGAATTATGCCAGGCATTATGATTACAGCAAGCCATAATCCAAAAGAATATAATGGTTTAAAATTATCTTTTAATGACTTTGGAAATGCTTGTGGACAAATGATACAAGACTTTAGAGTTTTTGTTGAAGAAAACACAGCTAAATTACTTGAAGATGGAGAAGCTTCTGTAATAGGAAATACTACTAAATGTGAAATACGTGAAGATTATTTAACACTTGTTAAAAAATCAATTACGATGGGAGATAAAAAGATTAAGGTGGTAGTTGATACTGCAAATGGAACTGCATCAATCATTGCTAAAGAAATGTATGATATGTTCCAAAATATAGAATTAGTTCCATTATATATGGAATCTGATTCTAATTTTCCAAATCATCATCCAGATCCAAGTGTTGAAAGTAATAATGAGGCATTAAAAAAAGCTGTTATAGCAAACAAAGCAGACATTGGAATTGGTATTGATGGAGACGGTGATAGAGTTGGTGTAATTGATGAAAACGGAACGATGATATATATTGATTTCTTCGCTATTATCATATGGAGAGACATCATGTCAAAAGTATCTAATAAAAATGCTTTATTTGATGTTAAATGTTCAAAATCTTTATTAGATGAGATAGTAAAACTAGGTGGAAATCCTGTATGCTATCGAACAGGCAACTCATATATGAAAGCAAAGATGAGAGAAGGAAACTTTGCCTTTGGTAATGAACTTTCAGGTCATGTCTTCTTTAATGATAAATGGCCAAATATAGATGATGGCTTATATGCCGGTTTAAGACTAATAGAGATATTGTCGAAAACAGATAAATCACTTTCTCACTTATTAGACGGCGTAACAAGATATTATTCAACACCAGAAATTGTCATCAAATCAAATGATGATACAAAGTTTGATGTCATTGAAAAAGTAAAAAGATATTCTATGTCACAGGAATACAAAGTAAATGATATTGATGGGGTAAGAGTAGAATTTGATAATGGTTGGGCACTTGTTCGTGCTTCTAATACAGGACCAAATATCACTGCGAGGTTTGAAGGCAAAACAGAGGACGATATGGTAAAAATCCAAAAGGAATTTATGACTGTATTAAATGATTTTATATCATAATACTTAATGTCATAGCAATAAAATGAAAGAGTGATAAGATGGCTAATCCAGAAGAAATAGTGAATCATTTACGCACTAAATATACACAGGAATATCCAGAAATATTTGAAGGATATGATCAAGGTGAATATTCTGAAATAGAAGTTCAAAGTTTTTTTAAAAGTGAAGAAAAAAAGAGAGAAGAAAGAAAAGATTTTGTAGTAAAAAACAAATATATTGAAATAGAGGACTATTGTAATGACCATAATCTGCAAAATGATTTTTCTGAACTTGCAATTGCTTATAGTGAATATATTACTGCTGTTGTTGAATCCACTGCGTACTCAAAAGACATGATGGGAAATAGTACTGCAATAACAAGATCTTATATGGAAAACCTCAATAAAAACAGAAGAAGTAAACATAATAATACAATACAAAAAACGATATCATTAAATAATGAGTTGATCAAAGGTGGACATATATTATATCGAGACTTTATTGATACAGAATCCATTTCCTCTATTGATCAAAATCAAAGGGATGAATTTGGAGATTTTATCTTTGCATTTGAAACGGCAAGAGCACAGGTGATAAGGGAACGATTTGATAAGGATAGAAGTAACGTTTTTAAGGAAGGTCTAAAGGCACAAACTGTACCACTGGATATAACTAACATAGAAAAAGTGGAACATGACTATCGCATTACTGTTCCTCATAAAGTAGATAAATTGATAGATGATTTTAACAAATAATAGTGGCACACTTTACTTTTTATGTAAAGTATGGTATAATTTGATAGGTTAAATGAATTTGTGGGAAAAAAACTTTTTGAACAAATGGGAGGAAAAAACGATGAGGAATATAGAAATAGATGCTAAAATCTCTTCTTATATGGTAAAATTTGCAAAAGCAAGTGAATTGCTTGAAAAGAAAAGGGCCGGCTATCCCGTGTCTATTGATTTGGAAGAGTTGAAAAAAATAGTAAAAGAATACATATTTTTTTGTAAAGAAAAAGATATTGATTGTGGTGTAATCAGCATTACGGAAAACTTCGAAAAGAACCTACAGGTTTTCCTTTTAGGTGAGATCTCAAAGTTTTATTCGTTGAGATAAGAAAGCAATTTGTTAGTTAAGGTAGTATTATTAATACTACCTTATTTTTTGTTATAAAAAGTCTAATTTACTTGTCGAAGTGGGTAAAAAACTACTTCATAATTTGTATAATTTTAGCTTAAAAGCTTTCAAAACTAAAAATTATATGATATAATTTGCCAAGGTGGTGATGTCCAAAAAATAGGAAAAGGTTGATTGTGGAAAAATTAGTATAAAAATACTAATTTAAAGATAATTTATTAATAATAGTTACTAGAAAAGAAGGAGATTAAAATGAAATTTATAGAAAAATGTAAAGAAATTTTTAAATATAGGCATATGTTGATGACATTGGTAAAACAGGATATTAATGGTAGGTATAAAGGGTCTTTCTTAGGATTTTTATGGACACTTTTAAATCCATTACTAATGTTAGTAGTATATTCAGTTGTATTTCAATTTATATTTAAATCTGGAATAGAGCATTATCCAATTTATTTGTTTATTTGTTTAATGCCATGGAATACATTTGCAAATTGCATTGCAAATGGTACAACTTGTGTTTCAAATAATGCGAGTATATTAAAAAAAGTATATTTTCCAAGAGAAATATTACCACTTTCAGTAGTGATTAGTAATACAATACAATATTTCTTTAGTGCAGTTATCATATTTATTGCTTTACTTGTATCAGGAGTAGGGCTATCTTGGTTTGCACTATTTTTACCACTGATTGTATTGATACAAGCAATATTTACATTAGGTATTATATTCTTGCTGTCAGCAGCTAACGTATATGTAAGAGATGTACAATATATTATGAATCCTGTTATGATGATTTGGATGTATGCTTCACCTATACTATATAGCATTAGTATGATTCCAGAAAAATTTATATCGCTTTATAGGCTAAATCCAATGGTATCAATTATGGAAGGATATCAGAAAATATTATATTCTAAGACTTTCCCAGATTTTAAAAGTTTAGGTTTAGTATTTTTAGTATCAATTGTCATCTTTATTATTGGTTATTTGGCGTTTAATAAACTACAAAGACGTTTTGCAGAGGAGGTATAGTCAAGATGAGTAATCATTCAAAAAAAGGAAAAGAAGAAGTTGCAATATCTGTTAAAAATGTAACAAAGCAATTTATTATATATGAAGACAAAGCATATTTTTTAAAAGAAAGGCTTGCTAATTTAAGAAGAAATAAAAAAGTAAAGCATGTGGTGTTAGATGATATATCATGTGATATTAAAAAAGGAGAATCTGTTGCACTGATTGGTGTTAATGGATCTGGTAAATCTACTTTACTAAAATTATTAAATAAAATCATCTATCCAGAAAAAGGTACTATTGAAATTAATGGTAAAGTTTCTAGTATGATTGAACTTGGCGCTGGATTTAATACTGACTTTACGGGAAGAGAAAACATCTATTTTAATGCCTCTATGTATGGTCTTGGTAAAAAAGAAGTAGACCCGATTATTAACGATATTATAGAGTTTTCTGAGTTAGGTGAATTTATAGAAACACCAGTTAGAACCTATTCTTCAGGTATGTACATGAGACTTGCTTTTTCAATCGCAGTTAATGTACAAGCCGAAATTTTGTTAATTGATGAAATACTTGCAGTGGGGGATTCACACTTCCAAAATAAATGTTTGGAAAAAATGAAAGAATTAAAACGATTAGGAAAAACAATGGTATTTGTTTCACATAGTGTAGAACAAGTAAAAAGCTTTTGCGACAGAGCATTATGGATCAAAAGTGGCAAATTAGCGCTAGATGGTCCAACAGATGAGGTATTAAAAGAGTATATAAAGGAACAAGGGTAATGTAAATGAAAAATGATGGTAAAATAGAAGTTGGTTATATCAATACAGATAACATGTATATAGAAAATTATAAAAAAGTTTTTAAAAATGCTGTTATTAAAAATTGTGATGTAGAAATTCAAAAAATATATGAAGATAATAATCACTTGAAAGATAATATATTGTATGATGAATATATAAAATTAACTTATGTATATGAAAATCCTGGATTATTATTGGATGGAAACTTTTATTTTCTAGAAGAGATACATAGTTTCTTTCATAACGAACTATTTCTTGCCTATAAAGATCTAAATCATATATCTACTCACATTATATGGGTTAAAGATAAACATAATAGTTATATAAAAGAGATATTAGATTGTATTAAAGAAAATGTTTATGGGAGTATTGCAGAAATTATTTCAGTGATAAGTAAAAGAGATTTAAAAGAAAATATGAACATGATTGAAATAATTGATGAAAAAGTATATCTTTATCCTTATGAATACTTCTTTCCTATTGATTATGAACATATTGGTAAGGATTTTTCTGCTAATACAAAAGCTTTGTATTATGAAAAAGAAATTAAATTATCTTCAAAAATGAAAAGGAAAATAGCGATACTGAAAAAAATCTCTCCTACTTCTTACAGATATCTTTTTAACATAATAAGAAGAGTTAGAGGTAGCGTAGGGTATAAGATATATTTATCTAAAAATAAGATAAAGTCTAGCCTTAAAAGACAAAAAAGTACGAGTGTTGAAGATACCTTAAAAGTTCTTGATACATATATTGAATCAAAAGATGATATATCGTACATTATTTTCCATAATCCTACTTGGCTTGGTGTAACTAGTGCAACGAAAGAATTATTTACTAATCTAGTACCATTGCAGTCAATACGCGATAGAGCAAATGTTGAGACAATCGTAAATAAAATATTAGAACTTGGTGTAAAACAAGTGATATTTAGTGCATTTGATTATGGATGGGACAAAATTGCTATACGTCTAAAGGAATTGAATCCAAATATCAAATTGAAAAGTTTTTGGCATGGTAGTCATTCACAGGTAATAGAAAAAATAAATTGGGACACTAATTTATTAGTGATAAATCTACATAAACAGGGAATTATTGATGTTATGGGAACTTGTAAAGAAAGTCTTGTTAACTTTTATAAAGCGCAGGGATACTGTACAGCATTTATACAAAATACAGTTCGATTTACAAATGAGATAAATGGAAGACTAAAAAGTGTGAAGAAAAATGAAGAGCCAAATACAAGAATCGGTCTTTATGCTGCTGGTGTTAATTGGAGAAAAAATACATATAACCAAATGCTTGCTACATCATTAATGGAAAATTCAGTATTAGAATTAGTTCCTTTGGATTACAAATTTAAGGAGACTGCTATTAGAAATAACTTAAATATGGAAGGTAGTACAAGTCATATAAAAAGAGAGGAGTTAATTGCTAAAATGGCATCTAACAATCTTAACTTATATGTTACTTTTTCAGAATGTGCTCCTATGCTACCAATAGAGAGTTTGGAAGCAGGTACAGTTTGTATTACAGGAAACAATCATCATTATTTTGATAACACTAAGTTATATGATTACCTTGTAGTAGAGCGAGAAGATGATGTTATATCAATTTATGAGAAGATGAAGTATGCACTTGAAAATAGTGATAAAATATTAGAGATATATAGAAATTGGAAAGATGAGTATGATATTTTATCTAAACAAAGTGTTACTGAATTTATAGAAATGTAAGGATGGAGTAATAATGAATAGACATGTAAAAAAGATATTTTCTATATTTAAATATTCAAAAAAAGAAGTAGAAAATATAATCCAAAACATAAATAGATGCAAGGATCGTGAATACATTGTTATGTATAATCCTGAATGTATTGGTGTTATGAATTCTGCAAAAGAAATATTTGAAAATACGATAGAGTTAAAGGAACAGTTTCACAAAAAAGCAATTGAGACAATTGCTCGTGCAGTAGTGGATTCTCATATTAAACAGATTATTTTTTCTACTATGGCTTATGGATACGATGCTTTAGCCGAAAAGATATATAATCTAAATGAAAATATTAAGGTGAAGTTTTTATGGCATGGCTCTCATAGTTTATTTGTAAACGATAATGAAGAATATTTTCTTAATTCTATTTTAGACCTGCAAAAAAGGGGCATCGTTACAGCAATTGGCTTTGCAAAAGAGAGTATGGCTAAATTTTACCAAATGAAAGGATTTAATGCGTACTTTGTTAAAAATACTGTTCATATACATCATGAATTGCCAGCTAATAGGATAAATCAGGATGAAGTCAAGATTGGTTTATACGCCGCAGGAGATAGATGGGAAAAAAATACATATAATCAGCTTAGTGCTTGTAGTTTAGTGAGCCGAAAGTTAGTAGTGGATTGTATACCAGCTACTGAACTTACAATGAATTATTGTAAATTAATGAATATTAAGTTAAGTAATGAATCTTGTAATCATAGTGTTTCAAGGGAAGAACTAATTAATAAGCTTTCTAACAACGATGTTAACCTATATGCTACTTTTACAGAATGTTCACCATTAATTCCGCTTGAAAGTTTAGAGTGTGGAGTTCCATGTGTAATAGGAGATAATACGCACTATTTTAAGGATACAGAATTAGAACAATATTTGGTAGTTAAAAGTGAAGATAATATAGATGAAATAGCTGACAAAATTAAATTATGTATAGAAAACAAATCCAAAATAATAGATTTATATAAAAATTGGAAAAAAACATATGATGATCAAAGTAAAGAAAGTGTAAATCAGTTTTTGAAAGGATGATTTTATGAAATATGGATTATTAGTATGGAAAATGACGGATAATATTGGTGATGATATACAGTCGTATGCTGCAAAGAGATTTTTACCCAAAATCGATTATTATATTGATAGAGAATCATTAGACACTTTTTTACCTTTTGACAAAGAAGAAGTAGCTATGATTATGAATGGTTGGTATTTACATCACAAAGAAAATTTTCCACCATCTGAATATATTATACCACATTTAACTTCTATGTATTTTTCTACTGGTGATAATTGGACAATTGAAAAAAGTGTTTATTTGACTAAGTATGGTAAAGAATATTTAGAGAAATTTGGACCAATAGGAGTAAGAGATTTTGCAACAGGTGAAAGACTTTCTCAACTTGGCATCAAGAATTATTTTTCGGGATGTATGACCTTAACATTACCTAAATTTAATAATGTTAAAAAAGGCGATTATATATGTTCAGTGGACTTAGGTGAAGAAAAAAACGAAAAGCTAAGAACTTACTATAAAGATAAGAATCAAGAAATCATCTATACTGCACAAGCGTTAGATCCTGATAAAAATAGTAGGCTTACCTATGAACAACGTTTTGAAAATATAGAAAAATTACTAAAACTATATCAAGGTGCCAAAGCTATTATAACGACACGCCTTCATTGTGCATTACCTTGTCTTGCACTGGGTTTACCTGTTATCTTAATCTATAATGAATCTTCTTTTGATAGATTAGCAAGTTTTAAAAATTTAATGACCATGATGAGTAATGAAGAATTCATGAAATTTGACGGTGAATTGAATTATGCAAATCATCAAGAAGAGATTGATAAGATTCGTAAACCATTGATTGAAAGTTGTGAAAAGTTTATTGAATTTACAAAAAATAAACCTGAAAATAAAGAACTGCTAGAGATAGAAGAGTATAAAAGGGTGAAAAGACTGGATTATATTGAATGGATAAAGGATATTATGAAGGTTGAAATAGCAGATAGAGATAAAGATTTAAAATATTTTAGGGAATATCAAAAGCAAGCCGATAAAGAATTATTAGAGTGCAGGAAAGAAATTGATATTTTAACTGGAAAAATTCAAAAAAACAAAAGAACTTTTAAAAGCAATGTTAAACACGTTGCAAAAAAAATCTTGAATTATAAAAAATAATATAAAATAGTATTATAATAAAAAGGAGAATATATGGAAGTAAATAATAAAGTAATACATTACTGTTGGTTTGGAGGAAATCCATTATCTGATTTTGTTAAAAAATGTATTGAGACTTGGAAAAAGTTTTTACCAGATTTCGAAATAAAAGAATGGAATGAAAAAAACTTTGATGTAAATCAATGTGCTTTTTCAAAAGGGGCATATGAACAGAAAAAATGGGCATTTGTATCTGATTATACAAGAGTGAAAGTTTTAGAAGAATTCGGTGGTTTGTATTTAGATACTGATGTTGAGATTACTAAAGATATATCAAAGTTTTTAAATGACGATTTAGTACTAGGTCAAGAAGATTCAAAAATGGCTAATGCAGCAGTTGTTTGGGTTAAAGAGAAGCATAATAAGCATATACAGAATCTATTACACTTTTATGAGACACAAGAAAAATTTAATGCTTCTGGTGATATGTATGATATAAGTATACCAAGAATTGTAAAAAAATACCTAGAAACCATTGGCTTTAATAGAGATATAGATGAAATTCAAAAGATTGATAATGATACTGTTATTATTTATCCAATG
>JAQUWH010000018.1 GCA_028692955.1 Clostridia bacterium
TGTATACAACATTATCTGTGATTTTACCTGTTTCTTTATCAATTAATCTATAAGGTGTTTCTATAAAACCGTATCTATTAATTCTAGCAAAAGTAGAAAGTGAAGAGATAAGTCCTATATTTGGTCCTTCTGGAGATTCAATTGGACAAAGTCTACCATAATGTGTATGATGTACGTCACGAACTTCAAATCCAGCTCTTTCTCTAGATAAACCACCAGGTCCAAGTGCTGATATTTTTCTTTTATGTATTAATTCAGCAAGTGGATTAATTTGATCCATGAACTGTGACAATTGTGAACTACCAAAGAATTCTCTGATTGATCCGACAATTGGTTTTATATTAATTAATGTTTGTGGTGTAGCAATATCAAGATCTTGAGTAGCCATTCTCTCACGTACAACTCTTTCAAGTCTTGCAAGACCAATTCTAAATTGATTTTGTAATAATTCGCCTACACATCTTACACGTCTATTTCCTAGATGATCAATATCATCTACTCTGCCCATTCCATGTCTGAAATTCAAGAAGTAATTAATTGATGCTATAATATCATCTAAAGTTGCGCTCTTTACAACTAGTTTCTCTCTATTTAATTTTATTTGTTTCCTTAGAGTCTTTTCATCTGCATCTGGAAATTTTTCAAGTAGCTCTTTAAGTGCAGGAAGATATACTTCTTCTTTGATAACGTCTTTATCAATTTCCATCCCTAAATATTTAGAAATATTAACTGTGTTATTACCAATTACCTTTATTCTCTTGTTATCTCTTAGCACATAAACAACATTAATACCACTTTGTTTGATTTGCTCTGCTACTTCTTCTGTAATCACTTCTCCAGCATTTACAAAAATTTCACCTGTTTCAGCATTTACCACATTTTCAGCAGCAATTTCTCCAGCAATTCGATTGGCAACGCTTAATTTCCTGTTATATTTATATCTTCCCACTCTTGCAAGATCATATCTTCTTGGTTCGTATAGTAAACCAAATAATAAGCTTTTTGCAGCGTCTACATGTAATGGTTCTCCTGGTCTAATTTTTTTGTATATTTCAAGTAAAGCTTCGTCTTGTGTTTTGGCAGGATCTTTATATAATGCTTCATTTAATACATCATCTTCAAATAATTCCATGATTTGATTATCAGTTTCAATTCCTAAAGCACGCACAAGAGCAGTAACAGGAACTTTTCTTGTTCTGTCAACTCTTGCATATAACATATCAGATGAATCTGATTCAAGCTCAATCCATGTACCACGATTTGGCATGATAGTAGCAGAATATAAAAATTTACCTGCTTTATCTCTTTCAGCAGCAAAATATACACCTGGTGAACGTACTAATTGAGAGATAACAACTCTTTCCGCACCATTAATTAGGAAAGTACCATTATCTGTCATGATAGGCAAATCGCCTAGAAAAATTTCTTGTTCCTTAATTTCGCCAGTTTCACGATTAATAAGTCTTACTTGCACCTGTAATCTTGATGAATAAGTTGTATTTCTTTCTTTAGCGTCCTCTATACTATACTTTGTTTCTTCTTCTAATCTATAGTCAACAAATTCTAATAACAGATTTCCTGAAAAATCACTTATTGGAGAAGCGTCAGATAAAACATCTTTCAAACCAGATTTTAAAAACCATTCATAAGACTGTTTTTGAATGTCAATTAGATCAGGCATATCTACTACTTCTTTAATTTTTGAAAAACTCATTCTTTTAGCTTTTCCATTGATTACTTCATGAACCATCTTTATACCCCCACACACATACGCATTAAAAAGGCGACAAAAACCCAAATTAGTTTACATAACTAATTTGAATCTTTGCTATATACTTTTTAATTAACTCTTTATAAACATTTTTCTCAACTATTTCAACCATCCTTTGTATTGTAGTTTACATAGTAATTTCTAATAGAAACAATATTTATAATATTATACCACAATCGTTTTGGCAAAGTCAATTACTTTTGGAAAAAAGCACTGTTTTTGGTTAAATTTACAAATATAGTTCATAAAAAATGTTTATTTTTGCTCTTTTTTTAATATTTTTTCATTATTATCTTCAAACTCTTCCCAAGATTTACTAAAAACATGATTAGCAAAAGCCTCTTTTAGACCACTAATTTGTTTTAATCTAATGACTTCATCTAATTCCATGCCAAGCTCAAGACAAATTTTTTCTTCATCCCATCCTTTTGCTGTAAGCGATGTAACAATTTTAGACATATCCACAATTTGATGAGTACCTCTTGCCCTATTATGTCTTATTGTAGAAGCCATTCTATGTTTCAAGTCCTTGTTAATAGTAACAATTGGGACTTCCTTTAGAAAAAAATAATCCTTTGCACATTTGTAGCGATGGAAACCATCAACTACTATGTATTTATCTTCCTTTTTATCATAATACGTTACAATTGGTTGTGTATAACCATCTTCTTCTATTGATTTTCTAAGCAAAATTAATTCTGGCGTAGCTACTACATTAGGATTGTAATCATTTGACACCACTTTATTAATATCTACCATTTTCACATTTAATACTGGATATTCTATCTCTTTCATCATACGCCTTCTTTCTTTGCTAATTCAATCAAATCGTAATCAGTATCCGTTTTAGAAGTTAAAAAATTAGTATATTTATTCATAAATCTTTTTAACTTTTCTTCGTCACCCTTTGTCTGAGAAAAAGATAATCTTCTCATATAAAAATCGTTCTTTTCTATACTTCTAGCAATTCTTCTCCAGCTAATTACCTTCTTCTTACCCTCTAACTTAATGTCAGCCTCATCAGGTATATCCTTTACCTCTTTTCCTTCTTTTTTGTTATACCATAACATAAACTTTTTTATTTTTTGATAATAATGTACCATTAAATCTTCGTTGTATAATCCTGTACTTTCTAATAAAAATACCGTATATTCTTGCCATGTCATAAAATTAGGCTTCGATGTTCTTAAATTTCCAAGGGCTGTAGTTCTACAATAAATATTGCCAAAATTCACCCCATTGACTCTATTTAAAACTTTCTCCCAGGTTTGAGGTTCTAACTTCTTAAATTGATTTAATCCATTCCTTTGATCATCACCATAAGGCTGGCATAGACGTTGCTGGTGAATGGAAATACCATCTTTGTATAGCATCTCATATACTTTATTAAATTTTAATTTTAATTTACTCACTGTCCCCCATATATCTTCTGCCGTAAAATCATAGATAGGATAAAAATTATAAACATCTAAATAGTTTTTATATTTCATCCTTGTCGTCCATATGATATCTTCGTACATTATTTTACTTATCTTATTTGCTACGGTTCTAAAACGGTTCAAGCTTTCATTTGCTCTTATTGCAACACCACAAGCACAAATACCACCTTTTTCCTTTTGATACCACTGTGCAAATTGTAAGATAAATTCTTCAAATTCTTCTCCCACTCTAAAATCTTTAATTGGGTTGTTCCTAATGTTAATGCTATTCTCTGGTAATTCTCTCACCCACAAATCTTTTGAATCCTCATCCCAGCAGACCCATTTAGGCTGTAAAACGGATACAGAATTTCTAAGCGAAAGTGGCAATGCAATATGATAAAAATCTCTAATATTGTTTAATCCTTTTAATTCTTCTACATGTTCTATAGTTGCTTCATATTGTGCTTCAAGATCAATAAACAATACATCGAATTTTTTTTTGATACTGCCTGCAACTTTATTAGCAAGTTGCAACATAACCGAACTGTCTTTTCCACCACTAAAACTAAAGTATACATTATCAAATTTTTTTAATACCATTGCTATTCTTTCTTTAGCAGCTGTAAGAACATCTTTTTCCAAATATATCTTTCCCATTATTCTTCCTTCCGTTCATTACGCATATTTATATTATATAGTATTTTACATTTTTTTCAATATTTTTTCCTTTTTTTACATAATTTTACATATATTTTGTCAAAAAAACAAAAGAACGGATTCAATCCGTTCTTTCATTATATATTTCCTTCTTTTAATCTATCTGCCCTATCTGCTGCTATCAGTGCTTCAATCAACTCATCTATATTTCCATTTAAAAACGTTTCTAATTGATAGATGGTATAATTGATTCTATGGTCTGTTACTCTGCTTTGTGGATAGTTATATGTCCTTATTTTTTCACTTCTTGCGCCACTACCAACTTGTAATCTTCTTGTTGTTGCAAGCTCATTAGATTGTTTTTCTTGTTCTGCCTCATACAATTTCGAACGTAACATTTTCATGGCTGATTCTTTATTTTGTAATTGTGATCGTTCATTTTGGCATGACACTACAATACCGCTTGGAATATGGGTTATTCTGATGGCAGAAGATGTTTTATTAACATGCTGGCCACCCGCTCCACTTGCTCGATACGTATCAATTCTTAAATCATTGGTATTGATTTCAACTTCAACATCCTCAACTTCAGGTAGCACGGCAACGGTTACCGTAGAAGTATGTATTCTTCCATTTGCTTCTGTTTCTGGTACACGTTGTACTCTATGAACACCACTTTCAAATTTAAGTTTACTGTAAGCTCCTTTTCCTTTTAGCATAAAAGAAACTTCTTTGATACCACCAATACCTGTTTCATTCATGTCAATTGTTTCTACTTGCCATCTCTTTAGTTCTGCATACATTGTATACATCCTATATAGATTATATGCAAACAAGGCAGCTTCTTCACCACCTGCGCCACCACGAATTTCAATGATTACGTTACTGTCGTCATTTTGATCCTTTGGTAGTAAAAGTATCTTTAACTCATCTTCAATAATAGTTAGTTTATCTTTAGAAGAATAAAATTCTTCTTCAGCAATTTCCTTCATTTCTGGTTCATTCATCATTTCTTTTGCTTCATCCATATTCGCTTTTACTTGCTTGTATTCTATATACTTATCAACGACATCTTTCATGGCTGATTGTTCCTTCATATACTTTCTCCAAGCATCTTGGTCTGATATAACTTCAGGATCTGATATCAGCTTTGTTAATTCATGGTATTTTTTCTCTAAGTCTTCTAATTTATCAAACATTAAAATTTCTCCTATCAATAATACATTACGTACTTTATTTTAACATAATTTCTTGATACTTTCAATACTTTAACTATTAATATCAACTGATTTGCATATAAATAACAAAAATAGATAAGAAAATAATCTCTTCTTATCTATTTTTATTTTTATTTTTATTTTTATTTTTATTCCATATCATCATCATTTAATATCTTAAGTTGTGCTTCTAGCATTGAACTTACTTTTATTCTATAGATGTGCATTTGTTTTTTCTTTTCTTCTAACTCAAATTCCTTCTTTGCAATTTGAATTTTTAAATCTTCTAAACTATCTTTTGCTTCGATTTCAGCTTGTCGCTTAATAGATTCAGCTTCTTTTAAAGCAGCCTCTTTAATTTCATCTGCTGAAGTTTGAGCATTTTCAACAGTTCTATTAATTCCTTCTTCTATTGATTTATAATGTGAGACAGAATCTTCTATACTGTATATTTTCTCTTTTAAAGCAGAATTTTCTTTATATAATGCTTCATAATCTTCCATTACTTTAACAAGAAAATCCTCTACATCAGCTATATCATAGCCTCCAATTTTTGCCTTTTTAAATGTTTTGTTATCAATATCTACTGGTGTTAACATATATTTCCTCCTATTTTTAAAAAGCAGACAAATTCATGCCTGCTTTATTGTTTTTATTATTTTAGCCATGAAAATGACATTTTTTGTTGTTTATATTGAGTTCTTTCCAAATCATTTTGAATTTCAACGTTCTTTGGTGTAATCAAATAAATTAGATTTGAAACTCTTTGAATTGTTCCTTCTACCATAAAAGTAGATCCGCTTAAGAAGTCTAATATTCTTCTTGCATCTTCTTTTCCAACATTCTCTAAATTGATGATAATAGATTTTCTGTTTTTTAAGTATTCACCAATTCCTTCAACTTCATCATAACAAGTTGGTTGTGTAATAACCATTTTTGATGATGAAACTCCTGTATTCATTGGAATTACTTTTGTTTGCATATTTCTTGGTGAATATTGAGAATCTCTTTCTATTTCACTAAATGATTTTCTAGATTTAAATGATGATGGTCTTTTATACACATCTTCCATATTTTCATCCTCAAATTCTTCATTTTCCATGCTATACTCTTCATTTTCATCGTATTCTTCAGCCTCTTGGCCGCCACCTACGCCTATCATATCCATAAGCTTATTTATTATAGCTGCACTCATAATTACCCTCCTACGATACTCTATATACAATTATTAAACAATAAAAGTTTAAATATGTCAATAGTTTCTACGTTTTTTTACAAAATTCTCTTATATATTTTATCTATATGGATATTTAAAAGGTAGCCCATTATAAAATTGTAATGGATTCACTCTTTTTCCATTTTGATAAATCTCAAAGTGTAAGTGTGGACCCGTTGAATTTCCTGTTGAGCCAACATAAGCTATTGTCTGTCCTTTCGTTACCTTTTGCCCCTTTGATACGGCAAGAGAACTAGCATGTCCATAAAGTGAAATATATATATTTCCATTTGTTGAATTTTTACCATGGTTGATAATAACATAATTCCCATAACCATATTTTCCATAAGTAGCCGTTGTAACTGTTCCATCAGCCATAGCTTTAATTGGTGTACCGTTTATTCCACTACTAGCAATATCTGCTCCAGTATGAGCACTACCATTAGGGTCTACTAAATTGTAAATTTCACCAAATTCAGTTGTTATCGTATAGAAACCAGGAACTGGCCAAGCAAGATCTCCAATAAACACATTACCTGTACCATTATTAGCATTATCTTGTGCCTCTTTTGCAATTCTTGCAAGTTCATCCTCTACTTTTTTCTTAGCAGCCAGTTGTTTTTTTGTTAAATCACTTGAAATAGCTTGAAGATTTTCCTTCGAACTATTTAAGCTAGCCATTTTGTTTTGTTTTACTTGTAACGTATCCTCTAATGCTTTTGTAGATTTTTCAACATCATATTTTAATTGATCTAATTGTAACTTCTGTACTTCAATATCTTTTTTAATATAATCAATATATTCTTTTTGATTTTTTATATTTCCTACTAAATTTCTATCATATTCTAAAATACTGTTGTATACATTCATTCTAGAAAAAAAATCTGAGATTCCTTTTGAAGAAAGTAAAATTTCAAGCATAGTAGGAATTCCATTTTCATAGATTGCCCTCAGTCTTGTTGTATACATATCTTCAGCGTTGTTATATAATTGAGCTGAATTTTGCAAAGCTTGTTCTTGCTCTTCTAATTTTTCATTAACACTTTCAACTTTTGTCTGTAGTCCCGCTAATTCTTTACTATATTTTGACATTTTACTATCAAGATCTGCAATATCATAGGTATATTGAGCAATCTCTTTTTCAACACCTGTTAATTTAGAGGCATTTTCTTTTTGTTCTTTTTTAATTTGTTCAAGCTCTTGCTCATAGTCATCTAATTTTGCTGCTGTAACACTACTAAATAAGGAAATAGTCAGCATTGATATTATCAACATTGAAAAGAATTTTAGAGTGAGTTTATTTAAATTTTCTCTCATATTTTCTTCCTCCTATGCCTTTAAATATTTCCTTATGGAAATAGAACTTCCAAAAATACCGATAAATAATCCTAATCCAATATAAGCGATTAAAATTTGATACCAAATTTGTGTATATGGTATAAAGCCAAACACACCGAGCGCTGAACCTATTTGAGGCAATCTAGCATATATTACCACATAAGCAAGTGATATTAAGATAAAGGATATAATAGCGGATATAACACCCATAATTGCGCCTTCTACAATGAAAGGTGTTTTGATAAACTTATTTGTTGCACCTATATATTTCATAATGACAATCTCACGTTTATTGGAATAAACAGCAAGTTTAATTGTATTAGAAATAATAAATATACTAACTACTAGTAGCACTGCACCAATACCAAGTAGGAATATGTTTGCTACTTTAGAGATAGCAACAACCGCTTCGATGGTTGTTTCATTATATTTTACTTTGTAAATTCCATCTATTTTTTCTACTTCTGCTTTTACTTGTCCACTATTTTCAATTTTATCAAATTTAATAACAAAAGACGCTGGAAATATCTTAACATCGCTTAAGCCTTCTAAAAAGTATTCTTGTCCTTTAAAAATTTCTTTAGCATCTTCAAATGCTTTTTCCTTGTCTAGGTATTCAATATTTTTAACACCCGGAATTTGCTCCAGTTCATCTCTCATATATTCAATATCTTCTTCTGTTGCACTATCTTCTATTAACGCCTGTAAGCCTTGTTGCGCCCTTACAGTTTTAACATTTTCATTTACATTTTGAAATAATACGATAAAGATTCCAAGTACTAACATAGTTGCACATATAATCAACATCGTAGAAAATGTTTTAGAACTATGTTTTCTTAAATTGCCATATCCCTCTTTAAATAAATAAGTTCCTGTTGACATCTTTAGTACCCTCCTCTTTGTTCATCTTTGATTACTTTTCCATGATCTAAAGCAATTACTCTTTTGTTTAGGCTGTTAACAATATCTTTTGCGTGAGTTACCACTAAAACGGTAGTTCCTCTAGAATTAATTTCCAAAAGAGTCTTAAAGATTTCATCTGCTGTTGCAGGGTCTAGATTACCTGTTGGTTCATCTGCAATGATAATAGGCGGTTTAGTCACTAAAGCTCTTGCAAGAGCCACTCTTTGCTGTTCTCCACCAGATAATTGGTTTGGATAATACTCTTCTTTACCAGATAATCCAACCATTTCTAAAGCATTCTTTAATTGAGCTTTTATTTCTCTATCAGATGCTTCTATAACTCTTAGGGCAAACGTAATATTTTCAGATACTGTTCTATCATATAGCAATCTAAAGTCCTGAAAAACAAATCCAATTTTTCTTCTTAAAAATGGGATTTCTTTTTGTTTTAGTCTCGTTATATCTTTGTTGTCAATTAAAATTTTACCATTCGTTGGTTCTTCTTCCTTTATCATTAGTTTTAAAAACGTAGATTTTCCAGAGCCGGATGGCCCTACTAAAAAGGCAAATTCTCCTTTTTCTATTCTTACATTTATATTATCTAATGCCGAAACATCATGGCTATATTTTTTATTTACACCTATAAATTCTATCATTTGTCTTCCCTCTCATTACTTTTACTTATTTTATAATAACATAAAACAAATTGAAAGTCTACCTTAACTTATATATTTTGTACTTCTTTTAATACTTTTCTTATGATTTCTTCTACAGTATTTCCAGATATATCCAATTTAGATATAATGTCTTTTATTTGATTTTGGGAGTAGCCAAGAACCTGTAAAGCTGTAATTGCTTCGATTTCATTTGGATTTACTTTTGATTTTATATCTCTTTTTTCTGTAATGCCAATCATTTGATCCTTTATTACTTTATCTTTTAGCTCAAATATAATTTTTTGTGCCATTTTAGGTCCGATGCCTGGAATACTTTTTAATGTCGCTATATTATCTGTTGCAATAGCAACACACATATCACTCACATCAATATTAGATATGATTCCAAGCGCAACTTTAGGACCTACCCCACTCACACTAATTAATTTTTTAAAAAACTCTAGTTTTTTGAATGAAGTAAATCCAAATAGTTTCATATCATCTTCTCTTACATTTAAATATGTATAAATTTTAACTTCTTTACTATCATTTTCTAACGATAATATTTCACTTTCAGGCATATAAATTTCATAACCTATATTGTTTACATCCAATATAATTCTATCTGCCATTTTATTATCAATTGTTCCTTTAAAATGTGCGTACACATCATCACCTCTTATGCTAATATTGTACACAAAAACTTAATTATTGTCAACATTATCCACCTTTTCTATCGTGATAATATCTGCTATCTCTTTTATATTAACATTTTCTTCCTCTTGAATTAATCTTGTTAATTCCTTTTCTCTTTCCTCTTTTATCCCATTAAGCTTTATGACAACTTCAACTTTTTCTTTTCTTTTTTTCTTTTTGCTAAATATTCTATAGCTTTTATTCATCGTATTATTACCAGTAAACATCTCAAAAAAAGTCATTGATGTAAATATAATGCCAAGAATGGCAAGCAAATATATTAGTGTTTCAGCTAAACAATTCATAATCATCACCTATATTATTATATTATTGTAACTTGCATTTTGTTAAAAAGAAAAATAAAGATAGAAATTCCTCTATCTTTCATTAATTTTTTTCTTTATTATGCTTTTCTTTTGATATTTCTGTTTTCTGGTGCCACAATTTGGTTTTTTTATTGGTAAATTTTGCTTTCAACTTTACCCTCTTCTTTATTTTAACTATTGTAGCATATTTATCACGATTTATCTGCCAATTTCAATAGTAAAACAGAAAAAGAGACGATTGTTAAATCATCCCTTTTTGTATTTTCTTACCAGATAAGTATGACGTTATCATGTCTATTTTGTTTATCCCTTCGGTTTGAACCAAGGGATAGATCACAATAGGTACAACGCCTATCAGAAAAAGCAACTGTTATACCACAATGAGCAAGCTCTTTTTCCACTATTCCCCGAATATCAATATGGAGCTTGTCTTCTTCGTAATAGGTTTTCTCCAAATATCCGAGGTTTTTAAAATTAGAGGTATCACTTCTAATTCTATCTCGGGTTAAAGAATAACAAGATGCTCCTATACAGGGCCCCATAATTGCCATATACTCCTTGTTAATCCCGCGTAGAGTTAAATGCTTTAAGAGTCCAGCATTTAACGATGCAACACTCAAATGGAACAGATAAACGTCCTGATCTGAAATCAGCCCTAGCATCATACAATCAGCACTTTTTCCAAACAAAGCAAATTGATTCTCTTTTAAAAAACTTTTGGATACATGAAGTGCATCACATTTGATGTAATCTGACGTCCAAGGATCAAGATTTTTTACAACTTCAAGAGAATTCACCTCTAACATGACTGACGTATTCCCCGTATTAGGCTCTATGAGCCCCTTTATATTCCGCTTTCTAGCCATTTCCATAATATTTTCCCGGCTATTTGTCGCTTTATAAAAAACATTGCCAGTCTCTAAAAAATTCGGTAACTCACATGTCAAACCATACTTTGATATAATCACAGTATTTCCTCCTAAAAATTATTTTTTCAATCATATATTTTTACTACTATCTATTATAACATATTTTATGTAAAATTTCAATCATTATGTTAAGTTTAGACTTAATATTCCTATAATTCATGTGTTTTCATGAAAATTTAATGAAAGAATCAAATAAAACTAGGTAGTTAAAAAATAGTGAACAAAAAAGAGAAGATCAAATCTTCTCTTTATTGGCTCCCACTGTTGGACTCGAACCAACGACCCTGCGGTTAACAGCCGCATGCTCTACCGACTGAGCTAAGTGGGATTATACAAAAAAATTGGCAACTCCATATTTTCCCAA